>NZ_JBITXI010000008.1:209709-462827 GCF_044544605.1 Streptomyces sp. NPDC053560 | reverse complement strand
CGTACGGCACTCCGCCGTACGGCGGGCCCGGCCCGTGGGCGCCGGGGGGCCCCCGCCCCCCCCCCGGGCCCCCACCCCCCCCCCCCCCCGCCCGCCCCCCCCCCCCCCCCCCCGGCCGCCCCCCCCCCCCCCCCCCCCCCCCCCCCCCCGGGCGGTGTCGTCCGTGGGCGCGCGCACCACGCGGAAGCCGAGGTTTCCTGTGGTGCTGTCCGGGGTGTTGGCGGTGCGCGCGGCGACGCGGTAGCGGTTGCAGTACGAGGCGTGGCACAGGTACGAGCCGCCGCGCATCGCCCGCAGACCTGACTGATCCGACCGGTCCGAGTGGCCCGAGTGGCCCGAGTGGCCCGAGTGGCCCGACCGGTCCGATTGCCAGGTGTCGGCCGTCCATTCCCAGACGTTGCCCGCGACGTTGAACAGTCCGTAGCCGTTGGGCGGGTAGGCGTGTACCGGAGCCGTGCCGGCGTAGCCGTCGTCCGCGGTGTTCTTCACCGGGAAGGTCCCCTGCCAGATGTTGCAGCGGTGGGACCCGCCGGGGGTGAGTTCGTCGCCCCACGGGTAACGCGCCTGGTCGAGCCCCCCGCGCGCCGCGTACTCCCACTCCGCCTCGGTCGGCAGGCGCCCGCCGTCCCACGCGCAGAAGGCGGCGGCGTCCGCCCAGCTGACGTGGACGACCGGATGGTCCCAGCGTCCTTCCAGCCCGCTGCCGGGCCCCTCCGGTGCGTCCCAGCGGGCTCCCTCCACGCCGCACCACCACGGAGTGGCGTCCGGGCGCGGTGAGACCTTGCGCAACGCCCCGGGCAGGAACTTCGCGAAGACATAGCTCCAGCCGAAGCGTTCGGCGTCGGTACGGTGGCCGGTGACCGCGATGAAGGCGGCGAAGCGTGCGTTGGTCACGGCGTACGCGTCCACGGCGAACGGGGCGACGGTGACCTCGCGTACCGGCCCTTCGGCGTCCCCGGCGTTGGCATCGCCGTCCTCGTTGCCCATCCGGAACGTGCCGCCGGGCAGGTCGATGCTGGTGCGGTACGCCGGCGCCGCGTCGTCCCGTGTGCCGGGCGACGCCACGGCATCAGCCATCGCGTCCGCGCCGGCCGTCACACTCGCATCAGCCGGCCCACGGGCCGGTGCGCAGCACGAGCGGGCCGCGGTCTCGGAGTCCGCAGGGTTCACGCGCGCTCCTCCCCCGCCGGCCCCGGCACGGAGGCAGCGGTGTCGGGCTCGTTCTCGAATGCCGAGAGCGTGGTGTCGTAGTCGGTCTCCACGTCGTACATCGGTGTCATCCAGTGGAAGAAGTTGTCGCCCCGCTCGCGTAGCAGGTCGTAGAGCGTACGGGTCAACTCGGCCCGCACATCGCGCAGTTCAGGATGTTCATAACGGTTGTGCAGTTCGTCGGGGTCGGTGTGCAGGTCGTACAGCTCGTTGTGCGACTCCGGGTTGACCACCAGCTTGTAGCGGCGGGTGCGCAGCATGCGCTGGGGGTACGGGAAGTGGTGGCCGTGGAACTCGGCGAGGTGGTGCTCCGGCCAGTCGGGACGTTCACCGGCGGCCAGCGGCAGCAGGCTGCGGCTGTCCACGGCCGGCTTGGTGTCGCTGCCGGCGAGATCGAGGATGGTGGCGGTGCAGTCGGTGAGCGAAACGAACTCGTCGCGTACCTGGCCGGCGGGGCCGCCGGGGACCTTCAGGATGCCGGGTATCCGGTAGATGTCCTCGTACATCGCAGGGCCCTTGTCGTGCAGCCGGTGGGCGCCGGTGAATTCGCCGTGGTCGGCGGTGAAGAACACCGCGGTACGGTCGTCCAGACCGAGCTCCCGCATCGCGTCGAGGATACGACCGATCTGCTGGTCGATGAGGGTGACGTACCCCCAGTAGACCGCGATCAGCTTGCGGCTCTCCTCCAGAGGCATGGTGTCGAAGGCCCACAGTCGGCTGTAGTTGCTCTGTACCGGCGGCTTGGCGGCGAACGTCTCGCTGATGGAGGCGGGGAGTTCGACGAGTTCGGGGTCGTACATGTCGTAGTACTCGTCGGGGAGGATGTACGGCAGGTGCGGGCCGAAGAAGTGGGTCGCCAGAAAGAAGGGCCTGCCGTCGCTGCCCCGCTCCTCTTCCGTCCAGCGGTGCAGCATTTCGATGGTGCGGGTGGCGAGGTAGTACTCGAAGGTGGCCTCGACGGGCTGGTGGAGCCGGGCGGCGAGGAGGTTCCCGGGGCTTCCATTGGGTGTGGTGCCGCGTACGGGGTCGGTGATGCGGTAGGGCGGGAGCCCGTGCTCCTCCAGGTAGGCGAGGTAGTCGGGGTGGTCGACGGGGTTGTGCCAGCCGGCCAGGTCAGGGCCCTCGAAGCCGTAATCGGCGGCGGTGCGTCGTACTCCGCCGTGCCACTTTCCCAGCAGTCCCAGCCGGTAGCCCTCAGCGCGCAGTTGTCCGGCGAAGGTGAACTGGTCGTCCGCGAGGTCTTCCAGGTAGCCGACGTTGCGTTCGTAGTTGGCCAGCAGCTTGTGGCGGAAGGGCGCGGCGCCCGTGAGCAGGCTGGCGCGAGCCGGAGTGCAGATCGCGGTGGGGGTGTAGCAGCTGTCGAACCGGGTGCCTTCGGCCGCGAGCCGGTCCAGGTGCGGGGTGCGGACGTGCGGATTGCCGTAGGCACCGAGGGTGTCCACGCGGTGCTGGTCGGTCATGAGGAACAGCATGTTGGGGCGCACGGGGGGGCCTTTCGGTTCGGTCGTCCTGGTCGGGGGGAGCGGCCGGGCGGCGGGGCGCCGGAACGGCGGAGTGTGGGGGTTCTCGACCGGCGCCGTGCGAGGAATGGTCGGCCTCGCGCCAGGTTTATGTCAATGATGTGAACATAAATCTGCAACCACCCACCGTATCCGCAGCGCGCCGAAGCGGGAAAGCCCAGCAACGACGCGGTGAACACGTACCGTTCTCGCCGTAACGGCCCGAAAACCTTTTTGTTCCGGCTCATTGACGAAAAACCGTGCGGCTCTCCATGCTGTGCGGCATGCAGGCACACGACGGTCCCCTGACACGGCTGCGCAAGAGCCACGAGCAGTCCGTGCTGGACCTCCTCCGCAAGCACGGTCCGCTCAGCCGGGCCGAGCTCGGCGCGCACAGCGGCCTGTCCCGCACCACCCTGTACGACATCGTCGCCGGCCTCGTGGAAGGCGGTGCGGTGGTCGCCGCCACCCCACAGGCGGAGGTGCGCAGGCGCGGCCGCCCGGTCGAGAAGCTCAGCCTCAATCCCCACGCCGGAGAGGCTATCGGCATCGACTTCGCCCGCCGCGCCGTCCATGTCTCCGCGATCAACGTGGCCCACGAGATGATCGGCTCCGCCAGTGAGGCGCACGCACCCGGCCTCACCTGGAACCAGCGCGCCGACATCGCCGAACGCCTCCTCGGCTCACTCGGTGGTCCCGTCCCGGGTGGCGCCGCTCATCACACCGCCTCCCACGCCGCCTCCCACGGCTCGACCCCGCGCAATACGCCCGCCGGCCGTGCTCCGCGGCGCGGCACACTCCGGCGCGGCACTCTCCAGCTCGGCTCGCTCAGCGCGATCGGGGTCGGCGTGGTCGGGCCGCTCATCGATGCCGGCAGTACCAATGCAGGCGGTGCGGATGTCGGCGAGCGCAGCCTCGACGGGCTGCCGAAGCTGCTCCACAAGCGGTTCGGCGTGCCCGTGCTGCTCGACAACAACACCCGGCTCGCCGCCCTCGCCGAGGCAGTGTGGGGCGCGGCCGCCGACGGCGGGGACGTGCTGTACGTACGGCTGTCCCACGGTGTGGGCGGCGGTCTGGTCGTCGGCGGTTCACTGCACCGCGGGATGTACGGCATGTCGGGCGAGTTCGGGCACGTCACCGTCGACCCCGACGGCGCACCGTGCCAGTGCGGCGGCACGGGCTGCCTGGAGACTGTCGCCTCGGTCGACGCCGTACTGAAGCACTACCGGGCGGGCGGCGGCCGGGCCGAGGACATCACCGCGTTCCTGGCCGCCGCCGCGTCCGGCGACAAGAACGCACACGACGTACTGGAGCGGGCGGGCACCGCCGTCGGCACGGTACTGGCCGCCGTGTGCAATGCGGTCGGCCCTGGTGTCATCGTCATCGGCGGCGAACTCGCCGAGGCGGGCGCCGCGTTGATCGAGCCCGTCGAGCGCGCCCTGCACACCCATGTGATGCCGCTGGCCCGCGACCGCGTACGAGTACGGCGCGCCACCCTCGGTGAAGCCGGCAGCGCGCTGGGCGGCATCGCCCTCGTCCTCCACGAATCCCCCCTGCTCTCCCGCTATCCGCAGCCCGTCACCGAGGAGCATGCGTGAATCCAGTGAGGCACCCATGGCCGTGATCGTCCCTCCCGAGAAGACCGCCGTGGCACAGCCCCCACGGCGTACCGCGCGCCGCTCCCGCCGACGGCCGCTCGCCCTCAACGTCCTCGCCCTGGTGGCCGGCGTCCTCCTCTGGGCGGTGGTGGCGGCGCTCGGCCTGGTCGAGAACCTGCCGACGCCGGTCGCCGTGGCACGCAAGGCGGGCGACATGATCGTCGACGGCACCCTGGCGTCCGACACGCTCGCCAGCCTGCGCCGGGTCTTCCTCGGTTACGCGCTCGGTGTGGTCCTGGCCGTGCCCGTCGGCTTCCTGATGGGCTGGTACGTGACGGTCCGCGCCCTGGTCGAGCCCTACATCCAGTTCTTCCGCACCATCCCGCCGCTCGCGCTCATCCCGCTGACGGTGGTACTGCTCGGCATCGGCGAGGTCCCGAAAATCGCGGTGATCTGCCTCGCCGCCTTCATGGCCTGCGTCGTCGCCTCCTTCCAGGGCGTCATCGACGTGGACCGCACTCTCATCAACGCCGCCAGGGTCCTGGGCGCCTCGGACCGGGTCATCTTCGCCAAGGTGGTCGTGCCGGCCGCCACACCGTTCATCCTCGTCGGCATGCGCATCGGACTCGGTGCCTCCTGGGCCACGGTGGTCGCGGCCGAAATGATCGGCGCGCAGGAGGGACTGGGCTACCGGATGCAGAAGGCGTCCACCTGGTTCGAGATGGACACCATCTTCGTGTCCGTGATCACCATCGGTGTGCTCGGGCTGCTCATGGACCGGCTGCTGCTGCTCGCCGAACGCCGGCTCACCGGCTGGCAGGAACGACGATGACCGACAGGGCCGGGATGAGGAACACAGCCGGGGCGAAGGACAGGGCCGGGATGAGGAACAAGATCAGCTTTCAGGGCGTGGTGAAGACCTTCCCGCTGAAGGGAACCGACTTCACCGCCCTCGACGGAGTGTCCCTCGACATCGCCGACCAGGAGTTCGTGACCGTCGTCGGGCCCTCCGGCTGCGGCAAGAGCACCCTGATGAGCATGGCGGCGGGACTTCAGGAGCCCAGCTCGGGCCAGGTACTGGTGGACGGCAGGCCGGTGACCGGACCCGGGCCCGACCGGGGTGTGATCTTCCAGCAGTACGCCCTGTTTCCATGGCTGACGGTACGTCAGAACGTGGAGTTTGGCCTCAAGCTCGCCTCCGTACCCACCGAGGAGCGACACCGCCGGGCCGACCGGGCCATCGCTCTCGTCGGGCTCGAGGACTTCGCGGACGCACTGCCCAAGACGCTCTCGGGCGGCATGAAGCAGCGCTGCGCCATCGCCCGAGCGTACGCGGTGGATCCGCGAGTCCTCCTCATGGACGAACCGTTCGGGGCGCTCGACGCCCTCACCCGGGTCCAGTTGCAGGACCAACTGCTGGCGACCTGGAGCCGCGAGAAGCGCACCGTACTGTTCATCACGCACGACGTCGACGAGGCCGTGTACCTGGCCAGCCGGGTGGTGGTCATGGCCGCCAGGCCCGGCCGCGTCCACCGCATCATCGATGTGGACCTGCCGTATCCCCGTACCGAGGAGATCCGCCTCTCCGCGGAGTTCCGGCAGATCCGGAACGAGGTGTGGACGTCCGTGTACCACCAGCAGCCGGCGACGCCGGCGGCGTAGCGAACCGCCACCGCCCGCGGTCAGCCCCCCTCTTCCCCTCCCCTCCCCCTCCGATAGGACCTTCGTCATGCCCGGAAGCACTCTGCGCCGCACCCTGTCGGCGCTCTTCTCCGTCACGGTCCTCACCGTCGCCATGAACGCGTGCTCCAGCAGCGCTTCCGACGATGACCGCACCGTCAACTTCGGTTACATAGGCGACTACAACGGCGCGAGTCTGCTGGCCATCGCCGAGCAGCAGGGGCTGTGGAAGAAGCAGGGCCTGACCGCGCGCACGAAGGTCTTCAACAACGGACCGGTGCAGATCCAGGCGCTCGGCTCCGGCGACCTCGACTACGGCTACATCGGTCCGGGCGCGATGTGGCTGCCCGCCTCGGGCAAGGCAAAGGTCATCGCGATCGACACCTTCACCTACGCCGACCGTGTCATCGCCCAGCCGGGGATCAAGACGATGAAGGACCTGAAGGGCAAGCGGGTCGGGGTGCCCGAGGGCACCTCCGGCGACATGATCCTGAACATCGCGCTGGCGAAGGCCGGGATGACCACGAAGGACATCCAGAAGATCGCCATGGATCCGTCCACCGTCGTGTCCTCCTTCACCTCCGGGAAGATCGACGGCGCCGGGATCTTCTACCCTGCCATCGACACCATCAAGAAGAAGGTCCCGAAGACGGAGGAGGTGGCCAGCACCAAGGACACCGGGGACATCTTCCCGACCGCCTTCGTCGCAGGGAACAAGGTGCCGGAGTCGAAGAACACCAAGGTGATCAAGGTGCTGCAGCAGGCCAACGACTGGCGCAAGCAGCACCCGGCCGAGACGCTGACCCTCACAGCCAAGATGCTGCACGTCAGCAAGGAGCAGGCGAAGGCCGACGCCTCACACGTCGAGACGCTCTCCACCGACGAGCTGGTGGCGAAAACGAAGAGCGGCGAGATCGACCGCTGGCTGAAGAAGCTCGGCGACTTCTTCGTCCGCAACAAGCAACTCGACGAGAACCCCGCCCCGTCCGACTACTACTCCAGCGACCTCTACGAGAAGGTGCACACCGGGTAACTCCACCGGACGGGCGGGACGTTCGGGAATGTGCGGCTGTTCCGCTGAGCCCTTGGCGAAGCCGGCGCTCAGCTATCAGTGGGCATGTGCCTCATCGCGGTGGACCGGCCCATGGGCGGCCACGCAGTGCGCCGGCTCGGGCTCCGGAACACCGTGCCGGCTGACGTCGAGGGTGCTGGGAGGCGCGTGGTCGACCTGCAGCGTGCTGTGGCTGACCCCGTACTCCCCCTGGAGAATCTTCTCCAGGTCCTCTCGCACCGTGTGGCAGTCCGCGTCGTGTGCGACCAGCACGTGTGCGGACAGGGCGGGCTCGCCGGAGGTGATCGTCCACACGTGCAGGTCATGCACCTCGGTGACCTCACGAAGGGATACGAGACGGTCCCCGATGGCATCCGGGTCGAGGTCGACGGGAGCAGCTTCGAGGAAGATCCGCCCGGACTCCCGGACGAGCCCGTACCCGGCCTTCACCATGAGAGCCACCACGACGAGGGTGGCGATGGCGTCGGCCTGGACGAAGCCGGTGAGCAGCACGACGAGACCGGCGGCCGCGGTACCGATGAAGGCGAACAGGTCGTTGAGAATGTGCTGGTAGGCGCCCTCGACATTGAGGGAGGTGCGGTTGGCCTTGGAGATGCACCAGGCGGCCAGGATGTTCACCACGATGCCCGCGAGTGCGGTGTAGAACATCAATCCGCCTGCCACCTCGGGCGGGGTGAGGAGCCGCTCCACGGCCTCGTACGCGAGCCACGCACCGAGCAACAGCAGCGTGAGACCGTTGACCTGCGCGGAGAGAATCTCGGCGCGCTTGAGTCCGTATGTGAAACCGCCGCGGGCCGGCCGGGCGGACAGCCGCATCGCCACGAGTGCCAGCACGATGGATATCGCGTCGGTGAGCATATGGGCGGCGTCCGAGATGAGCGCGAGCGAGCCGGCGACGATGCCGACGACGACCTCGATCGCCATGAACGAAGTGATCAGTGTGAGAGCGATCGCCAGCCATCGACGGTCCGCGTCCGCGGCCACTCCGTGCGCATGCGAGGCGTGTCCACCCGCCCCGTGGTCGTGACCATGCGGTCTGTTCGTCATGCGTTCCCCCTCGATCCGGTGGCCCGATTCACCGGCAGTGAAGCGCACGTGGGACAGATTCGCAAAGGCTGTACCGGTGACCGTTGTCATCCTCGTTAAAGAGCCTCTGACCTGCACCTTTGCCAGGGCGGCGCTTCCGGGGGCAGATGCGATCCTCCTCCGCCAGGAGCATGTGTAAGGGCGCCCGGCCGTTCCGCAACGGCCGGGCGCCCTCGCGAGTCAGCGGAGACGCAGCGCCTCGCGGACGGCGGCGAAGAGGTCGATCCGGTTGGTGACGCCGAGGAGCGGGTCAGTGCCGCCGACGGACGCGGCCTTACCTGTCCACTCGGTCGGTACGTTGCCCGGCGCGAACAGTCCCAGCAGTGGCTTGCCGGGCTTCGCTGCCTTTAGCGAGCCGTCGTCCGTGACGACCTGGTAGCCCAAGGAACCGACACTGGCGGACTCCGGGCCGGGCGGCAAGCTCGGTCTGCGTATGGAGACGGGGGCCGAGAAGCAGCCGACAGTGGACCGGATCGACCACGGCTGCCGGATCGCCGCACTCGGCTCCCGCAATGTGACCTATGAGGACCTGCGGAAGCTCCCCGCTGACACGGCGAAGCTGAAGGACCTGCTGGCGCGGATGTACGAGGAGGACTCCGGAAGCGGGACTTCCGGCCGTACGGAGTGGATGTGGCGGCAGGCGGCCAACCTGATCAGCCTGCCGGTCGAGCCCGGCGTCCGGGCCGCCGCGTACCGCGTCATCGCGGACCTGCCGGGCATCCGGTCCCTCGGCGAGGTGACCGACCCGCTGGGCCGCCAGGGCGCCGGCTTCGCCCTGCCCGCGACCGACCGGCCCGGTTACGGTTCCGTACGGTCGGAGTTGATCGTGAATCCGGATACGGGCGCCCTGCTGTCGGACCAGGATATGCTGACCAAGCCGTCCGCGAAGGCCACCGAGGCGGGACTCGCGGCGGGCACTCCGGTGAACTACAACGCGACCGTCAAGGCGGAGTGGACGGACCGGCAGCTCAAGACACCCAACTGAGCACTTCAGAACCGGTCGGGGGCGACGTCGGAGGCGGCGGCCTCGGCCTCAGGCCGGTGCCGATCGGCGACTTGGCCTGCCAGCAGTCGTAGCGCGTCGGCCGAGGTGGTGTCGTTCGGTGTGTAGACCTCCAGCCGGTGGTCGGGGCTTTCGGGCTGGAGCCACACTTGATAGTCGATGTCGACCCCACCGACGGTCGGGTGCTGCAGACGCATGGTGCCCACGGTGCAGTCCGCGACATCGCCTTTTGCCCACAGCTTGGCGAAGTCGGGGCTGCGCATGGCGAGTTCACCGATCAGCTCCGCCAACCGGGCGTCGGTGGGGTGCCTGCCCGCGGTGAGCCGCAGGTACGCGACATGTATGCGGGCCAGTTCAGCCCAGTTGCTGTACAGGTCGCGGGTGAGGGCGTCGAGGAAGAACATCCGAGGGACGGACGGGCGTCGCGCGGGATCCTGGGGCGCATCGAAGTCGGTGTGTTCCGCGACGAGTGCATGCCCGGTGCGATTCCAGGCGAGCACGTCCCCACGGCGGCCGAGCACGACGGCCGGCGTGGCCTCCCCCAGGGACGCCAGCAGCGCCAGCACTCGTCGGTGCGGCTTTTCGGGGCGGGGGCGGACCAGGCGTGAGGTGGTGGCCCGGCGGGCGAGGTTGTGCAGATGGGTTGTCTCCACCGCATCGAGCTGGAGCACGCCGGCGAGCGCGTCGAGGACCTGTTGGGAAGCGGTACAGGACTGGCCCTGCTCCAGCCGCGTGTAGTAGCCGGCGCTCACGCCGGCGAGCTGCGCGAGCTCCTCGCGACGCAGGCCCGGTACGCGGCGAGTCGTTCCGTACGTGCGCAGTCCGACGTCGGCAGGGGTGACCCGGTCGCGACGGTTCTTGAGGTAGGCCCCGAGGCTCTCCAGCTCCATGACCGCGAGCGTAGGCGCCCCGGCCGGATTCCGGGTGCCCCTGAGAGGTGTACCCACGCCACGGGGATGGCCGGCGGTCGGACGGTGCCGCACCGTCGGGGGCATGAAGGCAAAGCGTGCTTCCCACTCACCTCACTCACCGGTTTTGCACTCCCCGTTTTCACACCCACCGGCATCGCACTCACCGGGTCTGCGGGCGTGGCTCGGGCTGCTGGTGGTACTCGGCCCGGTCCTGCTGGTGGCGATGGACGGTTCGGTGCTGTTCCTCGCGATGCCCAAGGTCTCCGAAGCGCTGTCGCCGACTGCCGACCAGGCGTTGTGGATCCTGGACGCCTACGGCTTCGCCGTCGGCTCGCTGCTCGTCGCGTTCGGGAACATCGGCGACCGGTACGGCCGGCTGAAGCTGCTGATGACCGGGGCGGCGGTGTTCGGCGCGGCCTCGGCGGGAGCGGCGTTCGCACCAGGGCCGGAAGCGCTGATCGCCTTCCGGGCGCTGATGGGCGTGGCCGGTGCCACGCTGCTGCCGTCGGCGCTGGCGGTACTCAGCGAACTGTTCACCGACCCGCGCCAGCGCTCGAAGGCGGTCGGCATCTTCGCAGCCACCTTTGCCGCCGGGTTCGCGATCGGCCCGGTCATCGGTGGACAGCTGCTGAACAGCTTCTGGTGGGGGTCGGTCTTCCTCATCAATCTCCCCGTCGTGGCACTGTTCCTGCTGCTGGCCCCGGCCCTGCTCCGCGAGGTACGTGCCACCCGGGCCGGCCGCATCGACGTCCTGAGCGTTGCGCTCTCCGCTACGGGCATCCTGCTGACCGTCTACGCGATCAAGCACACCGCCGCGGAAGGACTGACGGCGCTTCCGATGGCCACGGGCACCGTCGGCATCGTCATGCTGTGGTGGTTCGTCCGGCGACAACTCCGCCTAGAACACCCGCTGATCGACTTCCGGCTCTTCCGCGACCGGGTGTTCACGATCGCTGCCATCACCGGACTGCTGCCGCTGGCCGCATGGTCGGCAGTGGCGTACCTCGGCGGCATCTACCTCCAGTCCGTCCTCGGGCTGACCGTCCTGGACGCGGCTCTCGTCGCACTGCCCGGCGCCGCCGTGCTGACCATCACCTGCATCGTCACACCGGGGCTGGTGGTGCGTATCGGCACCCGGGCTGCGCTCATCACCTGCCACTTCTTCATTGCCGCAGGTCTGCTCCTGCTGCCGGCCGCCGGCGTCGCCGGCGGCATCGGCTGGTACGTGGCGTCCACCGTCATCGCCGGCGTCGGCTATGGCATCTCGTTCAGCGTCGTCGCCGACACCGCCGTCGCCGCGGTCCCCGCGGAGCGAGCCGGGTCCGCTGCAGCGATCGCCGAGACCAGCAACGAGATCGGCAACGCCCTTGGCATCGCACTCCTGGGCTCGCTGGCGGCCCTGATCTTCCGGCTCCAGGGACCCGACGTCGCGGGCACCCTCAACGAAACGTTGCAGGCCCCTGGCCTCACGCCCGCGGTGATCGGCGATGCGAAGTCGGCCTTCGTCACCGGCCTGCATGCCGCCGCCGTCATCGCAGCCGTACTCCATGCCGCACTCGGCGCCTTCGCCCTGCGCCCTCTTCCGAGGGCTTTCACCAGCACGGACGACGACTCCGCTGACGGCTCCCACGACCTTGACAGCGGTCGGGTGATTCCCGGCGGTAAGAATCAGCGGGCAGCGGCCACTTCCTTCTGAGAACCCGATACCGACAGAGGGAGCAGCACCATGGCCGGCACCGCCACCAAGCACCGCAGGACGGTCCGAGTCCCGCCCCGGCCGGAGACGGCTGAGCACAGCAGTGGCGGTCTCCGCGATCGCGGTGTGCGCAGTCGCGCTCGGCCCAGCCAGTGCCCACGCGAGCGCCGCAACCGGCACTGCGGCCGGGGCCACAACCAGTACCGGTACGGCGTACGGCTCCGCGTACGACACCGCCTCCGGCCCGGCAGCCCGCGCCACCACCCCATGGAAGCTGCAACTGCCGCTGGGCGAGACCGTCTCACGGGAGTTCTGGGACGTCGCCTCCACCGGTGCCAAGGACGTGTGGGCGGTGGGCCGTACGACCGACGGCGCCGAGGGTCCGGCCCCCGCGATCAAGCACTGGAACGGCAAGAAGTGGACGGACGTCGCCGCCGCCACCGAGAGCAAGCCCGCGCAGTGGGAGAAGGTGTCCGCCTCGGCGCCCGACGACGCATGGGTGGTCGGCTCCTCGTACGGTGACGCCTCCGCCCCGCTCGTGCTGCAGCACTGGGACGCCATGGCCACCCGCTGGACCGGCAGCGGCTGGCAGTCGCTGGACGCGCTGCCCGTCGACGAGGTGAACGCCGCCGACGTGGACGGCGCCGGGCGGCTGTGGATCGCGGGCTGGTCCGGCGGCAACCCGCATTCGGTGCTCTCCCGTTGGACCGCTACGGAGTGGACGACCGAGACCCTGCCCGCCGACGTGACCGAGCACAGTGAGATGTCCACGGGGCTCGGCATCCGCGGCGTCCCCGGCACGAAGGGCGTGTTCGCCGTGGGTACGGCCGGCTGCCAGAGCGACCCCGTGATGTGCGGCGTGCTGGTCTCCCGCGACCTGCGCTGACCCACTACGCGGACAGCGATCGGCCCCGCTCCCGTTCTGCGGGAGGCGGGGCCGATGACGCGAGCGGACCGATGACGCGAGCGGACCGATATCGAGTGCCGGGCAGGGCCCGGAGCCACTCCGGGGAGCCGATGGAAGGTGCGGCTTCCACGCTTGGTGGTGCTGACGCTCGGTGGTGCTAACGCTTGGCGGTGCTGTTGAAGAGGGAGCGCGACCAGACGTAGCCGACCACGGCGATGCCGGCGCACCAGGCGAGCGAGATCCAGCCGTCGTTGCCCACCGCCGACCCGGTCAGCAGGCCACGCAGGGTCTCGGTCATCGGCGTGAAGGGCTGGTTCTCGGCGAACCAGCGCAGGCCCGGGGCCATCGACCCGGCCGGTACGAAGGCGGAGCCGAGGAACGGCAGGAACTGGATGAGGAGCGGCTTGTTGCTCGCGGATTCGACCGTCTTGGAGATGAGGCCGAGCGCCGCCGACAGCCAGGCCACGGCGAACGCGATGGCCGCGATCAGGCCGGCCGCCGCCAGCCACTCGGCCGGGGACGCGTCCGGTCGGAAGCCGAGCGCGACGGCCACGGCAACGACCAGGACCAGGCCCACCAGGGTGGTGAGGACGCTGCCGACGACATGGCCCGTCATGAACGACGAGCGCGTGATGTTCATGGTGCGGAACCGGTTGATGATGCCCTCGGTCATGTCCTGACAGACCGCTATCGAGGTCGACATGGCCCCGGCGGCCACGCCCATGATGATGACGCCGGGCGTCAGGTACTCCAGGTACGCCGACCGGCCGCCATTGCCGGGGAGCCCGGCGCCGATCGAGTCCCCGAAGGCGTACACGAAGAGCAGCAGCATCAGGATGGGCATCATGGCCGGGCCCAGCGACACGGCCGGGTAGCGGAGCGCGTGCTTGATGTTGCGCCGCAGCATCGTCATCGAGTCGTGCACGGCGTAGGTGAGGGTGCTCATCGCAGGGTCTCCTTGGCATGAAGGGCGGCACCGGTGCTGCCGTCGCCGGTCAGGGCGAGGAACACGTCGTCGAGGTCGGGGGTGTGCACGGAGAAGTCCGCGGCGCGCACGCCAGCGCTGTCGAGCCGGTCGAAGAGGGTACGCAGGGCGGCGAGGTCGCCGTCGCCGGCGATGCGCAGGGCGAGTTCCTCGTCGTCACGGGCCGCGCCGGGGAAGGCGGCGGCCGCCCGCTCGTATTCGTCCGTCTCGTTGAACCGCAGGCGTACGTGGCTGCCGGGGATCTGCGCCTTGAGCTCGTCGGCGGTGCCCTCGGCGACGATCCGGCCGCCGTCGAGCACGGCGATCCGGTCCGCCAACTGGTCGGCCTCTTCGAGGTATTGGGTGGTGAGGAAGACGGTGACACCGCCCGCGACCAGCGAGCGTACGGTCTCCCACATGGTACGGCGGCTGCGCGGGTCGAGCCCGGTCGTCGGCTCGTCCAAGAAGATCACCTGCGGGTCGCCGACCAGCGTCATGGCGATGTCGAGCCGGCGCCGCATACCGCCGGAGAAGGTAGCGGCCCGGTTGCCCGCGACGTCCGCGATGCCGAACCGCTCCAGCAGTTCCTTCGCGCGCTTCCTTCCCTCGCGCTTGCCGAGCCGCAGCAGGTCGGCCATGAGGAGCAGGTTCTCCTCGGCGGTGAGCATGTCGTCGAGCGCGGCGAACTGCCCGGTGACGCCGATCGCGGCGCGCACCCCGGTGGGCGAGGCAGCGACGTCGTGCCCGGCGACCTGGGCCTGGCCGCTGTCGGCGGCGATGAGTGTGGACAGGATCTGCACGGTGGTGGTCTTGCCGGCGCCGTTCGGGCCGAGCAGCGCGAAGACGGAGCCTGCCGGGATGTGCAGGTCGATGCCGTCGAGCACCGTCTTGTCGCCGTACGACTTGCGCAGGCCGGTGGCGGAAACGGCGGCGGTCGACGGGGACCGCGGAGCACCGTTCTCACTTGATGTGGGCATGACAGAAGAAGGCATGGAGCCCTCCCGTTCGAAGGCCGAAGCGACTGTGACTGGGACTGCGTGACTGGGGCCGGGAATGGGGCTGTGCGAAGGGGTGAGCGCGGGCCGGTACGGGTGCTCAGCCCCGGGCGCGCAGCACGTCGATGTTGCCGTGGCGGGTACGGGCGCGGACCTCGACGGTGTCCTCGGTCTTCTCGGGGGTCTCCGCGGCGGCGAGGGTGTTGCGTACCTGCCCGGAGCCGGAGCTGACGTCGAGCCAGGCGGCGGTGCCCTCGCGGATGCCGACCTCGATGGCACCGTAGGAGGTCTCCAGTTGCACGGTGCCGCGGGCGACGTCGCCGACGCGCACGGTGCCGTGGGCGGTGGTGGCGACGACCGACGACTCGGCGCGCGCGATATCGATGTCACCGTGCGCGCCACTCACCCGCAGATGGCCGGTCGCGGCGCCTACGGTCGTGGTGCCGTGCGAGTTCTTCAGGACGGCGGAACCGTCGACGCTGCCGACGCGCAGACTGCCGGAGCTGGTGGTGATCTCGGCCGCGCCCTCGATCCGGTCGACGGTGATCGAGCCGTGCGAGGCGGTCAGCCGGAGCGGTCCGGTCGTGTCGAGGCGGACATCACCGGACGAGGTCTTCACGTGGACCTCACCGAGCCGGCCCTCACCGAGCACCTGCGCCCAAGCGCCGGTCATCTCGACACGCGAGCCCGTGGGCAGCTCGACAGTCACGTCGACGGCGCCGGTACGGCCGAAGAGATAGCGCTGCTTGGGTGTTTTGACGGTCAGTACGCCGCTCGCGTACGTGACCTCGGTCTGGTCCGCCGCCCGTACGTCCTGGTCCCGCTTGGCATCGCGCGGCCGCACCTCGACGACGGTGTCGGGACGGTCGCCGGCGGTAAACCGGATGGAACCGGCTTCGACGTGGGCGGTGGCCGAAATCGGTTCGGGAGTGTCGAAAGAAGGCATGGCTGTACCGTCCTCATGAGTCCTTGGATCGTCCCCGCTGGTGGGACGTGGTGGGTGAAGTGGTGAAGTGGTGCTGCAGGCTCGGGCGTGCGGCTAGCGCACCCAGCCCGTGATGCTCTGTCCGATGGTGTGGGTCTTTTGCGTCGTACGCGGTCGCGTCGCGCCGCCGTCGACCGCGGCCGACACGGCACGCACCAGCCAGGCATTGACCGACAGGCCCTCGCGGCTCGCGGCCTCCTCGGCGCGCGTCTTGAGGTGGGCCGGCAGACGCAGATTGACGCGGGCGGTGCCGCCCTCGTCGCCGTCTGCGGGCACCGGCGCCTTGAGCGATTCGACGGGCTCGGCGGCCGCTTCCGCGGGGCTGCCCTCGACAGGCGGCGGCGTCACCACGAAGTCGGGGTCGAGCCCGCGGAGCCGTACGTCGACGGAGCCGGGGGCGAGTTCGCGGGTGATCTCGTCCATCGCGGCGGAGAGCACATTGAGCATCGTCAGACGGGACGCCGACTCCAGCGGAGCGGTGAGCCGCTCGGCCAGCTCGCGGGCTTCTTCCCCGCCGGCCTCGGCGGCCACCGCGAGTTCGCGGCGAAGGGTGTCGACATACGGCGTGAGGTCCATGACGTCATGATGGCACCACTATGGCGCCATACGCAAGGCCGGGCGGCATCGCGCACGGAAGGGCTCCAATAAAACCCATCCTGACCTGCGAGAACGCTTGGTACTTGGCGCGGGCCATAGTGACGCCACGCACCACCGAGCACTGCGGAGGGCACGCGATGGCGCCGCGCGGCGCCACCATGGCGCCAAGCAGTGCCATAATTGGCGAAAGGGTGGCACCTAGTCGTCCGACCGGCCGTCCGACCGATCGGCATCGAGTTCGGCGGCACCGGCTTCCCAGCGTCGGCGCCGCTCGGCGAGGGACTGCTCCCACCAAGGGGTGCCGCGTTCGCCGAGCGCTACCTTTGCCGTGTGCACCCGGCTTCGGGCCAGCGCCTCGGCCTCCGGGTCCTCGTCCCGGCGCGATGCGGCTACCGCACGCCGGGCCGCCATGAGGTGACGGCGCAAGTCGGCGGCGACATCCTCGGGAATCGCCGGGTCGGTCGCCCGCCATCGCCGGCCGCCCACCACGATGTACCGGCCATCGGGCGTCCGCTCCGGCTCCACGGAAGAGTGCATCTGGCTCATACTGCCCCACGCGAGCACAAATGCATGTGACCCAACCCCGTTGGCCGCCTTGCTGGCCGCCTTGATTACGTTGATCACCTTCTGTTGCCGGGGGGCTATCGTGGGTCGAGGCGGCGACGGAGCTTGGGGGGGGCGGAGTGCAGCCGGACAGTGGACCAGGAGGCGGTCCCAGCCCGCGGGAGGCAGCAGCCTTCCTGCTGGACAAGATTCGCCAGGGCAACGGCTACGCCCGCGGCAAGAAGAAGCGGTTCAGTCGAAGTGCCTCCGTCACCAAGGTGGCGACGCTCGTACTGTCCGCCGCGTCCACCGTCATCCTGGGTCTGCAGGATCTCAACACGTGGGCCGGCCTGGCCCTGGCGTGCGTGGCGCTGGTGACGCTGCTGGGAGCCGTCGAACCGTTCTTCAATTGGCGCTCCCGGTGGGTTCTGATGGAGGAAGCGCAGTACCGGTTCCAGCGGCTTGCCGATGAGCTCGAATACCTCATGGCGTCGACGGCCGCCGACGAGCTCACCTTCGAGCAGCTCAGTGGGATCTTCGAGCAGTATCAGGCGATCTGGAATGACCTGAGCCGCACCTGGCTGGAGCATCGCCGGGAACCCGCACCGTCGACCAACGCATAGAGCCGCACGAACCGCGCACTTGGGCCCAGACCGGTGCCGGTGTCGGAGTCGGTGTCCGTTTCCGTGTGTCCGTGCCGGGTGGCTGTCGGCGGCGGTCGGTGGCGGGATGCTCGACGTCCACGACTACTTCGCCGCCATCGATTTCGCCGGCTTGGAAGGGTTCGATGGCGCACGTCGCCGACTCCGACCCCCGGATGCGTCAGACGGGCTCCGGGGGCTCCAGCTCGAACGTGAAGTAGACGCACAGCTCGTAGCGGTAGGGCTCGCCTTCGACGTGCTTCCATGAGACGTCGACCAGGTGGACGTTGTTCTCCTTCACCCACTCATGGGCCTGCCGGAATGCCTCCGCGGCAGTGGCGACGGGGAAGAGTTTTCTGGCCATCGGGTGCACCTGGCTCTCTTCATCCGAGTCGTCGAAGCCCTCCGGAACGTCCAGACAGAGGCCGGGGTCGATCTCCATGACTGCGCCCTTCCCGTGAGTGTGGCGTACGTGGATTGCCTGGCGTGCGCGGCGGTGCGAGTAAGACGCCCCGTAAGACCACCGCACCCCCGGACGGGTTGCTTCTCAAGGACTGGGACCCGTGTATGGATTTGGGATCATTGTAAGTTAGGGTTACCTAAGTACTACCTGTGTGCCTCGCCGCCTCCGCTGTATGAAGGAGTCCCGTTCCATGCCACGCCCCATCCGGGTGGCCGTCGTAGGCGCCGGCCCTGCCGGCATCTACGCCGCCGACGCTCTGCTGAAGTCCGACGCCGCCCTCGACCCGGGCGTGTCCATCGACCTGTTTGAGCGGATGCCCGCGCCCTTCGGCCTGATCCGCTACGGTGTCGCGCCCGACCACCCCCGGATCAAGGGCATCGTCACCGCGCTGCACAAGGTCCTCGACAAGCCGCAGATCCGTCTCTTCGGCAATGTCTCCTACCCGGACGAGCTGACGCTCGAGGACCTGCGCCGCTTCTACGACGCGGTGATCTTCTCCACCGGTGCCAGCGCCGACCGCGACCTGAAGATTCCCGGCATCGAGCTGGACGGTTCGTACGGCGCGGCCGACTTCGTCTCCTGGTACGACGGCCACCCCGACGTGCCGCGTACCTGGCCGCTGCACGCGGAGAAGGTCGCCGTGCTGGGCGTCGGCAACGTCGCGCTCGACGTCGCCCGCGTCCTGGCCAAGACTGCCGACGAGCTGCTGCCCACGGAGATCCCGCAGAACGTCTACGACGGCCTGGCCGCCAACCAGGCGCGCGAGGTCCACGTCTTCGGCCGGCGCGGTCCGGCCCAGGCCAAGTTCAGCCCGATGGAGCTGCGTGAGCTCGATCACTCGCCGAACATCGAGGTCATCGTCGCCCCCGAGGACATCGAGTACGACGACGGGTCCATAGCCACCCGGCGCAACAACAAGCAGGCCGACATGGTCGCCTCCACCCTGGAGAAGTGGGCCATCCGCGACCCCGGAGACCGGCCGCACCGCCTCCACCTGCACTTCTTCGAGTCGCCCGTGGAGATCCTCGGCGAGGACGGCCGTGTGGTGGGGCTGCGGACCGAGCGTACGGAGCTGGATGGCACCGGCAACGTCCGCGGCACCGGGAAGTTCCGTGACTGGGACCTGCAGGGCATCTACCGGGCGGTGGGCTACCTCTCCGACGAGCTGCCCAAGCTGCCCTTCGACGCCGTCTCCGGCACCGTGCCGCACGAGGCCGGACGGGTCATCGACGGCGCCGGCGCCCCGCTCACCTCGATCTACGTCACCGGCTGGATCAAGCGCGGCCCGGTCGGCCTGATCGGCCACACCAAGGGCGACGCCAACGAGACCGTGGCGTCGTTCCTGTCCGACCACGCCGCGGGCCGGCTGCCCGAGCCCGAGGCGCCGGACCCCGAGGCGATCGTTCGGCTCCTGAAGGAACGCTCCGTGCGTTACACCACCTGGGAGGGCTGGCACCACTTGGACGCCCACGAGCGGTCGCTCGGCGAGCCGACCGGCCGCGAGCGGATCAAGGTCGTGGAGCGCGAGGACATGCTCAAGGCCAGCCGCGCCTGACACGAGAACGGCCCGTGGCGGGGCGGGTCCGGTGGCATCCACACCGCCCCGGCCCCGCCACGGGCCCGATGCGGCGGCTCACAGCGCGAGCCGCCGCGCCTGCTCCAGCCCCCGTCAGCCCCGTGTCAGCGCTTGATTTCCTTGATCGTCAACATCGCACGTCGTCGCGGGCGTATGGCAGGCCGGCCTAGGCGGCGGCCGGGTCGAGGGTGCGGGCGTACATGGAGAGCGTCTCGGCGCGGCTGGCCGCTGGGCGCGCCTCCGACGAGGACGTGGCCCGGCTGTGGAGGAGAACCTCCAGCACATGCGGGAAGCGGGCCACAGCGCGCAGGCCTTCATCGGGGCGGGTACGCAAGCGCGACCCCGAAGCGGCGGAACAGGCCATGGCCGAGCATCATGCGCATGGCCGACGAACGCCTCCGTGCCGCCCTCAGCGCCGACGCTCCGTAGGACACGGGTCCGCCCCGTACGCGGCACCACCCCGCCCGCGAATACGTGGCGCCGCCCCGCCCGCGAGGTTGATTACAAAAACATCACCCTCCCCTCGCCGCGCCCGACTTGGCGCGACGATGGCATGCGCACGTAGATGCGGTACGCGACGGGCACAGGGGCTGAACCGGTGAGGAACGGCGAGGAGGGGCCCGAGGGGTAGGAGAGCAGCGTGGAGGGGTAAAGGGTCTCAGGGCCTGCAGAAGGCGCAGCGGGGGAGGTCGACGGGTTGGCCGTACCGAGAGAACATCCGCAGGGGATCAAGGATGTCGTCCGGCTGTTCCAGGAGTGCCGGACACGCCAGGAGAGTGCCCGGGAGTTACCGGTCATCACGCTGCTCGGCAGACGCGGCAGCGGCAAGACCACCAGCCTCAAATGGCTCGGATACCTGGCGTCCAACCGACCCAACGCGTTCTACGACTTCGCCTCGGCCGTGCCCAAGAGGCCGCACGAAGTGGCGGCACGGCTCGCCCTCGGTCTGTCCTACCGACTCCCCCGGCAGCCGGCGGTCCACTTCCCGCGGCTGGCACTCGGGCTTCTCGTCGCGCGTGCCGAAATCACCCTCGACAGTGCGGACTCGCGGCGCGTGCGGGCCGAACTCAAGCGGGCACTGCGCCAGGCGAAGGAGAGCACGGAGGCGTACGAGAGGGCCAACGGGGTCATCGAGGGCGTCACTCTCCTCCAGGACCTCAACGTCCTCCAGCTGCCCGGCCTCAACCTGGTGCTGAAACTCGTCCAGTTCGGCCTCCCGAGGCTCCCCGTCACCATGATGTGGCGTACCGGGCTGACCTGGTACGCCGACAGCCCGAACCGGCCGGTCGACGCGCTGATGAAGCTGAACGAGCTGGCCAGGAGCGAGGCAGCGGCCGATGTCGAGGAGGTCGACCGGCTGCTGTGCGGAGCCTTCCTGGAGGATCTCCGTGATCACTATGCCCGGCATCCGCGCGACAGGGAGTGCGTCGTACTGCTGGACAACATCGACGCGACACAGGGCCGGAAGTTCCTCGACCTCCTGGTACGCATCCGTGAGGCCAACGCGTCAACGAGCCGGGGCCACGATCCGCTGCTCGTCGTCGCGACCGCGGCCAACGCCCGCAGTGTGCCCGGACCCTACGCCCCCGACTTCCCGGCCGAGCTGCGCATCCGTACCCCGGAGGAGGCCTCGTACGCCGACTGGAAGCAGAGCGTTCCGCAACCCGCCTACACCACCAAGTGGCATTGGTATCCGGTGCAGTTGCGCGACCTCACCGAGCCGGAGGTCACCACGCTGGCCGAGCAGGCGGCGTCCGCGGTGGTCCACGCGACCCCGCTGATCCACCGCCTGTCCTACGGGCATCCGTGGAGCGCGCGGGCCCTGCTCGACGCCACGTACGCGATCGTGGTCGAGCGCGGTGGCGGGGCCGCCGAGCTGCGCCACATCCTGGAACACTCCCCGCCGGCTCCGGATGCGCCGGAGGACTCCACGGACACCGCGGATCGCCTGGGTCCGGACGAGTCGGTGGCCCTGGACGAAGCCGCGCGCCGGTACCTCCTGCGCGATCTGTCCGAGGGACAGCGGTCCGCGCTTGTGGTCTGCTCCGCCGCGCGCGCGTTTGAATCGGCTGTCGACGCCGGCATTCTGGAGGAGTACGACCAGCTCACCAAGGACACGCTGCGCAGGGACATCGACGGGCGGCTCTGGCTGATTCCCCCGGTCCCCGAGGACGCCAACACGCGCGGCGGCCAGGGCAGCGGCTACCTGGAGCACTGCCGGGAGCGGCCGGAGAACAGGCCGGAGGCCGTGCTCCATCCCTGGCTGCGGCTGGTGCTCCTCCAGGCCCTGGGCCGGCACGAACCCGACGGGCCGTCCGGCTGGACCACCACGCACACGGCCCTGCGCGACTGGCACCGGCGCGAGCCGCAAACGCAGCAGCACCGGCTCGACGCCCTCTACCACTCCCTCGCCCTGAACGACCTCAACAAGGTCGTTGCCCACCTCGCCGGACAGTTCAGGGCGCTGACCGGAACCGACCAGTGGCTGTACGAGCTGTACGCCATCACCGCGGCGCCCATGCGCCTCCCGGAACCTCCCCGGCCACGCGGCGAACGGGAGCCCACACCCTCCGACCGGGTACGCGACCTGGCCAGACGGCTGGCACCCGCGGCGCTGGACGAGCACTGGTCGCTCACCATGCTCGTGACAGCCCTGTGGCTGGCCGCCGACCCCCGCAACCGGGTCGCCAACTCCACGCCCGAACTCAACTCCACCATCGCGGCGATGTTCCACAGGCTCACCGCGCTGCCCCACAGCAGTGCCGCCGGCCTCCTCAGAGAAGCCGAGAGGTACGAACCGCGGCCCTGACCGCGTTCCCCGCCGACAGGAGGCGACAGCACGATGGCGACGCCGCACGCACTGGACCGGCCCGACGACGATGTCCCCATTCCCCGGTGGCGTTACGTCGCCGCCGTCATCGCCGCCCTGCTTCTCGTCGGCGGTGGCATCACCTGGCTCGTACAGCCGGAATCCACCGACTGCGCCGAGAACGTGAAACGCATCGAGGCGGCCGGCGGCACACGCTGTGTGGGCCTCACCGACGGCAGCTATCCGTTCACCAAGGACCTGCGCCATGTCTACGACCTCATCGAGAAGGAGAACCGGCGGGTCACCGACGAGGCCGCCAAGCGAAACGGCAGGCCGTACGTCAGCATCGTGTACCTCCTGAGCATGAAAGCGGTCAGAGGGGACAGCAACACCACCGAGTCCATCCGCCATGAGGTGGAAGGCGCGTACACCGCACAGTACGAGGTGAATCACGGGCGCGGTCACGGCCAGACACCCCAGATCAGACTGCTCCTCGGCGACACCGGGACCGAGAAGGCGCAGCGCGACTACACCCTCGACCGGATCAAGGCACGCCGGGGCCCCGACCGGATCGTCGCAGCCGCCGGCCTCGGCACCAGCCTCACCGGCACCAACGCGATGATCTCCAAGCTCAACGACCTCGACATCGCGGCGTTCGGCTCCGTCATCACCGCCGACGAGCTGGAGAAGAACGACGGACTGGTACGGGTGGCCGCGCCGAACGCCGATGAGGCGGCGGCTGCCGTTGAATTCCTCACCAAGGAGCACCGCAAGGACAAGGTGCTCATCGTCCAGGACGCCAACAAGAACGACCTCTACACCAAGACGCTCGCCTCACGGTTCGGCGCCGAACTCCCCAAGGACCGGCTCGCCTTTCCGGAACCGATGCAGTACAACTCCGCCAAGTCCCAGCTCGCCACCTACTTCAACAACCAGATGCCCAACCTGTGCCTGGATCCGCCCGGCGTCGTCTACTTCGCCGGCCGCGGCCGGGACCTGCCGGACTTCCTCGCACCGCTCGCCAACCGCCGCTGCAAGTCCGACCGGAAAATCACGGTCCTGTCGGGTGACGATGTGTCACAGGCAGCGCAGTCGGAGGGCTTTGACGACGTCAAGCAGGCGTTGCGGAACGGCAACATCAGGCTTCTCTTCACCGGCCTCGCCCACCCCGGAGCCTGGGACAAGGCTCCGCAGATCTTCGACAAGAACGCCATCGTCCCCTTCCAGGAAGGCGGGAAGTTCACCGAGACGTTCAAGGACGACACGCTCGACGACGGCCAGGCCATCATGGGCTACGACGCGGTGCTCACGGCCGTCGCGACCATCAGGAAGTCCGTCCACCTGGAGAACTCCGACCAGGCGATCGAGCGCGATGCCGTCGTGCAGATGCTGAGGACCATCAACGGCGCCAACGCGGTCCCCGGAGCGAGCGGCTGGATCTCGCTGCAGAACAATGGCAGCCCCCAGCGCAAGGCCATCCCCATCATCGAGATCGACAGCGACGGCACCACGCGGTCCATCAGTGTCTCCGCCAGCAACGGCAAACCGTACGCACCCGAGTGAGGGCCGCCTACCCGTAATCTCGGCCGAAACGGTGAGACGGGGGCGGAAAGGGGACGGGTGGCACGCGGGGTGGGTGCGGCAGAGGTAAAGCTGCGGTAACACTCTGCTGCTCCCCCTCCCCCAGCAGGCCTTTTACTGGCACCGTCGGGCGCAGGTGTGCGCCTGGTTGCATAAGGCGCATGCCCGTTCCAGTACGACCCGGGTGCGATACGGCCCGGGACCCCCACGCGTACGGCCGCACCCGCGGCCGGGAACGAGGAGCACCCAGTGCGAGGCACCACCCCCCACATCTCCAAACCTGCGGCAACCGCCGAAGCCCGGAGCGCGGTCCGCGCGCCCTTCGCCGGATGTCACCGCGCCAGACGCGTCGTGGAAGGCGCCATCAGCGAATAGCCACTGGACGTTGCCGCCGAGCGCGCCGAAACGCGTACACACGTGGCCTTCCCGGCCTGCGGGGAAGGCCACTGCCACATGCGCACTTCCGGGGATGGTTCCGTAAAGTTCGGCTCTTTCCCCGCATCTCGGCGTACCGCGTCCCAGTGCACACCGGGCCTCGGCCCGGCACCCCCACGACACAGGGCCCCGTGCGCGCGGCCGCAGATCAGGAGAACCGAGTGCGAGGCGCTCCCCACATCACACATACGCCGGAAATCGAGGGCTTCCCCCATCCCTCGCACGCGGAGGAGGACGGGGTGGGCATACCTGCGCGGCGTGCCCCTCTCATGACACACCTCTCACGCCGCGAGGGACAGTCGCATCACCCGGTGTTCATCGACAATTCAGGCTGGCGCCGAAGGCTCTCGCGCCTCCTGGCGGTCGCCGTCGGCTGCGCATGCGTCGGATACCTGGCGCTCGTCGGCATGCTCATCGGCGGGCTGTGGCAGCCCGTCGGGTCACAACCGCCCAGTACGAAGGGCCCGCTGCCGTCCAGTACCACCGGTCCGCGGCCGGCCGGCCCCGCCCGTCCGGCCGCCGGGAAACCCGGTACGGACCCCGGCAGAGCGCAACACATCGACACCCCCCGCGTGCCGGACTCCGCCGAGCGCTCCGGCCCCCGGCACGGCCGTACCCCACCACCCGCCAGAGCCGGGGGCGGAGCCTCGCACGGGGGCGCTGAGAGGTGAGCCGGCACGCGATGCGCCGGCCCCCGCGCGGGCACTGGGCGCTGCTGCTGCTCGTCCTCACCGTGGTCATCACGGCCGTCGCCTTCGAGGGGTGGACCACGCACGAAGTCGACGCGGCGCGCTCGAAGCGCCCGTGCAGCACGCCCATCCCGCGCGAGGCGGACAACGGGAGCCCGGTGCTCCGGCTCGGCGACGACCGGATCGAGACGGCGCGCATGCCGGCCGGCACCGCGGCGCTCACCTTCGACGGGGGTCCCGACCCGGAGTGGACGCCGCGCGTGCTCGGCCTGCTGCGCAAGTACCGCGTGAAGGCCACGTTCTTCGTCTACGGCTCGCGCGTGGCCCGCTACCCGGGGCTGGTGAAGCGGATCGTCGACGAGGGGCACGAGATCGGCTCGTACACCTACACCGGCGGCGATCTCGGTGCCGCCTCACCGTTGCGCGCCCGTATGGAGCTGTCCCTCACGCAGACCGCGCTGGCGGGCACGGCGGGCGTCAACACCCGGCTGCTGCGGCTGCCGCACACCACCAGGGCCGACACCCTCTGCGGCGCCGAGTGGTCGGCTGCCCAACGGGCGGCCGAGCAGGGCTACTTGCTGGTGGCCGCCGACTACAAGTCACGGAAACCGTGGCGGGGAGTGGTGCGGCAGTACAGCCAGACGGAGCTGGGCTACCGTGAGGCGGAGGCACTGCTGCGGGACCGGAGCGTGCAGCGGTTCACCACCGTCACCGGCGGGCTCGGCCGTCCGTTCCAGCACGCGCAGGCCTCTCTCACACAGCGGCTGGCGGGCCAGGGGCTGATCCGGGCGCAGGACCTCGGGCACACGTTCACCACCGTGATGGCCTGGGCTCTCGGTGTCGCGGGCGCCCTCAGCGTGCTGCGGCTGCTCATGCTCGTCCTCTTCGCCCGCGCCCACGTACGGCGACTGGACCACTTCCGGCCCGGCACACCGCTGCTGAGGGCCGTGACCGAACCGGTGACGGTGCTGGTGCCCGCGTACAACGAGGAGGCGGGCATAGCCGCCACCGTCCACTCGCTGCTGGCCTCCAGCCACCCCCAGCTGCAGATCATCGTCATTGACGACGGTTCGACGGACAACACGGCGGCGATCGCCGAGAGCATCGACGACCCCCGCGTGATGGTGGTCCGGCAGCCCAACGGCGGCAAGCCCCGCGCCCTCAACACCGGACTCGCGTACACCCGGCACGACATCGTCGTGATGGTCGACGCCGACACCGTCTTCGAGCCGGAGGCACTGGCCCGGCTCGTCCAGCCGCTCGCGCACCCGGCGGTCGGCGCGGTCAGCGGCAACACCAAGGTCGGCAACCGCCGTCGGCTGCTCGGCAGATGGCAACACCTGGAGTACGTCATCGGCTTCAACCTCGACCGACGGATGTTCGAGGTCCTGGAGTGCATGCCGACCGTGCCGGGCGCCATCGGTGCCTTCCGCAGGGACGCACTGATGGGCATCGGCGGTGTCAGCGATGACACCCTGGCCGAGGACACCGACCTCACGATGTCGCTGTGGCGGGCCGGCTGGCGCGTCGTCTACGAGCAGTCGGCCGTCGCCTGGACGGAGGTGCCCGGCTCGCTCGGACAGCTGTGGCGGCAGCGCTACCGGTGGTGCTACGGCACGCTCCAGTCCATGTGGAAGCACCGGCACTCGGTCTTCGAGATGGGGCCGGCCGGGCGGTTCGGCCGCCGGGCGCTCTCCTACCTCTGCCTGTTCCAGATCCTGCTGCCACTGTTCGCACCCGTGGTGGACGTGTTCGCGCTGTACGGCGTGCTCTTCCGGGACCCGACGCAGGCGGTCCTCGTCTGGCTCGGCTGCCTCGTCATACAGATGATCACCGCCGGGTACGCACTGCGGCTGGACCGGGAGAAGCTGAGCGCGATGTGGACGCTGCCGCTTCAGCTCTTCGTCTACCGGCAGCTGCTGTACCTCGTGGTCATCCAGTCGGTGATCACCGCGCTGCTCGGCACCCGGCTGAAGTGGCACAGCATGCACCGCGCCGGCACCGCCGACCCCTTCCTGCGGGCGGAGCCCCCGAACGGAAGCCTGTTGACCAAATGACCGATGACGTGACAGACGAAGTGACCGCCGCATCGATGGAGGATTACGCCGCCCGCCCCTCCTCCCACTACGGGCCGCGGCGCGCCCACGCCCGCAAACCCAAGAAGCGGCGCCGGCTGGTGCGTGCCGTGCTCGGCCTCGTCGCCGCCGTCCTCGCGGGTGCCGTCGGCACGTACGGCTGGGCCGACACCAAGCTCAACCGCGACGTCGACCTCGACTCGTACGGGGACCGCCCGCCGCGCGGCAAGGGCACCAACTACCTCATCGTCGGCTCCGACAGCCGCGACGGGCTCTCGCAGGGCGACATCAAAGACCTGCACGCGGGCGGAGGCGGCGGCCGCCGTACGGACTCGATGATCGTGCTGCACACCGGCGCCCACGGCACCAGCATGGTCAGCCTCCCCCGCGACTCCTGGGTCACCGTGCCCGGTCACACCAACCCGGCCACGGGCAAGACCTCGGGGCCCACCGGGAACAAGCTGAACGCCGCGTTCTCCTACGGCGGGCCCCGGCTCCTCACCCGGACCATCGAGTACAACACCGGGCTGCGGATCGACCACTACGCGGAGATCGGCTTCGCCGGCTTCGTGAACATCGTCGATGCCGTCGGTGGCGTACGGATGTGCCTGGAGCGCGGCATCAAGGACAAGAAGTCCGGCGCCGACCTCAAGAAGGGCTGCCAGACCCTCAGTGGCAAGCAGGCACTCGCGTTCGTCCGCCAGCGGCACCAGGAAGCCGAGGGCGACCTGGGACGCACGAAGAACCAGCAGAAGTTCCTCTCCTCCCTCGCCCACCAGGCCGCCGAGCCCGGCACCGTCTTCGACCCGTCCGAGATCTATCCGACCGTGAACGCGGGCCTGGACACCCTCATCGTCGACAAGGACACGGGCCTGCGGGACCTCACGACGCTGTTCCGCGCGGTACAGAGCGTCTCCGGCGGCAAGGGAAAGCAGATCAACGTCCCCGTCTCCGGGATCGGCATCCCCACGTCCAAGGGCAGCGTCATCAAGTGGGACGAGAAACAGTCCCGCAGGCTCTTCGACGAGCTCAGACACGACCGCCCGGTGACGATGCCGAGGGAGCGCCCGAGGAAATAGCGGAGTTACGGAGTGCGGTACCCGCGGAAGGTGACGTGGGTGCGGGTCTCGAAGCCGAGCCGTTCGTAGAGGGCGATGGCGCCGGTGTTCGTCTCGACCGCATGCAGGAAGGGGCGTTCGTCGCGCGCCACGATGCGCGCGACGAGCGCGCTGATCAACCGGGCGGCGTGTCCCCGCCCGCGGGCCTCCGGGGCGGTGCACACCGCACTGATCTCGGTGTGTCCCGGCGGGTGCAGTCGCTCACCTGCCATCGCCACCAACGTGCCGCCCTTGTCGCGGATGCCGAGGTAGGTGCCGAGTTCGTTGGTGCGCGGCCGAAAGGGTCCCGGCTGGGTCCGCTCGACGAGGTCGAGCATCTCGGGCATGCTGCCTTCGTCCAGTTCCACCACACCGTTCTCGGCTTCGGCCGCATGGCTGCTCGGGCCGGTGCCGCCGGACCAGATCAGCTGGCGGCCTTCGAGCGAGAAGACCGGCTCCCAGTCTGGCGGCGGGGTGGCCGGGCAGCTGAACATGTCGGCGAACTGCCCCGGGCCCAGCAACTGGGCGAGGTCGGCCCATGCCGTGTCGTCCGCATCGGCGGAGACCGCGGAGAAGGTCGCGACGCCCGGCAGGTAGGTGGCGGCCCGGCCGAGGCGGCGGGCCAGGTGGGCGTGGTGACCGCGGAGCGACGCGCCCACCGGGTCATCGAGCGCGACGTCGTCGCGATCCACCCTCATGCGGAACCTCTCGTGTCGTACGGGAAAGCCGGTCGTCCAGCATGCCACTGCAGGTCACCACGTCTTCGACACACCCCCATTGCCCCGCCGCACGGCGGTACGCCGCTGCGTGAGAACCGCCACGCCCGCGCCCTGAGGAATGAACGGCGACTTACCGACAAACTGCTACAAAATGGGTCAGCTCGCTCAGCGTCCGGGTGAGCCAGCAGTCACCGCCCGACCGAGAGGGACGACGTGTCGCAGGCCGCCACCACTGACCCGGCGGCGGAATCCCCGCCGCCGGTCACACTGCCGCTCTTCACGCTCGCCACCATGGTGGTCGGCTCCATGGTGGGCGCGGGGGTTTTCTCCCTGCCGCGGCGCTTCGCGGAGGAGACCGGGGTCGCGGGGGCGCTCATCGCCTGGGCCGTCGCGGGTACGGGCATGCTCATGCTCGCCTTCGTGTTCCAGTCCCTCGCGGTGCGCAGGCCCGACCTGGACGCCGGGGTCTACGCGTACGCGAAGGCCGGATTCGGCGAGTACCTGGGGTTCTTCTCCGCGTTCGGCTACTGGGCCAGCGCGTGCGTGGGCAATGTGACGTACTGGGTGCTGATCATGTCGACGATCGGCACCATCTGGTCCGCCCTCGGCGACGGTGACACCGCACCGGCCGTGGTGCTCTCCTCGGCCGGCCTGTGGGCGTTCTTCCTGATGATCCGGCGCGGGGTGAAGGAGGCCGCCGCCATCAACAGGATCGTCACGGTGGCGAAGATCGTGCCCATCCTGGTCTTCATCGTCCTCGCACTGGTCTACTTCAGGGCCGATGTGTTCGCCGGCAACTTCGGCGGAGCCGACTACGCCGGATCCCTCTTCAGCCAGGTCCGGGGCACGATGCTCGCCACCGTCTTCGTCTTCCTCGGCGTGGAGGGGGCCAGCGTCTACTCGCGGCACGCCAGGCGCCGGTCCGACGTCGGCAAGGCGACCGTCCTGGGATTCCTGAGCGTCTTCGCCATCTTCGCCTCGGTGACCATCGTGTCGTACGGGATCCTGCCGATGAGCGAGCTCGCCGAGCTGCGTCAGCCGTCCATGGCGGGCGCCCTGGAGGCGGCGGTGGGCACCTGGGGCAAGGTGTTCATCAGCGTCGGACTGATCGTGTCGGTGCTCGGCGCGTACCTGGCCTGGACGCTGATGGCGGCCGAGGTGCTGTTCGTCGCGGCGAAGGACGACGACATGCCCCGCTTCCTGCGCCGGTCCAACCATGCGGAGGTGCCGCTCCCCGCGCTGCTGATGACGACCGTGCTCACGCAGGTCGTACTGGTCCTCACCGCATTCTCGAACGACGCGTTCGACTTTGCGCTCGACCTCACCAGCGCCCTCTCGCTGATTCCCTATCTGCTGGCGGCCGGCTTCGCCGTCAAGATCGGCGCGAGCGCCCAGCGCGACACCGTCGGCGGCCGCACCTCGCGCGGCGAGCTGACCATCGCCGTCATCGCGACGCTCTACACAGCGTTCCTGGTGTACGCGGCAGGCTTGAGGTTCCTTCTGCTCTCCTTCATCTTCTACGCACCGGCCACCATCCTGTTCGTGATGGCCCGCCGCGAGCAGGGCAGACGCCTCTTCTCCCCTCGCGAACTCGTCATTCTGGCCGTCTCCGTCGTCGGTGCGGTGCTCGGCGTCATCGCGCTGGTCACCGGATGGATCAGCCTCTGACGTTCCGGGGTCCGGAGCGCCCTGCCATTCCCCTTCTCCCCGCCCCCAGGAAGGCCACCGTGACTCTGCCGAGTACCCCGACCAGTTCCTCCTACGGCGTCCACTCCGAGGTGGGCCGGCTGCGCAAGGTCCTCGTCTGCGCGCCCGGGCTCGCGCACCGCAGGCTCACCCCGACCAACTCCGACGACCTGCTCTTCGACGACGTCATGTGGGTGGAGAACGCCCAGCGCGACCACGCCGACTTCGTCAACAAATTGCGCGAGCGCGGCGTCGACGTGGTCGAGCTGCACGAGCTGCTCGCCGAGACCATGGCGATCCCTGAGGCGAAGTCCTGGCTGCTGGACCGCAAGATCACCGCCAACCAGGTGGGGCTCGGCCTCATCGACGGCACCCTGGCCTTCCTGGATTCGCTGGAGCCGCGGCAGCTGGCCGAGTACCTGATCGGCGGCCTGGCCACCGCCGACCTGCCGGACGAATTCCGCTCGCCCTACATCGCGCTCGCCCGTGAGTCGACCGGCGTCCGCGAGTACCTGATGCCACCGCTGCCCAACACGCTCTACACCCGCGACACCACCTGCTGGCTCTACGGTGGCCTCACCCTCAACCCGCTGTACTGGCCGGCGCGCCACGACGAGACGCTCCTGATGAAGGCGGTCTACCGGTTCCACCCCGACTTCACGGACTCGGCCGTCTGGTGGGGCGACCCCGAACTCGACTGGGGCCAGGCCACGTTCGAGGGCGGCGACATCATGCCCGTGGGTCGCGGTGTCGTCCTCATGGGCATGAGCGAACGCACCTCGCGCCAGGCCATCACGCAGGTCGCCGCCGCACTGTTCGAGCAGGGCGCCGCCGAGCACGTCATCGTCGCCGGCATGCCCAAGCTGCGGTCCGCGATGCACCTGGACACCGTCTTCACCTTCGCGGACCGGGACATCGTCACCCTGTACCCCCAGATCATGGACTCGGTGCACACCTTCTCCCTGCGCCCCGGCGACAAGGCAGCCGGTCTGCACCTCACCGACGAGGGCTCGACCCCGTTCGTCGACGTGGTCGCCAGGGCTCTCGGCCTGCCTCGCCTGCGGGTGATCGAGACGGGCGGTGACGTGTACGCCTCCGAACGCCAGCAGTGGGACAGCGGGAACAACGCCGTCGCCCTCGAACCCGGCGTCGTCTTCACCTACGACCGCAACACCCAGACCAACACCCTGCTCCGCAAGGCCGGCGTCGAGGTCATCACCATCGTCGGCGCCGAACTGGGCCGCGGCCGGGGCGGCGGTCACTGCATGACCTGCCCGATCGTCCGCGACCCGGTCGACTTCTAGAGCCTCGGTCGACTGCTGGAGCCCCGTTCTGCTTCCGCAGCTCCTGTCGGCTTCCGCAGCGGTGCCTCAGGTGCTGATGGTGGCGACCGGGTCGAGACCGTACGTGCGGGCGTAGCCGTTCTCGGTGCCGACGAGGAGGTCGACGATCTCGAAGTAGCGGTCCCAGAAGGGGGTTTCCCGCAGCACGTCGATGAGGAGCTGGTAGGCGTAGTGGTCGTCGGCCTCCCAGACCCAGACGTCGGTGACGCGGGTGGAGTAGAACTCCGTGTCGTAGAAGCGGGACCGGATGCCGGTGGTCCTGGCCTTGATGGCGGGCACGACCTCGGTGGCGAAGGCGTTCACCCGCTCCTCGGGGGTCATGGCGAGCCACTCGGGTGTGGTCTTGATGAGCATGAACGCGGTGACGGGCGGTGCGGTTTCCGCAGCGGACATGGTGGATTCCTCCGGATGACGGATGGATCGCGGATGAGTACGCCCACATCTTGCGAAGGCCCGCGGTGTTGCCACAATGGGAACTTCAGCAACACATCATTGCCTGAAGTGGAATAACACTGGTGAACAGCACAGAGCCGGTCATCGACGCCAATCTCGCTGTCGCGCTGGACGCGCTTCTGGCCGAGCAGAGCGTCACCCGCGCCGCCGCCCGACTGCACACCTCCCCCGCCGCCATGAGCCGCACCCTGGCCCGGCTCCGCCGCATACTCCAGGACCCCCTCCTGGTCCGGGCCGGACAGACCATGGTGCCCACTCCCCGGGCCCAGGCCCTGCGCGACGAGGCCGCCACCGTCGTACGCCGTCTCGGCGCGCTCCTGACCCCGGCCGGCGATGTGGACGCCGCCACACTGCGCAGCACCTTCACTCTCCAGGCCGCCGACCTGGTCGGTGCGGCCCTCGCCACCGGCCTGCTGCAACTGGCCCGGGACGAGGCACCGGGAGTCTCGTTGCGGTTCCGCGCCGAGGAGCTGGAGGCCGGTCCGGCGCTGCGTGAGGGCCGTATCGACCTGGAAGTCGGATCCATCGAGCACGTCGACCCCGAAACCCAGGTCGAGGAGCTGGTCACCCTACGGATGATGGCGGCCGTCCGGCCCGGCCACCCACTGACCGAACAGCCCCTGACCCCGGCCCGGTTCGCCGCCGCCGAACACGCCGTGGTCAGCCGCCGCGGCCGTTTCACCGGCCCCGTCGACACCGCCCTCGCCGAGCACGACCTGAACCGCCGGGTCGCCGTCGTCCTGCCCGGCCACCTGGCCGCGCTGGCCCTCGCCGCCCGCAGCGACATCGTCGCGCTGGTCCCCGCCCCACCCGACGGTGCCGGTCCCTCGCCCTTCACCGGGGAAGCCACGCTCCTGGGCCTGCAGCTCCTCGACATTCCCCTGCCACTGCCGCCCCTGACCATCGGCATGGCCTGGCACCCCCGTCACACCGCCGACGGGGCACACCGCTGGCTCCGCGACGCAGTCCGCCGGACGCTCCTCTGCCGGGCCCGGCCGTAGGAGTGTGGTCAGACGGCGGCGGTCAGGGTGCCGGCCCACTCGTCGATGGTGGCGACCTCGCCGCGGCGCGCCAGGACTTCGTGGATGAGCGTGTCGTGCAGGACGGGGCTGGGGTCGGCGCAGGCGTCGGAGAGGACCGTGACCCGGTGGTCGAGGTCGGCGGCCTGCAGGGCGGTGGAGAGGACGATGCCACCGGTGGAGATGCCCGCCAGGACGAGGTGGCCGATCTCCTGGGCGGCCAGTATCTGCTGGAGGTTGTTCCCGGCGAAGGCGCTGACGCGGTTCTTGTGCATGGGGATCTGCACCAGTCCGGCGTGGAAGGGCGTCAGTCCGTACCCCTCCTCGGTCCACTGGCTGAAGCCGTAGAGGAAGGCGTAGGCGACGACGTGGGCGACGAGCGCGCGTCCGTAGGTGGCCAGGAGTGGTGTGCCGCCGCCGAGTACCCGCAGGTCGATGAAGGGGGTGGCGGCCCGCAGCTCCCGTACCGCGAAGGCCGCTCCCGCGGCGGCGATCACCAGCAGGTACCAGTCGCGCAGATGCAGGTTCATCAGGAACAGCAGCAGCGGGACGAGCATCGCGCGAACAGGCCCATGCCGGGCAGGTCGAGCCGGGCAGCCAGCCGGCCGCGCTGCGGGGGCTCGCCCGTACCGGCCGACCTGGGCAGCCGCCACAGTCCCAGCAGCACGGCCGCAACGGCCAGCGGCATGTTCAGCGCGAAGGTGGTGCGCCAGCCGCCCACCGCGATCAGCAGGCCGCCCAGCAGCGGACCGATGACGGCGATGGTCTGGTTGGCCACTGCCAGGGCCGTCAGCACCCCAGCGCGGCTGTCCCGTCCGGTGCGTTCGGCCTCGCTGCGCAGCAGTGCCATGGCGGCGGGGTAGCCGGCGCAGGTACCGAACCCGAGCAGGACGCGGGCGGCGATCAGCACCCCCAGGTCGGGCGCCAGGGTGCCGACGATGCCGGCGACGCCCACGAGCCGGTACTGAGGAGGAACAGCCTGCCCGGCCCGAAGATGTCGATGAGCCGTCCCACGACGGGCTGCCCGAGCGAGGTGGCCAGGTAGAGGGCGGAGACCAGCCACGCGGTCTGCGAGGCGGGCGCGCCCAGCGCTTCACCGATGGGGACGAGTGCGACGGAGAGGATCGTCGAGTTGATCGGGTTCAGGACCGAGCCCAGCATCATCGGCGGCAGCAGCCGCCGGTCGAAGCCTGGCTCGTCCGTTGCTCTCCTGGCGTCCGTCCCCGGCTCGGTCACGGGTCAGCCGCTCCAGTACGGCCATGGTGGCGATCACGGCCCGGCGCTCGTCCTCCGTGCACTTGTCCTGCAGCTGACCTGCGAGCCGTTCCGTCCTGGCCTGCCGCCCCTCCCCCGCCACCGGCCGCTCACCCCCGCCGCAGCGTCGCCGTAGCGATCTCCAGGAAGTCGCGCAGGAGTTTCTCGCGCCGGTCGGCGGGGGCGGCCAGGCGGGTTTCGACCTCCGGCGCGCCCGTGAACGGCCGCCTGATGTAAGCGACTTGGGCCCGCCCGTCCCGGACCGGCGCAACCTGCTCCCACCAGCGCACCGGGACCACGTCGGTTTCGACGTCCGGGTGGCGTGAGGCGAAGGCGCATATCGCATCGGAGACGTGCAGCCCCGGGGAGAAGGCGGCTACGAGCCGTTGGATATACCTGCCGATGTCGTGCACGCACCGCACCGCGGCGCCGACGGTCGCGAGGATGGTCTGCGCGTCATCGTGCGCGGCCCCGCCCGGCTCCCCGACGCGGTACGCGAACGCGTCGACGTCGTCACCGGTTCGCACGGCGACGCCGAGGTCGTCGTCGACCGGGCCTTCGCCGGCGCGGACGCCGTCTTCTGGGTGGCCCCGTCGGCCACACGGCCCCCGAGCCTGGACGACATGCACTCCGGCCTCACCCGCGCCCACGATCGACCGCCGCAGCGGCGAGCGCGGTCTGAAGTGCCTGAACCACCGGGGCGAGACCGTGCCCTGGTAGCGGCCATCGGAGTGGCCACGCCTCACCGGCTGTCCGAAAACCTCCCCCGGACAGCGCAACAGCACGCGGAACCCGCCGTCGGCCAGCATTATTGTCCTCTGCAATGGTTTGTACGTGACGACAGGTATCCGGGGTGCCCGCCATGCGTCCGTCCACCACAACGACAGGTGACAGAGCCGTACCGGCGGCCACCCCGGCGCCGGTCCGTACCGGCGCCGGACGCTCCGTGGCCCTGCTCGTACTGTTCACGGTCGCCACGGTCATTTCGCTGGTGGGCCCGCAAGCCGCACTGCACGGCACGGGAGAGGCCGCGGCTCCCGGAGCCCATTGGGTCACACTGCTCCGCGGACTGCTGTTCGCCGCGGTGAGTGTGCAGGCCGGCGAAGTGATCGCACCGTGGCTGGCGCGACGCATCCCCCGGGCGCCCGCACCGCTGCCACGCGGCTGGTCCGCGTCGGCAGCGCTGGTCGGCGCCCTGGCCGCGATGGGACTCGCCCTGATCGTCGCCGCCGGCAACCTCGTCCCGTACCGGCTCGCCGACATGGACCTCGCCGATCTCTACCGCACGCGCGACGGGCTGCTGGCCCTGCTGAGTGTGGATGCCTTCCTCGTGGCGGCGCTGCTCGCACGCTCGCGCCGCCCCGCGGCGCAGGCGCTGCCGCTGGCCGCGATCGCCGTGGCCGAGGCGCTGCGCGCGCACCCGGCCACGGAGGACGGCCCGCTCCTCGGCTCGGCCCTGACCCTCCTCCACTTCACCTGTGCCGCCCTGTGGGTGGGTGGCCTCCTCCACGTCCTGCGCATGGTGCGGCTGTGGCGTGCCATGGAGCCGGCGGCCGGTGCGGAACTGCTCGCCCGGTACGCGCGCGGCGCCGCCGGGCTGCTCATCGCGCTCACCGTCACCGGCGTGTGCAGCACGCTGCGGCGGATGCCGCCCGGCACGGTCCTGGACCAGCTCACGAGCACCGCCTACGGCCGCACTCTGCTGGTCAAACTGCTGCTGGTCGCGGTGGCGAGCGTGCTGGCGCTGTGCGCACGCCGCCGGCTCCGGCACGCCGCCGACCCGCTCACGGCCTGCACTCCCGCCCGCTTCGAGATCCTCACGCTCGGGCTGACGGTGGCGGTCACGGCGCTCCTCACCGCCCTGCCGGTACCGATCCGCTGGTAGTGGCGTAGCGGCCAGAGGCACCCAGCCCGGGGGTGAGGTCACCGGCCCGGCAATGAGGCGAAAACGAAAGGCAAGGAGGTGTACTCACTCCTTGCCACTCTCAACTTATAGCGCACTGGGGGGCTTGCGGCAAGGCCCTCCTCGTGGTGCACAATCGCGGGCCGATGCGAGAAGTGAACAGAAATGGGGGGACTCACGAAGTGAGTGCGCTTTTGAGGTCTTACGGGGAGCCGCGCGGCGGCACCAGCGCGTTCCGCCTGCCCGACCGCCTCTCCCGCAAGGCCGACCCGGCGCTGATCGACGCCGATGAGCAGCACTTCGCAGCCATCGCGGAGAGCCTTGAGCAGTCGATCGCCGAACTGACCGACCGCCTGGCCGCCGAGCGCAGGGCGCCCGGCGGCGTCGGCCGGGCGGCGATGGACCGGGACGCGGAGATCCACCGGCTGTCCGGCCGCCTGCGTGCCCTGCGCCGCTTCGGGCTGGACCTGTGCCTGGGCCACATCGTCAGTGCGGACAGCCCCGAGCCCGTGTACATCGGACGCCTCGGCCTCACCGACAGCACGGGGCGCCGGCTGCTGCTCGACTGGCGCTCGCCCGCGGCCGAGCCGTTCTTCGCGGCGACCCACGCCAATCCGATGGGTCTGGTGAGCCGCCGCCGGTACCGGTGGACCCGCGGCCTGATCAGCGACTACTGGGACGAGGTCTTCACCGCCGACGGGCTCGAAGGGCATGCCGCGCTCGACGACCAGTCCGCGTTCATCGCCAGTCTGGGCAGCAACCGGTCCGACCGCATGCGCGACGTGCTCGCCACCATCCAGGCCGACCAGGACGCCATCATCCGCGCGGGATCGCAGGGCGCACTCGTCGTCGACGGCGGCCCCGGTACGGGCAAGACCGTCGTCGCGCTGCACCGCGCCGCGCACCTCCTCTACTCCGACCCGCGCCTCGGTCACCGCCGGGGCGGTGTCCTGTTCGTCGGCCCGCACCAGCCGTACCTGGCCTACGTCGCCGACGTGCTGCCCAGCCTCGGCGAGGAGGGCGTACAGACCTGCACCGTGCGCGACCTCGTCGCGGAGGGAGCGGCAGCGGCGACCGAGGCCGACCCGCGCGCGGCCCTGCTGAAGTCGTCCGCGGACATGGTGAAGGCGATCGAGCCGGCCGTCGGCATCTACGAGGAACCGCCCATCGAGGGCATGACGGTCTCCAGCCACTGGTCCGACATCTGGCTGAGCCCGGAGGACTGGGCGGTGGCGTTCGAGGCGGTGGAACCCGGTACGCCGCACAACGAAGCACGCGACCAGATCCGCGAGGAACTGCTCACGATCCTGATGGACAAGGACGACAGTGATGCGCCGCCCGAGTTGCTGCGCCGCTCACTGTTGCAGGACCGGGAGCTGATCCGGACCCTCAACCGTGCGTGGCCGATGCTCGAAGCGAGCGACCTGGTCGGAGACCTGTGGTCGGTACCCGCTTACCTGCGCAAGTGTGCCCCCTGGCTCAGCCGCGAGGACGTACGGAGGCTCCAGCGCGCGGACGCCCAGGCCTGGACGGTGTCCGACCTGCCGCTCCTGGACGCGGCACGGCAGCGGCTCGGCGATCCGGAGGCATCGGTACGCAAACGCCGGCACGAGGCCGCTGTCGCCGCCGAACGGGCACGCAGGGCCGACGTCATCGCCAACATCCTGCAGGACACCGAGATCGACGAGAGCCAGGGCGCGGTGGGGATGCTGCGCGGTCAGGACCTGCAGGACACCCTGATCGACGAGGACGCACTGCCCGGCACGGACCCGGAGCCGCTCGCCGGCCCGTTCGCGCACATCATCGTGGACGAGGCGCAGGAACTGACCGATGCCGAGTGGCAGATGCTGTTGCAGCGCTGCCCGTCCCGCAGCTTCACGATCGTCGGCGACCGCGCCCAGGCCCGGCACGGCTTCACGGAGACATGGGAGGAACGGCTTGCACGCATCGGGCTCGATCGCGCCACCGTGGCGTCCCTGAGCATCAACTACCGTACGCCGGAAGAGGTGATGGCCGAGGCGGAACGCGTCATCCGCACCGCACTCCCGGACGCCAACGTACCGACCTCCATCCGCAGCAGCGGCATCCCCGTCGTCCACGGATCCGTTGCGGACCTGGGTAAGACCCTCGACACCTGGCTCGCCGAGCACGCGGAAGGCATCGCGTGCGTCATCGCCACCGGAGACATCGGAGAGGACACGTTCCGGCCCACACCCCGCGTCCGGTCCCTCACCCCGGAACTGTCCAAGGGCCTGGAGTTCGACCTGGTCGTCCTCATCGACCCCGAGTCGTTCGGCAACGGCATCGAAGGATCCGTCGACCGCTACGTCGCCATGACCCGCGCGACCCAGCAACTCGTCATCCTGACGACCGAATGACTCCGGAATTCCGTCGAAACGTTTTCCCACTCGGACCGACAAAAGGAATTCCGTAAAGGAATCACCTCTCGGAGGCGCCCGGTGTGCGTGGTGGCCAGCAACGAGCCCTGCACGGCGACGCCGAGGGCCGCACCGACCTGCCATGTGGGACCTGAACGGGACCGGGCTGCCCGCCCGGGTCAGCGACCTGACGGACGACACCGTCCTCGGCGCGGCAGCGGCCGCGCACCACCTTCCCCGCCCCTGCGCGCGCACTTGTCCACCGCGGCCGAGGAAGCGTTCGTCGCCGGTATGACACGGCCCGGAACCACCGGGCGGGTGCGTGAATTCCGGTGCGGCAGAAGGGGGAAAGTGGGTATAAGGGGGGTGACACGGGGGGGATGCGCATGCGCGCGTTCAAGGGGAACACTATTTTTGACAGGCTCGTCGCCGCGGTGGCCGCTCTGCTCGCCGGGGCCTTCATCGCCCTCTTCCTTTTGGCTGCCGTCGGTGCCCTGGATTCGCCCAAGGGCACGAAACCGGCCTCGCCGACCTACGACGACCCGTTCTGGCCGCCCCAGCCGATACCGACGCCGCCGGCCCCGCCGCCGCCCCCGTTGACCGTCTATCGCTGAGGTCGACCGTTCACCGCTGATTGCCACGGAGGCGGTTCATCTCGGCGCGGGTGACCGGGAGTACGGTGCCGTGGCGGGGGCGGGGCGAGAGTCGATGACGAGGTACCACTTGTTCTCGGTGTCGGAAGTGCTGCACGGGCTGCTGCCGGTGTGGTCGTCATCGGGCCGCCGCCCCCACGGTTACGGCCCCTCACCCGCTGATCACCCGGTGAACGTCCACGCCGCCGAGTCGTCGGCGGCGACGAGGACGCCGTACACGGCCAGGTCGCAGACTCCGAGTACCAGGCCCGCCAGCGCGGGGAAGCGTCGGCTCGTGGCGCGTGCCAGTGCGAGGCTCGCCATGACGATGGCGACGGGTCCCAGGACGAGATTCATGACCAGCAATCCCAGGATTCCCATGGCCAACGAGGCGACGGCCATACCATCGGCGTCGCGCAGTCCGGTGCGCCTGCGGGCGGAAGCAGTGACTTCCATCATGAAGCGGTGACCTCCATCATTCGGCTCCTTCTCATTGGTGCCGGATCACTGGCGTCGGATCACTGGTGCCGGTGGCGGACACGCTCCCGTACGGCGAGCACGCACAGGAGGACGCCGATGACGACGGCGGCCGGCAGCGTGGCGGACGGCGGCGCGTGCGCCGAAGCGCCCATCACGCCTTCCGTCAGCAGGAGACCGAGCAGGGGCAGGAGCATCGCATGCCTCTCATCGTGGACTTCGATGTCATGAGTACCGTTGATGTCATGAGTACCGTTCGTGGCGTACAGCCCCGCGGGTACCCACCCGCCCCGGTTTCACCACACCGGTCCGCCACCGGCCGTTGCCGCCCCGGCGTCCAGACCTTGCCCGGCGTCCAGTCCCTTTCCCCGGTGGCTAGCCCTCGCCCCGGCGTCGCAGCTGCGCCGAGAGGTGGTGTTGCAGCGGCCGCCCGACCGCTGCCAGGTCGTGGACGAAGTCGAGGGTGTCCGCGTCGGTCAGGGTGTAGCGGCGGCGGGTGGCGGTGACGTCCTTGGCGGTGGGGGTGAGCGCCACCTGATGGGTCGTGAGGTCGACGGTTCCGCCGTCCGCCCGGCCCACCAGGATCTCCGTGATTCCGGTGGGCTGAGTGATCAGCGCTTCCACCCGCCCCTCGGGCTGGAGCCGCCACCAGCCGGTCTCCCGGGCCGCCGGGCGCAGCGGAGCGCCCTCGGCGTCCAGCAGCCAGGCCCGGGCCTCGTAGGAGAGGAAGGGCCGGCCGTCGTGGCTGAAGGTGACCTCCTGCGCGTACGTGAAGTCCTCGGCGAGCGTCGGATACTCGCCGCTCCCCCGGCCGGTCCAGGTGCCCAGCAGTCCGGCCACCGGGGCGAGCAGCGCGTGCGGCGAAGGAGTGCCGTCCGGGTCGAGGGCGTCGGGGTAGGGGAGGTTCCGGGCGGGGACGGTCATGAGGTGCGCTCCTGGGTCGGGGCCGTTGCCGGGTGCAGCCTAGGGCGTCGGCGGGCGGCGGGCGGCGCGTGCCGGACCACGGCGTCGAGGACGTCCACGGCCTGAGCCGGTGGCCGCGGAGCCGCACGCGCAGCCCTCGCTCCGTCCGCAGCCGTCACCTCGCCCCGCCCGCACTGTGACCACTCAGGTGACCGATATGCGGACACCCGTGTGGCCGAATCTGACCGGAGTCTACGATTCCGCCGTCCGTCCTTGACTCGCTGTACGTCCCTGATCTGCACCGGAAGGCGCCCGTGAGCCCCACCTCTCCCCTGCCCGCCAGTACGTCGCCGGAGACGGCGTCCGGCACGGTGCTGATCCGTTCGGCGGCCGACGTCTCCGACCTGGTCAATTCGGGCACGGCACGCGGCCGGCACGCCAGGATGATCGTGATCATCGCGCTCGGCGGCATCTTCCTCGACGCGTACGACCTGAGCTCCCTCGCGTACGGGCTGCCCGACATCACGAAGCAGTTCGGTCTCAGCTCCGCGATGGCCGGGCTGGTCACCGCGTCGATCAGCGTCGGTTCGCTGCTGGGTGCCCTGCTCGGCGGCTGGCTGGTGGACCGCATCGGCCGCTACCGGGTCTTCATGGCCAACATGCTCTTCTTCGTCGTCACCGCGCTGGTGTGCGCGGTCGCACAGGACGCGTGGACACTGATCTCCGCGCGCTTCGTGATGGGCATCGGCGTCGGCATGGACATCCCGGTCGCCATCGCGTTCCTCGCCGAGTTCTCGCGGCTGCGGGGCAAGGGCAGCAAGGGTTCGCGCACGGCCGCCTGGTCGCCCGCCTGGTACGCCGCGACCAGCGGCTGCTACCTGGTGATCATGCTGCTGTACTTCGTCCTGCCGGACGCGCAGCTGGGCTGGCTCTGGCGGTTCACCGTCGGCTTCGGCGCGGTGCCCGCGCTGGTCGTACTGCTGCTGCGCCGGCGCTACATGAACGAGTCCCCCACTTGGGCTGCCGACCAGGGCGACCTGGAGAGCGCGGCGAAGATCCTGCGGCAGTCGTACGGCGTGGACGCGCGCGTCGCCGACGATGTGCCCGCCAACACGCCCCGCCCGCCGCGGCCCGGACTGGCCTCGTACGCGCGGCTCTTCACGCCTCCGTACCGTGCGCGCACGATCCAGTCGGTGACGGTCGGGATCGCCGAGACCTTCGGTTACAACGCGGTCGCCTTCGGTCTGCCGATCATCATCGCGACACTGATGACCCAGGGCCCGCTGACCACGATCGCGTCGTCCTTCGCCCTGAACCTCGTCTTCGCCCTCACCGGCGGGCTGCTCGGCATCCGCTGGGCGTCGACGAAGGGCGCCTGGCCGATGATGTCGCTGGGCTTCGCGATCCAGCTCGTCGCCATCGTGGTGCTCGGCCTCATCGGGGCGCCGTCCGGGACGGCCGTGGTGACGGCGGGAATCCTGATGCTCGGCGCGTTCATGTTCGCCCAGGGCTTCGGCCCCGGCGCGCACATCATGAGCTACGCGTCGCTGGGCTTCCCGACCTCGATGCGCGGCGTCAGCATCGGCTTCAACCAGGCCGTATTGCGACTCGGTTCGACCCTGACGCTGTTCTTCTTCCCCATCCTCAGCACCGGCCTCGGCACGGACGTGTACTGGGTCATCCTCGCCGCGCCCGTTCTCGGCCTGACCGCACTCCTCGTGAAGCGCTGGGAGCCGGTCGGCTTCGACGCGGACGCGGAGGAGCGGGCCCTGGCCGGGACCGGGGCGGCCGCCCGGAGCTGACCTCCGCGGACCATCGCCCGGGGCGCATCCCACGCCCCGGGCGGGTTGTTTTCCGCGGGTGGTCTCAGTCCTGGTACACCTTGTCGGTGCCCGGGCCGCCGGAGAGGGTGTCCTTGCCCCGGCCGCCGTACAGCACGTCGTCGCCGCTGTTGCCGTACATCGTGTCGTTGCCGTCCTCGCCGTACAGCTTGTCGTTGCCCCGGCCGCCGTAGACCTCGTCGTTCTCGGACCCGGCGTGCAGGATGTCGCTGCCGTCGTCGCCGTACAGCGCGTTGATGTCGCCGGTTCCGGTCACGGAGTCATTACCGGCACCGCCACGGCAGATGTACTGGCAGGCGCCGGTGACGATGTCGTCGCCGGCGCCGCCGTCGGCACCGAGACCGTCACTGCCGTCGATGCGGTCGTTGCCGTCCCCGCCGTTGTACTGGGTCTGTCCGGTGCCCTTGAGGACGTCGTTGCCCGCTCCGCCCTGGATCGCGCCGATGGCGCCGGATTCGGAGGCGATCGTCGCCCTGTCGTCGCCGTCGCCGAGGTCCACCTCGTAGTCCGTCGAGTCGTCGGAGCCCAGCGGCTCGGGGACCGTGCACTGCACGACGGTGCGGTCGGCGGCGGAGGGGTACACGCAGTCGTCCCACTCGGCCGCGCTCGCGTCGATGGCCATGCCGGCCCGGTCGCGGAAGGTGATGAGGTAGTCGCCGCCGAACTCGGAGGGGTCGACGTCGATGCCTTTGGTGGTGACCGTCAGCTCGTTCTTCTGACCGGCGGCGGCCTTGTACCGGACCGCACCGTCGTCGTGGACGAGGGTGGCCTGGCCGGCTGCGGGTGCGGCGGACGCCTGGGCGGCGGGCGTGACGAGGACGAACGCGCCTAAGGCGAGGCCGGCGGTGGCAGTGGCGGCGAGGAATCCGCCCTTGCGCATGGTGAATCCGTGCTTACGCATCCAGAGATACCCTTTCGCGGAACTGATGGCGATTGTCCGGTGTTTCCGATCACCGACTCAGACAACGCCTCAAGGGCATCGGTTGCGCCGAACTGCCTCACACGTCACAGGAGTTGGAGAATTCACCTCGGCGCTGCCCGGCGTTCCACCGGAGTGCGCCGGAAGGCAGCCGCGGGGGCGCGCTCCGCGCTGCCGCCATCACCCGACATATAGAGAGGGATGGGCACGACCACGGAGGCCCGTTGGCTGCCGGCGCTCGGGCCGGGTGCGCTGGACACCCCGTTCACCATCGTGGGGTACCAGAGTGTGTTCTCGCGCTGGAACGGGCCGGCCGTGATGCTCCCCATCGGCCGGCACCATGTCAGGGCGGCGGACGGCGTCGGCACGCAGGACGGGGCCGACGCCGCCCCGGCGCTACACCCCCATGGCGCTGAGCGCCGCGTCCATGGCGAAGACACCGCCGAGGCCGAGGACCGCGAGCACTGTCGTATAGGTGGTCCGGGCCTTGATGGCATCCAGGACGGACAGGTTGAAGTACTCCTTGAACATCCAGAACCCCGGGTCGTTGACGTGGGAGAAGGCGATGGACCCGCAGGACACCGCGAGGACCATCAGCTCCGGGTGGGTGCCACTGCCGGCGACGAGCGGTGCCGCGATGCCCGCCGCGGTGGTCACCGCGACCGTCGCCGAGCCGAGTGCGATCCGCAGGATCGCGGCGATCAGCCAGGCCAGGAGGATCGGCGAGATGGTCCAGCCGTGCGTCAGTTCCTTGATGTAGTCGGCGATCCCACCTTCCACCAGGACGTTCTTGAAGGCACCGCCGGCGCCGATGACCAGCAGGATCATCGCCATGGCCTTGGCGGCGTCGCTGCAGGAGGCCGCCACGTCCCCCAGCGAGCGGCCGATGCGCGGCCCGAACGCCCAGGCCGCCAGGACCAGGGTGAGCAGCAGGGCGACCGGGGCCGAGCCGAGGAAGGCGACGAGCGGCATGCCGGCGTGGTGTTCGCCGATGGCCATCTCGGCCACCGAGGCGCCCGCGATCAGTACGACCGGGAAGAGCGCGACCGACAGGGACCAGCCCATGCCGGGCATTTCCTCGTCGGTGAACGCGCGGTCGCTGACGAGGCCCTTCGGGATGGACGGGTTCATCCGGCGGACGAAGGCGAGCCGGGGCCACAGCAGCGCGATGAGCGCACCGGCCGGGACGGCGATGAACAGGCCGAAGAAGAGGGTCTTGCCGATGGAGGCGTCGAAGGTGGCCGCGACGGCGGTCGGGCCGGGGTGCGGGGGCAGGAAGCTGTGCATCGTGGACAGCGCGATCGACATCGGCAGGCCGATCCACAGCAGGTTCTTGCCGGTCACCCGGACCAGGGTGAACGCCACCGGCACAATGATCACGAAGGCCACTTCGTAGAACATGGTGACGCCGATGAGCATGGCCGTGACCACCATGGCGACCTGGACCCACCGGTCGCCGAAGCGGTCGGCCATCGTCGTCGCGATCCGCTGGGCCGCACCGGAGTCGCCCATCACCCGGCCGACCATCGCGCCGAGCCCGATGACGAGCATGGTGTCGCCTATCTGGCCGCCGACACCTTCACTGAGTACGTCGGGGATCTTCTCCAGGTCGATTCCCCGGATGACCGCCACGGCCACCGCGACCAGCAACAGAGCGATGAACCCGTTGAGCTTGAGCCGGGTCATCAGGAAGAGCAGCGCCACCACGCTGAGCGCCACGACGAGCAGGGGCATATCACTTCTCCCTTGAAGTGATGCCGGGATGCGGACCGCCGGAGCCGATGCCCCGCCGGCCCGGAATCCCGGGTGGTGAGTGGAGGGAAGGGCTGTGCCTGCGGGGGGTCAGCGGACGAGCGCCGGCTTCTTCGGGTCGAACTCCCAGCCGGGCAGGAGGTACTGCATGCCCGCGGCGTCGTCGCGGCCGCCGAGGCCGAGGCTGTGGTACAGCTCCTCGGCCGCGGCCACGCGGTCCAGGTCGAGGTCGACGCCGAGGCCGGGACGGTCGGGCAGGGCGATGGCACCGTCGCGGATAACGAGCGGCTCGCGGGTCAGATGCTGGCCGTCCTGCCAGATCCAGTGCGTGTCGATCGCGGTGATGTCGCCGGGCGCGGCGGCGGCGACGTGGGTGAACATCGCCAGGGACACATCGAAGTGGTTGTTGGAGTGCGAACCCCAGGTCAGTCCCCACTCGTCGCAGAGCTGGGCCACCCGCACCGAGCCGTTCATGGTCCAGAAGTGCGGGTCGGCGAGCGGGATGTCGACGGCATCGGCCTTGATCGCGTGGCCGAGCTGCCGCCAGTCCGTCGCAATCATGTTGGTCGCGGTGGGCAGGCCGGTGGCGCGGCGGAACTCGGCCATGGTCTCGCGTCCGGAGTAGCCGCCCTCGCCGCCGCACGGATCCTCGGCGTACGCGAGGACGTCGCGCAGCCCGCGCCCGATCTCGATGGCGTCCTTCAGCGGCCAGGCACCATTGGGGTCGAGGGTGACGCGTGCTTCGGGGAAGCGCTCGGCGAGGGCGGTGACGGCCGCGGCCTCCTCGGGGCCGGCCAGCACGCCGCCCTTGAGCTTGAAGTCCTGGAATCCGTAGCGCTCCTGGGCTGCCTCGGCGAGCCGGACGACGGCCTCGGGGGTGAGTGCCTCTTCGTCGCGCAGCCGCAGCCAGGCGTCGTCGGCGTCCTTGTCGTGGCGGTAGGGCAGATCGGTGCGTCCACGGTCGCCGACGTAGAAGAGGTAGCCGAGGACCGGCACACTGGTGCGTTGTACGCCTTCGCCGAGCAGTGCGGCGATGGGCACACCGAGGTGCCGCCCGAGCAGGTCGAGCAGCGCCGACTCCACTGCGGTCACCGCGTGCACGGTGACGCGCAGGTCGAAGGTCTGGGCGCCGCGGCCGCCCGCGTCGCGGTCGGCGAAGCGCTCCCGTATCGCGCGCAGTACGGCGTGCGGGTCCCCCACGGACCGGCCGACGACCAGGTCGCGGGCCTCCTCCAGGGTGGTGCGGATGCCCTCTCCGCCGGGCACCTCGCCGACGCCGGTACGGCCCTCGGAGTCGGTGAGGAGCACCAGGTTGCGGGTGAAGTACGGGGCGTGTGCGCCGCTGAGGTTCAGCAGCATGCTGTCCTGTCCGGCGACCGGGATGACGCGCATCGCCGCGACGACGGGCGTACCGGTGGGAGGTGTGCTGGTGTTCATGATGCGGTGCCTTTCGGGGCGGGGTACGGCGGGTGTGCGCGGCGGCGGCTCAGCCGCCGATACCCCGGATGAGGGCGGTGAGCTGCGCCAGCTCCGCCGGCTCCAGGTCGGTCAGCGGCGGCCGGACGGGCCCTGCCGGGTGGCCGGTGATCTGCATGCCCGCCTTGACGATGCTCACCGCGTAGCCCGGCTTGCGGTCGCGGATCCGCGTGTAGGGGAGGACGAAGTCGTGGAGCATGCGCAGCACGTCGGTACGGCGGCGGTCCCGGACGGCGGCATAGAAGTCGAGCGCGAACTCCGGGAGGAAGTTGAAGAGGGCCGAGGAGTAGGTCGTCATGCCGACTTCGAGGAGCGGCAGGGCGTACGTTTCGGCCGTCGGGAGGCCGCCGATGTAGGTCAGGCGCTCGCCCACGAGGGCGTAGAGGCGGGTGAGCGGGTCGATGTCGCCGACGCCGTCCTTGAAACCGATCAGGTGGGGACAGCGCTCGGTGAGGCGCGCGACGGTGTCCGGAGCATAGACGGCGTTGGACCGGCTGTACACGATCACACCGAGGCCGGTGGCCCGGCAGACCGCCTCGACATGTGCGGCGAGGCCGTCCTGCGAGGCTTCGGTGAGGTACGGCGGGAAGAGGAGCAGGCCGTGGGCCCCGGCGCGCTCGGCGGCCTTGGCGAACTCGACCGCGGTGGCGGTGCCGTATCCGGCGGGGGCGATGATCGGGGTACCCGCCGGCGCGCTGTCGACGGCGGCGGTGACGACCCGTGCCACCTCTGCCGGGGTGAGTGAGAAGAACTCACCGGTGCCGCCGGCCGCGAAGAGCCCGGCCACGTCGTACTTCCCGAGCCGGGTGATGTTCGTGCGGTACGCGTCCTCGTCGAACGAGCGGTCCTCGGCCCTGAAATGTGTCACCGGGAAGGACAGCAGGCCGGAACCGAGGCGGCGGCCCAGTTCGGCAGGGGTGTGGTCGGTCATGGCAGGAGGCTCCTGGGTTGCGCGGAGACGTGCGGCTCACGCGGCTTCCCGGTTCTGGGCGTGGCCTGCCCACGACTTCCGGAACTTCCGGGCGGGCGGGGGCGATGGCCCGTGCCCCGGACGGAAGCCGCTTCGATTGCTGGCCGGAACGTTAAGAGCCTGTTGCGATGCGGGTCCAACACCATTTCGGCATGCTGCGATACCCGTGGCGCATCGTTCGGAGCGCCTGGTGAGACGGTGTCTCACAGGCCCGGCGCCGAGGTACCCGGGGCGTCGCTCACAGGTGCCGGAGGAGCGCGTGCAGGGCCGGGTTGTCGTTGGCCTTCCGCCACACCAGGTGCAGTTCGACGGGGGTGGGGTCGGGCAGTTCCAGGGGCCGGAAGGTGATGCCCGAGAAGCGCATCTGCGCGGCGGCCTCGGGGACGAAGGCGATGCCCCAGCCCGCGTTGACCATCGCCAGGAGGCTGTGGACCTGGCTGAGGTACTGGGTGAAGCGCGGGGTGACGCGGGCGGCCCGGAAGATACTGACCAGCAGTTCGTGGAAGTAGCGGGCTTCGACCGGGGAGTACATGAGCACGTCCTGCCCGTCGGACTCGCTGATGCGCAGCGGGCCGTCCGCCGCGCCGAGCGGATGGTCGCGGGGTACGGCGGCCAGCAGGCCTTCGCGGATGGCGGGACGGGTCGCCAGGTCGGGGCTCGTGCTGGAGGGGCGGATCATGCCGAGGTCGAGCGAGCCCTCGGTGATCGCCTCGAGCTGGTCGCGGGTCACCTTCTCCCGCAGCACTATCTCGGTGAGCGGCATGGTGGAACGGGCGACGTCGAGCAGTGTGCCGAGCGCGGAGTAGGCGCCGGCCGCGGTGAAGCCGATGGCGATGGCCCCGGCCTGTCCGGCGGAGACCTGCTTGGCGGAGAGGCTGGCCGCCTCCGCCTGGCGCAGGATGTTGCGTGCTTCGTTGAGGAAGGCGCGGCCGGCGGGTGTGAGGCGTACGGTGCGGTTGGTGCGGTCCAGCAGCTGTACGCCCAATTCGTGCTCCAGCAGCTGTATCTGGCGGCTGAGCGGAGGCTGGGTCATGCGGAGGCGTTCGGCGGCTCTGGTGAAGTGCAGTTCCTCGGCCACCGCGACAAAGCTCACCAACTGCACGAGTGTGAACACCGATACCCTCCAGGTATTGGATCATCCAAAAACTGTGTTGGACGTGGATCAATCGCTGACCCTAGCGTCAGGAAAAACCCACGGCGAGCCGCCCCTCCCCCGCCGCCGCCCGGCCAGGAGAGGGCCGCTGCCCGTGCCTCTGGGGCCCGGCGGCCACCGCGGCCGGGCGCATCCGCATCCACCCACGACCCCAGGGACATGAAGTGGTGACCATGACGCACACAGCCACCTCCGCAGCCGGCCGTCACGGCGAGGCGACGCTCGACACCATCGCCTGGATCAGACTCTCCTCGGTCACCCTGCCGCTGGCCACTCCGATCAGCGACGCCAAGGTGCTGACCGGGCGGCAGAAGCCGATGACCGAAGTGGCCTTCCTGTTCGTGGAGATCGAGACCGAGCGGGGGCACCGGGGCATCGGCTTCAGCTACTCCAAGCGCGCCGGCGGCCCGGCCCAGTACGCCCACGCCAAGGAGATCGCCGACGAGCTGATCGGTGAGGACCCGAGCGACATCGGCAAGCTGTGGACCAAGCTCGTATGGGCCGGCGCCTCGGTGGGGCGCAGTGGAGTCGCCACGCAGGCCATCGCCGCCATGGACGTCGCCCTGTGGGACCTGAAGGCGAAGCGGGCCGGGCTGCCGCTGGCCAAGCTGCTGGGCGCGCACCGTGACTCGGTGCGTTGTTACAACACCTCCGGCGGGTTCCTGCACACCCCCACCGAGCAGGTCCTCGACAACGCCACCGCCTCACTGGCCAGCGGTATCGGCGGCATCAAGATCAAGGTGGGGCATCCGGACGGCAAGCAGGACCTGCGCCGCCTGACCGCCGTACGCGAGCACATCGGGGACGACGTGCCGCTGATGGTCGACGCCAATCAGCAGTGGGACCGCCCCACCGCCCAGCGCATGGGGCGGGCCATGGAGGAGTTCGGCCTGGTCTGGATCGAGGAACCGCTGGACGCCTACGACGCGCAGGGGCACGCCGCCCTCGCGGCCTCGCTGGACACCCCGGTCGCCACCGGCGAGATGCTGGCCAGCGTCGCCGAGCACTACGAACTGATCCGTCTGAACGCCGCCGACGTCATCCAGCCCGACGCGCCGCGCATCGGTGGTATCACCCAGTTCCTCAAGCTCGCCGCGCTCGCGGAGCACCACCACCTCCAGCTGGCCCCGCACTTCGCCATGGAAATCCACCTCCACCTCGCCGCCGCGTACCCCATCGAGCCGTGGGTGGAGCACTTCGACTGGCTGGAGCCGCTGTTCAACGAGCGCCTGACGATCAGCGACGGACGGATGCACGTACCCGCGCGCCCCGGACTCGGCATCACCCTCAGCGAGCAGGCACGCGCCTGGACGCAGGCCACCCACGAGATCGGCAAGCGCCCCTGAACCACCGCACCGACCGACCGCCGGCACCTCGTCGCCGGTGCACACCCGCCCGGCGCGGGCCCCGCTGACCTGGACAGCGCGGGGCCCGCGCCGTCGTTGTGCGCGGGGTTCCCGACCGCCCACGGCCGCCGATGATGCTCGCGAGTCGCAGATGATGCGCACAGGGTATCGATGGATGCCAAAACGGTGTTGGACCGGCATGACTCGGTGCTCGTAGCGTCGGTACCAGCACCTCGCTCGCGGCACGGCCGCGCCTCTCACCACCTCACAGCGGAGTTCACGGATGACGTCCTTCAGCCCGTCCTTCAGCCCGTCAGAGCTCGGCCGGCGCATCGGCTCGGGCCTGCTCTCCTTCCCCGTCACCCACTTCAAGGCCGACGACCTCTCCTTCGACGAGGGCGCCTACCGCGCCAACATCGAGCGGCTGGCGAAGTACGAGGTCGGGGGTCTCTTCGCGGCGGGCGGGACCGGTGAGTTCTTCTCCCTGACCGCCGCCGAGACGGAACAGGTGGTGACGGCGGCGGTCCAGGCGGCCCCCGAGGGCACGCCCATCCTCGCCCCGGCCGGCTACGGCACCCGTACGGCCGTGGAGTACGCCGAGGCCGCCGAGCGGGCCGGAGCCGACGGCATCCTGCTGTTCCCGCCCTACCTGACCGAGGCCGGGCAGGAGGGGCTCGCCCGGCATGTGGCAGCCGTATGCCGCGCGACCTCCCTCGGTGTCATCGTCTACGGCCGCGCCAACGCCACCTACACCGCCGACACCCTGGCCCGCCTCGCCGACACCTGCCCCAACCTCATCGGTTACAAGGACGGCACGGGCGACATCGACGCCATGACCCGCATCTACACCCGGCTCGGCGACCGCCTCACCTACGTCGGCGGCCTGCCCACCGCCGAGACCTACGCCCTGCCCTATCTCGAACTCGGCGTCACCACCTACTCCTCGGCCATCTTCAACTTCCTCCCCGGCTTCGCCCTGGAGTTCTACGACGCCGTCCGCGCGCGCCGGCACGACACCGTCCGCACCCTGCTCAAGGACTTCGTCCTCCCCTACACAGAGATCCGCAACCGGCAGGCCGGGTACGCGGTCAGCATCGTCAAGGCCGGCATGACCGCCACCGGCCACAGCGCCGGCCCCGTACGGCCCCCGCTGACCGACCTCACGCCGAGCGAACTCGCCGAACTCACCGAGCTGATCGGGAAGCTGCCGGACACCGCCGCCTGACGCACCCTCACCCGCCCCGTACAGAAGGACGAACTCCAGGTGACCGCAACACCCGCCCACGCGCCCGAAGACCTGCCGCAGGGAACGATGTTCATCGGCGCCGAGACCGTCACCGCCACCGGTACCGGCATCCGCTCGCGCGACCCCCGCACCGGCGACGAGCTCGACCCCGCCTACCCCACCGCCGCCCCCGACGACATCGCCCGGGCCTGCCGGCTCGCCGACGAGGCCTTCGACGCCTACCGCACCACGGACCCCGCGCAACGCGCCCGGTTCCTGGAGCGCATCGCACACCACCTGACCCTGGCGGGCGACGCCCTCGTCGAACGCGCCCGGCTCGAAACCGGGCTCTCGGCCGCCCGGCTCGCCGGCGAGGTGGTCCGCACCACCGGCCAGCTGCGCATGTTCGCGACCGTCCTCGGCGAGGGCAGCTGGCACGGTGCCCGCATCGACCCGGCCCAGCCGGACCGCCGCCCCCAGCCACGCCCGGACATCCGGCAGCGCCGCATCCCGCTCGGGCCCGTCGCCGTGTTCGGCGCCAGTAACTTTCCGCTCGCCTTCTCCGTCCTCGGCGGCGACACCGCCTCGGCGCTGGCCGCCGGCTGCCCCGTCGTCGTCAAGGCCCACGAGGCCCACCTCGGTACCTCCGAGCTGGCCGCCCGCGCGATCCGCGCCGCCATCACCGACACCGGTATGCCCGAAGGCGTCTTCTCCCTTCTCGTCGGTGCGGGACACGGCACCGGCACCCGGCTGGTGACCGACCACCGCATCCAGGCCGTCGGCTTCACCGGCTCGCGCGCGGCGGGCAGCGCCCTGGTACGGGCCGCCGCCGGGCGCCGCCACCCCATTCCGGTGTACGCCGAGATGAGCAGCATCAATCCGGTCGTCCTCATGCCCGGCGCGCTCGCGGCACGCCCGCACGAACTCGCCGACGCCTTCACCGAGTCCCTCGTGCTGGGCGCGGGCCAGTTCTGCACCAACCCGGGATTGGTGATCGCCGTCGAGGGTGAAGGGTTTGACGCCTTCGCGGCGCAGGCAGCGGGCAACGTCGAAGCCAACGACGGTGCCACCATGCTCACCACGAGCATCGCGGAGTCCTACCGGAAGGGCACCGAGGCGGTCGGCAACCATCCCCGCGTGCGGGTCCTGGCCCGCGGTGGCCTGCCCGCCACCGCCGGTGCCGGGCAGGCCGTGCTCATGTCGGTCGACGGCGACGACTTCTGCGCCGACCCCGATCTCCAGCACGAGATGTTCGGTGCCGCCTCGCTGCTGGTCCGCTGCCGCGACCTGGAGCACGTCGGCGACGTCGTCCGCGCGCTGGAGGGCCAGCTCACCGCCACTGTGCACACGGCCGACACGGACCTCGACGACGCCCGTACGCTGCTGCCGCTCCTCGAACGCCGGGCCGGCCGCGTCCTGTTCAACGGCTGGCCCACCGGCGTCGAAGTCGGCCACGCCATGGTTCACGGCGGCCCCCACCCCGCCACCTCCGACGCCCGCACCACCTCCGTGGGCTCCCTGGCCATCGACCGTTTCCTGCGGCCGGTCGCCTACCAGAACCTCCCCGGCTCCCTCCTTCCCCCGCCCCTCCAGGACGACAACCCGTACACCATCCCCCGCCGCATCGACGGCACCCTCACACCGGGCTGACGGGCTCACGGGTCAGGGCTGCCGGGTCGTGTAGCGGAATTCCGGGCCGTAGGTGGCTTCGGGATCGGCGGCCTGCGGGATGCGCATCAGGGTGCGTGCCAACGCGCGCATGCTGGTCATGGCGCTGACCGCACCCCGCAGCGTGGCCAGCCGCCTGCCCTCGTCCGGTGTGCGCCAGGCCGCCTCGAAGGCACGGAGCATCTCGCTGAAGCAGGCATTGAACTCGTCGAGCAGCACGGCGACCGCCTCGGGGAGCCGGGAGACGGCTCCCGGGGCGTTCGCCCAGCCACCGGGCGGCACCCTGCCCATGGGGTAGACCGGGGGAATGACGACGGGAGCCCCCGAGAATTGCCACTTGCCGGTGCGGTTCTCCAGCTTCCGGCCCCGGCAGATCTCCAGGAAGGCGTAGTAGTGAGCGGGCTCCCCGGCGTGCAGGGGGTATGGATTGAGCGGCGAGGCCGAAGTGCCCTCCCCCTGTTCCCTGATGATGGTGAGCGCCTCGTCCGCCTCCTCCCACGTGCGGAGGGGTTTGATCTCGTTCCCCTTCCCGTGCACGGTCTGGAGGGGCCATTTCAGCTGGTACCCCTTGTCGCCGACCAGGTGCCGGTTCGCGCTCAGGACGCGTTGCACCTTGTCGTAGAAGGCACCGATCGAGGAGTAGCCCTCTTCTTGGGCGGAGACGACCGGGTGGTCGGTCTTCTCGATCGCCGCGAACAGGCCGGCGGCTTCCCTGTCGAGCTTGCTCAGGTGGACGGTCAGGCCGCGGTTCACACCGCCGGGTAACGGACCCGGATACGTGGGCAGCTGTTCCGGGTCGGTCAGGACGGGCGTGCCGCCGATGGCGCTCAGCAGGTTGCCGGCCAGGCCGAAGTGCGACATCTCGTCGAACATCACTTCCTGGACGGTGTGGTGCACGTCCGTCGTGGACCGCGCGCCCTTGATCGACCAGGCGGCACAGGCGTACGGGGGGATGGTGGCGAGCTCCAGCATGAGCGCTGTCTGCAGGGCGTCCTTCAACCACTGCTCCCCGCACTTCTCGTCAGCCACCTGCATGAGCTCGACGACGGCGTTGCTCCGGCGGGCGAGGTGCGTCATGGCACGGTCCTTCCGCTGCGCGCCTCGATCTTCTCTTTGATCAGCTGCATCTGGGTCGCGGTGTTGCGGTTGAGCCGGTCGGTCATCTGGGCGTCGTCCAGCGGCGCACCCGGCTTCATCGCGAAGTCCTGGACCCAGCGCATCCGTACGCCGCCGGGGTGCTGCGCGTACGTCCAGCGGATGTTCATGTACATGAAGGCGCCGGTCTCCACGCGGTGGGCCGATACCGTGCGGTTCGTCGCATCGGTGGTGCGTCGGGAGACCCAGCTCCAGATGGTGCCCGTCTCGTCCGGGTGGAGCGTGAGCCGGAAGGTGACGGTGTCCCCGTCCCGGTCCAGGATCTCGGCCGCGGCGTACTCGCTGAACAACCGGGGCCAGGCGGCCACGTCGTTGGTCATGGACCACACCAGGTCCATCGGCGCGTCGATGACGATCGCGTTGTCCGTGTGCCCCGCCATCAGACCTCCACCTCCGCGAGTCGCGAGACGACGTACGTGACGGCCTCGCGCAGCGTCATGGTGTGCGCCAGATCGCCGTCGGGGATGGTGATCCCGTACTCCCGCTCGATGCGGCTGGACAGTTCCAGCACCGCGAGCGAGTCGTAGTCCAGGTCGGTGAACCGCTGGTCGGCGAAGTCCTCACCCTTCATGTGGACGTCGTCGTTGACTCCAGCGGCCTGGTAGAGGATGCGCTTCAGATCGTTGACGGTGAACTCAGCCATGGCCGGTTGCCTTTCGGTCGGATCGGTCGGTTCGATCGGATCGGTTCGATCGGATCGGTCGGTTGGGTCGGTTCGGTCAGGACTCGGGGCAGGTGCGGTTGCCGGCGCCCACCACCAGTGCGGAGGTGAAGCCACCGTGGCCGCGGGCCAGCACCAGTGCGGTGCGCGGTCCGATGCGCCGCGGCCGGTCCACGACGAGGTCGATCGCGTACTCCGGGGCGGCCCGGTCGAGGCCGGGAGTGTGCGGCACCACTCCCGCGCTCAGGGCGAGCAGCGCGGTCGCGACGTCCAAGGCCGCGCCGCCGTAGAGCCGGCCGGTGAGTGCCTTCGGCGCGGCCACCGGTACGCCATCGGTGCCGAACACCTCGTTGAGTGCCCGGGCCTCGGCCCGGTCGCGCTCCGGTACGCCCGAGGCATCGGCGAAGACCGCGCCGATGTGCTCCGGCCCGAGGCGCGCGTCGGCGAGGGCGCGCCGGATGACCGACGCAAGTACCGGCGGCCGCCCGGAGTCGGCCGGCGGGTCGAACCCGGCGGCGTAGCCGAGGAGTTCGCCGTAGTGTTCCGCGCCCCGGGCGCGTGCGGACGCGGCGGTCTCGACCACCAGCAACGCACCGCCCTCGCCCGGTACGAACCCTGACGCGGCGGCGTCGAAGGGCAGGTACGCGCACGCCGGGTCGTCCTCGGTGGACAGCTCGCCGGTCATTGTCTGCGCGGCCAGGCCGTACGGGCTGAGCGAGGCATCGGTACCACCGCTGAGCACCAGCTCGGAGCCGGTGTCCAGGAGCCGCCGGGACTGCCCGAGCGCGTCCAGGCCGCCCGCCTGCTCGCAGCAGAGCACCCCGCACGGGCCGCGCATGCCGTGCCGGATGGAAACCTGGCCGGTGGTGGCCGCGTAGAACCAGGCGATGGACTGGTAGGCGCCGACCCATTGCGGTCCCTGCTGGTACAGCCGCTCCATCTCGCGCTGGCCGAACTCGGTGCCGCCCGAGGAGCTGGCGGTGACCACCGCCATCGCGTACTCGGGCAGCGCCCGCGGGTCCACGGCCGCGTCGTCGAGAGCTTCCTCGGCCGCGGCCAGTGCGAAGTGTGTGAACCGGTCGGTCTGCGGGACGAGCCGGCCGGGCACTCGTCCGCCGGCCTCGAAGCCCGGCACTTCGCCCGCCACTCGTACGGGGTAGCCCGCGGGGTCGAACCGGGTGATGCGGCCCAGGCCGCTCTTCCCGGCGAGCACCGACTCCCAGTGCCGGCGCGCGCCGATGCCCGTGGGGGCGACGACGCCCAGCCCGGTCACCACGGCCGTGTCGCGGTGGCCGGTACGGATTCCGGATGCGCTCATGCAGCCTCTCCCTTGCTCTCCAGGTCGTAGCGGCCGAGCACCATGGCGCTCTGGAAGCCGCCGAACCCACTGCCGACGGTGAGCACCCGGTCCATCCGGTGTGCGCGTGCCGTGACCGGTACGTAGTCCAGGTCGCACTCCGGGTCGGCCGCGGCGAGGTTGGCGGTCGGGGGGACGGTCTGGTGGCGCAGCGCGAGCGCGCAGGCGGCGATCTCCAGCGAGCCGATCGCGCCGAGCGAATGCCCGATCATCGACTTGATGGAGCTGACCGGCACTTCGTACGCGCGCGGGCCGAGGCTCCGTTTGAAGGCTGCGGTCTCGTGCCGGTCGTTCTGTTTGGTGCCGGAGCCGTGGGCGTTGATGTAGTCGATGTCGTCCGGGTCGAGCCGGGCCCTGTCCAGTGCGACACGGATGGCCTCCGCCATCTCGCGGCCGTCCGGCTTCAGGCCGGTCATGTGGAAGGCGTTGCTGCGGCCCGCGAAGCCGAGCACCTCGGCGTAGACCGCGGCGCCCCGGCGCCTGGCGGCTGCCGCCTCCTCGATGACCAGTACCGCGGCGCCCTCGCCCAGGACGAAGCCGTCACGGCGCCCGTCGAAGGGCCGGGAGGCGTGCGCGGGGTCGTCATTGTTGGGGGTGGTGGCTTTGATGGCGTCGAAGCAGGCGGAGGTGATGGGCGACAGCGGTGCATCGGTGGCACCGGCCAGCACGATGTCGGCGCTGCCCTCCTCGATGAGCTGGACGCCGTGCCCGACCGCGTCGATACCGGAGGTGCAGCCGGTGGAGACCAGCGCCACCGGGCCTTCGGCCTGTGCCTGCCACGCCACCTCGACGGCGAGGGTGCTGGGCACCATGTAGCCGTACAGGTGCGGCACTCCGTAGGAGTGGTCGACCAGCCAGTTCCGGCCGCCGTCGGACAGTACGGCGTACTCCTCTTCAAGGCCCATCGTGCAGCCGACCGCACTGCCGATGCTGACGCCGACCCGGCCGGGGTCGGCGGCGGGCAGCTCGATGCCGCTGTCCGCGACCGCCTCGCGCGCCGCGACGACCGCGAACTGCGCGGCCCGGTCCATCCGCCGCGTCTCCTTCGGGGAGAGGCCGGCCGCGGCGGGATCGAAGTCGCATTCGGCCGCGATGCGGGAGCGGAAGCCGGTGGCGTCGAAGAGGCTGACGGGGCGGGTGGCGGTACGTCCCGCGGCGAGCAGGTCCCAATAGGCGTCCCGGCCGTTGGCACCGGGCGCCACCACGCCGACGCCGGTGAGCACCGCGCGGCGCGTCATCGCACACCGCCGACGTCCGGGTTCCCCGCCTCGGCGTGCAGGGGACTTTCGGTGTCCACATGACCGAGTTCGGGGCGCGGCGCGAGCGGGGACAGGTGGAAGACGGCCTTCGCCGGTACGTTCCCGGTGTTGACCAGCCGGTGGCGTACGCCCATCGGCACGAGAAGCGAATCGCCGGGCAGGAGGGGTGTCGGGCGTCCGTCCAGGGTGATCTGCACCTCGCCCTGGACGAGGTGGAGGAACTCCTCGGAGTACGGGTGGTAGTGCTCGGTGACGTGCTCCCCCGCCGCCAGGTGCAGCACTCCCCCGAAGCCGGAGGTGCAGCCCGCCGTCTTCGGGCTCAGCGTCACCCGGATGTCGCCGCCGCGTTTGGTGTTGGCCGGCACATCGGCCGAGGAGACCTTGTGCGCCTGCCGAGGCTGCCCGGATGCCCGGGGGCCCTCGGGCGGCGTCCAGGAGTAGAAGGGCACCGCCAGGGCGTCCTTCCGCTCTCGCGAGTCGGGGTCGAACGGCGAAAGAAAGTGGCTCAGGCGGGAATTGACCTCCTGGAAGAGGGGGTGGCTGCGCGCCTTGTCCAGGTTCGGCTCGAAGTCCTGGTCCGACTCCGCCAGGTGGAAGTACAGGCCATGGAAGGTGAACAGCGTCCTCCTGGTGACGCCCACCAGGTGCGGCAGCTCGGTGTTATCGGAATCGGCGAATATTGCCCGCACGCTCTCGGCGCTCGCGGGGTCCATCTTCGCTACGGTCAGCGTTCGGTACATGGCGGTCTCCCGGTTCATGGGTCGTGTCCTCGTTCGTGCCGGCCGGAGCCGGGACCGGTTCGAGGCAATCGAGCAGCGGGCCGTAAATCATGTCCAGTTCGACGACCCGGAGATTCGTCGAGCGAGCCGGGCCGAGATCAGAGCGCACGGACGGCCACCTCCACCCCTCCGTCGATGGGCAGGGAGAGCGAGACATAGCCGTCGTCGTGGCGGAGGAAGCGGGCCAGCGATTCCCCGGACGGCGGATCGCCGTGTTCCTGGCTCCCCAGGGCCACGATCAGCGCCCCGGGCAGCAGCCTGGGTTCCACCGCCTGGAATACCGGCAGGCGTTCCTCGCCGGGGCAGCCGAGCACCAGCAGGTCGACCGGCCCGGGTAACCGCCGTAATACGTGCCGGATATCGCCGTGCAGGACGTCGGCGTACCTCGCGACGCCCGCCGCGCCGAGCGTGCCGGACACGACCTGCGCCTGCTCGGCGTCGGGCACACAGCCCACGACCCGGCCGCTTCCGTTGTCACGGAGCGCGGTGGCCATGGACGGTGTCCTGCGCACCGCCGCCGGCCCGCACGCGACCACAGCGGTGGCGCCGGTGGCGAGCACGAGTTGCCGCAGCAGTATGTCCGTCGATTCCCTGTCCGCCTGCGCGGGGGGAACGGCTGCCGGGCGGTCGGCGAATTCTTCGGGCAGGCGCTTCACATGAGTTCTGTGCACTGCGGAACCTTCCGTACGTAGGGCGCTTTTGCTGTCAGGCGCAGCTGGCCGCGAGGGCGGCCTGCTCGAATTCGCAGAGCTCCAAGTGGCTCAGCACCGCGCCCGCCATCTGCGGAGAGTCGAGGATGCCGAGGTGGCCGCCCCCGGCGAGGCTGAGGGAATCGGCGTGCCGGCCGTCCGTCGCGCTGGCCAGCGGAACCACACGATCGGTGGGCGAGCCGATGAGGGACCAGCGGACCCGGCCGCTCGAATGCATCGCGGGCAGCTCGCGGAGGAATTCCGAATTCACCCGCATCTGCTGGGCGGCCGGGCCGACCCCCGCGGATGCGAGCGGGGAACCGCGGTGCGGTGTCGCGATGGTGGTGACACTGATCGGATCGCCGGTCAGGCCCAGTCGCTGCAGGGCATACCGCACGACCAGTCCGCCCATGCTGTATCCGATGAGATGGACACCCGGTGTCCCGGCGGCCCGGACGGCAGCGGACACCTGCACGGCCAGCGCCTCGGCGATCTCCGGAATCCCCGCACGCAAGGAGTCGTAGGGAAAGCAGATGGTGTTCCGGAAGCCGTTCTCGTGCAGCCGGGGCAACAGGGCGTCCCAGCAGCCCAGCGGGGAGAGATACCCCGAGACCAGGACGACCGGGCTGTCACTGTCCCGCGCCGGGCGCGGCAGGCCGGCCGGGCGGGGGAATTCGGCGCGCCGGTTGGCGAAGGGCTGCCTGGGCGCTGCTTTCCTCAGCGTGCGGAAGGCGGTCGTCAGGGCGACCAGGGTCGCCTCGGTGGGAACGAGCGCAGCGGCACGCGCGCGCCCTTCCGGGGCGGTCACATTGATTCGCATCTCACCGGCCTCTGGGTTCCTGTCCGACGTCTGCCGTCCGCTGGGGATGACCACGCCGCTCCGGCACCTTTCGGCGCGGACCCGGAGAGCAGTCCCCCCACTGCCCTCCGGGAGCTTCCGCGGCGGCGACTTCATCGTGCTCCCGGACGTTGCAGGGCTCGTTGCAGTCCTCACTGCAGCGCGAACGGTGGTGCGGGCAGGGGTGGTTGAGGCCTGTGAGAACAGATGAGAACCAGACAGGGGTGTCACGCATGGCGTGAAGGGGGTGCGCCGGAAGAGGGGCTCGTCAGCCTGCCGTGCCGCCGTCGTCGGCGTCGTCGGTGTCGGCGTCGTCCGGGCGGTCCGGACCGAAGGGCTCGATCCTGGGGTTCGCGTAGGGGCCCTGCGTACCGGGCGTGCCCTCGATCCGCGAGCCGGCCTCCTCGGTCACCATGAGGACGAAGAGGTTGCGGGCGGGGTCGACGGACACCAGGCCGTACGCGGAGTCGACCTCGTCGTCACGCAGCCCGAGCCGCCGCTGGGCGCCCTGGAGTGTGGTGCCCGGCGGCAGCGTCACGGTGACGAGGACGGTACGGCTTCCGGGCGCCATGGGCCTCCTATGCGCGGGCGTTGTGCTTGCTGCGTTGGCGCAGTGCCTCCACGATCGCCGCGGTGTTGATGATGCCGTAGCCGTGGTCGAAGTCGAAGCCGGCGACACCCGCGTCGTTGGCGGTGCGGCGCAGCAGGGTGCGCATCCTGGCCGGCGGGAGTTCCTGGGGCGACAGCCTCGTGCGGACGGCCGCGACGACGCCAGCGGCGACCGGGCAGGCGGCCGAGGTTCCGGAGTCGGGGTTGTCGGGCCCGAACGCCTGTGAACCCGCGAAGTGGGTGCAGGTGGCGATGTCGGGCTTGCGCTGACTGAGCCGGCCCGGGCCCTGGGAGGAGTAGCCGACCCGCGCTCCCCGGGTGTCGATGCCGGCCACGGACAGCACCTGGGGATGCGAGTTGGCGCCGTTGATGGGCCGGTCGGGGAATCCGCACCGGGCGTCGGGACAGTCGCGGCCGCAGTTGCCGGCGGCGAACAGGATGTCGGCGCCGGCGTTCTCCAGGGCGGCCACCGCGAGGTTGAAGGGGTGGGCGCGGTTGTCGGAGTAGTTGCCCGGGTGCCCCGGCGGGAAGTCCCACCGCGGGCTGTACGAGCCCCAGCTGTTGCTGACGACCAGCCCGGTGCGTTGTTCGGGCGGGACCGCCTCCAGCAGTGACCTCAGGTGTGCGTAGGCGGCGATGGCGTCGGAGAGCAGCCCTTCCATGACCGTGCTGCCCCGCCGGGTGGAACCGAGTACGGGGAGGTCGAGGAGGGCGATCCGTCGGGCGACGATCAGCGCGTCGAAGGCGCACATCGTGCCGTGGCGCACGGGGAACCTGCCGAAGGCCTCGCCGACCCCGGCGGGCTTCCAGCTCCGCTCGGCGTCGATCTCCACGGCGTTCCCCAGCACCTTCCCCAGGTGTTCGATGTTGATGCCGGTGTCGACGACGGCGAGTGTGACGCCCCGGCCGTCGAGCCCTTCGCCCTTGAGGTCGTCGGTGACGGCGTGCTCGACGTCGTGCCAGTCCCCGACGGGGGCGCCGCCGCAGGTCGGAGTGGTCTCGACGACGGGGTCGGCGGAGATCCCGACGATGTCGGGCCGTGCGGTGGCAAGCATGGCCAGCCGGCCGGCGACGTCGTAGTCCTGGATCTCACCGCGGACCAGGACACTGGCGTCCTCGGGGGCCATGGAGAACACGAGCGGCTGCTCCAGCGACAGCGGATCACCGCCGGGCGTGGCCGGCTTCGGCTGCGGAACAGCAACCGGCGCGAAGCCGGCGTCCAGGGCGAGGCCGGGAATCGGCCCGGCAACGTCCGCGGTCGGCGGAGTGGCGACATGAGGATCGATGACGGCTGCCATGACATCGCGTTCGGGCCGCATCTGAATGATGACTCGCATGCTTCCCCCCAGCGCGGAAGCCTCGTGCAGTTGAATGCCGGAGAGAATCCCGGCGGTATCGACCGGGGCCTGCGCGCCCGGTAGCGATCGGCGCAGGACCACAGTTCAATGTTTTCTACAACTCCGAGAATTCTCCATCGTATGGCCGGGTGCACCGCCCTTCCATACGCACAAGGGCGTAGCGCTTTCGGTGCGTTCGGCCCTTTGTGCGACAGCACCCCTGCTATGGTGCGCCGATGTCTACGATCAGGCAGTTCCAAGTCACCTTCGACTGCGCGGAACCCGAGCGCCTCGCTCGCTTCTGGTGCGAGGTGCTGGGGTATGTCGTACCGCCGCCCCCGGAAGGGTTTGGCACGTGGGACGACTACAACCGCTCCCTGCCGCCCGAGAAGCGGGATTCAGGGTTCGTCTGCAGTGATCCCTCGGGTGTGGGCCCTCGGCTGTACTTCCAGCGCGTCCCCGAGGGCAAGGTCGTCAAGAATCGGATGCATCTGTGTGTGCGGGTCGGCACGGGGCTGGTGGGGGACGAGCGCCTCGCCGCACTCGAGGCCGAATGCGCACGGCTGGTCCCGCTCGGCGCGACACGCTTTCGGCTGCTGCTTGCCGACGAGGAGAACGAGTCGTGCCTCGTGATGCAGGACATCGAGGGCAACGAGTTCTGTCTCGACTGAGCATCTCCTGATCGCCCTCAGAGGTGCGGGGCCGGGTCGGCTTCCTTGTCGATCAGGTCCTCGCGGTCGAGGGCGGCCAGCCGGGCGTGCACGGTGTCGGCCGCGGGGACGCCGAGGCCGGCGTACAGGTGCAGGGCGTGTTCCCAGTGCCGGCGGGCCTGCTGGAGTTCGCCGGCGGCGTGGTGGAGCGCGGCGATGCCCTCGTGCGCCCGGGCCTGCTCGAACCGTTCGCCGATCTCCACGGCCTTGGCCAGCGCGTCGGCGTGCCAGGCACGCGCCACGGCCGGTTCGCCGCTCGCCCGCGTGGCTTCGCCGAGGCCGTTGAGCGCCTCGACTTCGCAGGCGCGGTATCCGGTCTGCCGGGCCAGGTCCAGGGCCCGGCAGTGCTGGTCGACGGCTTGCCGGTAGCGGCCCTGTCGGCAGTGGACCAGGCCCAGGTGGGTCAGTGTGTAGGACTGGCCGTCGCGGTTGCCGGTCCGCCGGAAGAGGTCCAGCGCCCGGCAGAGCTGGTCGATGGCCTGTTGGTGGCGCCGCTGCTCGCAGTGGTCAAGGCCCAGGTGGGTGAGCGCGTAGGCCTGGCCGTTGCCGTCGCCGAGCTGCTCGAAGAGGGCCAGCGACCGGCGGTGCTCGTCGACGGCCTTCTCGTACTGGCCCAGCCTCCAGTGGACCAGGCCGAGAAAGAGGAGGGCGTAGGCCTGGCCGTACCGGTTGCCGGTCCGGCGGAAGAGGCCGAGTGCCCGGTCGTGGTGGTCGACGGCGCGCGGGTAGTGGCCCTGCCGCCAGTGGACCAGGCCGAGGTAGGTCAGGGCGGACGCCTGACCGTCGAGGTTGCCGGTCTGCCGGAAGAGGTCCAGTGCTCTGCGGTGGTGTTCGACGGCCCGCGGGAAGTGGCCCTGCCGCCAGTAGACGTAACCCAGGTGGGTCAGTACGTAGGCTTCGCCGTTGTGGTCACCGTTGTGCCGGGCGGCGCGCTGGGCGTGCGTGTGGATGACCAGGCCGTCGGCGTAGTGCCCGCCGGTATCCAGGTAGCGGAAGAGCGTGGTGGCCAGTTCCACGGCATGGCTGTCCCAGCCGTGACCGGCGGCGTGGGCGCAGACGGCGGCCAGGTTGGCGCGTTCGGCGTCCAGCCAGGCGCGCGCCGCCTCCGGGCCGTCGATCGGCGGTACGGGGGTGGCCGGCGGGGCATGGGTGGGCAGCGGGCGCTGGTCCTCCCGGTGCTGGTGGAGTGTGGTCGTCGCGGTGGTGGCGCCGGCCAGGTAGTGGTCGAAGAGGCGGGTCAGCGCGGCGTGCCGGTCGGCGGGCGGGTCCGTGCCGGCGGCCAGCTCGGCGGCGTAGGCGCGCAGCAGGTCGTGCATGGTGTACCGGTGGGGGCCGGTGGGCTGGATGAGGTGGGCGCGGGCCAGCCGGTCGAGCAGCAGGCCGGCCTGCTCGGACGTGGTGCCGGTGAGAGCGGCGGTGGCATCGGTGTTCCAGTCGGGGCCGGGGTGCAGGGCCAGCAGCCGGAAGGCCCGGGCGGCCTCGCCGGGCAGGCGCTGGTAGGACCAGGAGAACACCGCGCGCACATCGGCGCTGGGATCCTCGTCGTCGTGGAGGAGGTCCAGCTGCCGCTCCCGGTCGGCCAGCTCGGCGGCCAGCTCGGCCAGACTCTGATGGGGCCGGGCTGCGGCGAGTTCGGCGGTGAGACGCAACGCGAGGGGCAGCCGGCGGCACCGGTCCGCCAGTACGCCGGCGGCCCGGGGCTCGGCCGCCACCCGCGGGCCGATGAGCTGGTGCAGCAGGGCGTGGGCGTCCTCGGCGGGCAGCAGGTCGAGGTCGATTCGGTGGGCTCCGTGCAGGGCCACCAGACCCGGCAGGGCGTCGCGGCTGGTCACCAGGGTCGGGCAGCCGGCGGTGCCGGGCAGCAGCGGCCTGATCTGCTCCGGCGTCGCGGCGTTGTCCAGGATGACGAGCATGCGGCGCCCCGCCAGTTCACTGCGGTACCGGGCAGAACGGTCGGCGACGTCCAGGGGGATGTCCTGGCCACGCAGCCCCAGGGCGGCCAGCATGCGGGCGAGCGCCTCCCCGGCGGTCATGGGCTGTTCGGGGTCGTAGCCGCGCAGGTTCACATACAACTGCCCGTCGGGAAAGGCCTGTCGTACCCGGTGCGCCCAGTGCACCGTTAGCGCTGTCTTGCCGACGCCCGGGGTGCCGGTGACCAGGCAGATCACGGCGGCCGTCGAGTGCGGGTCCGGGCTCATCAGCGCGTCCAGCTCCGCGAGTTGGCTCGTGCGGCCGGCGAAGCCCGCGACGTCGCCGGGCAGCAGGCACGGCACAGGACGCGGTGGGGATTGCTGCGGCGCGGGCGGTGTGAGGGCGGGGTCGGCGTTGAGCACCGCCCGTTCCAGCCGCTGGAGTTCGGGGCCGGGCTCGATGCCCAGCTCCTCGGCCAGCAACGTTCGCGTGGTGCGGTACGCCGCGAGCGCCTCCGCCTGGCGGCCCGACCGGTACAGGGCCACCATCAGCCGCTCGCACAGCCGCTCCCGCAGGGGGTGCTCGCGTACCAGCCCGGCCAGTTCGGTCACCACCGAGGCGTGCCGGCCCAGTGCCAGGTCGGCCTCGATGCGTTCCTCCAGCACGCTGAGCCGGTGCTCCTCCAGCCGGTCCCGCTCGGCGTCCAGCAGCGGACCGGTCAGGCCCTCGCACAGCCGCCCCCGCCACTGTCGCAACGCCGCGTGCAGCGCCTCCGCCGCCGTCCGCCAGTCACCGACGGTTCGCGCCGCCCTTCCCCGCTCGATCTGCTCGTCGACGGTGTCCAGGTCCAGTGCGCCGGGCGGTACGTACAGGACGTATCCGCTCTCGGTCCAGGTCAGCAACCGGGACGGAGAACGGGCCGGCCGGTCCGGCTCCAGCACTCTGCGCAGCCCGGCGGCATGCCGCTGCACCAGATTCACCGCGCGTCCCGGAGCCGCCGTGCCCCACACCGCGTCGATCAGCTTCTCCCGCGGCAGCGGCCGGTTCGCGTGCAGCAGCAGCACGGCGAGCACCACACGCTGCTGCACCGGCCCCGGATTCAGCTCCACCCCGTCCCGCCACACCCGCAGCGGGCCCAGTGCCTCGAAACGCAACTCCCCCGTTGTTCCGTGATCGCCCATTCTCGCCCTCCCCGCGTGGCAATCCCTCACAAGCTACCCCGGACGGCGCCATATGGACACCCAACGGCACCCACCGGCACGCAACGGACAGCCATCAGCGAGGGCCCGCCTCCCCCGTACCCCTCCGGCGGGCTCTGTGACCTCAGTCCGCACGCCGTCTCCGGGCCGCTTTTCGACCTGTCGCCAACGCTTCGCGCGTGAGTACGGTGGGTCCGGCAGAACGCCTCCCGGACGTGCGTGTTGTTCCGTTCCGGTCGGCCGCGGAGACGAAAGGCGGTCGGGTCATGTCACCGCACTTCATCGCCTACACACCGGACGTGGAAAGCGTCGAACCGGACTTCGACGAGAACGTACGGAAACTGATCGCGACGATGGAGCAGCACATCACCGGCTCCATGACGGCCGACGGCAACGGCCGGGCGCTGCGCGAGGCGCACAGCAAGGGCTACGGCCTGGTCCGGGGCGAAGTGGAGATCCTCGGCGGGCTCCCTGCGGAGTACGCACAGGGCATCTACGCCACTCCGGGCAGGCACGACGCGCTGGTGCGGTTCTCCAACGGCTCCGCACGCCCCGGGCCCGACAGCACGTTGGGAGGCTCCGTAGGGCTGGCGCTGAAGATGTTCGGCATCGACGGTCCGACGCTGCTGGAGGACGAACCCGACAGCCGGACCTTCGACTGCACCACCATCAACGCGCCGGTGTTCTTCTGCAGCACCGTCCGGCACTACCTCTTCGTCCAGGAGCTCTTCCTCCGGGCGGGTGCCTACTTCGCGGAGGGGAGGCCGGGCCAGCGCCGCTTCTTCCGCGACTACGTGACCGGCATGGGGACGCTGGCGCCGGAGGAGTGGGCGTGGGAAGAGCTGCTGGCCTTCCTCGCCCTCGCCCAACGGCCCCTGGTGAACGTACTGCTGTCGACCTACACGACGATGGGCGCGGTCCGGCACGGCGACCATGTCGCCAAGGTGCGCCTCACCCCCGATCCCCTGTGTGCGGTCGCCGTGGCCGAGCGGTCCATGGACCCTGGCGCCACGGGCGATTTCTTCCGGCCCGCGCTGGTGGCCGAACTGCGCGAGCGGCCCTACGCCTTTCGCCTTCAGGTCCAGCTCTGTACCGGTCTGGACCACATGCCGGTCGACGACCTCACGGTCGAATGGCCGGAGTGGCGGTCTCCGTACGTCACGGTGGCGAGGCTCCGCCTCCCCGCGCAGGACATCTCCGGCGCGGACAACCTGGAACGGATGGACGCCCTGTCGTTCACGCCCTGGCGGGTGACCGCTGCCCACCGGCCGCTGGGCAGCATCATGCGTGCCCGCAAGGAGGCCTACCGCCGCTCCTCCGTCCTGCGCCACCGGCTCAACCACCAGGAACGGCGAGAGCCGCGCACCGCGGACGAGGTGCTGCCGCTGAAGGCGCCGGCCCCGAAGGCCACAACACCGAAGGCGTCCGGCCCCGCCACCGGTCCCTGACGCGTGAGCCACCGCAGAGAAGGGAGGCGGATCACCATGGCAGACCGTACGAGCCCCTCCGCACCGCAGGTGCTGGAGCTGGACGACATCCAGGGTGCCCTGCTGCGGAAGCGCCCCGTTCCCTGCGTCGGCAGCTACCTGCTACTGCGCGTAGACAGCCCGCCGGAGGGCCGTCAGCTGCTCACGCGCCTGCTGCCGCACGTCGCCTCGGCGGACCGGTGGTGGGCCCCGCCCGGCGGCGCGTGGCTGAGTGTCGCGCTGAGCCATTCGGGGCTGCGGGCGCTGGGAGTACCGCAGGAGTCGCTGGACAGCTTCCCAAAGGCGTTCTGCGAGGGCATGGCCGCCCGGGCCGACCGGCTCGGGGACACCGGAGAGAGCGGCCCCGAGCACTGGGACGCCCCTCTGGGCAGCCCCGAAGTGCACCTCGTCGTGGCTTCCTTCGCCGCGGGCAGGGAGGCACTCGAATCCCTGCTGGAGGCGGTACGGGAAGCCCTGCGCGGCCTGCCCGCCGTACAGCTGCTCCACCGGCTGGATGTCGCGCAGCTGCCGACCGGGCGCACGCACCTGGGCTTCGTGGACAACATCAGCAAACCCAACGTCGAGGGCGCGGGGGCGCCCTGGAGCGACCGGGCGGGTGCCGATGACCCCACGCACTACGGCGATCCGCCCGGCGTCGGCCCCCCGGTCAAGGCCGGCGAGTTCGTTCTCGGCTGTCCGGACCAGCTCGGGCAGCTCGCCTCGCAGCCCTTGCCCGACGCGTTGCGCCGCAACGGCACCTACGTCGCCCTCCGCAAACTGCACGTGAAAACCGCCGAATTCCGCCGCTACCTCAAGGCGAACTCCTCCTCGCCCGAGGGAGGGGAACTGCTCGCGGCCAAGATGGTCGGCCGCTGGCGCAGCGGAGCGCCCCTGGTGCTCGCCCCCGTCCAGGACGACCCCACGCTCGCCGCGGATGCCACGCGCAACAACGACTTCACCTACCGTGAACAGGATCCCGGCGGCCGGCGCTGCCCGGTCGGCGCCCACATCCGGCGCATGAACCCCCGCAGCTCCCCGGACGACCCCATGGACGTACGCCGTCACTGCTTCCTGCGACGCGGTACCCCTTACGGCCCCGAGCTGCCCGAAGGGCAGTTGGACGACGACGGAGCCGAACGGGGCGTCGTCTTCCTCTTCATGGGCACCGACCTCGTCCGGCAGTTCGAGTTCGTCAAGAGCCAGTGGACCCACGACGGCAATTTCGCCGGACTGGAGACGGAGCAGGACCCCCTGACCGGAAACCGCGACGGGACCGCTTCCTTCACCGTCCCGCTGCACCCGCGTCCCCGCCGCCGCCAGTACGGGCAACTGCCCCGCTTCGTCGTCACCAAGGGGGGCGAGTACCTCTTCATGCCGGGCATCCGCGCCCTGCGCTGGATCGCGGGCCTCGACGCCTGAGTCACGCCGGCCGGAAGTCCGCGGCCCGTCGCACGGAGACAGCGCACCCCGCACGTCGCCGAGAAGGGATCCGAGATGACCACGCACCCCGAGAAGCCGGCCCGGCCGGGCCGGACGGACGGCCGTACCTCCGAGTTCACCCTCTTCTTCAAGGTGAAGCCCGGGCACGGCAAACTGATCCGCGACATCTTCCAACAGAACACGTTCGGGCAGCTCAGCAGGGAGGTGACCCAGCGGATCGGCACGCTGCACGACGCGCGATGGGTCCTCTTCGACGAGGACACACGCCTGTTGTTCGCCACGTCCTACGACGGTGACTGGGACGCCTACATCGACGATTTCGCCCACCGGATTCCCGACGTCTTCGACGCCATCATGGAGCACACCGAGGACTACCCCGGCATACATGATCCCGGCATCAAGGACCGTATCGCCGCCCACCAGGTCACCGCCTGCTCGTACTTCCGCGCCATTCCCGATGCCACGGTGCGGGACCTCCAGAAGGCACGACGCGTCTACAAGGCCTACGAACAACTGCTGAACGCCTTCGAGTGAGCGCGCCGTGAGGCTGCCCCCGCTCCCCGCCGCGTCCGCTCCACGCCGCGCAGGGTCAGCAGGACTCCCGCGGTGAAGCAGGCCGCACTGATCAGTGAGCAGGTGCGCATGCGTGCAGGAAGGCGGATGCCGGTGCGGTGTGATCGGCGCACCGAGCAGTGCCACGCCCACCGCACTGCCGACCCCGGCGGGCCGCGTGGAACGCCCCGGAGGCCAGTCCGGTGCGGTGTGCGGGGGCCGATTCGACGACGGCGGCGACCGCGGCCGGCATCGTGAGGGCGGTGCCGAAGCCGATGGCGGCGAGTGGCGGTACGAGGGCCGGGTAGGGCGTGCCGCGACCTGCCAGGAGCAGTCCCAGGAAGCCCAGTGCGCCCAGCCCGAGGCCCAGCAGCATCGGCCTCCGTGGCCCGGTGCGGGCCGTCATCCGGCCGGCGAGGGCGGAGGCGGCGGCCGCCATGGCGGTCTGCGGCAGCCGTGCCGGCGGGGACGGCAGGCACGACCCGGACCGCGCCACCCGGGACCGGCTGTCCTCCCGCGGCCGCGACCTGGACTACCGGCTCACCCCGCACGGCTGGGAGATGCTGGCGGCGATCGGCGTGACGGTCCCCGAGACCCGCAGGAAGACGGTGGGGTACTGCGTGGACTGGACCGAGCAGCGCCACCATCTGTCGGGGGCGGTGGGCGCCGCCCTGCTGGGCTGCTGCATCGAACGCGGCTGGGTGGAACGCAAGCCGAACAGCCGGGCCGTACGCATCCTGCCCGCCGGCGAAGAGGGGCTGAACGACTGGCTGGGGCTCGACACACGCACCTTCGCGGACGCCTGACGACGGGCCACGCCCGGCTCGATTACGAGCCGGGCGCAGGTACGCCCGATAGGTTGTGTCGCCGGAGCCGGTCGGTTCGCCGGCGCGGAGCAAGTGCGCCCGGTGCGAAGGATGATCGGGTCCACCCCGTGTGTTGTACGGGACCACGAACCGCAGACGAGGACTGTTCGAGAGCTGGGAGATGGTGACATGCCGCTCAAGGGCGAGTACGAACCGAGCACCACGAAGTTGGTACGTGACCAGGTGGAGCTGTATGAGAGCTCCGGTGGTACGGAAGGCACGACGCTGCGCCCCATGGTCGGACCGGACGACGAGAAACGGCGGGATCTGCCGGTCATCATCCTGACCACGCGCGGCGCGAAGAGCGGCAAGCTCCGCAAGACGCCGCTGATGCGTGTCGAGCACGACGGCCGCTACGCCGTGATCGCCTCGCTGGGCGGAGCTCCCAAGCACCCGGTCTGGTACTACAACGTGGTGGCCGACCCGCGGGTGGAGCTTCAGGACGGACCGGTGCGCCAGGACATGGTGGCGCGCGAGGTGACCGGGGAGGAGAAGGCCGCGTGGTGGGCCATCGCGGTCGAGGCGTTCCCGGACTACGCGGACTACCAGAAGAAGACCGACCGCGAGATCCCGGTCTTCGTCCTGGAGCCGGCGGCGCAGCCGCACTGACGCGGGGCGGGGCCGGGGCGCGTCGCCGGTCCGGCCGGTGCTTCCCGGTGCCCGGGGGCGGAGGTGTGCCGACCGCCGCCCCCGGTTCGCCGTCGTTCCGGCGTACCGTGCCCGCTCGCCCGCGAGGGCACCGGCCGCGCCGCTACTTGTCGAGGCGAGTGGGAGCGGGCTTCCGGACGGGGGCGGTCCCGGCTGCGGCGGCTTCCTTCTCCGCCTCGATCGTGCCATCGGTCTCCATCGTGCCGTCGGTCTCGACCGTGCCCTCGGCCGCCGGCGCGTGGTCCTGGTGCGCGGGCCGTGCCGTGCGGCTGACCAGCAGCGACGTGGCGAACGCGAGCAGGCCGATGACGCCCGCGACCATGAACGCCGTACGCAGTCCCCCGGCGTCCGGAGCACCCGACGGGTCGGAGGTGGACAGCGACGCGACGGTGACGAACACGGCCGTACCGAACGCGCCCGCCACCTGCTGAAGGGTGGAGAGGATCGCGCTGCCGTGGGAGTAGAGGTGGTCGGGCAGCGCGCCCAGCGACTCGGTCATCAGCGGCGTCATCATCAGCCCGAGCCCGGCCATCAGCAGGATGTGGATGGCGATGACCGCGGCCAGCGGCGAGTGGGCGCCGAGGAGCGTGAAGAGCCACAGCGACACGGCCAGGGCGAGCGCGCCGGGGATCACCAGGGGGCGGGCACCGAAGCGGTCGAACAGCCGTCCCACGGGGCGGCCCAGCAGACCGAGCAGGAGACCGCCCGGAAGGACGGCCAGACCGCTGACGAACGTACTGGTGCGCAGCACGGTCTGAAGGTACAGCGGCAGCATGATCGATCCGACGCCCAGCAGGCACATGAACAGCAGCGCCGACAGGACCAGGGCGACGCTGAAGGGGCGGGTCTTGAACGGGCGCAGGTCGAGCAGGGCGCGGTCGTCCCGCTGGAGGCGCAGCTGACGGGCGACGAACAGGCCCAGGGACAGGAGGCCGACCACGATCGGTATCCACGGCGGGAGCGTGTGCGCCCCGCCGCCGGACTCGCCGACGGACGCCAGGCCGTACAGGACGCCGCCGAAGCCGATGGCGGAGAGCACTACCGAGAGGACATCCAGCGGCACCTGCCGCGTCTCGCTGTTCAGCCGCATCAGGACCGCGCCGGTGGCCAGCGCGGCCACGGCGAGCGGCAGCACGATCCAGAACATCCACCGCCAGCCCAGCGAGGCGAGCACCGCGCCGCCCACGGTCGGGCCCACGGCGGGGGCGACCGCGATGACGATACTGATCGTGCCCATCGTCGCGCCGCGCTTGGCCGGCGGCACGAGGCGCATCACGGAGGTCATGAGCAGCGGCAGCATGACGGCCGTACCGCACGCCTGGATCACGCGCCCGGCCATCAGCACGCCGAACCCGGGGGCCAGGCCGCTGACGAGCGTGCCGACGCTGAACATCGTCAGCGAGGCCAGGAAGACCTGACGCGCGGTGAAACGTTCGAGCAGGAAGCCGGTGATCGGGATGATCACGGCCATGGTCAGCAGGAAGCCGCTCGTCAGCCACTGCACCGTCGTGGTGGAGATCCCCAGGTCGACCGTGAGGTCGCGGAGCGCGACGCTCAGGATCGTCTCGTTGAGGATCATCACGAAGGCCGAGACGACGAGCACGGCTATCAGCACGGGAGCGCGCGCGGGGGAACTGCCGCGGGGCGAGTCGGCGCCCTCGGCGTTCGCGGGTTCGATCATGGTCAGGCACACCTCACTGGTATCGGTCGGCATCGGCGCGGGCACGGCGGCATGCGCCGGACCTCTGTCGGTCCGTCGTCGGAAGTCCGGTCGTCGGGGCGCCGGGGCGGCGGCCAGGACGCCCTCCGCCGCGGTACGCGCTGTCCCTCGCGGTGATCGGCTCGAACTACCGGAGCGCCCCCACCGCTCCTCGCTTTCCGTCTCCCCCGAGCCTCACCTGCGCGGCGACTGCAACCCCTGCCCCCGTCGTCTTCATCGTTCTGTCAGTGTATTGAACTCTCCGCACCGGTCGCGCGGGGGTATTCGCCCAGCCGGGCCGCGGATAGCGGCCGGCCGGGGCGGGAAGGCCGCTGCTGCGCGTCCCGGGACGGGGCGGCGGTCTTCCGAGGAGAGGCGGGGCCCATGCGAGCTGTGGTGTTCGAGCGATACGCGCAACCGGCGGAGGTACGGAACGTCCCCGACCCCGTACCGGCGCCGCACGGCGTGGTCGTACGGGTCGAGGCCACCGGACTGTGCCGCAGCGACTGGCACGGCTGGATGGGCCATGACTCCGGCATCACGCTGCCGCACGTACCGGGCCACGAACTCGCCGGGGTGGTGGCGGAGGTGGGTGCGCGGGTCGAGAACTGGCGTCCGGGCGACCGGGTGACCGTGCCCTTCGTCTGCGCCTGCGGAAGCTGTGCTTCCTGCGCGGCGGGCGACCAGCAGGTGTGCGAGCGGCAGACGCAGCCCGGCTTCACCCACTGGGGCTCCTTCGCCGAGTTCGTGGCGCTCGATCATGCGGACGTGAACCTCATCGCGGTGCCGGAGGCGGTGTCCTCCGTCACGGCGGCGTCGCTCGGCTGCCGGTTCGCGACCGCGTTCCGGGCGGTGACCGCGCAGGGGCGGGTGGCGCCGGGCGAATGGACCGCGGTGTACGGGTGCGGAGGCGTCGGGCTGTCCGCCGTGATGATCGCGGCGGCGGCCGGGGCACGGGTCGTCGCGGTCGACCGCTCGCCGGGCGCGCTGGACCTGGCGCGGAAATTCGGCGCAGCGGAATGCGTGGACGCCTCCCGTACCGCGGATCCGGCGGCGGCGGTGCGCGAGCTGACGGGCGGCGGTGCCCATGTCTCGCTGGACGCCCTCGGCTCTGCCGCGACCTGCGCGGCGTCGGTCGGAAGCCTGCGGCGGCGCGGCCGTCACGTACAGGTCGGGCTCCTCCCTCAGCCCATACCGGTGCCGATGGACCGGCTGGTCGCGCTGGAGCTGGAAATCCTGGGCAGCCACGGCATGGCGGCGCACGCCTACCCGCCGATGCTGGATCTGGTCCGCGCCGGCACCCTGCGCCCGGACCTGCTCACAACGGCGACCCTCCCGCTGGATGCCGCGCCGGCGGCCCTGGCGGCGATGGACGAGGCACGGGGCGCCGGGGTGACGGTGATCCTGCCGGGCGCCTCGTCCGGTACCTGAACCGGCGCTCAAGGCCCGGGAACTCCGGCGTTCTCGCAGCGGTCGTGCCCGGCGGAGGGCCCCTCCACCGGGCACATGGCTCGTGGGTCAGCAGCGCTTCGTGCTGGCCCCCTGGGAGGCCAACGGGTCCCCGGCCGGGCGCAGCGAGCCGACGCCCGCGGTGCAGTCGTTCACGGTGTCCGTGCCGTTGGACCAGAATTCCTGGGCGGTGCTGTTCGTCCAGGCCCGCTTGCCGAGAATCTCGTCCTGGGAGTAGCTGTAGACGGCCGTGCTGACGTCGTAGTCACCGGCCTTGTCCCGGAAGGAATCCCAGACCCACAGGTAGCCGTAGTTCTGCTGGCATTTCGGGGAGTAGAACTGCTTCACCGATGCGATCTTCACGCCCTGACGGGTGATGTATCCGGTTTCCCCGATCGCATAAGCGTCGCTGCACACACCGGCCGCTTGCGCCTTTGCGCTGAGCGGATTTCCGGCGGCCGAGGGGGCGGTGGACTTGGCCATGCTCCGTTCCGACGGGGCGGGCGCCGGTCCACTGCCGGCCATTGCGGAACCGGCCGGAATAAGGGCAAACGCGCAGGTCAGCCCGGTGAGGGCACGCTTGGCATATCTCACGACGGAATACCTCCTGGGGTTCGCACATAAGTGCGTGACTTTTCCGAAGAGTCCGCGCGGCTACCCTGACGGTCATTCGGAACAACGCCGCCCTGCGGAAATCTCCGACTGCCCAAGAAGACCAGCGACTCGCGGAGATGGTTGTACGTCCGCTCCGGTTCGATTTGCCGACGCGGCGGCTCGCGCATGTCAAATGGCGCACCGTTCCGTCAAATCCCACGCCAGAAGCGAAAACGGCAGCGGAAATTCCGGAAAACTTCCCGGACCGACAGCTGGGGGCCGGGACCCTTGACTCCCGTCCCACTCGGCTCTAGCTTCACCAAGTCCCTGACAGGACAGCCTCGTTCAGCACTGGCCATGCCCTCTACTCGGAAGCCGTTCGCAGCGGACAGGAGCAGCCCCCATGCCACGTCGTCGCCCCGGCACAGGACGCCGCAGACCCGCGCGCCTCCGCATCGTCCGGCCCGTCCTCGCCGTCCTGCTGCTCCTGTGCACCGGGCTCGTCGCGACGCCGTCGGCCCACGCGGCGGCCCCCGCCGACGCGCTGCCGGGCGTACGGGCCGACGACGGCGCGTACCTCACCGCAGTCGAGCGGGTCGACGACCGCATCCTCGACCTGACCATCCACTCCCCCGCCCTCGGCCGGGAGGGACACGCCCGCGTACTGCTGCCCACCGGCTACGGCCGGGACCACCGCCGCCTGCCGGTGCTGTACCTGCTGCACGGCTGCTGCGACAGCACCCCCGGCTGGCGCGCCTGGACGGACAACACGGACGTCGTACGGGCGACCGCCCGGACGCGGGCCCTGATCGTCCTCCCCGAGGGCGGCCCGATGGGCTTCTACAGCAACTGGTGGAACCACGGCACGGGCGGCGCGCCCGCCTGGGAGACCTTCCACCTCACCGAGGTGCGGCAGCTCGTGGAGCGCAACCTTCGGGCGAACGGCCGGCGGGCCGTCGCGGGCCTGTCGATGGGCGGCTTCGGCGCCCTGTCGTACGCCGGACGGCATCCGGGCATGTTCCAGTCGGCCGCCTCGTTCAGCGGCGTCGTGGACACCACTGCCGATCCGCAGCAGCTCCTGAATGTCGTCGCCGGATACACCGACGACCCGACGGCCCTCTGGGGCGACCCGCAGGCCCAGGCCGGCATCTGGCGGGCGCACAACCCGTACGACCTGGTGCGCCGGCTCCCGCGCGGCTTCCCCGTGTTCGTCTCCACGGGCAACGGCACGCCCGGACCGCTGGATCCGCCCGATGCCCAGCCCGACGCACTGGAGAACTGGCTGGGCGGCATGTCGGAACGGTACGTCGACCGGGCCCGCGCCCACGGTCTGCGCGTCACGGCCGACCTCTACGGCCCGGGCACCCACACCTGGCCGTACTGGGAACGCGAACTGCACCGCGCCCTGCCGATGCTGACGGCATCGATCGAGGCGGGCAACGGGCACTGACACCCCCGCCCCTCGGTACCGACGGGGCGGGGCTGTCCCAACCCGATGCGGACCGGCCCGCCGGTGGGTGAGACGCCGTCGAGGACGCCGGCGGGTACGCGGAAGACCCAGCCGGGTGCGGCGGGGCCCTGCCATGCAGGTGGCCGATGACTTGTCCGGCCACGTGCTTGCCGTCCAGGGCGGCGACATCGGCGGTGTCGACGGGGTGCGGGAGGTTGCCTGCGGCGAAGACGCCGGGGCGGCTCGTACGCAGTGCGCTGTCGGTGAGCGGGCCGCGGGTGCCTTCGTCGAGGTCGAGCCCTGCGGTGCGGGCGAGTTCGTGGTCGGGGAGCCAGTCGCCGGTGAAGACGACGGTGTCGCAGGGGCGACGGTTGCGTGGCGGCCGGTGTCGAGGTGCTCGATCTCGACGGCCCGTAATGCCCCGCCCCCGCCCGCCGGGAGCGGGGCCGCGGTGCGTCACCTGCGCTGTCTGCTGTGCCCCGGGGCGACGCCCTCGGGTCGGACCTCAAATACTCGCGTGCCCCGCGCATACCCTCCGCCATACGATCACCCGATACGGCTGGGGGAACGGGGGCAGGATGTCCGAGGACGACGTGCGGCGTGACGCGGGGGCGGCGGTGCGGCTCGCCGAGGGGGAGTCGGTGCGGGACGTGCTGAACGTCGCCGATCCCGGTGCGTGGCTCGCGCTGGACGCGGGGGTCCGGGAGGTGCGTTGGTACCGGTCGGGTGCGCCGGTGCCGGAGTGGGAGTACGCCGCCACTCTGCCGGACGACCTCGTACAGGCCGGCGAGTCCGGGCTCGCGGTCGCGCTCTGCCACCGCGACGGGCGGATCCGCGAGGCGGCGGTGCGCCGGGCCGAGCGGTACCCCGGGCTGCTCCCGCTGCTGGTGATCCGGTGCGCCGACTGGGTCGCACCGATACGTCAGTACGCCCGGCAACTGCTGCGCGACACAATGGAGGTGGACACCGCCGTCGGACTCGCGCCCCTGATCCTGCGTGTGGGCCGCCGGGACCGGGGCGTCTTCGGTGTCCAGCTGCTCGAAGAGGTTCTGCGCCGTGCTCCTCGGGACCGGCTCACCGTCCTCTTCGCCGCTCCCGACCGCGGCGTGCGGCGGTTCGCCTACCGCCTGGCCATCGAGGACGGCCGCCTCGGCCCCGCCGAACTCGCCCGCACCGCCGCCCGGGACGAGGACAACGTCGTGCAGGATCTGTGCGCCGACGCCACACTCACCGCACTCGCCACCGCCGGCGACGTGGCCCCGGACACGTACGACGACGTGCTCGCGCCGCTGCTGGCCGCGCGCAACCCGCGGGTCCGCTCGACCGGGGTCACCGCTCTGCGGCGCGCGGGGCGTCCGCAGGAAGCGGAGCCCTTCCTCAACGACCGGTCCGCCGTGGTCCGCGCCTGCGCCCGGTACGTCGTACGGCAGTACGGCGGCGATCCGACGGCCTGGTACCGGATGCGGTGCGCGGGATCGGACGACGCGGCTCTGGTGCCTGGTGCGGTAATCGGGCTCGCCGAATGCGGCGACCGCGCCGATACCGTTCTGCTGCGGTCGCTGCTCGTCCACCCGGTCGGCGCGGTGCGGGCCCAGGCCGTGGCCGGACTGCGCGCGCTGGACCGCGCGGACACCACGACGGTGTGGCCACTGCTCGACGACCCGGTGCCCGCTGTCGTCCGCGAGGTGACCGCCGCGCTGCTGCCGTCGGCCGCTGAGCTGCCCGCCGGCCGGCTCCTGGAACGCACCGGTTCCGCACAGCCGCGCCACGTCCGGGGTGCCGCCTTCCGCCTGCTCGACGCGCACGGCGGGGCCGTGGCGCTGCGCGCGGCGGTGGGGCTGCGGGACGACCCGGACACGAAGCTGCGCGCCAGGGCCGAGCAGGCGGTCGTGCGCTGGCGCCCGGCCGCGGACGCGGAGCGAGGGGACCCGGAGGTCGGCCGGCTGCTCGACCGCGGCCGGCACTTCTTCAGCGACCGGACGCCGAGGCGGATCAGAGGGGAGGCGGGACTGGACGGCTGAGGGGGTCGCCCGAAGGTCGGCTCCCCGCCGGCCCGCCGGTGTGGTGCACCGCGGTGCGCAGGGCCAGTGGGGTGGCCGCTGCCCAGGCCTGTGGGGAGCAGGAGTGCGGGTACGGGACCGGGGCCGGGTGGAGGCCGCGGTCGTAGCCGGCGAGGACTTCGGGGAGCCGGTAGCCGTGCAGGGCCGCGGCCTCGACGAGACCGTGCGCGACCGTGTGGGCCTCCTTGTGCAGGCCGTAGCGGGCCAGGCCGAGGACGACGAGGGCGTTGTCGTGCGGCCAGATGCTGCCGCGGTGGTACGAGAGCGGGTGGTACGGCTGCTGGTCAGCGGCCAGTGTGCGGACGCCCCAGCCGGAGAAGAAGTCCGGCTCCAGCAGCCGCCTGCCCACGGTCTCCCCCGCTTCCTGGTCCAGGATGCCGGACCACAGCAAATGGCCGGCGTCGGAGGCCAGGACGTCCGCGCGGCGGCCCGAACCGTCCAGCGCGAGCGCGGGGAACGCCCGGTCGGCCATCCAGAAGTCGGCGGTGAACCGCTGCCGCAACGCCTCGGCCGCGGACGACAGACGTGCGGCGTACGGCGCGTCGTCCCAGACGTCGCGGGCGAGCCGGGCGGTGCGGAGCAGGGCGTCGTACGCGTACCCCTGCACCTCGGCGACCAGCACCGCGCCTTCGGGGCGGGTGCCGTCCGCGGCGCAGATGGCGCCGGGCGAGTCCTTCCAGTTCTGGTTGGCCAGGCCGCCCTCGTGTGCCCGGTAGGCGAGATAGCCGTGGGTGTCGAGGCCGCCGTGCCGGAACATCCAGTCCACGGCCGCGCGGGCGGGCGCCTCCAGCCGGCGGGCCAGCTCCGTGCCGGGACCGCCGGCCGCCTCGGCGTACGCGCTGAGCAGTACGAGGTAGAGCGGGGTCGAGTCGACGGACCCGTAGTACTGCTTGTAGGGGACCTGGTCGAAGAAGGCCAGCTCGCCGTGGCGGATCTCGTGCACGATCTTTCCGGGCTGCGCGAGCCGCGCGGGATCGCCCGTTGTGGCCTGGGCCGCCGTCAGCGCGAGCAGCGTGGCCTCGGCGAGCTCGGGCCGGTACGGGAGGGCGAACAGGGAGGTGAGGAGGGAGTCGCGGCCGAAGAGGGTGAGGAACCAGGGCACACCGGCGCCGGGCACGCGCAGGGGCTGCCCGGCGGGCCCCGGTACGGTCACGCGCAGCCCGGCCAGGTCGGCGAGGCCCTGCTCGCAGGCGCGGTCCAGCTCGGGCCAGTGCGCATCGTGAGGGCCGGCGGTGAGAGGCACTGCGCCGGCGAAGTCGGCGGCTTCGGCAGCCAGTCGGTGTGCCACCGCCGCCGGATCCGCGTCGGCGGTGCGGTCGGCCTCGGGCCGGTGAACGCCGTGCGGGTGTGCGGTCACCCGCAGCCGCAGCTCGGCGGTGCCGTGCGGGGGCAGCTCCAGTTGCCAGCACAGCTTTCGCGCATGGGCATGGTGCTGCTTCGTCCCGTCGGCCGTCCTGACCGCCGGCTCGGCCTTCTGGACCGTGGCCGGCGGCGGGTCGGCGGTGACCGTCGTCCGCGAGCGCCACGGGCCGCGCCGGTAGCCGAACTCGACACCGTCCTCGCGCACGTCCCGGGTACGGACGGTGTGCGGCTTGGCGTACGCGCGGTGGTCCGCGCGCAGCTCGAACTGGTCGGCGAAGTCGGCGTCCGCCGTGATCTCCAGGGTGGCCGTGGTGGTCTCGCCGCGATTGCTGGTGAGGCGGATCCGCTCGGTCAACGCACCCGAGAGTACGGCCTGTTCGCGGAAGACGGTGTAAGCGGGCGGTTCGTCGCGGGTGCCGTGCGGGGTCAGTACGGAGGTGAGCGGCGTCGTCGCATCGCCCGTCGTCGCCGGGACCAGGACGACGGGGGCCGCGCCGTCGACCGTGAGCTGCCAGCGGCTCAGGTGGCGTGCGTCGCGCAGGAAGAGGCCGTCGGGCGCGGCGCCCCGTACTCCGGTGATGTCACCGGCCGGGCCGAGCAGGGCGAAGGTGCCGTCGTGGACGAGGACGCGCTGGTCCGTCGTGGTCATCGCTGTCCTTCTCCGTCGAGGACGGTGTCATGGTGGTTGTCACGGTCACGGCCGGGGCCTGCCAGCAGGTCCAGGGCCAGGGCAGCGGTCCAGCTGAAGTCGCGGGTGCCGCGCCCCTCGGCCGTGTACGGGTCGACGTACTCCGCGAAGTTCGACGCGGCCGCGGCGTCGAGTGCCGCGGTGCGCAGCGCGTCGGCGGCCGTGGTCTCTCCGCACCGGCGCAGGGCGCGCTCCATCAGCCAGTTGACGTTGAACCAGGCGGGCCCGCGCCAGTAGCGGTACCGGTCGAACGCGGGGCCGCGCAGGTCGTAGCTGGGCAGCAGCGGGACCGTGGTGCCGAGGCCGAAGTGTGTGCCACGGGCGGTGCCGAGCAGCGCGCGTACCACCGTGCGGGGCAGGCCGGGGACGAGGAGCGGGAGGAGGCCGGCCGCGCTGCGGTCGGGCAGCAGTTTCCCGGCGACCAGGTCACGGCAGAGGAACTGGCCGGCGGCCGGGTCCCACAGCCGCTCCAGCAGCGCCGCGGTGAGCGCGCGTGCGCGGTGCCGGTGCGGCGCCGGGTCGGCGCCGAGCGCGGTGGCGATCTCGGCCAGGGCGTGTTCGGAGGCGATGAGGAGGGCGTTGACACCCGGGTCCTCGACGGCGAAGGCGGGGTGGGGCGTTGCGGGCGTTGTTTTCCCGGGAGTCGTGCCGCCATCCCCGTAACCCCGGTCCCGGTAGCCCCGGTCGCGGTAGTCCGTGGCGAGCCGTACGTAGCGTCCGTAGTCGAGGTCGGTGGGGCGGTCGGCGGCGGCGCCGTGGTCGAGGTCCGCGCGGCGGAACGCGGTGGGCGGTGCGGGTTCGACGCGCGACAGCGGCCGGTCCCAGCACGGGCTGTTGTCCATGCCCGGCTCCCACGGATGGACGATCGCGGCGAGGCCGCCGCCGCCCAGGTCCCGCTGTGCGGTGAGGTAGCGGTGCCAGGCCACCAGGCGCGGGTACACCCGGGCGAGGAAGCCCCGGCCGTGGGAGAGCGCGGGATCGGTCCGGTGGACCAGCAGGGCGGCCAGCGCGTGGACGGGCGGCTGGACGATGCCCGAGGTCTCCAGCCCGCGGGGCGCGCCCGCGTCCGCCCCGGCCGTGCTGGAACGCCAGAAGTCCGGGCTGGGGAAGTAGGCGTCCAGTGGCACCGCGGGGTTGAAGACGATGTGCGGGATACGGCCGTCGCCCCACTGCGCGCCGAGCAGCGTCTCCAGCTCCCGCTGCGCGCGCAGCGGCGAGAGATGGCGCAGGCCGATGGCGATGAAGGCGGAGTCCCAGCTCCATTGGTGCGGGTAGAGGCCGTGCGAGGGGACGGTGGCGGCGCCCGTCCAGTTGCGCAGGAGGACGCGGCGGGCCTCGCGGCGCAGTGTGCGCCGGTCCGCCGGGGGTACCGGGGCGCTCGGCGGTGTGCGGAGCACCGCCGGTGCTGCGGTGGGTGGCGGTGGTGTCATCCGGCGGCCCTCGCCAGGAAGGGCGGGATCGACCGTACGGCCTGTACCGGGTCGCCGGTAAGCTGGCACTCGACGGCCAGGTGGCCTTCGTACCCGGCGGCGTCCAGGGCGCCCAGCCAGGCGGCCCAGTCCAGGTGTCCGGCGCCGGGCTGGAAGCGGTTGGAGTCGCTGACCTGGGCGTGGCCGATGTACGGGGCGGCGGCCAGGATGGCGGCGGCGGGGTCGGCCTCCTCGATGTTCATGTGGTAGCTGTCGATGCCGATGCGGACCGAGTCCAGGCCCACTTCGCGGATGAGGTCCGCGGCCTGCTCCAGCCGGTTGACCATGTGGTCCTCGTAGCGGTTGAGCGGTTCGAGGAAGAGGGTGACGCCTTCGGCCCGGGCGTGCTCGCCGAGTTCGGTGAGCCCGGCGAGCAGGACCTCACGGTCGGCGTGCTCGTCACGGGGCGGTTCGAAGGGCGGCAGCCGCCGCGAGAACATGCCGTACGAGGCGGGGGTCTGCGCACCGGTGCCGCCCAGTTCGGCGATGACCGACAGCTGGGACTTCAGCTGTGCCACGGCGTCGCGCCGCCGGTCGGCGTCGAAGTCGCCGAGGAAGTGCAGCATCTCGACGCAGACGGTGGGCATGACGACGCCGTCGGCCGCGGCCTTGCGCAGCTCCGGGAGCCGCTCGCGGAAGTGGAAGTCCCCCTTGCCACGAAGTTCGATGGCGTCGTAACCGGCTTCCCGGGCGAACTCCCACTTCTGCTGGAGGGTGTCTCCCGGCAGGAGTTGTTCCTGGCAGGCGGTCTTGAGCATGCTTCGGGCCTTTCGTGCGGTACGGAGTGTGCGATGCGGAGCCGTGCGGTGGAGTGCCGTGCGCGTCTCAGAACTCCAGCACCATCTGGAGGGCGTCGTGCGGGCGCTCGTCCAGCAGGCGGTAGGCATCGGCCACGTCCGATACCGGTATGACATGGCTGACCAGCGACTTCACGTCCACCTTGGCTTCGGCGACCAGCCGCAGGAAGGTCTGCTGGAGGCGTTCGACGGTCCAGCGCCCTGCCAGGTGCGGGGGCACGCCGCCGATCTGGGAGCAGATGAGCTGGACGCGGTTGTGGTGGAACTCGTCGCCGAGGCGCAGCCCTTCGCCGTCGCCCTGGTAGAAGCCGGAGGCGACCACGCGGCCGTCGACGGCGACGGACCGGAGCGCCTCGTGCAGTGCGGGGTAGACGCCGCTGATCTCGATGGCGGCGTCGGCTCCGCGGCCGCCGGTCGCCTCCCTGATGCGCTCGGCGACGGCATCGGTACGGGCGTTGAAGGTGCGCTCGGCGCCGTACCGCCGGGCGGTCTCCAGCCGGACGTCGAGTGCGTCGACGGCGGTGACGCGGGCGCCGCTGAGCCGGGCGAGGCGGGTGGTGAGCAGGCCGATGACGCCCTGTCCGAAGACGGCGACGTCCTCGCCGAGGTTGATGCCCGCGCCCAGTACGGCGTTGTACGCGATGGCGCCGACTCGGGCGAACGCACCGGCCAGCGGCTCAAGTCCGGTCGGCAGGGTGTGGCCCGCCATCCGCTCGGCGGGCACGATGCCCTCGCTGCGATGGCCCCAGATGCCCCACACCAGGTCGCCGACGGCGGGCATGTCCGGCCGACCGGTCAACTCCGGTGATACCTCGGTGACTTCGCCGACCTCGGAGTAGCCCCAGCCCACAACGGGGTACGTGATGCCGGCCGTGCCGTCGCGGAAGATCCGGGCCTCGGCGTCCCAGGTGCGGGTGAGGTAGGGATTCGTCCCCCGGTAGGCGGTCAGTTCCGTACCTGCCGATATGCCGGAGTAGCGGGTGCGCACCCGGAGATGGCCGGCGGGCAGGGGTGCGCTTTCATGCTCGGCGATTTCGACGTCGCGGGGGCCGACGAACTGGACAACTCGCTCCACAAGGGACTCCGAAGGGACGTAAGTTCAGCGGTTTCGTCGAAGATACATCAGGGTTACGTCTTGTTAATAGACAAAACTGGTGCTGAGATGCAGACCAAATAAACGGAAGCGCTGTGAGGACGTGGCATGCGTATGTGGTCCCGACGGTCGAGGCCGACCGCGGCAGGGCTCGCCGTGGCACTGGCCGCCGCCCTGCTGACGAGTTGCTCGGCAGGGCAGGCGGACGGGCGGACGGCGCCGGACAAAAAGATCACGGTGTGGACCCAGGAGAATCTGCCCGCGCGGATGGCGGCCACCAGGAAGGTGGTCGGGCGGTTCGAGAAGAAGACCGGCGTCGAGGTGAATCTCGTCGGTGTGGACGAGGGGCAGCTCCCTCAACTGATCATGTCGGCGGCGGCAGCGGGCAACCTCCCCGACGTCATCGCCGCGCTCCCCCTCGGCCAGACCTGGCAGATGTACAGCAACGGGCTGCTCGACACCCGGCTCGCCGGCGACATCGTCAAGGACCTCGGCACCGGCACCTTCAACGCCAACGCCCTGCGGCTGGCCTCCGACGGCGGCACGCCGCTCGCCGTGCCCTCGGACGCCTGGCTCCAGCTGCTGGTCTACCGCAAGGACCTGTTCAAGAAGGCCGGCCTGTCCGCACCCGACAGCTACGGCTCGCTCCTCAAGGCGGCGCGGAAGCTGGACCGCGGGCGCATGGACGGCATATCCGTCGCCAGCGACCCCGGGGACGCCTTCACCCAGCAGAGCTTCGAGAGCCTCGCCCTCGCCAACGACTGCCAACTCGTGGACGGCAAAGGCAAGGTGACGCTCGACTCGCCGGCGTGCCGCCGCAGCTTCGCCACCTACCGGTCGCTCGCCCGTGACCACGGCACCCCCGGCACCCAGACGCTCGACACCACGCGCGCCACCTACTTCGCAGGCCGTTCGCCGATGCTCGTCTGGTCCTCGTTCCTCCTCGACGAGCTGACGGGGCTGCGCGCCGACGCCACGCCCAGCTGCCCGGAGTGCAAGAAGGACCCGTCCTTCCTCTCCGACAACAGCGGCATCGTCACCGGGCTGAAGGGCCCCGACGGAAAGCAGCCGGCACAGTTCGGCGAGGTCACGTCGTGGGCGGTGACCAAGAGCGCGGAGCATGACGCCTCCCGCGACTTCATCACGTACATGATGGGCGCCGGGTACGGGGACTGGTTCGGGATGGCGCCCGAGGGCAAGATCCCGGTCCGCGAAGGCACGGCCGACGACCCGGACAAGTACATCCGGGCCTGGCACCACAGCCGGCTCGGCGTCGAGGCGAAGGTACGCAAGCCCCTCGACGCCCTCTACTCGGACCGGCTGCTCGACCGCATCGCCGACGGCGTCAGCGGCATGCGCCGCTGGGGCATCACGCAGGGCGAGGGCGCCCTCGTCGGTGCCACCAACGGCGAACTCCCCGTCCCCAAGGCCCTCGGCGAGATGACCAGTGGGCAGACCCCGCCGGACGAAGCGGCCCGCGAGGCCGACGAGGAAGTCACCGCCCTCAAGGAGTCGCTCCAGTGAACGCCGCCCCCACAGCCCCCAGCGAACCACGCACCGGCCGCCGGCCACGCCGTGCGCAGACCGCCGCAGCCCGGGAGAACCGCGCCGGACTCGCCTTCGTCTCCCCCACCTTCGTCGTGGTCCTGGTCGTCGTCGTACTGCCCATCCTGTGGACCGTGCTGCTGGCCTTCCAGCACGCCAGGCTCGTCGACATCCAGGGCATGAGCCTGCTGGGCAACTGGTCCCTGGACAACTTCGGCAAGGTCCTCGGCTCCCCCGGCTTCTGGTCCAGCCTGTGGACCACGGTGCTGTACACCGTCGGCTCCACCGCGGGCTCCGTGGTCCTCGGCCTCATCGCCGCACTCGCCCTCCGCAAGCCCTTCCGCGGCCGCGGGCTGCTGCGCGCCTCGATGCTGCTGCCGTACGTGGCGCCGGTCGTCGCCGTCGCCTTCGTCTGGGAGGTGGCGCTCAGCCCCCAGCTCGGCATCGTCAACGACTGGGGCACCAGGCTGCTGGGCTGGGACGACCCGATCGCCTTCCTGTCCACCCGCTCGTACGAGGTGAGCCTGCTCGGGCTGCACTTCGACGTGCCGCTGGCGCTGCTCACCGTCATCGCCTTCGAGACCTGGCGCTATTTCCCCTTCGCCTTCCTCTTCCTGCTCGCCCGCCTCCAGGCGGTGCCCGACGGGCTGGAGGAGGCCGCGAAGGTGGACGGCGCCGCGCCCACCCAGCGGTTCCGCCATGTGCTGCTGCCGCAGCTGATGCCGGTGATCGCGCTGCTCTGCGTGCTGCGGTTCATCATGACGTTCAACAAGTTCGACGACATCTATCTGCTCACCGGCGGCGGCTCGGGCACCGACGTGGTGGCGGTGCGGGTGTACGACTTCCTGACCGCCCGCTTCGACGTGGGAGCAGCCGCGGCCCAGGCCCTGGTCCTCGCCGTGATCCTCATGGCGCTGCTGGGCGTGTACTTCGCGTTCTTCGCCAAGAAGACGCAGGAGGAGGCGTGATGAACAGCGCGACGACGACACGTCCTGCCCCGACGCCACCCCGCGAGACCGCGGCTCCCCGCGCCGCGGCCCGCCCGCGGATGAGCCGGGCCCGCTTCGAGGACCGGTTCTTCGCAGTGGCCCGCCGGGTGGTGATCGCGTTCCTCGCGCTGATCACCCTCGTCCCCTTCGGCTACATGCTCCTGCTGTCGGTCAAGCCGATCGACGCCCTGCTGCTCGACCCCGGACAGCTGTGGGTCTCGGCGAAGGACTTCACGCTCGCCACGTACGAGGAAGTGCTGCGCCCCACCTCCGAGGGCGGCCAGGGCTTCCTCGGCATGCTCGGCAACACCGCGCTGGTCTCGCTCGGCACCGTCGCACTCACCATGCTCGCGGCGATCCCGGGCGCGTACGCCATCAGCAGGCTGAAGTTCTTCGGCGGACGCCAGGTCAGCGCACTCTTCCTCGCGGTGTACCTCTTCCCGGCGACCCTGCTGGCCGTGCCGCTCTTCGTGATGTTCGCGCGGATGGGCCTCCAGGGCAGCCTGGCCGGCCTCGCCCTCGTGTACATCGCGCAGACCGTGCCCGTGTCGATCTACATGATGAAGAACTACTTCGCCACCATCCCGTACAGCATCGAGGAGGCCGCCGCGCTGGACGGCTGCTCCCGCCTGCAGACCGTACGCAAGGTGGTGCTGCCGCTGGCCCTGCCCTCACTGATGGCGACCGGGCTCTACATCTTCATGATCGCCTGGAACGAGTTCCTCTTCGCCCTGCTCTTCCTCGCCGCCTCACCCGACAAGTGGACCGTCTCCCTCGGCCTCCAGCTGCTGTCCAACGGGGTGGAAGTATCCAAAACGGTGCTCATGGCAGGATCGGTGGTGCTGACGGTCCCCGTCGTACTGCTCTTCTTCGCGGCGGAGCGCCTGCTGACGGAGGGGCTGACCAGCGGCGCCGACAAGAGCTGAAACGGGGAACGAGGAGATGAACGCCAACCAGGCCAGCGCGGGCCACCTGCTGCGCCTCATTCGCGAGGGGACCGCCACCACCCGTGGCGCACTGCAGCGCGCCACCGGACTGTCCCGATCGACGGTGGGCCACCGGCTGGACCAGCTGTTCGCCGCCGGCTGGCTGCGCGAGGGCGCGTCCGAGCCGGTCGAGGGGTCCACGGGCGGCCGGCCCTCGGCCCGGCTGGAGTTCGACGCGCAGCACGCCGTCGTGCTCGCGGCCGACCTCGGCACCCGCCACGCCCGGGCGGCCGTGCTGGATCTGGCGGGCACCGTACTCGCCGAGCGCTCGGGCGAGCTGGTGATCGGCGACGGCCCGGAGTCGGTGCTGGACCAACTCGGCCAGTGGTTCGCCACGCTGCTGGAGCAGGCGGAGACCGCCCCCGCGCGGGTCTGCGGCATCGGCCTGTCGGTGCCGGGCCCGGTCGACTGGGACTCCGGCCTGGTGATCCAGCCGCCGATCATGCCCGGCTGGGACGGCTACCCCATCCGGGACCGGTTGCGCCGGGCGTACGCGGAGCACGTCAGCGCCGACGGCGACTCCGTGCCCGTACTTATCGACAACGACGCCAACCTGATGGCCTACGCCGAGCAGCGCGACGGTCATCCCGACTGCTCGGCGTTCCTGCTGGTCAAGGTGTCCACCGGCATCGGTGCCGGGGTCGTGGTCGGCGGCCGGATGTACCGGGGCATCGACGGCGGCGCCGGCGACATCGGCCACATCCGGCTGCACGACTGCCCGGACGCGCTGTGCATGTGCGGCTCGTACGGCTGTCTCGCGGCGGTCGCCAGCGGCCGGGCACTGGCCCAGCAGCTCGCCGAGGCGGGCGTCCCGACGGCCTCCGGCTCCGACGTACGCGAGCACCTGGCGGCGGGCCAGCCGGATGCCGTGCGGCTGTCGCGGGAGGCGGGCCGCCGGGTCGGCGAGGTGCTGGTCACCGTCGTGACACTGCTCAACCCCGGGGTGCTGGTGATCGCCGGGGACCTCGCGGGCACCCCGTTCCTCACCGGCGTGCGCGAGCTGCTGTACCAGCGCGCGATGCCCCGTACGACCGCCCACCTCCAGGTCGTCACCTCCCGGCTGGGCGACCGGGCCGGATTGCTCGGCGCCGCGGCCATGGTGGTGGAGGACCTCTATGCCCCGGACCGCGCGGACGCCCGCCTCGCGGCACTGCCGGCCTGATCACCCACCCCTGCCCTACGCCTCAGCCCTGTTACGGAGTTGTACGTGACCGAGTCCTGGACCGACCGCCCCGTGCGGGTCGGCCTCGTCGGAGCCGGGCCCTGGGCCCGCGCCATGCATGCCCGGATGCTCGCCGCCGGGCCCGAGACCGAGCTCGCGGGCGTCTGGGCCCGCAGGCCCGAGGCGGCGGCGGAGGTCGCCGACGCCTACGGGGCGCCCGTCGCCGCCTCGTTCGACGCACTCCTCGACCGGTGCGAGGCCGTGGCCTTCGCCGTACCGCCCGCCGTGCAGGCCGAAGCGGCCGTACGCGCCGCCAGGGCCGGCAAGGCCCTGCTGCTGGAGAAGCCGCTCGGCCCCGACCTGGCCTCGGCGCGTGCCGTCACCGAGGCGGTCGAGGAGAGCGGCGTGGTCACGCAACTGGTGCTGACCAAGCGGTACCACCCGGCCACCCGCGCCTTCCTGGCCGAGGCGCGGGAGTTCGCGGCCACCGGCGCGCGCTCCTGCTACCTGCACGGCGCCTTCCTCGGCGGCGACTTCGCCACCTCCTGGCGGCTGGAACACGGCGCACTGCTCGACCTCGGCCCGCACCTGCTCGACCTGCTGGACCTCGCGGTCGGCCCGGTGGCGTCCGTACGTGGCACCGGAGACCCACGGCACTGGATCGAGTTGACCTGCGAGCACGAGAACGGTGCCGTGAGCCAGGCTTCGCTGTCCGGTACCGTACGGCTGCCGCGCGCTCGCACCCGTATCGAACTCTTCGGCCCCGACGGCGAGTTGAGCTACGACACCGCCGAGCTGGACCACGAGGAGTGCTGGCCGGTCCTCCGCCGCGAGTTCGCCACGGCGGTACGCGCCGGGCGCAGCACCGACACGGATGCCCACCGCGGGCTCCGCCTCCAGGAACTATTGGAGCAGGCCCTGCCGTAGCCGTGCCGCAGTCGCCAGATCGCCGGACGGGCGCGCTTGACGGACCCCCGTCAAGCGCTATGGTCTAGACTAATCCGGCTCTCGCACCCCCTCACCGCCGGAGAACTTCACGCAAGCCCCCATCCCATGCACCACCCCCATGAAGGAGAACGCATGGACAGCAAGCGGAAGTTGGCCGCCACCATCGGTGCGGCACTGGCCCCGGTCCTCGCCCTGACCCTGCCGACCGGCTCGGCATCCGCACACGGCTGGGTCAACGCCCCGGCCAGCCGCCAGGAGCAGTGCGCCAAGGGCACCGTTTCGTGCGGCGCCATCAAGTACGAGCCGCAGAGCGTCGAGGGCCCCAAGGGCCTGAAGAGCTGCAGCGGCGGCAACTCCAGATTCGCCGAGCTGGACGACGACAGCAAGGGCTGGAAGGTCAGCGACGTCAGCCGCACCACGACCTTCAACTGGAAGTTCACGGCCCGGCACCGCACCTCGACCTACGAGTACTTCGTCGACGGCACCAAGGTCGCCACCATCAACGGCAACGGCCAGCAGCCGCCCGAGACGGTCTCCCACCAGGTCAACCTCGGCAGCGCCACCGGACGGCACAAGGTCCTCGCGGTGTGGAACATCGCCGACACCTCGAACGCCTTCTACGCCTGCATCGACGTGAACATCCGCTAGCGCCGGGTCCCGGCATCCGCTGGACCCGCTTCTGGAGGCCGCCCGGCGCACACTGCCGGGCGGCCTTCGCCGTAGGCGTCGCGGCCGCTACTTCACCGCACCGAGCGAGAGTCCCTGGACGAGCTTGTCCTGGGCGGCGAAGCCGGCGGCGAGCACCGGCAGGGAGATGACCAGCGAAGCGGCGCACACCTTGGCCAGGAAGAGGCCCTGGCTGGTGATGAAGCCGGTCAGGAAGACGGGGGCGGTCTCGGCGACCACACCGGTCAGCACCCGGGCGAACAGCAGCTCGTTCCAGCTGAAGATGAAGCAGATCAGCGCCGTGGCCGCGATACCGGGCGCGGCGACAGGTGCGACGACGCGGGCCAGCACCGTGGGGAGGCGGGCGCCGTCGACCTTGGCCGCCTCGATGAGGGCGACCGGTACCTCCCGCAGGAAGGACTGCATCATCCAGACCGCGATCGGCAGGTTCATCGAGGCGTACAGGATGACCAGCAGCCACACGTTGTCCAGCAGGCCCGTCTGCTCGGCGAAGAGGTAGATCGGCAGCAGGCCGGCGACGACCGGCAGCATCTTCGTCGACAGGAAGAAGAACAACACGTCCGTCCACTTGCGCACCGGCCGGATGGACAGCGCGTACGCCGCCGGGAGCGCGAGAAGCAGCACCAGGAGGGTGGACACCACGCTCGCCGTCACGGAGTTGGCCAGCGGTGGCCAGGGGCTCGCGCCCCCGCCCACGCCGAAGAACTCGCGGTAGCCGTCCAGGGTGAGCGGGGCGCCCAGCGAAGGCGGGTTGGTGGCGGCGTCCGCCTCGGAGTGGAACGAGGTCAGCGCCATCCAGGCGACCGGCAGGAAGAACGCGATCGCGCAGAGCCAGGCGAGCAGGCCGAGGAGGGTGTTGGCGGTACGAGGCTTGCGGGCGGAGGTGGCCGGGGCACTCGTCCGGCGGGCACCGGTGGTCGGGGCGCTGGCGCTCATGCGGCGGACTCCTCACGGAACAGGGACGAAACCACCCGGAGGGCGAAGGTGGCGATGATCAGGGAGCCGATGACCACCAGTACGCCCGCCGCTGAGGCCCGGCCGTACTCGTGCCCCTGGTAGAAGGTCTGGTAGATGGTGTACGGCAGGTTGGCGGTGCCCAGGCCGCCCGAGGTGATGGTGTAGACGGCGTCGAAGTTCTGCACGACGTACACCGAGCCCAGCAGTGCGCCCAGCTCCAGGTAGCGGCGCAGGTGCGGCAGGGTGAGGTAGCGGAAGATCTGCCAGGCACTCGCACCGTCGATACGGGCCGCCTCGATGGCGTCGGCCGGCCGGCTCTGCAACCCGGCCAGCAGGATCAGCATCATGAACGGGGTCCACTGCCACACCAGCGCCGCCTCGACCGCGCCGAGCGGCATCTCCGCGATCCAGTCGGGCTGCGCGGCGCCGTCGCCGAAGACCCAGTGGAGCAGGCCGTTGAACAGGCCGTACTCGGGGTTGTAGAGGACGTGCTTCCACAGCAGCGCAGCGGCGATGGGCACCACCAGGAAGGGCGCGATGAGCATCGTACGGACGATGCCGCGTCCGGCGAACGAACGGTCCAGCAGCAGTGCGAGGCCGAGGCCGAGCACGAGGCTGACCAGCACCACGGTCACGGTCAGCAGGACGGTGGTGAGCACCGAGTCGCGCAGCGCCGGTTCGCTCAGCACCTCTTGGTAGTTGGCGAACCCGGTGAAGCTCCGTTCGTCGGGGTAGTAGGCGTTCCACTTGAAGAGGGAGATCACCAGGGTGGCCACGAACGGCAGCTGGGTGACCAGGATCAGGAAGACCAGCGCGGGCAGCAGCGGGCCGCGTGCGGCCCAGGCGCGCAGCCGGTCGGACGGGCCGCCGGAGCGGCCGGCCGGCTTGGCGGCGCCGCGTCCCCGCGGCGGGGTGGAGGTGCTCGCAACGGTGCTCACTGGGTGTCCCGCCCCTCGTAGTCCTTGGCGACGACGGCGGCCAGCTCCTGCGCACGGCGCAGTGCCTCGTCGGTCGACTGGCGCCCGGCGATGGCCGCGCTGATTTCCTGGGAGACCTTGGTGCCCAGGTCGGGGAATTCCGGGATGCCGACGAACTGGATGCCGGGCGCCGGGCGCGGCTGCACTCCCGGATCGCGCGGGTCGGCCTCGACGATCGCCTTGCGGGCGACCTCGCTGAAGGCCCCGGCCTCCTTCTTGTACGCGGGGTTGCGGTAGGTGGAGGCGCGCTTGCCGGCCGGTACGTTGGCCCAGCCGAACTCCTTGCCCACCAGCTGCTCGTACTCCTTGCTGGACGCCCAGGAAATGAACTTCCAGGCCTTGTCCGGCTTCTTGGAAGCCTTCTGCAGGCCCCAGGCCCAGGAGTAGAGCCAGCCGGAGGACTTCGTCTTCTCCACCGGCGCGGCCACATAGCCCACCTTGCCCTTGACCGGTGACCCCTTGGCCTCCAGCGAACCGGCCCCGGCCGTGGCGTCGTACCACATGGCGCTCTTGCCCTGCGTCATGTTGTTCAGGCACTCGGCGTAGCCGGACTGCGCGGCACCCGCCGTGCCGTGTTTCCGTACGAGGTCGACGTACGTCTTCGTCGCGTTGCGGAAGCCGGGGTCGGTCAGCCTGGCCCGCCACTTGTCGTCGAACCACGTACCGCCGAAGGTGTTCACCACCGACGTGAGGGGCGCGATCATCTCGCCCCAGCCGGGCAGCCCGCGCAGGCAGATGCCGCGCATGCCCTTCTCCGCACCGTCCACCTTCGCGGCGAGGTCCACCACCTGCCGCCAGGTGGGGTGGGCAGGCATCGTCAGCCCTTTCTTCTTGAACACGTCCTTGCGGTACATCAGGAAGGACGACTCGCCGTAGAAGGGCTCGGCGTGCATCTTGCCGTCGGCGTCGCTGAGCGCCTCGCGCACCGAAGGGAGGAGGTCGGCGCGGTCGAAGTCCTTGTCGCGCTCGGCGTAGGCATCGAGGTTCCGCAGCCAGCCGTTGCGGGCGTAGATCGGGGTCTCGTAGTTGCTGAGGGTGGCGACGTCGTACTGGCCCGCCTGGTTGGCGAAGTCCTGGCTCAGCTTGTCGCGGACGTCGTTCTCGGGCAGCACGGTGAAGTTGACCTTGATGCCGGTCTGCTGGGTGAAGTACTTGGCGGTGAGCTTCTGCAGATCCATCATCTGCGGGTTGTTCACCATGAGGACGTTCACGGCGTCGCTGTCGGTGCCGGCGCCGCCGGCTCCCGCGCAGCCGGCGAGCAGCGCGCTCGCGGTGGCGGCCGCTATGGTCGCGCAGATCCTCCGGCGGGTCTGACTGCGCATGGTGGCTCCAGGAACTCGGGGACGGTGGACGAAGGGCGGGGGACGCCGGGCATGCGGTACAGCGGGGGCAGTGCGCCGGCCGGGCCGGTGGCGGGCAGGGGTTTCACACACGGATGACCTTGGGCCCCAGGAGCTGGTAGCGGTGGGCCTCCGCCGCCGGCAGACCGCTCCCGGTGACGATCGCTTCCAGCGCCGCGACATCGGCGAACCGGCAGAAGCTCGCGGTGCCGAACTTGGTGTGCACGCCGGCGAAGACGTGCCGCCGGGACGACCGCATCGCCTGCTCCTTGACCGCGCCGACGACGGGATCGGGCGTGGTGAGGCCGTGGGCGCGGGAGATGCCGTTGGCACCGATGTACGCGAGGTCGATGACGAAGTCGGAGAGCATGCGGACGGCCCAGTGGTCGACGGTGGCCATCGTGCCGTTGCGTACCCGGCCGCCCAGCAGCAGGACGGCGGTCTTGGGCCTGTTCGCGAGGGCGCTCACCACCGCCAGAGAAGCCGTCACCACGGTCAGCTGCCGGTCGTACGGCAGTGCCTCGACGATGAGCTGCGGAGTGAACCCCTCGTCCACGAACACCGTCTCGGCGTCCCCGAGGAGTTCCGCCGCGGCAGCGGCGATGCGCGACTTCTCCGGTACCTGCTGTGTCGCACGGAAGGCCAGCGTGGTCTCAAAACCCGCGCTCTCCACGGGGTACACACCGCCGTGCGTGCGCCGCACGAGCCCCTGGTCCTCCAGAATGTTCAGGTCCCGGCGCACCGTCTCCTTGGAGACCCCGAACTCCCCGGCCAGTCGGACGACGTCGACGGAGCCCGTACGCCGGACCAGCTCCAGCATGCCCCTGCGGCGTCCCGCGGCGTCCATCACACTCCTCCTGCGTCCAGGTCGACACGCTGCCCGTTCGGGCAAGTGGGTGTGATTCAAACAAGCACTCCGTGTCCTGACCAGCCTCCCCACAACGCATCCCGTGCCCGTTTCTGCCACACGACGCCCCGCAACCCAGCACGTCAGTCCTCTCCCCACCCCCGGAGCCCGCCCGAATCCCCCCGTCACGTGCCCGTTTCCCGCCCGTTCAGGCGGGCTGTGGGCCCATCGAAGCGGTCACCGCATCTCTGCCCGAACGGGCGGGAAAAGGGCATAGGCACGACGCTCCGCGCGTATCGGGTGCGGCGGCGGCAGCCGGTCGCGGCGTGGCATCAGCCGACGACCGGCTGCCGTACGTGCGTACGTACGTCAGGAGCTGTGCCAGCGATTGCGGCCGTCGGACGCCGGTCCGCACACCATGGGTGTCCCCGCGGTGGTGACGCCGGTCGCGCCGGCCGGGGCGCAGAAGGCACCCGGGTGGACCGTGCCGACGCCGCCTCCCGTGCTGCCGCCGGTGGACGACGAACCGCCCCCGCCGCTGGTGGCGGAGCCCCCACTGCCCGACCCGCCGCTGCCGGCGGAGCCGCCAGTGCCGCTCGACCCGCCGTCGTCGGTGGCCGAACCTCCCGATGAACTGCTCCCGCCGGCGGTGCGACGGTCGTCGGTCGAGTCCCGGTAGTCGGGCCGGCCGTCGTGATCCTTGTCGCCCAGCCGGGACCCCTCGGCGGTGCAGCCGGCATCCGGATGCGCCAGTTCCAGGGTCACCTCCGCGGTGATGTCCTCGCCCTCCGCGGGGTCCTGGTCGCACACTCGCCAGTCGTCGTACGCGTCGTCCGGCAGCGCGTCGTTGAGGTAGTGAGCCGCTGCTTCGATCTCGTCCTCGTCGACTCCGAGGTCGGTCAGCGTCGTCACGGCGGTCTGCCACGTCCTGCCGAGCAGATCCGGCATCGTGGGCCAGGCGAGCTCCTCACCGTCCCGTTCGGGGCACGGCTCGCCCCGCTTGACCGCCGCGAGGTCCAGGGTCCTGCCGCCGTCCTCGCCGCCCTGCTGGAAGCACACGAGCCAGCCGGACCGCGCAATGATCGCCCGGCCCTCCGGCGAGGCGTCGTGGTGGCTCACGGTGAGGCCGGCTGCGCGCGCCCGGCGCTCCGCCTCGTCGAGACGTTCGCCGGTGAGTGCCGGCACCTTTACGGCGTGCGTCGCACTGGCCGAGGCCCGCGGAGTCGTCGCCGGCGCCGCCGCCACCTGCTGCGAAGCATCCTTTTCCGCATCATCCAGCTGACCGCCGAGGCCCGCGCCGATCGTCAGCACGAAGAACGCCCCGACGCTCGCTCCGGCCCGGGCGAACCAGCGCCACGGCGGCAGGATCCACAGCAGCACGATGACGACGATCAGCGCGAGAAATCCAAGGGGAAAGCTGACCGCGCCGATGAGCGCCACCAGCACCAACAACCCCAGAGCGGCGGGGGTGCTCCGCCACCATCTCCGCGCCGGGGGTAACTGCCGAGTCGAGGGACTGTACGGGTTCATGACCGTTCTTCCTGATCTTGCCGAAACGGAGCCCACGCTCGTCGCCCGAGAGTTCGCACTTGTCCGGCGTATGAGCAGAAGACACTTGATATTACCGACTCATCCGGAATCGACAGATAGCTGCAACATCACAACTCAGCCCCGGAGTTGGTCACGGGGAGTCGCCCGGCACTCCAGTCCGCAGCAGCCTTGTTTCATGTTACACGTATATGCATAATGACGTTATGCATAAGCGGGTCATGGACGACGACATATCGGCCGAGGAGCTGATGGGGGCCGTGGAGCGGCTGGTTCGGCATGTGCGGCACAGTGCCAATGCCGGTGGGCTGAGTACGGCGGCTTCGTCGGCGCTGGGGCGGCTGGGGCGTGAGGGGCCGTACCGGCTCACCGAGCTGGCGCGGGCCGAGGGTGTCTCCCAGCCGAACATGACCCAGGTCGTCACGCGCATGGAGCGCGCCGGTCTCGTACGGCGCGTTGCCGACAGCAGTGACGGCCGGGGGGTGCTGGTGGAGGCCACCGACACCGGGCTGGAGATCTTCCGGCAGCGGCGAGCGGAGCGTACGCACGCCCTCCAGCTGCTCGTCGAGGAGCTGAGCGAGCCGGAGCAGCAGGCGGTGAAGGTCGCACTGCCCGCGCTGGCCCGCGCCATCCAGGACCGCCAGACCCGTTCCTGACCCGCCTGAGCACTGTCCCCCTCCCCCACCTGTTCTCACGGGAGTGAAGCGCAATGAGTGCATCGCAAGGAAAGGCCGCCAGCCCGTTCCGGCAGCCCAAGGCCGTCTGGGCCGTGGCGTTCGCCTGCGTCATCTCGTTCATGGGCATCGGCCTGGTCGACCCGATCCTGCCCGCCCTGGCCGACAGTCTGCATGCCACGCCCAGCCAGGTGTCCCTGCTGTTCAGCAGCTACCTGATCGTCACCGCGGTCGCCATGCTGATCGTCGGCTGGGTCTCCAGCCGGATCGGCGCCAAGCGCACCCTGGTCATAGGCCTGACGATCATCGTGGTCTTCAGCGCCCTGGCCGGCGCCACCGGTTCCATCAACGGCATCGTCGGTTTCCGCGCCGGCTGGGGCCTGGGCAATGCCCTGTTCATCGCGACGTCGCTGGCCGTCATCGTCGCCTCCGCCAGCGGCGGCTTCGGCGGCGCGATCATCCTGTACGAGACCGCCCTCGGCCTCGGGATCGCCGTAGGGCCCCTGCTCGGCGGCGAGTTGGGCAGCATCAGCTGGCGCGGCCCGTTCTTCGGCGTCGCCGTCCTGATGGCCATCGCCCTGGTCGCGACCCTCGCCTTCGTGCCCAACCTGCCCAAGCCGAAGCGGCCCACCTCACCGATCGCGCCGCTGAAGGCACTGCGCCACCGCGGGCTGCTGACCATGGGCCTCATGGCCCTGCTGTACAACTGGGGCTTCTTCACCATGCTCGGCTACGCCCCGTACCCGATGAAGCTCGGCGCCCATCAGCTCGGGCTCGTCTTCACCGGCTGGGGCCTGCTGGTGGCGGCCTTCAGCGTCTTCTTCGCCCCGCGTCTGCAGGCCCGGTACGGGACCGCCCCCGTTCTGTACGCCAACCTGTGCGGCCTCGGCATCGTCATGGCGATCATCGCCGCCGGTGTCACCACCCCCACCGTGGTCGTCGTCGCCGTCATCGTCAGCGGCGCGTTCATCGGCATCAACAACACCCTCACCACCCAGGCCGTCATGCTCGTCTCCCCCGTCGAGCGGCCCGTGGCCTCCTCCGCGTACGGGTTCCTGCGGTTCATCGGCGGCGGCCTCGCCCCGTACGTCGCCGGCAAGCTCGCCGAGGCCACCGATCTGAGCGTCCCGTTCTACCTCGGCGCCGTCACCTTCTTGCTGGCCATCCCTGTCCTGGCCAGCGGCCACCGGCTGCTCCGCCGGGCCGAGGCCGGCACCGGTGACAGTGAGCCGGTGGCCCCGGCCCTCACCCCGATCGGCACCCCCGCCCCGACCGACGCACCTCGCGTCATCGTCGCCGTCGGCGGCCACGACAAGGCCGCGGCCATCGTCGACGCGGCCGCCCGCCTCGCCCGCGACACCGGCAGCCCACTGGAGGTCGTGCACGTCCAGCAGACCGCCGTGGTCGAGGAACAGGCCGTCGACACCGAGACCGACGACCAGGCCCGCGCCGCCGTCACCGCACACCTCGACCGGCTCGCCGGCCTCGGTGTGCCCGCCACCGGCCAGATCCTCACCAGCGTCGGCGATCACGCCGCCGCCGGCCGCGTCCTCGCCCAGCACGCCGCGGACGTGCACGCCCGCACCGTCGCCATCGGGCGCTCCCCGCGCGGCCCCCTCACCCAGTTCGCCGACGGCAGCTTGACCACCGCCCTCACGCACAGTGCCACCTGCACCGTCGTACTCGTCGCCCCGGACAGCGCCCCGCGGCCGCTGACCGAACAGTCCCTCACGGAGCTGCGCAACAGCCCCGCTTGAGGGTCGGCACTACGACACCGGGGCGGCCTGCGGTGCGTGCTTCGCGCCGCAGCCCGTTGTGCGGTGCGGTAGGGCGTCGTGGGCAGTGCGACACTCCCCCTGTGACCACGCGGCCACCGGGAGGGAGAGGTAGACGCCGAACTCGCGGAGCCCGGTAGCGGTTTCGATGGCGCGGTGCAGCCGGTCCGTGCGTTCCTGACGGTTGGCGGCCCTGCTCTCGAACCACTTCGACCGCACCTCCACCACCACGTCCAGCCCGCTGCGGTCCAACGGTCCCAGCCGCCGGAACCGGATCTCCACATCGCCCGGTTGCAGGTCCCCGTCGTACGGCTCCTCGGGGCACTCCACCGCCTCGGAGACCAGGTGCGGCAGCACCGCTGCCAGTTCGCGGAGGGTCTCTTCGGGGACGTGCGGCGCGTGGGTGACTTCGATGAGAGGCATCGGATCACTGTAGGTCGTGCGACTACGCCTGCGGGAATCGCTGCGGACGGAACGGTTGCGGCGTGGGGTGGTCGGTGCCGGGGACGAGGCGTGGTACGGCGTCGCGCAGGGTGCGGGTGGCGGGGTGCCGCGGGTGGTGGAGCACGTCGGCGAGGGCGCCTTCCTCGACCACCCGTCCGCCGTGCAGCACGATCACGTGGGGGCAGAGCTGTTCCACCACCGCGAGATCGTGGGAGATCAGCAGGCAGGACAGCCGGTGCTCGGTACGCAGCCTCCGAAGGAGGTCGAGGATGCGGGCCTGGACGGTCGTGTCCAGCGCGCTGGTGGGTTCGTCGAGGACCAGGAAGCGTGGCCGCACTGCCAGCGCGCGGGCGATCGCCGCCCGCTGGCGCTGGCCGCCGGAGAGCTGGTGCGGGAAGCGTGCCGCGTGCGCGGCTGTCAGGCCCACGTCGGCCAGCAGCTCGGTGACGCGTCCGGCCTCGGCACCGCGCGGCACCATCCGGTGTGCGCGCAGCACTTCCGAGATCGCCGTGCCCACGCGCATGCGCGGATCGAGGGCGCCCTCGGTGTCCTGCACGACGATCTGTACGGCACGCCGGTACGGGCGCGACCGCCGCAGCCCGCTGACGTCGACGCCGCCGAAACGCACCGTCCCACTGGTCGGCGCCACCAGGCCCAGCAGGCACCGGGCCACCGTCGACTTGCCCGAGCCGCTCTCCCCGATCAGCCCCAGACCGTACGGGCCCTCGGGCAGCGTGAGGCTCACGCCGTCCACCACGGCCGTGCCGCCGTACACCACGGTCAGTTCGCGCGCCTCAAGCACCACCGGCCCCCGCCCCTTCACCTCACCCGTCGATACGTCCTACGCCGTGTCTTCACCCCTCCCCGTTCCCTCACCACTCCCCGTTCCCGGCTCCGTCCCCGCCGGCCCGTCCCCGGAGCCGGATGCCGTCGGGCCGCCCAGCCGCGGGGCCGCGGCCAGCAGTTCTCTGGTGCGGTCGGCGCGGGGCGCGGAAACCAGGTCGGCGGCGGGACGGTCCTCGATCACCCGTCCCTGGTGCAGCACCGCGATCCGGTCGCAGAGCCCGGCCAGCAGCGCGAGGTCGTGGCTGATGAACAGCACGGCCGTGCCGTGCGCCGCGCGCAGTTCCGTCAGCAGTGTGCAGATCTGCGCCTGGGCCGTCACGTCCAGCGCGCTGGTCGGTTCGTCGGCGATGAGCAGCCGCGCTCTGAGGGCCGAGACCAGGGCGATCGCCACCCGCTGGAGCTGGCCGCCGGAGAGCTGGTGCGGGTAGCGGGCGAGGTGACCGGCGGGCAGGCCGACCCGCTCCACCCCGGCGGCGGCCCGGTGGCGCGCCTCCGCTCGCGTACAGCCGTGCAGCCGCAGCGCGCGCAGCACGGTCGTACCGACCGGCAGGACCGGGCTGAAGGCGGCGGCCGGGTTCTGCGGGATCAGCGCCATGGCGGAGCCGCGCAGCCGGCGCAGCCGCCGTTCCGGCAGCCCGACCAGCTCCTCCCCGGCCAACCGGATGCTGCCGGTCACCCGGGCGCCCGCGTGGTGGGTCAGTCCCAGCACCGTCAGCCCGGCCGTCGTCTTGCCCGCGCCGCTCTCCCCCGCGACGCCCAGGAACTCGCCCCGGCACAGCACCAGTTCGCGGATATGCAGTACCGGTTCGGCCGGCTCGGGGCCGAACGAGACCCGGACGTCGCGCAGTTCCAGGAGGGGCACGGCGGTCACGGCCGGATCCGTGGGGTGTGCCGCGGGTCGAGGCGGTCGCGGAGCACGTCGCCGAGCAGGAAGAAGAGGGCCGCGACCAGCATGATGGCCAGGCCTGGGAAGGTGCCGATCCACCATTGCGTGGTGAAGTAGTTCTGCGACTGCTCCACCATCAGGCCCCAGTCCGGGGTGGGCGGCTGCGGGCCCAGGCCGAGGAAGGACAGTGCGGAGGTGACGAGCAGCACTCCGCCGACATCGGTCGATGCCTGGACCAGCAGGGGGGTCGAGGCGTTGGGCAGGACGTGGCGGAGCAGGATGCGCCGGTGACCGAGGCCGAGGGCCCGGCACGCCTCGGTGTACGGCCGGCCGGCGACCGACGCGGTCTCACCGCGCACCAGCCGGGCGTACCACGGCCACCAGGTCACGGTGAGCGCGACGGTCAGCCCCACCGGACCGGGCGTCAGCACCGTGGCCAGGGCCAGGGCCAGCAGCAGGGCGGGGACTGCCAGGAAGACGTCGGTGAGGCGCATCAGGACCTCGTCGATCCATCCGCCGAAGTAGCCGGCCACCAGCCCCGTCGCGGTGCCCACGAGCAGCGAGACCGTCACCACGGTCACCGCGACGACCGGGCCGACGCGCGCGCCGTACAGCACCCGGGAGAGCACGTCGCGGCCGAGTTCGTCGGTGCCGCACCAGTGGGCCGCGGAGGGCGGGCGCAGGATGCGAGCGGTCTCGGTGGCACCGGTCGCGTCCGCCGGATACGGGGCCAGTACGGGTGCGAGCAGTGCGACGAGGACGACGAGCGCCACACCACCGGTGACGAGAACCAGTGCCGTTCGGCCGCCCCGGGTGGCCCGTGTCATCGCCCACCACCTCACCGCAGGGTGATGCGCGGGTCGAGGGCCGCCTGGGCCAGGTCAACGGCCAGGTTCGCGGCGAGGTACAGCAGAGCGACCAGGAGCGTCACGCCGACGACGGCCGGTGCGTCGAGGGACTGCACCGCGTCGGCCGCGTACCGGCCGAGCCCCGGATAGTCGAACACCGCTTCCACGAGGAAGGTGTTGACCAGCGAGTACCCGAAGATCAGCGCGAGGAGCTGCAGGACCGGGTTCCAGGCGAGCCGCAGCGCGAAGCGGCCGAGGACGGCCCGCTCGGGGAAGCCGAGGGAGCGCACCATCTGGATGTGCGGCTCACCGGCCGCGTCCAGGAGGCTCGCCCGCACCATGCGGGCGACGACGGCCGCCGGGTAGGACGCCACGACGAGGGCCGGGAGGAGCAGGTGGCCGAAGAGGTCGGCGGCCGCCGTCCCGTTGCCGGTGAGGACGGCGTCGAGCAGGGGCAGACCGGTGACGGTGGTCACCGGGTGGGCGGCGAGCACCGCGCGGTCGTGGCTGCCGGCGATCGGCAGCAGGCCGAGCCGGCTCGCGAGGATCGTCTGCAGCAGGAGTGCCAGAAAGAACGTCGGTATCGAGGCGCTCAGCAGCGCACCGGACCGCACCACCGTGTCGGGGGTCCTGCCGTGCCAGCGTACGGCGGCCAGTCCCGCGGGGAGGCCCACCGCCAGCCCGATGACCAGTCCGGCGAGCACCACTTGCAGGGTGTTGGGCAGCAGTGTGAGCAGATCGGTGAGGACGGGGCGGTGGGTGAGGACCGACAGACCCCAGTCGCCGCGCAGCACCCCGGCCACGTACGAGGCGATCTGCTCGGCTGCCGGGCGGTCCAGCCCCAGTTCGGCCCGGATCCGTGCCCGTTCCACGGCCGAGGCCCGCGGCCCCGCCCAGACCCCGGCCGGGTCGCTGGGCACCACCCGGGCGATCAAGTACGTCAGCACCACCACTCCGGTGGCGACCAGGACCGAGAGCGCCGCACGGCGGGCCGCGTAACGGATCACCGGCAGACCGCGGCCGTTCCGGGCACGCTTCATGTCCACCCCCGGGCTGGTGCAGGCGGCTACTGGTGGGTGAGGTCGTGGACGAACACGACGTTCGCGTACGCCGGGTTGTCGACGTAGCCCTTGACGTCCCTGTCCAGCACCCGCTGATAGACATTGGTGCCGAGGAAGAGCTGCACCGCGTCCCTGATGACGATCTCCTGCATCGTGCGGTAGGTCCGCACGGATTCGTCCGGATCCGTCGCCTGGAGCGCACTGACCCGGTCGATGAGCCGGTCGAGCTCGGGGTTGGAGTAGTAGGCGAGGTTGTAGGAGATCTCCTTCTCGCTGCGGAACACGTTGCGGAAGTACGACAGCGGCTCGGGGTCGTCCGGCCACCACCACATGACGAAGATGTCCTGGCGCTTGTCCGGGTCCTTGTCCTTGGCGCGCGGCCACTGCGCCGACGCCCAGGCCAGCCCCTCGACCTTCAGGTCGATGCCGAACGGGCGGAGCTGCGCCTTCATCAGGTCGCCGAGGGTGCGGATGGTGTCCTCGCCCGCGGGATAGGTCATCTCCAGCTCGATGGTCCGGCCGCTGCCCGGGCCGTATCCGGCCTCCTTCAGCAGCTTCCGGGCGCGGTCCTGGTCACCCGGCAGGTCCAGCGTGGTGGTGTGCCCGAACATGCCCTCGGGGATGACGCCGTCGGAGGCCACGAGGGCGCCCCTGCTCGCCTTGATGAGTTCCCCGTAGTCGAGCGCGTTCGCGACCGCCTGGCGCACCCGGACGTCGTCCAGCGGTTTCTTCTGGGTGTTCAGCAGGCCGATCAGGGTCTGCCACGAGGGCCGTTCGTACACGGTGAGGTTCGGCCGGCCGCGCACCGTGTCCAGGAGCTGCGGCGGCAGCCCGCCGGCGTAGTTCCCCTCACCCGAGCTCATGAGCTGCGCCGTCGTGGAGGACTGCGGCACCGACCGGAAGACCACCTTCGTGTAGCGGTTGCCGCGCCACCCGCCCCAGTAGTCCTTGAAGGCCGTCAGCTCCACTTCGTTCTCACTGCCCGGGTTCCACGAGGCGACGGTGTACGGCCCGGTGCCGCGGGCGGTGGCCCGGTAGTCCCCGGCGTCGTCGGAGACCTCGTAGATCCAGGCCGCGTAGGTGGCGGAGGCGATGATGTCCAGTGGCGCCGGGCGGGACAGCTCGAAGCGGACCTGCCGCTTCCCGACCGGGGTGATTTTCTCCACCGGGTACCACACGTAGGAGGCGCTGGCCTTCAGCCTCATGGTGCGCTCGATCGACGCCTGTACCGCCTCGGGGGTCAGCGGGCGTCCGGAGTGGAAACGCACCTTGTCCCGCAGGGTGAAGGTCCAGGTCCGGCGGTCCTCGGACGTGGTCCACCGGGTCGCGAGCACCCCTTCGGTCTTCCCGGTCCGGGCGTTGTACCGGGTGAGGGTCTCGTACATGTTCGCCAGCGCCACCACTTCGTCGGAGTACGAGCGCGCCGGGTCCCACTCGGTCACCAGCCCCCTGCTGGACAGGTACACGAAGGTGTCGTCGTCGCTCCCTCTCTCGCCCCCTCCGGAGCAGCCGGCCGCCAGCAGCAAAAGGATGAGGACGGCGACCACTCCGGCCGCGCGGGGCCGGGGGCGGCGGTGCGCGGGCCGAGAGCCCAGGAGCAGTTGCAACGACATGACCGTGCCTCCCGGAACACACCGGTCAGGGACGTCTGTCGTGCACCGCGCGCGGCGCACGACGGTTGTCAGCATGGCACGGCGCCGTCCGGACGGGCAGGCACGATTGCGCTGTTCCCGCCCGGTCTCTCAGCCGGCCGCGGGGAGACCGTTCAAGCCGTCTCCGCCAGCCCGTTGCCCACGCGTACCGCTGTGTCGCGCAGCCAGGTGTGAGCCGCGTCGTGCAGGTGGACGGGGTGCCACCACAGGGCCTCCTGGAGGGGGACGGCTTCGTAGGGCGGGGGCAGGACGCGGACCGGGGCGACGCCGCCGAGGAGGTGGGCGAGGCGTTGCTGGACCAGTGCGACACGGCGGGTGCCGGCGACCATGAAGGGCAGCAGCTGGAAGCTGTCGACGGAGACCTCGACGCGCGGTTCGATGCCGAGCATGCCCAGCTGGCGGACGGCGGGCGCGTCGTACGTGCGTTGGTAGGTGACCCAGGGCAGGCGGGCCAGGTCCTGGCGGGTGAGCCGCTCGCCCACCTCGGGGTTGTCCTCGGCGACGAGGAAGACCCACTGGTCCTGGTAGAGGTCGGTGGCCGGCAGATCGCTGAGGATACCGTGCGGCATGAGCAGCCCGTCGGCCGTGCTCAGCAGGGTGGCGGCGTCCTCCACCACGGTGTTCGGCGTGTGGGTGAAGCGGAGGCGGATGCCGGGGGCCTCGGCGTGCACGACCCGGGTGAGTGCGGCGCCGAAGACGGCGACGGCGTAGTCGGAGGCCAGGAGGGTGAACTCGCGGCTCTCCGTGGCCGGATCGAAGTCCGCCTGGCTGGTGAACACCCGCTCCAGCAGGTCGCAGGCGGTGGCGGTGCGGTCCAGCAGGACCTGGCCGAGGGCGGTGAGTTCGTACCGGCCGCCGACCCTGGCCAGCAGGCCGTCGTCGAAGTGACGGCGCAGCCGGGCGAGGGCCGCGCTCATGGCGGGCTGGCTGAGACCGACCCGGTGTCCGGCGTGCGTGACGTTGCGCTCCTCCAGCAGGGCGCGCAGCGCGACGACGAGGTTGAGGTCGAGACTCGCCAGGTTCAAGAGGTCTCCAGGTGGCGTGCGAGGGACACGGAGGGCAGTGCTGCCGATGGGGCGGCGCAGGCGTCGAGCATAAACGGGGTGGATAGTGGGGATCCAAGGAATCTATTTCCATGATTGTCCGATGCGGGACCAGACTGGTCGCACCGCAACGGAAGGTCATGTCTGTGGAATCCCCCTCCGCGTCCCCGCACGCACACGCACCGGTATCCGCGCCCTTCGCCGGGCCCTTTGCGCTCGGCACGCTCTCCGCGCGCTCGTCCTCGGCGGAATCCGCCTTCCCCGCGCTGGTCACCCCGGACGAGCGGGTGCTCGATCTCCGGACGGCCCTGCACACACCTCATCTGACGATGCGTGGGGTGCTGGCGGAGTGGGCCGGGGTGTTGCCCGAACTGCACCGGCTCGCCGGAGACGGCGGGCTGCCGTGGCAACCTCTGACCGGCTTCCGGGTGCATGCGCCGGTCGAGCCGCGGCAGGTGTTCCAGTCCGGGGCCAACTACCGTCAGCACGTCATCGACCTGCATGTGGCACACCGCGATCCGGACGACGGCCGGTCCACCGAGGAGGCGCGCGCGGAGGCCGCCGCACTGATGGACCGGCGCGCGGCCGAGGACCTGCCGTACGTGTTCCTCGGCCTGCCGAGCGCGGTCACCGGACCGTACGACGACGTCACCCTGCCCGCATGGGCCGAAAAGCCCGACTGGGAACTGGAGTTGGCGGCCGTCATCGGCCGGGCCGCACACCGGGTGCCGGTGACGGAAGCGCTGGAGTACGTCGCCGGGTACACCATCGCCAACGACCTGACCGACCGCGCCACCGTCTTCCGGCGCGACATGCCGCAGATCGGCACCGACTGGCTGCGGTCGAAGAACGCGCCCGGCTTCACCCCGCTCGGACCGTGGATCGTGCCAGCGGCTTCGGTCGGCGCCCCGCACGACCTGCGGGTGACGCTGAAGCTCAACGGCGAGGTCAAGCAGGACGAGTCCACCAAGGACATGATCTTCGATGTGGCGCGTGTGGTGTCGTACGCCTCGCAGACCGCCCGGCTGCTGCCCGGCGACCTCGTACTGACGGGCAGCCCGGCCGGCAACGGCATGCACTGGGGACGGCTGCTGCGCGCGGGGGACGTCATGGACGCCACCATCACCGGGCTCGGGGCGCAGCGCACCCGTTGTGTCGCCGAGGGGGCGTGACCGTGGACCGCACCGATCCGGAGGGCTCGATCGCGCGGGCCGCCGAGGCGTATTCCAACTGGGGGCGCTGGGGCGACGACGATGTACTGGGCACGCTCAACTTCCTCGACGCGGCCAATCGCCGGGAGGCCGCGGCCCTCGTCCGGCGGGGCGTCAGCTTCTCCCTGTCCCAGCGGTTCGACATGAACGGCCCGCAGAAGGGCTGGCGACGGCGTACCAATCCGGTGCACACCATGCTCGACACCGGCACCGATGCCGCCGCGGGCCACCAGGGCTTCCCGCACGGCCTCGGCGGCGCCGACGATGTGATCGCCATGCCGCTCCAGTGCTCCACCCAGTGGGACGGGCTCGGGCACATCTTCGACCACGGCAGGGCGTGGAACGGCCGCCCCGCCGCGGAGGTCGTCACCTCCGACGGCGACCTGGTCACCGGCATCGAGCACATGGCGCCGTACGTCGCGGGGCGCGGGGTGCTGCTGGACGTGGGCCGGGTGGCCGGCACCGACGGGGAGCTGCCCGACGGCTTCGCCGTCACCGAGGAGCACCTGACGGCGACCGCCGAGGCCGAGGGGGTGACGGTGGGGCGCGGCGACCTCGTGCTCGTCCGTACCGGACAGCTCGCGCGCACCCGGCGTACGGGGTGGGGCGAGTACGCGGGCGGGCCGGCGCCCGGCCTGTCGTTCACCACGGCGGGCTGGCTGCACGGTACGGAGATCGCCGCCGTCGCCACCGACACCTGGGGCTTCGAGGTACGGCCCAACGAGTTCGCGCACGCCTTCCAGCCGCTGCACCAGGTCGCCATCCCCCACATCGGGCTGCTGATCGGCGAGATGTGGGACCTCGACACGCTCGCGGCGGACTGCGCGGCCGACGGTGTGTACGACTTCTGGCTCACCGCCGCCCCACTGCCCATCACCGGAGCCGTCGGTTCCCCCGTCAACCCGATCGCCGTCAAGTGACCGGCAGAACCAGGAAAACCACCATGCCCCCTTCCCCCACCGTCCTCGTCATCGGCGGCGGCGCGGCCGGCAACGCCCTCACCGTCCTGCTGCGCCGGGCCGGCATCGCGGTGGACCTCATCGAGGCCAAGGACGACTGGAACGCCACCGCGGGCTCCGGCATCACCCTCCAGGGCAACGCACTGCGCGTCCTGCACACGCTCGGCGTGTGGGAGCGAGTGGCGGAGTCCGGCTTCGGTTTCGATTCCGTCGGCATCACCGCCCCGGACGGCACCGTCCTGCACGTCCAGCGCGACCTGCGCACCGGCGGTGACGAGCTGCCCGCCACCGTCGGCATGCAACGCCCGCACCTCCAGCGGATCCTCATCGACGCCGTCCGCGCGAGCGGCGCTTCGGTACGCCTCGGGACGAAGGCCGCCTCGCTCGACCAGGACGCCGACGGTGTGTCCGTACGGTTCACCGATGGCTCGGCGGGCCGTTACGACCTGGCCGTCGCCGCCGACGGGATGGGCTCAGCCACCCGCGCGGCGCTCGGCATCACGGACGGGCCCGAACCGACCGGCATGGCCATCTGGCGCGTCGCAGCGCCGCGCCCGGCCGGTGTGACCCGCACCGACCTCGCGTACGGCGGCCCGGCACACATCGCCGGGTACTGCCCCACCGGCGACACCACCCTGTACGCCTACGTCGTCGAGGACCGCCGCGACCGCGCCACCATCCCGCGGGAGTCGTACGCCGACGAGATGCGGGCGCTCGCGCGGCACTACGGCGGCCACTGGCCGGAGATCACCGCGCGGATCACCGACCCGGCGCGGGTCAACTACGCGTGGTTCGACCGGCTGCTGGTCGAGGGCGCCTGGCACCGGGGACGGGTCGTGCTCGCCGGGGACGCCGCGCACTGCTGCCCACCGACCCTCGCGCAGGGCGCGGCGATGTCGCTGGAGGACGCCCTCGTCCTCGCCGAGCTGCTCACCAGCGGCCGGGCCTGGGACGACGCGCTGTTCCGCGACTACTACGAGCGCCGCGTCCCACGGGTGCGGGCGGTCGTGGACGCGTCCGTGCAGATCGGGCAGTGGCAGCTCGACGGGGTACGGGACGCCGATGTGCCCGGGCTGATGGCCCGGATCATGACGATGCTCAGGGAGTCGCCGTGACGGCCGACGCGCTGCCCGCCGCGCAAGGAGGGGCCTCGGCGCGCACCGTGGACGTGCATGCGCACGTCCTGCTGCCCGAGGTGGAGGCGCTGGTCGCCGGGGTACCCGGCGTCGACGCGGCGAGAGCGCTCGACGCGCGCCGCAACGGACCGGCGGCCCTCGCCGTGAGCGGTGCCATGGTGCGCGCACGCCTCCCGAAGCTGACGGACGTCGCCGTACGGCTGACCGCGATGGACACGCAGGGTGTGGACGTGCAGCTGGTGAGCCCGTCCCCGTCGCACTACCACTACTGGGCGGACGAGGAGACGGCCGGGAAGCTGTACCGGCTGGCCAATGAGGCGACGGCCGCGCACTGCGCCCGGGCGCCCGACCGGCTGCGGGGACTGGGGCTCGTACCGCTCCAGCACCCGGACCTGGCCGTCGAGGCGCTGGACCACGCGCGGGCGCAGGGGCTGCTGGGCGTCGAGATCTCCAGCCACGCGCCGGGCCGGGAGCTGTCGGATCCGGCGTACGAGCCGCTGTGGGCGAGGGCCGCGGAGACCGGTTCGCTGCTGTTCCTGCATCCCTTCGGGTGCACGCTCGACGCACGGCTGGACCGGTGGTACTTGTCCAACACCGTCGGCCAGCCCACCGAGAACGCCGTCGCGCTCTCCCATCTGATCTTCTCCGGTGTGCTGGACCGGCACCCCGGCCTCCGCATCATCGCCGCGCACGGCGGTGGCTACCTCCCCACCCACATCGGCCGCAGCGACCACGCCTGGGCCGCCCGCACCGATGCCGCCGGCTGCGCCCGGCCGCCCAGCAGTTATCTGGCGCGCCTGTACTTCGACTCCCTCGTCCACGACCCGCAGGTACTGCGGTCGCTGGTCCGGGCCGCCGGCGCCGACCGGGTACTTCTCGGCTCCGACTTCCCCTTCGACATGGGCACCGAGGACCCGGTCGGCGCGCTGCGCGCGGCAGGACTCCCGGACCCCGACTTCCACGCCGTACGGGGCGGCAACGCCACCGCCCTCCTCCGGAAGGACTGACACATGCGTCTGCTCACCCACCTGCGCCACGTCGACCTCGCCGTACCCGACTACGACAGGCAGCTCGACTTCTACGCCGGCGTCTGGGGCCTGACCAAGGTCGCCGAGGACTCCGGCATCTCCTTCCTCGCCGCCGAGGGCTCCCCCGAGCAGTACGTCGTCCGGCTGCGCAAGGCCGGCGAGAAGCGCCTGGACCTCGTCTCGTACGGCGTCGCGAGCGCCGCGGACGTGGACACCCTGGCCGAGCAACTGCTCTCCTCGGGAGTTGAGTTGGTGTCGCAGCCGGGGAAGGTGGACACCCCTGGCGGTGGGTACGGCTTCCGCTTCTTCGACGGTGACGGGCGCACCATCGAGGTCTCCGCCGATGTCGAGGTGCGGCAGCACCGGAGGATCGAGGAGCGGGAGGCCATCCCGGTCAAGCTGTCGCACGTCGTCCTCAACTCACCCGATCTGAACCGGACTCGGGAGTGGTACGAGCGCCACCTCGGCTTCCGGCTCAGCGACACGCTCAGCTCACCGCGCATGGGCGAGGTCATGCACTTCATGCGGATCAGCAATCAGCACCATTCGATGGCGCTCGCGCAGGGGCCGCACACCGCACTGCACCACATCTCGTTCGAGATGCGCGGCCTGGACGAGTACATGCGCGGGTCCGGGCGGGTGACGCGGGCCGGCTTCCGCAAGATCTGGGGGCCCGGCCGGCACCTGGCGGGCGACAACACCTTCACGTACTTCCTCGACCCGCACGGCAACACCGTCGAGTACACCACCGAGCTGGAGACCCTCGACGAGGACACCTGGCACCCGCACGTCTACGATTTCTCGCAGCCCGAGGTCACCGACCAGTGGGGCACGGCCAATGCCATGAACGAGCTGGTCGCCAAGGAGTCGTTCAACGACCCCGACCGCGGGTGTTTCGTCGCCCCGCCGGTCTGATCCGCCGTCCGCCAGGAGTTCCGCCATGCGCATAGCCACTTACCTGCACGAAGGCCGCCGGCACCGCGGTGTCGTCGAGGACGGCGTCGTCCGCCCGCTGCCCGAGGGCGTCTCCGCCGTCGAGGCCGCGCTCGGGGCACCGGCGTCCGGGCCCGCGGTGCCCCTGCCGCTCGCCGATGTCCGTCTGCTGCCGCCCGTGGAGCCCACCACCGTGCGGGACTTCGTCACCTTCGAGGAGCACGTCGAGGGCGTACGCCGCTCGATCGACGGTGTCGGTGGGGTGCCGCGGGCCTGGTACGACGCCCCGACCTTCTACTTCACCAACCCGTACTCGGTCATCGGCCCGGGCGACGACGTCCCCGTCCCGCCCGGCTGCCAGGCCCTCGACTTCGAGTTGGAGGTCGCCGCCGTCATCGGGCGCGAGGGCCGCGACCTCACCCCGGAACAGGCCCGCGACCACATCGTCGGGTACACGGTGTTCAACGACTGGTCGGCGCGTGATCTGCAGTCCCGCGAGATGCAGGTCGGCCTCGGCCCCTGCAAGGGCAAGGACACGGCCGCCACCCTCGGGCCGTACCTGGTCACCGCCGACGAGCTGGAGCCGTACCGGGACGCCGACGGGTTCCTCCGGCTCGCGCTCACCGCCTCGGTGAACGGCGAGGTCGTCGGCACCGACCTGCTGTCCAACATGAGCTGGACCTTCGAGGAGATGGTCGCCTACGCCTCGCGGGGCACCGTGGTGCGCCCCGGAGACGTCCTCGCGTCCGGCACCTGCGGCAACGGCGGCTGCCTGGCCGAGCTGTGGGGCCTGCGGGGCGAGCAGTCGCCGCCCCCGCTGCGGCCCGGTGACACCGTCACCCTCACTGTCGAAGGGCTCGGCACCGTCTCCAACACCGTGGTGCCGGGCCCCGAGCCGGTACCTCTTCCGGCCGGTCGCCGCCGCGCCCGTGAGCGGCCGTGAGGGCGGTACCGGAACCGGCCTCTACCGCGCCGGTTCGGTGACCGCCACCGGCTCCTCCGCCACCGTCTCCGCTGCCGGCTGCGCCGGTGCGGGCGTGCCGCCGTCCCGCACCCACAACGGCTTCAGCCGGTACGTCAGGAGGTACAGGAGCGCGGCGGCGCCGGCCGCGACGAACATGCTCAGGTCGCCCATGTGCGGGAACTCGGCCGCGAACGGGCCGGTGAAGAGGGCGGACCGCCAGAACGGCACCGAGGCCAGCACGCCGCCCGCCCAGGCGACGAGCCCCCAGTTCAACACCCGCTTGCGGTCGTACAGTTCGGCGATGCGGGCCGGGTCGTTGCGTCCGCCCAGGTAGTAGTCGAGCAGCAGCACGGTGGCGAAGGGCGCGATGAAGTACGCGGTGAGGTTGAGGAAGACCGCGAACTTGTCCTCGGTACCGGCCTCGCCCCACAGGCTGATCACGTAGGCCAGCGCGCAGATGACGACGACGGCCTGGGTGCGGCTGACCGGGATCTTGAGGGTCTGGACGGAGATCGCGCCGCCGTAGACGTTGAGGAAGTTCTGCGCGAGCGCGGAGAGAGTGATCGCGATCAGTGCGGGCACGGCGAACGGCCCGGCCAGCTGGTGCAGCGCGGTGATGGAGTCCGCGCTGGTGGCGTGGCCGCCCACCAGGACGCCCAGGACACCGAGCCAGCAGATGGTGACGAAGTTGCCGAGCCCGGTGTACAGGGTCGTACGCCGCACGACCTTCGGGTTGTCGGGCAGGTAGCGCGAGTAGTCCGAGGCGAAGGGCGCCCAGGCGACGAGGAAGGAGAGGAAGCCGGCACCGAAGGTGATCCAGCCGCCGGTGGCGCCCAGGTAGCCGGAGGCGTGCGGGTTGGCCTCGAAGGTGCCGGCGCCGCGCACCAGCGCCACGACGGTGATCAGCAGGAACAGCGGGGTGAGGACGTAGGTCAGCATCCGCTGCAGGAAATTGATCATGTTGTAGCCGTAGACGGCCACCACCACTTCGACCGCGGTCAGCACCAACGCGCAGGCCCAGAACGGCAGATGGGTCAGCTCGGCGAACGCCTTGCCGCCGAGGATGACGGTGACGGCCGCCCAGCCGACGCCGGCGAAGACGTTGATGTAGGCGACCGGCAGGAAGTTGCCGAAGAAACCGAGCGGGCCGCGCGCCTGGATCTGCTGCGGCACACCCAGCCGTACGCCCATCCGGGACATCACGGCCATCAGTACGGAGCCCACCGCGGCACCGGCCACGATCGCGGCGACCGCGGCACCGAAGCTCAGCCCGAGGCCGGCCGCACTGAATCCCAGCAGGATGATCGGGAAGTTCAGTCCGGCGGCGAACCACACGAAGAACTGTGAACTGGATTTGCCGTGCCGTTCACTCTCGGGAATGTGGTCGACCCCGAAGGGTTCGACCTTCGCGACCGCGCTGCCGTACAACGGCGCCGAGGCGTCGTGGGTCATGACGATGCTCCTGAAAACGGAGAAGAGGGGTTCTTCAGAGGGAGGGAAACGGGTCCGAAGGTTTCACCAGGGCAAAGATGCCGGCTGCGAGATGTCGAAGAACCCGTCCGCCACTGTAGACCAGCGGAGCGACGTCGTGGTAATGCGCGAAATGCCGTGGAGAGACCCGTCCGGTGCCTCACATGAGGACCGCGACCGTACCCGGGACACCGCCGGCGGTACGGGCCGCCAGAGCACGGTTCAGTTCGGCGAAGGGGTACGTGGTGGCGTTCAGCCGCAGCGTGCCGTCGCCGAGCTCGGTCAGCAGGGTGGCGAACACCTCGTCGGGGACATGGCGGCGGACCATGTTCATCGGCAGCAGGCTCACGTCGGCGGCCAGCAGGTTGGGCAGGTCGACGGTGAGGGTCTTGCCGGCGACGTAGCCGATCATCACGACCCGGCCACCGGGCTTCATGGCGGGCAGGAGGACCGGGACGGTGTCGCCGCCCACGGTGTCCAGCACCGCATCGATCCCGCCGTCCCCCGCGAGGCGCCGCACCGTCCCGGCGTCCCGGCCCACCACGACCTCGGCCGCGGCGGCGGGCACGCTCGCCGCCTCCTCCTCGGTGCGTACGAGGGCGATGACATGCCCGCCGGCCCGCGCGGCCAGCTGTACGGTCAGCGAACCCACACCGCCGGCCGGGCCGGTGACCAGGACCCGTTCGCCGGCGCGTACCCGGCCGACCGGTTCGGCGGCCGCCCACGCCGTGGTCAGGGGCGAGTAACAGGTGGCGGCCAGCGCCGCGTCGGCGCCGGCCGGGATCGGGCGCAGCGCCGATGACGGGAGGACGGCCTGTTCGGCCCAGGTGCCGGGCCGCTGCAGGCCGACGCCACCGCCGCGGATCAGTACCCGCTTGCCCACGAGCGACGGGTCGCCCGCGAGCACGGTGCCGGTGCCGGCCGTGCCGGGGGTGAAGGGCAGCTCGGGGCGGTAGGCGAAGGTGCCGGACATCACGGTGAGGTCCAGGTGGGTGACCGCTGCGGCTTCCATGGCGACCAGAGCCTCGCCGTCCGGTGCCGTCTCGGGCCGCGCCGTCTCCTCGATCTCGACGGTCGTGCCCCAGGTGTGCAGGCGGGATACCAGCATGTCGAACCTCTTGCGCTTCTCGGTGGCCGACCAGGCGTGCCGGGAGGGGACGCCGGGTCGTGTGCGGTGCGTGCGGCCTCCGGCGATCCTATGGGGCGGGGTCCCCGGCGGAACGGACCGGTGCGGCGCCGCGGGCGGACTGCTCGACGGCGTGGCCGAGCGAGAAGAGCCCGTCGAGCCGGTCGGGGTGTCCGACGAGTTGCAGCCCCAGCGGCATGCCCCGGCCGTCCCGGTGGCCCGGTGCAGGGCCGTACGCATGTCGGCGGAGATCTCGCCGCGCCTTCCGCAGCAGGGACTCGTTCCCCGGTCCGGCCTGCGCCACGGTCGCCCTCGTCTCCTCGCGTCCCCGCTCCGGCCGTGGCCCGAGCGGGAAGGTGCCAAAAATGAGCATCGTTGCAGCTGACAACGGCTCACGGAACACCTGCGAAGAGACGTACCGCCGGCACGGCCGGCCGTCGTGGCGTCAGGGACGCGGCCAGGGGCGGCCGCCGATGCGCTCGATGCCGGTGTTGAAGCGCCGCAGGTAGCCGGCGAAGGCCGCGATGTCCTCGTCGGACCAGTCCACGAGGATGTCGTCCAGTATGTGGATCAGGTCCTCGCGTTCCTCGTCGAGCATCTGCGTGCCCTTGTCCGTGATCCGGAACTTGCGGGCCATGCCCCCGGCGGGATCGGGGATGCGCTCGACGAGACCGGCACGCATCGCCGCGGCCGTCTGCCGGTTGAGAGTGGAGGCGTCGAGGCCGAAGGCGTCACTCAGCTCGCCGATCGACATCGGCCCCTGCATGCGGATGCGGCTGAGCAGGACGTAGGCGCTGCGCTCCAGCGCACCGTCCTTGTGCCGGCCGCCCCGCTTGTTCAAGAACGTGTGGCGACTGAGCAGCATCTGCTCGTACTCGACCTCGTGCGTCGGCCTGACCATGCGTCCCGCCGCCTCCTGCTTCCCGCTCCTGCCGCGCCGCTGACGCATCGCGCCTCTGGGTGGTTCCTTGCCGTCATCCTCTCACGAAGATGCATCACGCACACAATGTGGCCCATACATGTGACGTGTACGATGCACATCGCTGCGAGCACAGTCGTGGTGCCGTGAACACAGTCAAGGAGTCCGCCATGGACGCCCCTCGCTCGACATCCCGCCCAGGTGGCGTGGTCGCCACGCTGGCGGTCGCCGGCATCACGGCGGCGACCACCCAGACGCTGGTCACCCCGCTCCTCGCCGAGCTGCCGGCGATCCTGCACACCAGCGCCTCCAACGCCGCCTGGGTGATCACCGCCACGCTGGTGGTGGGCGCCGTCTGTGTCCCCGTCTTCGGCCGGCTCGGGGACCTGGTCGGCAAGCGCCGGATGCTGCTCGTGTGCGCCGTGCCGCTGGTGGCCGGCTCGGTGGTGTGCGCGCTCGCCTCCTCCGTACTCCCGATGATCGCCGGACGGTGCCTTCAGGGCATGGGGATGGGCATGGTGCCGCTCGGCATCGCCCTCCTGCGCGATGTGGTCCCGAAGGAGAAGCTCAGCTCCTCCATCGCACTGGTCAGTGCGTCCATGGGCATCGGCGGCGGGCTCGGCCTGCCCATCGCCGCCGCCGTCGCCCAGTACGCCAGCTGGCGCGCGCTCTTCTGGGGCTGCGCCGGGCTGGCCGTGGTGGTCGCAGCCCTGCTGTGGTTCTTCATCCCGGACGTACCGGCCGGCGCCAGGGGCCAGCGCTTCGACGGTCCCGGCGCCATCGGGCTCGGCGCCGGCCTGGTCTGCCTGCTGCTCGCGGTCTCCAAGGGGGCCGACTGGGGCTGGAGTTCGGCCACCACGCTCGGCCTCCTCGCCGCCGCCGTCGTGGTCCTGGCCCTCTGGGGCTGGTGGGAGCTGCGTACGCGGGACCCGCTGATAGACCTGCGCACCACCGCCCGCCCCCGCGTGCTGCTCACCAACGCCGCCTCGGTCTTCGTCGGCTTCGGCATGTACGCCGGCATGCTCGTGATGCCGCAGCTGCTCCAGTTCCCCGAGGCCACCGGTCACGGCCTGGGACAGTCGATGCTCGCTGCGGGCCTGTGGATGGCGCCCGGCGGCATCATGATGATGCTGGTCTCCCCGCTCGGCGGGAAGCTCACCGACGCCCGCGGCCCGAAGTTCACGCTGATCTGCGGCGCCCTGGTCATCGCCGCCGGCTACGGGCTGTCCATGGCGCTGATGGGCACCGCCTGGGGCATGATGCTCTTCGCCATCGTGATCAACAGCGGGGTGGGCCTCGCGTACGGCTCCATGCCCGCGCTCATCATGAGTGCGGTCCCGCAGTCGGAGACCGCCGCGGCCAACGGCTTCAACACCCTGATGCGCTCGCTGGGCACCTCGGTCGGCGCCGCCGTGATCGGCGTGATCCTCGCCCAGCTCACCACCACGGCGGGCGGCCACACCTTCACCTCCGAGAGCGGCTTCCGCACCGCCCTGCTCGTCGGCTGCGGCATCGCGCTGATCGCCGTCGCGATCGCGGCCGCCGTACCGGGCGGGCCGCGCGCCGCCGCCGACGCCGCCCCGGCCACCGGGACCGAACCCGGACACCTCGCCTCCGCACCGCGGCACGGCTGACAGCCCGTACCGCAGCACCGCCACAGAGAGGAACAGGACCGCCGATGTCCTACCCCCACAGCCCGTCCGGCTCCTCCCCCGCCGGGGAACCCGCACTCGACCTCGACGCCCTCAAGGCCCGCTACCGGGCCGAGCGGGAGCGCCGGATCCGGCCCGAGGGCGGCCGCCAGTACCAGCCCGTCACCGGCCGGTTCGGGTACTACGACGAGGACCCGTACACCGAGGCAGCGCCCGCCCGTGAGCCGCTGCGCGACGCGGTCGAAGTGGTCGTCCTCGGCGGCGGGTTCGGCGGTCTCCTCGCGGGCGCCCGCCTCCGCCAGGCGGGCGTGGAGTCGATCCGGGTGATCGAGAAGGGCGGCGACTTCGGCGGCACCTGGTACTGGAACCGGTACCCCGGCATCCACTGCGACATCGAGTCGTACATCTACATGCCGCTGCTGGAGGAGGTCGGCTACGTCCCGAAGTGGAAGTACGCGCCGGGCGAGGAGATACGGCAGCACGCGCAGGCCATCGCGCGTACCTTCGGCCTCTACCGCGACGCCGTGTTCCAGACGCAGGTGACCGGGCTGCGCTGGGCCGATGAGACGGACGAGTGGCTGGTCAGCACCGACCGGGACGACCTGATCAGGGCCCGGTACGTGATCACGGCCAGCGGCACGCTGAGCGAGGCCAAGCTCCCGGGCATCCCCGGCATCGAGACGTTCCGGGGCCACACGTTCCACACCAGCCGCTGGGACTACACCTACACCGGCGGCGACGCCGACGGCGGCCTGCACAAGCTGGCCGACAAGCGGGTCGCCCTGATCGGCACGGGCGCCACGGCCATCCAGTGCGTGCCCCACCTCGGCGCGGACGCGGAGCGGCTTTACGTGTTCCAGCGGACGCCCTCCTCGGTCGACGTGCGCGGCAACCGCCCCACGGACCCCGAGTGGGCCGCCGCCCTCTCCCCCGGCTGGACGCGGAAGCGCAGGGACAACTTCCTCACCCTCGTCACCGGCGGCCGGGTCGAGGAGGACCTGATCGACGACGGCTGGACCAGCAGCGCCCGGCTCCAGCAGAAGCTCATCCCGAGCGACAGCTACCGGGACGTGCCGCCCGAGGAGCGGGAGCGCGCCTACGAACTCGCCGACTACCAGAAGATGGACGAGATCCGGGCGCGGGTCGACGAGGTCGTCACGGACCCGAGGACGGCCGAACTGCTCAAGCCGTGGTACCGCTACATGTGCAAGCGGCCCACGTTCAGCGACAGTTACCTGCAGACCTTCAACCGGCCCAACGTCACCCTGGTGGACACCGCCGACAGCCACGGCGTGGAGCGCATCACCGAGAACGCCGTCGTGGTCGGCGGCGTCTCGTACGAGGTCGACTGCATCATTTTCGGCACCGGCTTCCAGGTCGGCGTCTCGGGCATCACCTCCGGACGGCTGCCGGTGCGCGGCAGAGGAGGCATCACCCTGCCCGAGGCGTGGCGGGAGGGCCCCCGGACGCTGCACGGCTTCTACAGCCACGGCTTCCCCAACCTCTTCCAGCTCGGCCCGCTGCAGAACGCCAGCTCGGTGAATTACGTGCACATCCTCGACGAGCAGGCGACCCACGTCGCCGAGGTCGTCGCCGGGGCACGCGCACGGCGGGCCCGGTACGTGGAACCCACCGCCGAGGCCGAGGCCGCCTGGGTCGCGACGATCCGCGAGAAGGCGCCCGACCTGTACGCGTTCCAGGCCGAGTGCACCCCCGGCTACTACAACAACGAGGGCATGCCGCGGAAGCGCAGCGAGTCGTACGGGGACGGGCCGGTCGCCTTCCACGCGCTGCTCCGGGAGTGGCGCGCCAACGGCGGCCTGGACGAGGTGCTCGTCGAGGCCGGGCCGGACGAGACCTGAGGAGGAGCGCGACGATGACGGAGCATTCCAGCCGGTACGGCTCCACCGTGTCCGCACCGGCCTCGGGCAGTACGCGGTGGGACGTGCGGCGGCTCAACCCGCCCAGTCCGCTGTGGGGTTCGAACGGTGTCGCGTTCGGGCCCGACGGGCGGCTGTACGCCGCGCAGTTCCTGGCCGGGCAGATCAGCGCCGTGGACCCGGCCACCGGGGACGTCGAGACGATCGTGCCGATGGACGGTCCGGTGCAGTCGCCGGACGACCTCGCCTTCGGCGCCGACGGCTCGATGTACATCACCGACCTGGTCCCGGGGCGGGTGTGGCGCCGCAGCCCGCAGGGCGAGTACCGCCTCGTCTCCGACGAGGTGCAGGTGCCCAACGGCATCACCTGCATCGGCGACCGGCTCTTCGTGAACGAGATGAGGATGAACGGCCGGCTGCTGGAGCTGTTCCCGGACAGCGGTGCCGCACCGAAGGTGCTCACCGAGGGGCTGGCCCTGGGCAACGCGATGCAGCTCGGCCCCGACGGCCATCTGTACTACCCGCACATGGTGACGGGCCAGGTCTGGCGGATCCCTCCGGACGGCGGCGCCCCGGAAGTGGTCGCCGAGGACGTGCACGAACCGGTCGCGGTCCGCTTCGACCGGGGCGGTGTCCTGATGGTCCTGTCCCGGGGCCGGTCCGGCATCGTGACCCGTATCGACCTGCACGGCACGGGTTCCCGGTCTCTCGTCACCAGCGGACTCGTGGGCCTCGACAACGCGGCGTTCGACACCGAGAACCGGATGTTCGTCTCCAGCTTCGCCACCGGCGGCATCACCGAGCTCCACCCCGACGGCCGGACGCGGGAGATCGTGCCCCGCGGCCTCGACGGCCCCTTCGGGGTGACCGTGGACCTGGGCGGCACGGTGTACGCGGCCGACCACTACCGCGTCGCCGGGCCGGAGAGTCAGCCGGCGGACGGCACGGACGAGGTCACCACGCACGTCCTGCGGCCCTTCGCGCACGGCATCGCCGCCGACAACGGGCTGCTGCATCTCACCTCGCAGTACGGCGAGGTCACCACCTACGACCCCGAGCGCGGCACCACCCGTGTCCGGGCGGCCGGGCTGCGGCGGCCGACGGGCATCACGGTGCGGCCGGACGGCGGGCTGGCCGTCGCGGAGACGGACGGCGGCCGGGTCCTGGCCCTGGACGAGGGCGGCGAGGGGGGCTTGGCGGGGCACGACACCGTGACCGTGCTCGCCGAAGGGCTCGACCGTCCCGTGGATGTGGCGTTCGACGCCGCGGGGCTCTGTTACGTGAGCGACGAGCGGCGCGGCGCCGTGCTTCGTATCGAGGCCGGGCGTGCCGAGACCGTCGTGGCCGGGCTCGCTGCCCCGCAGGGGCTGGCCGTGCTGGGCGACGAGGTCTTCGTCGTGGAGACCGGCTCGCGGAAGCTGCGGGCCGTGTCGCTCAGCACCGGGGCGCACCGGATCGAGGCCGAGGACCTGCCGGTCGGGCTGCCGCCGGGCACCGGGCCCCGTGCCGATCCGGCGCTGTTCACCCACGGCATGCCCGGCGTGCCGCGGCAGTTCGCCGGCCTCGCCGCGGCGCCGGACGGCTCGCTGCTGCTCTCGGCCAACGGCGAGGGAACCGTACTGCGCCTCTCTCCCCGCGAGGGAGCCACCGTTCAGCGTGCCGGAGCCCCCGGCGGAGAGGAAACCCCATGACGAAGAGAGGCCTGTCGGGACGTGGTGTCGTGGTCACCGGAGCCGCCTCCGGCATCGGCCGGGCCGCGGCCCTGAAGTTCGCGGTGGAGGGCGCCCGGGTACTGGCCGCGGACCTGAACGGGGACGGCGCCGAGGACGTCGTCCGCGAGATCGGGAAGGCCGGGGGCACGGCGCTCGCCGTCGCCGGTGATCTCAGCGACCAGCAGGTGGTGGACGCGGTCGTCGAGCGGGCGGTCGCGGAATTCGGCGGTGTGGACGTCCTGGTGAACAACGCCGGGATCATGGACCGGATGTCGGCGCTGGGCGAGACCGACGACACGGAGTGGGAGCGCGTCCTACGGATCAACCTGACCGCGCCCTTCCTGCTGACGCGCGCCGTGCTGCCGCACATGCTCGACGCGGGGCGCGGGTCGATCGTCTTCACCGCCTCCGAGGCCGGCCTGCGGGGCGGCGCGGCGGGCGCGGCCTACACCGCTTCGAAGCACGGTGTGGTCGGCCTGGTGAAGAGCCTCGCCGTGATGTACCGGAAGCAGGGCATACGGGCCAACGCCATAGCCCCCGGCCCCACCGCCACCAGCATCAGTGTCGACGCGGTGCCCGAGGCGCACGGGCCCGCCCTCATCGGCCAGTTGATCGGCGCGAACATCGGCCGGCTGGGCAGCGCCGAGGAGCAGGCGGACGCCCTCGTCTTCCTGGCGTCCGACGCGGCGGCGTTCATCAACGGTGCCGTCCTCCCGGTCGACGACGCCTGGTCGGCCGTCTGACGCAGGAGGCACGCGAGGGCCGTGCCGCGTGAACAGTCGCGCGGCACGGCCCGTTGACGCGGGCGTGCGGGTCAGTCCTCCTTCGGCAGATGGCCGAGGAAGTCCAGCAGCGCCTCGTTGACCTCGGCGGGGCGCTCCTGCTGGGTCCAGTGGCCGCAGCCGGGGAGCGTCACCTTGCGGTGCAGCTTCGGCGCGACCTTGTCGAGGGCGTCGACGATCCGGTCGATGCCGTGCAGCGAGGTGACCATGTCGCGGTCGCCGGTGACGTACAGCGCCGGTACGTCGATGCCGCGGCCTCGGAAGACCGCGAGGAGTTCGTTGTTCCGCTCGATGTTGCGGTACCAGTTCAGAGGCCCGGTGAAGGCCCGGTCACCATGGTTCGCGTAGTCGCGGGCGAAGGTGTCGATGTCCTCCGGGGTGAGCCAGGACGGCAGCTCGGGGTCCGGGCCGGTACCGAGCAGCGGGGTGCCCTCGGGGACGACCCAGGGGCGCGGCTTTTCGTTGGCGGGGTTGTCGCCCGAACCGTTGAACAGCATCCGGCGGAAGGTCGAGGGCAGGTCCCGGGCCAGCTCGGCGTCCGCGACGCCCGGCTGCTGGAAGTAGACCTGGTAGTAGCGGTCGCCGTACTGCTGCCGGCTGACGGACGGCGGCGCCATCCCGGCGGGCAGCACCGGCGGCACGCTGAGCCCGGCGACGGCCCGTACGACGTCCGGGCGGAGCATGGCCGTCGTCCAGGCGACCGGCGCGCCCCAGTCGTGCCCGACGACCACGGCCCGCTCCTCGCCCAGCGCGTGGATCAGGGCGATCACATCGCCGGTGAGGTGCAGCAGGCTGTACGCATCGGCGTCGGCGGGCTGCGTACTGCGGGCGTACCCCCGCTGGTCGGGCGCGACGACCCGGTACCCGGCCTCGGCCAGCGGCCCGAACTGGTGGCGCCAGGAGTACCAGCTCTCCGGAAAGCCGTGCAGCAGGACGACCAGAGGTCCCTCGCCCTGCTCCGCGATGTGCAGCTTGACCCCGTTGACCTCGACGAAGCGGTGCTCGATCCCGGCAGTCACATGTCCTCCTGACGTGGGTGTGGACAGTGCGGTCCGGGACTGCCCCGGACGACATGAGCAAAAGCTTACGCTCATGTCATAGCCCCCTGTCATCCCCTCCCGTCGAAGACCGGCTATCGATATTCGGACGCGTACCATGGGCGCATGAACTGGCCGGCCACCGAGCGCTACTACCCCACCGCCGTGCCCGGCGGCCTCGGCCTGGTCCAGGATCTGCTGAATACCGCGTCCGGCGGACGGCCACGTCAGCCCGACCTGCTGGCGGAGGTGGCGTCCGCGCAGGAGTGGGCCGCGACGGCGCTGCGCTCCTGGGCCGAGGGCACCGGGCGCGGCCGGGTGCGGCTGACGCTCACCGAGGAGGATCTGCCGGAGCTGCGACGGCTGCGCGAACAGCTGCGGCGGGCGCTGACCGCCCGGCAGGGCGCGGCGGACGCCGATGCCGTGCGCTTCACCTCGTGCACGCTCCGGGTCAGCCTGCACGGGGACGCGGCGCTGACCGCCGAGCCCGAGGGCGAGGGCTGGCGCTGGCTGACCTCCGCGGTACTGGGCGAGGCACTGCTGGCGCAGGCCACCGGGGTCTGGCAGCGGCTGAAGATCTGCCGCAACGAGAAGTGCGGCGGCGCGTTCTACGACCGCTCGCGCAACAACAGCGGGGTCTGGCACTCCACGCGCGGCTGCGGCAACGCCGCCAATCTGCGCGCCTCCCGGCAGCGCCGCCGCGAGCGGGAACGGGAATGCGGACAGGATCGCGTCTCGGAACACGCGGACGGGCCGGGCGGCTGAGAAGTCACGGCCGGATCACCGCGGCCGCGGATCGGTCGAGGTGGGACACCTCGGTCAGTGGGCCCGGCGCGCCGTGTGCCGTCGGCGCCGCTCCGAGGTGTGTGGCCGGACGTGCCGGCCGACGGACGGCACAGCCACGCTCCCGGCCGTCAGGCGCACAGGGCGTTGTCGGACTGCTGCCAGCGGGCCCGCACCGACTTGCCGTCCGGCAGGTTCACGACCTCCACATCGGTCGCCAGCCGCTGGACGATGTGCCAGCCATGGCCGCCCGCGCCGCCCAGGTCGCCCTGGCGCGCTACGGGTGCCGCAGCGCTCGCGTCGTGGAGCTCCACCACCAGGAAGCCCTCCTGCACCGAGACGTTCAGCCGCCACCAGCCCGAGGCGTGCCGTTCGGCATTGGCGATCAGCTCGGACACCACGAGTACCACCGCATCCCGGTCCACCCATGGGCATTGCTCCGTCAGGAAGGCGGCTGTGGCGCGCCTGGCCTGGGAGACGTCGGCCTCCTGCGAACTCGTGATCATCCCGCTCGTTCCTCCGGTACGCACCGGTATCCCGCTGTGGGCGCGGCGGAAGCATGCGCACACTTGTCGCATGGTACGGGTTCCGTCCCGCACTGTGCTGTTCCGCGTCGCCATGTTCGGAGGTGCTGGTGCCCGCCGTGGCAGCTCTCACACCGGCCCGCCCGGAAGAGGGCCGAGGCACGTCCCTGCGGCACGGCCCCTTCCGCAGGTCGTGCGCCGGGTGGGGCGCGGAATTCTTCTTGGGGTGACACATGTTTAAGTCCCCCATTCGGGGCAGTACGTGAGTGGGAACCGTCAGCACACCCGTGCCCGCGTACCCGGCCGACCCGACCGGCCGGCACTCGGGCCGGCCACCCCCACAGGAGGTACCGCGCTCGTGTCCACCGACAACGAAGCACTGAACGTCGAGGTCGAGGTCGAGGTCCGGAGCGCCGACACCGCCGTCGTCACCGTCGGCGGCGAGCTGGACCTCGACTCGGCGACCTTGCTCCACCACCATCTGGTCAACCAGCTCCACCACGGCCGCAAGCACCTTGTACTGGACCTGGCCGCCCTGGACTTCATGGACTCCATGGGCCTGAACGTCCTGCTGCGCGCGACCCGGGAGGCGCGGCAGGTGTCCGGCAACCTCTACGTCGCGGCCGTGACGCCCGCCGTGAGCCGGCTCCTGGACCTGACGGGCCTGAGCGCCACCAGCCCCGTCTACGCGACCGTGGCGGACGCCCTGGCCGCCATCGACACCGCCCCGGCCGCTCCGCGGGCGTAGCGGGACGGTGAAGCCCCCGGGGCCCGGGGGCTTCACCGTTCTGCGCCGCGCCGCTCAGCCCGGGTGGACGACCCGTACGGCCAGGGCGAGGGTGTCGTCGGAGTGCAGTATGACGCGGTGCATGTCCTGGGCGATGGCGCCGGGGATCTCCTCGATCGGCAGGTGCCGGTGGTTCCGGGCGCTGTCGATGAGCCGGCGTTCGCCCTCCAGCGGGTCGCGGCGGCTCTCGGTCAGGCCGTCGGTGTAGAGCATGAGCAGGTCACCGGCCGCGAGACGGGTGTCGAGCACCTTGTCGCTGCCGGGTACGGGGAAGCCGATGCCCCGCCCCCGCGCCTCCTGGTACTCCCCCGTGCCGTCCGCGCGCAGCACGAGGGCGGGCGGGTGGCTCCCGTTGGCCAGCTGGAGGCGGCCGGTCGCCGGCTCGATCCTGGCCAGCAGCACCGTCGCCATCAGGTCGGGGTCGTAGGGCGCGAGGACTTCGTTGACCCGTTCGACGATGAAGTGCAGCGGGTGGCCTTCGAGGGCCAGCGTGCGGACGGCGTGAGTGACGTTGAGCGCGCTCTTGGTACTGCGTACGCCGTGCCCGAGGGCGTCCACGACGGTGATGTGGACGGTTCCGTCGGGCAGCACGAACCAGTCGTAGAAGTCGCCGCCGGTCGGCGCTGCCGCCTCGGCCGGCGCGTAGTGCACCGCCAGCTCCAGGCCCTCGACGGCGATGGGGGACGGCCGCAGGGCGTCCTCCAGCTCGCGCAGCATCTCGCCGTGCGCGTTGCGCAGCTGCTCATCGCGCTCTTCGAGCTGGACGTAGAGCGCGAGCACGCCGCTGTTGGTCTCGGCGAGTTCGTGCTTGAGGCGCTGGTGCTCCGCGTTGACGGCGTCCACGTGCGCGAGGGCGGTGCGCAGCTCCTCCTCCAGCGCGGCGACCTCGGCCGAGGGACCCGGCGGCTGCCCCGCCCCGTCCTGCCGCGCGGCCCGGTCCCCGCCCGCCTGCACGGCCTGCCGCCCGTCGACGACCGCCGAGAGCGCGCCACCGTCCAGGCCGATCCCCTCGGCGGGCACGTCGCCGAGCCCGCCGGAGCCGGGAGGCGCGCCGGGCGTGACGCGCCAGACCGCGGCGCCGTCGGTGGTGGCCTGCGCGGGCAGCGGCAGACCAGAGGTGGGCAGCAGGCAGCGCTTGAGCGGGGCGCGCAGAATGACGGTCAGCGGACTCGGCTCGCCGCTCTGCCGTGCGGGCAGCGTCTCCAGGACGGTGTAGCCGCCCGCCTGGAACTCCTGCTGCGCGACCGCAGATATGGCGAGAACCAGCCGTGCCCGGGTCTCGATGGGCAGCCGGTGGGCGTCGCCGAGGCGGCGTACCGCACCGCGGAGCGCCGGCAGCGTGTGAAAGGTCTGCGGGGTCACGGCATTCTCTGTCGGGGAGTGGCGGCCAGTACGGTCGCGTCGTCGCGGGTGATCCGGTGTCCGTGTGCGAGGGAGGCGGCCAGCAGCGGCGGCGGCAGCCTGAGGGAGAAGAGCGGGGGCGTCTGGCTCCAGCGGTGGTTGATGCCGTCCGTGTACAGTACGGCGATCGTGGCCGGGCCCAGCGGGATGTCACTGACCCGGCCGGCGGTGGGCAGTCGCAGGCCGACGATGCCGGGGCGGCCGGTGAGCCGGTGGTGGACGCCTTCCGGGCCGAGCGCCAGGACACGGATATTGCCGACGCCGCAGTACTCGCCGCGCTCCTCGTGCAGGCGCAGCAGGCCCACCGCGGCCCCGCGGGTGCGCCGCAGGGCCCGGTGGACGGTGGTGAGAATGTCCGGCAGCGGCGCGTCCGGTACCCGGCGGAAGGCCCGCAGCGCCGTCTGCGCGGCCTCGGCCGCGAGCGCCCCGTGGCCCAGGCCGTCGACGACCATCGCGGTGCGGAACTCGCCGGTGTCGATGACCGTGCAGGCGTCGCCGCTCTCCTGCTCGCCGTCGGCGGGCAGGCACACCGCGCCCACCCCGCCGTCGCATGCCGGAAGCTCATCCGGTGCGCAGAGCCGGGCGCAGGCCAGCGTCCCCTCGGCGGAGCCGCTGCGGATGCTGAAGTGGGACGCTATCCGGCGTACCGCACCCAGGCCGGCGCCGAGCGTGCCGGTGGTGCTGAAGCCGTCCCTGAGGCAGCGTTCCAGCTCGGGCATGCCGGGGCCGCGGTCGGCTGCGAGCACCTCCAGGCCGCCGCCCGTGGGCAGTTGCTGGAGGTAGAGGACGCCGTCCGTGGCGTGTTTGGCGAGGTTGCTGCCCAGTTCGGACGCGATGACCGCGGCCTGGTCGGGCAGCGCGCCGGGCAGCCCCGACCGCTCGGCGAGCTGCCGGGCGGTCCGGGCGGCGACGTGAACCGCGCTGTAATGATCGATGCGGACGGCGAGGGTGGGCGGGACGGAAGGGTCGGTCAACGGCTCGCCCACCGTGTGGCCACGACGGTCGTGCCACGGCCTTCCGTGCTGTCCACCTCGAACTCGTCCATCAGCCGGCGTGCGCCGCCCAGGCCGTGCCCCAGCCCGGCACCCGTGGTGTAGCCGTCGGTGAGGGCGGTCTCCAGGTCGGCGATGCCGGGTCCCTTGTCCCGCACGACCAGGCGCAGCCCCGTCTTGTCGGCCACGGCCGGGTGCTCGATGGTGAGGGTGCCGCCCCCGCCGTGGATGTAGGCGTTGCGGGCCAGTTCGCTGGCGGCCGTGACCACCCGCGTCTGGTCCACGATGCCGAAACCGGCGCGGATGGTGGCCGCCCGCACGGCGTGCCGTACGGCCAGCAGGTCCTCCTCGCTCTCGACGGGGTACATCGACGGCGCCTCTCTGCCGCCGGTGACCACCTCTTCCGGTCCGGCGCCGGTCAAGTCGGCGACGTCCGCGTGCAGTTCACCTATGGGCGTCACGCAAGACTCCCTCGGGTGCCTGGGGACTTCGGTGCCAGCCCAGGGCGGTCAGGCCCTGTTCGGCGTTGAGCGCGGTCTCCACACCGGTCAGCTGGAGTCCGAGTTCGACCAGGGTGATGGCGACGGGGGGCTGCATGCCGGCCACTATGACCCGCGCGCCGAGCAGGCGGGACATCGTGGTCAGTTCCATCAGCATCCGTGCCACGTAGGAGTCGATGATCTCCAGCCGGGAGATGTCGATCAGTACGCCGCGCGCGCGGTCGGACGAGATCCGCTCGGTCAGCTCGTCGGCGAAGGCGACAGCCGTCTTGTCGTCGAGCTCGTTGAGCAGCCCTGTCACCAGGACGTCGCCGAGGCGGAGGATCGGCACTCCGGTCGATGCGGACACGGTCATCGCTCCGTCAGGGTGGCCGAAGCGGGCGAGTCCCTGAGCTCGATGGCCGCGGACAGCGCGTCGGCGAGCGTGGCACGGGTGAGGATGGTGGACAGGTCGATGCCCAGCTGGGCGATGGTCTGCGCGATGGGCGGCCGAATGCCGCTGATCACGCAGTCGGCGCCCATCAGCCGTACGGCGTTGACCGTGTGCATGAGGTGCTGCGCGACCGCGGTGTCCACCGTGGGGACGCCGGTGATATCGATGATCGCGACCCGCGCCTCGTGCTCCTGGATCGCCTGGAGGAGGTTCTCCATGACGACTTGGGTGCGGGCGGTGTCCAGGGTGCCGATCAACGGGACGGCGAGCACCTGACGCCACAGGCGCACCACCGGCGTGGAGACCTCCAGCAGCTGCCGGCTCTGCCGCCGGATGATCTCCTCGCGGCCCTCGACGAACGTGTCGAAGCTGAGCGCCCCGGCACTGTCCAGCAGCTGGTTGATCAACAGGGCGGCGGCGAACAGCTCGTCGCCGTCGTGCGTCCGCCGCTGCACGCACTCCAGCAGCGCCTCCTTGAGGCTGAGCACCGCCATGGCCGTCGCGGTCGGCGACGCGCCCTTGCGGGCCCTGCGCATGGAGAACTCGGACACCGCGCGGCGCAGGTCCTGGTGGGTGGCGACCACCCGCTCCACGGGCGCGTCACTGCGCAGACCGGCGCCGAGCACACCGACGAGTCCGTCGGCCTCCTCCCGCAGCAGGCTTTCGCTCAGGTCGGTGCCCTGCTCGGCCCGCGTCAGCTGCAACTGCACCCAGCGGTCGGCGATGTCGTCGGCCTCTGCCTCCAACGCACCGGCGACAAGCTCCCGCGCGCCGGTCTCGGTGGAACTCAAAACCACGGTCCTTCCAGGTCAACGGCGATTCCGGGCGGCCCCCGGCAATGGTCTGCTGCGACCGGAAGCCACCTTTCCCGAGCTTCTTCGGCCCGGCAAATCTTACCGAGCGCAGTCAAGCACGCAAAGATCCACCCGCGCTGCCCCGCCGTCGGTCAAGTCCGGGCAGCCGCACCCCAGTACCCCGAAACGCATCTTTCGCACCTCTGATTTCGGGCACATTTTTCCGCGGCGTTGAGCGGGCCCCCGGACCGGGCCGTATGCCCCCGATCACCTGGACCGGTGGCCCTTCAGCGCGACCACAGCCCTCCCGCGCGGCCGACTTGTCCGACGCGCCACCCACTTCCTGTTCGGCCTTGGGCCGCCGCCCGGCCTTGCCCCTACCACCCGCTCCGGAATGGCGTTGCCGGCGAGCAGCGTGCCTGCCGATGGCGTCGTGCGCTTCGGAGCCGCGCCGACACCCGGGATGCGGGGGCGGTCACCGGTCAGCCGCAGGGCATGGTTGTGGACCGCCCGCGCGTGCTCCTCGTACGGGTCGGCGAACGGCTGACGGTCTCCGGCCCGGATCCGTCGTCGCAGGTCGCCCGCGTGCTCTGGTTGCTTCACACCCGTCACCTGTCCGCGGATCACGAGGGACTCCATCCGCGGATCACGAGGGGTTCCAGTGGCCTGGACCACTCCCCGGGTACGTCCACGTCCGGAAAGCGTGCGCCGCCCCTTTTCCACCTGGCGCCCGGCGGGCGACCGCACGGGGTGCCCCGCCCGGCCCCTCGACGCCGAGGCCGCCGACGGTTCCCTTCAGTCGTTTGACTCAGCTCGGCCGGCCACGTTCACTGAGCCCAGACGTCGGGAACCGAGGGGAAGCGTGATGGCCGGCAGGACGACCCGGTCCGGGCGGGCCGAGGGCACCAGGGAGACGATCCTCACCGTCGCGGAGCGGATGTTCGCCGAGCACGGTCTGCTCGCCGTCTCCAACCGCCAGGTCAGCGAGGCCGCGGGGCAGGGCAACAACGCCGCCGTCGGCTACCACTTCGGCACCAAGAACGACCTGCTGCGGGCGATCGTCCGCAGCACGCCCGGCGGATCGACGAGCTGCGGCAAGCCATGCTGGCCGAGACCGGTGACTCCGAGGACGTACGGGACTGGGTGGCGTGCCTCGTCCGCCCCGGCACCGATCATCTGGCCGAGCTGGAGAGCCCCACGTGGTTCGCGCGGTTCGCCATCCAGGTGATGACCGACCCGGTGCTGCGCGAGATCATGATCGACGAGACGTTCGGGCCGGCGGTCCAGCAGACGCTCGACGGACTCAACCGCTGCCTGCCGGACCTGCCGCTGCCCGTACGGATCGAGCGCGGCGGGATGGCCCGGCACCTGCTGATGCACATGCTGGCCGAGCGGGAGCGCGCCCTCGCCGGCAACACCCAGGCCACCGCCTCCACTTGGCCCGAGTACGCGAGCGGGCTCATCGACGCGATCACCGGCATCTGGCTGGCGCCCGTCACACCGGGCACGTCACACGTCCGCTCCTGAGCGGGCGCGCGGGACGACGACCGGCGAGCCGGCGCCGGGGGCCGGCAGGAGGCCCGCCTCCAGGCCGTAGACCTCCTTGATCAGTGCCTCGTCGACGATGTCGCGGGGTGCGCCCTGCGCGACGACGCGCCCGTCCTTCATGGCGACGAGTGTGTCTGCGTAGCGGGCGGCGGCAGCAAGGTCGTGCTGGACCATGACGACGGTGCGTCCCGCCGCGGCGGCCTCGCGGACGAGTTCCAGTACGTCGACGGCGCGGCCCGGGTCGAGGGCGCTGGTGGGCTCGTCGAGCAGGATGACGGGGGTGTGCTGGGCGAGGACCATCGCCAGCCAGCAGCGCTGGCGCTGCCCGCCGGTGAGCCGGCGAGGCGTTCGGCGGCCAGTTCGGTGGCGCCTGTGACCGCCAGCGCCTCGCGTACGGCGTCCTCGTCGGCCCGCGACCACTGCCGCAGCAGTCCCTGGTGCGGGTGGCGGCCGTGGCGGACCAGCCCGGCCCGGGTGACGGCTTCGGGGGCGTGCGGCGACTGGGGCAGCAGGGCGACCCGGTGGGCGGCCTGCCGTTGGCCGAGTTTCCAGATGTCCTCGCCCCCGGCCAGCATGGTGCCGGACTCGGGCCGGTGCAGCCGGGCGACGGTGCGCAGCAGGGTGGATTTTCCGCAGCCGTTGGGGCCGACGACGGCGGCGACCTGGCCTGCGGGGAGGGTGAGGCCGACGCCCCGGGCGACGGGGCGGCCGGGGTAACCGGAGTGCAGGGACCGGACTTCGAGGCCCGGCGCCGCGGCGGTCAGGGGGTCGGCCCTGGGGGTGTTCACGCCTTTCCGGTGGCCCGTTCCGTACGGAAGAGGACCCAGGGAAGGAACGGTCCGCCGAGGACGCTGGTGACGAGCCGACGGGAAGCTCGACAGGGGCGATGACGCGTCCCAGCGCGTCGGCGGCGGCGATGAGCGCGGCTCCGGTGAGGGCGGAGCCGGTGATCGGTACGCGCGTGGGGCCGGCCAGTCGCTGCGCGAGGACGGGGGCCGCGGGGGCGACGAAGGCGATGGGGCCGCCGACGCCCACGACGAGGCCCGCCAGGGCGACGACGACGGCGAGCGTGGTCGCCCGTACGCGCCGCAGGTAGACGCCCAGGGGGACTGCCATGTCGTCGTCGAAGCCCAGGAGTTGCAGCCGGAGGCAGGCACGGGGAGGGCGGCGAGGCCGGCCGGTCAGGGCCGCTTGCGGGCGCGCAGGACGGCGTCCTCCAGGGTGAGTTCCTGACCGCCGTGACCGGTGACCGACCGGCTCCTGGCCTCGGCGACGACGATCTCCCACCGGGCCGGATCCAGGTCCGCAGCGATCTCCTCCGCGGTGAAGTGCACCTCTCGCGGCGCACCGTGCACCGCGGCCGTCCCGTGCCCCGACGGGTGGTGCCCCACGACGAGCAGCGTGCCGCCCGGCGCGACCGCCGCGGCCAGCCGGCCGAACAGCGCCTCACGCGACGCCGCCGCATGCACATAGTGCGTGGAGACCAGATCGAAGTGGTCGGCGGGCGGCACCCAGGCGGTCAGATCTGCCTCCACCCAGTCGATGCGCTCCACCGCCTCCGCACCGGACATCTCCGCCTGCCGCCGGGCGTGTTCCAGCGCGCCGGCGGCGATGTCCACCGCCGTCACCCGCCAGCCGCGCTCGGCGAGCCAGCGGGCGTCGGCCCCCTCGCCGCAGCCCGCGTCCAGCGCCGTGCCGGGCGCGAGTGCCGCGGCCTCCGCCACCAGCTGGGCGTTGGGCTGCCGTACGCGGGTCGCGGTGTGGCCGCGGTAGCGCTGCTCCCAGAAGTCCTTGTCGAATTCCTCGGTCACGATGTTCGGTTCCTTTCCGTGGTTCACAGGCCGTGGCGCCGGTCGCCCGCGACCAGTTCGCAGACGCGCGCCTCGGACTCGGCAGAGAACGGGTCCCGGTACGCGGCGACCGCCCGCCGCGTCTCCTCGGCGATCAGGTCGCCATTGATCCGCGCGCCGGCCTGGGCGCCCGCAGCGGCGGCGGCGCCGACCTGGGACGTCGGATCGGTGACGTTCCCGGCGGCCCACACGTCGGCCACCTCGGTACGCCCTGTCGCGTCGGAGGGGAGGTACTCCCCCGCTCCGGACGGGTGTTCCGCGGGCCGCAGCCCGAGCCCCGCGAGGAAGCCGGCCCGAGCCGCCACCCGCGGCGCGACCGCCAGCGCTTCCCGGGCGACCACCGTGCCGTCGCCCAGCCGCACCCCGGTCAGCCGGTCGCCGGTGATCTCCAGGCCCGCCACCGGTCCTTCCACCACCCGGATCCCGCGCGCCGCCAGCTGTTCGGCCTGCTCGCCGGCCGGCGGTGCCGCGGTGTGGGTGAAGAAGGTGACGTCGTCGCTCCACTGCCGGAACATCAGCGCCTGGTGCACGGAGAGCGGCCCGGCGGCCAGCACGCCGATGGCGCGGTCGAGGATCTCCCAGCCGTGGCAGTACGGGCAGTGCACCACCTCCCGGCCCCACCGCTCCCGCAGCCCCGGCACGTCCGGCAGTTCGTCGACCAGTCCGGTGGTCACCAGCAGCCGGCGCGCGTGGACCGTACGGCCGTCGGTCAGCGTCACGGTCAGTCCTGCCGCGTCCCGGGCCGCCGTCGCGACCTCGCCGGTCACCACCTGTCCGCCGTATGCGCGGACCTCCGCCCGGCCCCGCTCCAGCAGCTCGGCGGGCGGCATCCCCTCCCTGCCCAGCAGGCCGTGCACGCCGTCCGCCGGGGCGTTGCGCGGCGCGCCCGCGTCGATCACCACCACCGACCGCCGCGCCCTGGCCAGCATCAGCGCCCCGTTCAGCCCCGCAGCGCCGCCACCGATCACCACTACGTCGTACTCGTTGTCCCATCGCTCGGTCACCGTGACCACCTCCTTCACGGACGACCATGCGGGCACCTCAGCCATACCCGCAAAATTCTTTGCCGGTATGGCAAGCTTGCGGATATGGACAACGACCTCGACCACGCACTGGAGGCAGTCGGCCCCCGGCTCCGCGCGCTGCGCACTCAGCGCGAGATCACGCTGTCCGAGCTGTCGGCGACGACCGGCATCTCGGTGAGCACCCTCTCCCGGCTGGAGTCCGGCGCCCGCCGCCCCAACCTGGAACTCCTGCTCCCCCTGGCCAAGGCCCACGGCGTCACGCTCGACGAACTCGTGGATGCGCCGCCCACCGGGGATCCGCGCGTCCACCTGCGCCCGGTCACCCGGCACGGCATGACCATGCTGCCGCTGACCCGCCGCGCCGGCGGCATTCAGGCATACAAGCTGATCATCCCGGCCGACAGCCCGCGCCGGGAGCCCGACCCGCAGACCCACGAGGGCTACGAGTGGCTCTACATCCTCAACGGCCGGCTGCGGGTGGTGCTCGGCGAACACGATCTGGTGCTCACGCCCGGCGAGGCGGCCGAGTTCGACACCCGTGTACCGCACTGGTTCGGCGCCGCCGATGATCAACCCGTGGAGATCCTCAGCCTGTTCGGGAAGCAGGGTGAGCGCGCCCACCTCCGCGCCCGCCCGAAGGCGAAGGAGTCCCCCGGGCAGGACGGCTGACGACGGGCGGGACTGCGGGCGGTGGTGGGTTCAGTCCGTCGGCGTGCCCACCCGCAGCCGGTTGCCGTCGGGATCGCGCAGCTCGATCTCGCGGGCCCACGGAGCGTCCGTCGGCGGGACCCCGAACGCCTCCGCGACCGCGTCGACGTCACGGACGCGGAGGTACACCAGTGTGTCGGGGCGGGCATCGCCCGCGTGCTCCGACAGGAACAGCCGCACCCCGCCGCGGGCGACCTCGACGAACGCGGGCAGCCCCGGTTCGAAGCGGTGCTCCCACTCCTGGGTGAAGCCCAGGCGCGCGTACCACGCGACCGCGGCGGCTGCGTCCGTGACGTGCAGAATCGGGATGACTTCCTCGTCCATCCGGTCAGTCTCCCGTGGGCTGCGGCCGGACGGTGAGGATCTGCTGCGCGTGTCCGACGGGGCCGGCCGTGTCGTGCAGGACGGTGCTGGTGATGCCCTGGCCGGTGGGCCCGAAGACGACGGTGGTGTCCAGGCCGGTCCAGCTCCCCTCGGGCTGCCGGTGCAGATGGATGGTCAGGTCGACATTGGGGAACATCCACTCGGCGGGCGACTGCCGGACGGCGATGCCGTTGGCCGTGTCGACCAGCGTGACGAAGGACGCCAGCGGGCTCGCCGGTTCCCCGGCGACGAGGTCCACACCGGTGGCGATCCAGGCGGTCGTACGGCCGGGCTGCGGCGGGGCGACCGGCCGCACGTCCAGGGTGCCGATGTAGCCGCCGGGCCACACGCCGGCCATGTGCCAGGGCTCCAGCTCCTCGGGCGGGGTGAGCCGGTCGGCGCCGCCGCCCGCGACGGCACCGGTGTCCAGGGAGGTCAGCAGCCAGGCGCGGGCACGGACCACCGGGCGGCCGGCTATCAGCACGGTGGCCTCGACCAGCTCGATGGTGCGGCCGGGCCGGACGGTCTCCACCCGGACCTCGCACTCGTCGGTGGCGAGCCGCCCGAGGATGTCGAAGCTGATCCGGCCGAGCACCATGCCCGTGTCGGGGCGTCCGGCCAGGTAACGGTCGATGGCGTGCACGACCAGTCCGCCGAGCGGGCTGAAGTGCTGCTCGTCCGGATCCCACGCGCCGCCGACGTGCGGAGTGGGCTTGTAGCGGTGCTCGTCGATGCGCTCGAAGTAGCTGTCCGGGGCCGGTGCGCTGGGGTTCAACGGGTACTCCTCGGCGGGCTTGCGAAGATCGAATGCGGTGCCGAGGCCAATGTAAACGGCGCAGCGGGGAGCGTGGCCCGCCGCCCTCGACGGGCGGCGGGCGGTGGCTCAGCTTTCGGCCGTCACACGGCTCCGCAGACGGATGTCGTCGAGGGAGCGGCCGGTCTCGGCGGTGTACGTGCCGGGGACCAGCCGCCAGCCGTGCGCCCCCTCGTCCCAGATCTCGGCCGCGCGGCGGGGCACGGCGACGGTCGCCTCGGCGGTCTCCCCGGGCGCCGCCGAGACCGTGGCGAAGCCCGCGAGACGGCGGGCCGGCCGCTCGACGGAGTCGCCGTCCGGGACGGCTAGGTAGACCTGCACCACCTCGCGGCCCGCCCGGTCGCCGGTGTTGCGCACCCGTACGGTGACCGTGCCCAGCGCGTCGCCGCCCGCTGCGGGCGTGTACGTGGCCGTCTCGTACTCCCAGTCGGTGTATCCCAGGCCGTGTCCGAAGCAGTACGCGGGCTCGGCGCCCGCCTTCTGCCACGCCCGGTAGCCGATGAAGACGCCCTCTTCGTAAGGGAGTTCACCGTTCTCGGGGGTCACGCGGGTGACCGGCGCGTCGGTGAGGCGGGCCGGCCAGGTGGTGGGCAGCCGCCCACCGGGCTCCTCGGCGCCGAGGAGGACGTCCGCGAGCGCCGCACCGGCCTCCTGGCCGGGGAACCAGCTGAGCAGCACGGCGGCCGCACCGTTCCGCCAGGGCATCTCCACGGGCGAGCCGGAGTTGACGACCACGACGGTACGGGGGTTGGCGGCGACCACCCGCTCGACCAGCTCGTCCTGGCGGCCGGGCAGCCGGAGGCCGGTACGGTCGAAGCCCTCGCTCTCCACCCGCTCGGTGGTGGCGACCACGGCGACGGCGGTGTCGGCGGCGCGGGCCGCCGCCACCGCCTCCTCGATGAGTTCCTCCGCGTCGCGCCGGGGCTCGCGGTGGGCGAGGGCGAACCCGACGGCCTGGATCGGCGCGTCCGGCAGCTGGGGAACGGTGTGCATCAGGGCGACCTCGACCGGCTCGCCCGCGGTGAGTTCCGCCTTCCCGCGTGCCACGGGAGCGCCGAAGAACGCCTCGAACGGGTCGGCGTGGTCGGGGCTCTCGGTGCCGTCGTGGAGCACGCGGCCGTCGACGGTGAGCCGGAGGCCGCCCACGCCCTTGGTGCCGAAGAGGTGCGTGCCGCTCTCGCGCGGGGTGAAGGTGCCGGTGATCTCGACGGTGTGCAGTGTTTCGTGGGTGACGCCGGCCGGCAGGTCGTCGCCGTGCCACTGGACCGCGCCATTGGGCAGTGTGGTCTCTCCCAGCACCCGCCCGGCCCGGTCCCGGCAGACGGCGCGCAGCATGAAGTCCCGTCCAGCTGCGGCCAGTTCGTCGCTGGGGTCGGCGCCCACGCAGTAGGTGAGGTCGCCCTCGGGGAGCGCGGCGCGCAGCCCGTCGAGCGGGGAGACGATGTGGTCGGGGAAGACCTGCGCCGAACCGCCGCCGAGTACGCGGGCGTCGCGGGCCGCGGCTCCGATGAGGGCGACGGTGCCGGGCCGGTCGGTTCCGAGGGGCAGGGTGCCGTTGTCGTTCCGTACGAGGACGAAGGCGCGGCGGGCGATCTCGCGGGCCAGTGCCGGGCCGTCGACCGGGGCCGGCAGGGCTGCGGGGGCGACGGCGGGCGGCGCGCCGTCGAGGGCGCCGACGCGGGCGGCGAGCCGCAGTACGCGGCGTACGGCGGCGTCGACCAAGGCCTCGTCGACCTCGCCCGCGCGGACGGCGGCGGCCAGCGCCTGGCCGTAGACGGTGCGCGGTCCGGGCATGGCGACGTCCAGGCCGCCCTCGATCGCGCCCTTGGTGGAGCGGGCGGCCATCCAGTCGGAGACGAGGAAGCCGTCGAATCCCCACTCGCCGCGCAACACCTCGTTCTGGAGGTGATGATGCTCGGTCATGGTGGTTCCGTTGACCGAGTTGTAGGCGGCCATGACGCCCCAGGGACGGGCCTTCTTGACGATCGTCTCGAACGGCGCGAGGTACAGCTCGCGCAGCGGTCGCGGGGCGACGAGGTTGTCGACGGTGAAGCGCTCGGTCTCGGCGTCGTTGGCGACGAAGTGCTTGACGGTGGTACCGACGCCGCCTTCCTGCACTCCGGTGACGTATCCGGCGCCGATCTCACCGGTGAGGTGCGGGTCCTCCGAACAGCACTCGAAGTGGCGGCCGCCGAGCGGGGAGCGGTGCAGGTTGACGGTCGGCGCGAGGAGGACGTGCACACCCTTGCGGCGGGCCTCCTGCGCGAGCAGATGACCGGCGCGGCGGGCCAGTTCCGGGTCCCAGGTCGCGGCCAGCGCGGTGGGGCTGGGCAGCGCGACGGAGGGGTCGTCGGCGGTCCAGCGGACGCCGCGCACCCCGATCGGGCCGTCGGACATCACCAGCGACCGCAGGCCGATCTCGGGCAGTGCGGGCAGCGCCCACATGTTCCGGCCGGCCAGCAGCCGGGTCTTGGCGTCGAGGTCCAGCTTGCCGAGCGCGTCCTCGACGGTCGCGTCGTACGGGGTCATCGGCGGCTCCTCCTTGGTGCGCGGGGATGGTGCGTCGGGCGAGGCGGCCCGGCCTGTGCCGGCCGGGCTCATCGGGTGCCCTTGATGCGGGTGACGAGGACGGATCCGGCGAGCGCCGCGGCGGCGGCGATGCCGAACAGCAGGGGATAGTTCTCTCCCCCGCCGGTCGCCAGGACGAACGGTGCGATCATCGGCATCAGCGACTGCGGGAGCGCGTTGGCGATGTTGACGATGCCGAGGTCCTTGGCGGGGTTGGCCCGGTCGGGCAGCACCTGGGTGATCATCGCCATGTCGACGGCGTAGAACAGCCCGCCGCCGACGCTCATGACGAGCTGGGCGACGACGATCCAGGCCAGGTCGGGTGCGAGGGCCAGCAGGGCGAGCCCTGCCGCGACCACGAGTCCGGCCGCGACCACGAACGGCTTCCGGCGGCCGGACCGGTCGGAGACCCAGCCGCCGGCCGCGGCCATGACGGACTGGACGGCGTAGCCGGCGGCGACGAGCAGTGCCACGGCGCCGGCCGTGGCCGCGGCGCTCAGGCCCATCCGGTAGGGGAGGTAGTAGGCCAGGTAGGTCATCGGCGCGACCGAGCCGAACATGACCAGGAACTTGGTGAGCCAGGCCCAGCCGAAGTCCGGGCTGCGGCGCGGGTCGAAGACGAAGCTGCCGAGGAACTCCCGCAGCGAGAACGGCTCGGGCGGTTCGGCGGGCGGGCGGTCGGCCAGCCGGAGGACGAACCAGCCGACGAACACGACGGTCAGGACGGCCGGCAGCAGGAACATCACCCGGGGGTCGGAGCTGACCGCGGCGATGCCCGATCCGGCCAGCACGGCCGCGGTGAGGCCGGTGCCGATGGCGCCGGAGGCGCTGCCGCGGGCCGCTTCGGGGACCTGGTCGGGGATGGTGGCCATGAGCGCCGCGTAGACGGCGTTGAAGGCGGCCTGGACGAGGGCCCAGCCGGCGACGAGGGCGGGTACGGAGGGCACGAAGGCGATCACCGTCAGGCCCAGCAGACCGCCGAGCACTCCCCCGACGAGCCAGGGGCGGCGCCGGCCGAAGCGGGAGCGGGTGCGGTCCGAGAGTCTGCCGAAGAGCGGGTTGGCGATCACCGCCACGACGGCGCCCACGCCGAGGACGAGGCCCAGTACGGCTTCCTTGCGGTGCGGGGCGACGTCCGCGACGCGCAGCGCCATGGTGACGATGACCGGCGTCATCAGGGCGCTGTACAGGCCGAAGTTGGCGAGTCCGAGGCGGAGGACGAAGCCGCGCTGCGCGGTGTCCGTGGCGGGCCCCATGGACCCGGCGGGTCTGGTGGCGGGGGCGGGAACGGCTGCCTGATCCACTGCCGTACCTCCTCATTGAGGCAATGAAAACGGCTCGGACAGGGAGGAGGCGGGGGCGGCTCCCTGTTGTTCGCAGCATCCTGTACCTGCCACCTGTTGAACGGTAGGCGTCGTTTTCTTTTCGTTACCTTCAAGGATCCGGGGCGTTTCCGCTCGGCTAGGCTCGGATTCGTGAAAGCGAACGGACGCGGGGCACGGCACGGCAAGGGGCGCGCCGTGCGCGGCGAGGACCGCCGCGCCGAGCTCCTCCGAGCGGCATTGGAGGTCATCGCGGAGCGCGGCTACCGCGGCGCCTCGCTGAGCGCGGTCGCCGAGCGCGTCGGCATCACCCAACAGGGGCTGCTGCACTACTTCCCGAGCAAGGAAGCACTGCTCGTCGCCCTGCTGGAGGCGCGGGACGAGTGGGACATCAGCGGCGGGCCGCGGCCCGGCGGCGAGCCCTGGCCACTGGACCTGTACGCCTCACTGGTCGAGTACAACGCGATGCGGCCCGGCATCGTCCAGACGTTCTCTGCCCTGCTCGGCGAGAGTGTCACCGGTGACCACCCGGCGCGGGAGTTCTTCGCCCACCGGTACGAACTGGTGCGGCAGTCCGCCGCCGGCTCACTGCGCGGCGAGTTCGGCGACCGGCTCCCCGGCGGCCTCACCCCGGAAGAAGCGGCGCCCCTCCTCATCGCGGTGATGGACGGCCTTCAGTACCAGTGGCTCCTGGACCCCGAAGCCGTCGACATGCCGGCCGCGTTCCGCGCGCTGCTCCGGCTCCTCGGGCGCGCGGACTAGGCCGTTTCTCCTCGGGCGCGCTGACTAGACCGTTTCCCGGGGCCGGCGGGGCAGCAGGAGGACGGCCAGGGCCGGTACCGCGGCGAGGGTGAGCCAGGGGACGGCCGGCGGGAGTCCCGTGGTGAGGAGGGAGCCGGTGGCGGAGCTGCCGAGCAGCACGAGGAGGCCGGAGACGGAGGACATCGCGCCGGTGTAGAGGCCGAGGCGGCCGTCCTCGGCGAGGTCGGGGACCCAGGCGCGGGCAGCGGGCGCGACCAGCATCTGACCGAGGGTCAGCAGGACGACGAACGCGGCGGCGGGGAGCAGACCCGGTACGCCCGTCCAGCCCGCCGGGCGGGCGAGGGCCACCACCCCGAACCCGGCAGCGATGAGCAGCAGCCCGGCCGCCATGGAGCGGCGCAGGTCCAATCGGTCGGCCGCCCAGCGGGTGACCGGCAGCTGGGCCGTCACGACCAGCAGCGAGGACAGCGCGAACAGCCAGGCGAGCGGGGCCTGCGACCCGGCGGCGCGGGCCACCTCCTCGGGGAGGGCCAGGTAGAGCTGGTTGTAGGCGAGCAGGTAGGCGCCGTAGGCCACGCACAGGGCGAGGAAGCGCCCGTTGCGCAGAGCCGTGCGGATGCCGCCCCTGCCGCGTGTCCTGGCCCGGCCGGGGATGTGCTGGGGCAGCAGCCGGGCATGGCCGGCCAGGACCAGCACGAAGACGGCGGCTCCGGCGAGGCAGGCCGTGCGGAAGTCCACGGCCAGCAGGAGGGAGCCGAGGAGCGGGCCGAGGAACGCGCCGGCCTGGCCGGCCACGGTGAGCAGTGCCAGCACCCGGGTACGGGGGCCGTTGCCCGCGTCCTCCCAGGCCACGGCCTGCCGGGCGACCTCGGACTCCACGGCGGGCGAGAACAGCGCGGCGGCGAAGCCGATGAGCAGCACCGCGCCGATCACGGCCCAGGGCCGTGCCGCGTACCCCAGCCACGCGAAGCCCGCGATCCGCAGCACGCAGCCGGTCAGGACGACAGGCCGCACGCCGTACCGGTCGGCCAGCGCGCCGCCCACGACGAACAGCCCCTGCTGGCTGAAGGTCCGCAGGCCCAGCACCAGTCCGACCAGCCAGCCGGCCATGCCGACCCCGGTGCCGAGGTGTTCGGCGAGGAACGGCAGGACGGCGAAGAAGCCGATGTTGAAGGCGAGCTGGGTGAGGATCAGCAGGCGGAGGAGTGGCGAGAGGGCCCGCCAGGTGTGCGCGAGCGAGCCGGGCGCCCGGAGCCGCGACGCGATCCTCCCCCGCCCTCGGGAGCGGACGTCGGTCACACCAACTCCCGTACGTTGTCAGCCTGTTGAGCGTCGGCCGGACTCGCGTCCGGGAGGAGTTCGCCCGGGCCGGTGCCGTCGCCAGGGCCGCCGGGGGCGGGGGCACCCCTGCGGCGGCGGCCCCGGAAGGCGCCCGCCGCCGTCACCGCGAGGGCGCCGAGCAGGGCGAGGACGGCGGCCGGTGCGAGCACCGTCCAGGGGGCGCGTTCCACGTACGGCTGGTTCTCGGCGAGCAGCAGCCCCCACTCCGGCGACGGCGGCTGCGCGCCCAGCCCCAGGAAGCCGAGCGCGGCCAGGGCCAGGGCGATTCCGGGCAGCCGGACCAGCGCGTGGCGGGTGACGGGCGGCAGGACGGCCGGCAGCAGCTCGTGCCGGAGCACGTACATGCGGCCCGCGCCCAGCGCACGGGTCGAGGAGAGGTGGGTGGTGGCCCGTTCCTGCTGGAGCAGGGCCGAGGTGTGCGCGGCCAGCGGTGCCCACGCGACGGCGGCCACGGCGAGCGCGGGCGTCGACGGGCCGCTGCCGGCGACGCCCGCGACGAGCAGGCCGGCGAGGACGGGCGGTACGGCGTTGACGGTGTCGACCAGGGGTCCGGAGAGCCGCGGCAGCAGGCCAAGCAGGACGCCCGCCACGAGCGCCGCGGCGCTCAGCGCGAGGGCGAGCGTCAGGGTGTCGAGCGCGCCATGGGCGACGCGCGCCAGCATGTCCCGGCCGAGGGAGTCGGTGCCGAAGGGATGTGCCGGGGAGGGCGCCCGGAGCTTGGCGGTGGTGTCCAGGGCCAGCGGGTCGCGGGGCAGTCCGGCCGCGATCACGCCCAGCAGCGCCACGCCGTAGAGGACCGGCAGGGTCCGGCGGGTGGGCGGGACGGGCCGGTGGAGCGTCGGCAGCGCGCCGTCGCGCAGCGCGGGACCGAGCAGCAGCCGGGCGGCGCCGCGGGTCACGGCCCCGGCGACCGCCGCGAGCAGGACGAGGGCCAGCGTGCCGGCCTGGAGGACGGGCAGGTCCTGGGCGGTTGCGGCCTGGAGGGTGAGGCGGCCGAGCCCGGGAATGTCGAAGATCTGCTCCACGGCGACCGCGCCGCCGGTCAGCCCGACGACGAACAGCCCGAGGTTGGGCAGCAGTCCGGGGACGCAGCGGCGCAGGGCGTGCCGGGCGACGCGCCGGGCGGGCAGGCCGCGCGCGGTGGCGGCCAGCGCCCAGGGCTCGGCGAAGGCGCCGGGCAGCAGGTCGTCCAGCACCCGGCCGAGCAGGCCGCCCGCCGGCAGCCCCAGCGCGAGCGCGGGCAGCACCATCCACTGCGGCCCGTACCAGCCGAGCGCGGGCAGCCAGCCGAGCTGTACGCCGACCACCGTGGCCAGCACCGACCCGGTCAGGAACTCCGGCAGCGCGGCCAGCATCGCCGTGCCGCTGCCCCCGGACCGCCGGCCGCCCGTCCGACGGGCCGCGCCGAGCCGGAGGGTCCGGGCGCACACCGCCCCGGCCGTGAGCAGGGCGACCACCAGGGCACCGGCCATGAGCAGCAGGGAGGCGCCGAGGGCCTGGGCGACGGACGGGGTGACGTCGGCGCCGGAGATCCAGGACCGGCCCGCGTCGCCGTGCAGGAACAGCCGTCCGAGCCACTGCCCGAGCAGGTGCAGCGGCCCGGCGTCGAGCCCCAGCTCGTCCCTGATCGCGCGCAGCACATCGGGGGTGGGGTCGCGGTCGGCGGACCGCGCCTTGAGCACCGTCAGGGCGGGATCGGTACGGGACAGCCAGGGCAGCAGGCCGATGCCGCACACCAGGACGGCGGCGAGGACGAGCCGCCAGACCAGCGCGGGGGCACGCCCGCGGCCGAGCGCCCCGGCCGCCGCGCGTATCCGTACCGCCGGACCGGCGTGCTCACCGCCTCCGGTCACACCGGTCCCGCCGCGCCGCATACCGCTGCCCCGCCCGCCGCTCAGCGCCGCGTTCCGGTGCCGAGGAGGGCACGCTCGTACGGGTCGTAGGTGACGCCCTGCACGGAGGTGCCGACGCCGGTGATGATCCGCTGGTGGACCAGCGGCACCACCGCGTCCGTGCCGAGGACCGCGGCCTCCGCCGCCATCGTGGCGTCCTGCCGCTCGGCGGTGTCCGCCTTGCCGGCCGCCTTGGCCACGGCCGCGTCGGCCTGCTTGTCGCACAGCTGCGCAAGGTTGTAGCTGCCCTTGCAGGTGTAGTCGCTGGCGAGGATCGACACGGGGTCGCCGGTGTCGAGCATGGTGTTGCGGGCCGAGACGATTGCGTCGAACTTGCCGTCGAGCGCGTCGCTCTCCAGCCGCGCGTAGTCCCGCACCGTCAGCTCGACCTTGAAGCCCGCCTTCTCCAGCTGCCGCTGGAGCACCTGCGCGACCTCGGGCAGCTCGGGCCGGTTGTTGTACGTGGCGATGTTCAGGGTGCGGCCGCCGGGGGCCGCCGCCTCCGCCCGCCCGGACGGCTTCTCGCGCTTGCCCTCCGCCCAGGTCAGCGCGGGGCCGAAGATGCCCTTGCCCGGGTCCGCGTGGCCCTCGTACACGCCCTTGGCGAGCGCGGAGGTGTCGATCGCCTGCCGGGCGGCGGCCCGCAGGCCGGCGTCGGCGAAGGCGCCCTTGCGGGTGTTGAGCAGCAGGCTCGTGGTGCGGGAGGTGCCCGTCTCGTGGACGGTCTTCTTGTCCAGGGAGGCCGCCTGGGAGACCGGAACGGCCTCGGCGATGTCGACCTCTCCGGTGCGCAGCGCGTTGGTGCGGGCCGCGCCGTCGGCGATGAACCGCGCGTCCACGCCGGACGCCTGCGCCCGGCCGCCCCAGTAGTCGTCGAAGCGGTCGAGGGACGCCCGGGTGGTGCCGGTGACCTTGGTGAGTTCGAAGGGCCCGGTGGCGGTGCCGACGGGGTCGACGGTGTCCTTCGCGCCGGCGCCGGCCTTCTTGCCGTCCGCGTACGCCTTGCCGGAGAGGACCGCGAGGCCGGGGCTGGACATCCGGAGCGGCAGCGCCGGGTCGGCGTCGGCGGTGGTGATCCGGACCTTCCGGTCCCCCGCGGTCTCGGCGGTCAGCCGCACACCGGACAGCGCGGCGGGCACGGGCTTCGCCTCCGCGGCGTGGGTGAGGGACGCCGCGACGGCCTTCGGGGTGACCTCGGAGCCGTCCTGGAACGTGGCGTCGCGCAGCGTGAACAGCCAGCTGTGGCCGTTCTCGCGGGTCCAGGACTCGGCGAGCGCGGGCACCGCGGTCCCGTTGGCGTCCAGCCGGGTCAGCCCCTCGGTGACGCCGAGCCGGCTGAGGAGGGTGGCGTCGGCGCCGTACGGGGAGAAGTGCTCGGCGGGCGGGAAGGCGAGCGCGACCCGCAGCCGGTCGCCGCCCGCGGCGCCGGACGACGACGACCCGCCGTTGTTGGCGGCGAAGCAGCCGGAGAGCAGGGGGGCGAGCAGTACGGCGGCGGCGAACCGACGGCGGCGGAGAGGGCTCATGGTCCTCGTTCTCTGCGTTGCTGGGATGAGGGGTACGTGGCGGGCGGGTGCGACGGTCAGGGCACGGGGAGCGCCGGGGTCAGGAGGCGCGGTCCGCTCCGGCCAGGGCGCGGGGTGCCGGGACAGGCACCGGCAACGGCACCTCGAAATGGACGATGCCCTGCCCGCCGTCCGGCAGCAGCCGTTCGTCGCAGACGACGGTGCCCAGCGACCGCCAGAACGGCTCGGCGCCGGTCACCGCCGGGTCCGTGTGCAGATACACCGCGCGGTAGCCGCCCTCGGCCGCCGCGAAATCCATCAGCTGCCGGACGAGCAGGCGGGCGAGTCCGTGCCGCCGGTGGGCGGGCTGTACGTAGATGCGGCGCAGCTGCGCGGTCTCGCCCGAGGGGAAGCGCTCGGCGATCTCGCGGGGGTTCGGCGGGTGGGCCGGGCCCCGGGAGTCGAGGGCGCCGGTCGCGACGACCGTCCCGTCCGCCTCGTCGACGGCCACCAGCAGCGTGTGCCGGACGGGTGCGACGTAGGCTCCGTCAAGATCGATGATGTCGCGGTGCCAGCGCGGTACGTACCCCGTGCCGAAGTCCCGGTAGACCGTGTCGAGCATGACGCCACGGGCTCCGTCGAGGTCGTCGGGGGTCGCCGTCCTGATGCTGTAGCCGCGCATTTGCACATCATATGCATGAGCTAAATCCGCACAGAAACCCCCACTGTACGGCTCTTTCCGCAGGCCACACGGCGGCACCTCTTCACAGCTCGCTCAAAGGACGGGCCAAGCCTCCCCACATCGAAGGGACGCAGGGTGTGAGGGCAACTTGCACTTCTCCGTTCCCGTGAGGATCTCCATGCCCGTACGCAGCTCCCTGCCCGTACGCACCGCCGTGCGCAAGGCCGTCGTCCCCGCCGCCGGTCTCGGCACCCGCTTCCTGCCCGCCACGAAGGCCACGCCCAAGGAAATGCTGCCGGTCGTCGACAAGCCGGCGATCCAGTACGTCGTGGAGGAGGCGGCCGGCGCGGGTCTGGACGACGTGCTGATGGTCACCGGCCGCGGCAAGCGTGCGGTGGAGGACCACTTCGACCGGGCGCACGAGCTGGAGGAGGTGCTGGCCGCCAAGGGCGACGACGACCGGCTGGCGACCGTACGGGATCTCTCCCGGCTGGCGCGCATGCACCACGTCCGGCAGGGCGCTCCGCTGGGGCTGGGCCATGCCGTGCTCCGCGCACGCGACCACGTGGGCCAGGAGCCGTTCGCCGTACTGCTCGGTGACGACCTGATCGACCCGCGGGACGCGCTGCTGACGGACATGCTCGCGGCACGGACACGGTTCGGCGGCAGCGTGCTGGCGCTCACCGAGGTCGATCCCGCGCAGACCCACCTGTACGGCTGTGCCGCGGTCGAGCGGACCGACGAGGACGACATCGTCCGGGTGACCGGACTGGTCGAGAAGCCGGCACCCGGCGAGGCCCCCAGCAACTACGCGGTGATCGGGCGGTACGTGCTCGACCCGGCCGTCTTCGAGGTCCTGGAGCGCACGGCTCCCGGGCGCGGCGGCGAGATCCAGCTCACCGACGCGATCCACGAGCTGGCGGGGCGTGCCGACGGAGCGGGCGGACCCGTGCACGCCGTGGTCTTCCGGGGCCGGCGGTACGACACCGGGGACCGGGCGTCGTACCTGCGCGCCGTCGTGCAGCTGGCGTGCGGCCGGCCCGACCTGGGCCCCGGCTTCCGCTCCTGGCTGCGCGGGTTCGCCGAGACGTTGCCGGGCACGGAGCTGCCCGCCGACGTCGCCGCGGTACCGGCCGCGGCCGCCGCCCACTGACCATCCCCTTCCGAGCCATCCCCTTCCGAGGAAGAGCCTCTCGCCATGACCGCCCCTCCCGTTCCCGCCGCCCCGGCCGCACCCCCGCGGTCCCGGCCGGCGTCACTCCTGCTCGGCCGCCGGGACGAGCCGCGCTGGTCGCGCCCCGCGCTGTGGGCCGCGCTCGCCGTCGCCGCACTCCTGTACCTCTGGAGCACATCCGCGAGCGACCTCAACAGCTTCTACTCCGCCGCCGTGTACAGCGGCACGCAGAGCTGGAAGGCGTGGTTCTTCGGCTCCCTCGACGCCGGTGACTTCCTGACCGTCGACAAGCCGCCGTTCGCCCTGATGGTCATGGGCCTGTCCTGCCGCATCCTGGGCTTCGGCACCTGGCAGATGCTGCTGCCGATGGTCGGCGCGGCGCTCGGCTCGATCGCCGTCCTGCACACCGCGGTGAAGCGGGCGTTCGGGCACGGCGCCGCGGCGGTGGCCGCGTTCGTCCTGGCGCTCACGCCGATCACCGTGGCGATCACCCGGGACAACAACCCCGATCCGCTGCTGGTGTTCCTGATGGTCACCGGCACCGTGCTGGCGCTCCGCGCGATACGCACCGGCCGGCTGCTGCCGCTGCTCGGCACGGCCCTCGCCATCGGGCTGGCCTTCCACACCAAGATGCTCCAGGCGTACATCGTCCTGCCTGCGGTCGCCGCGGTGTACCTGTACGCCGCGAACCTCGGTCTCGCGAAGCGGATCCGCAACCTGCTGCTCGCCGGCGTCGCCCTGGTGGCCGCCAGCGGCTGGTGGGCGCTGGCCGTCCAGCTCTGGCCCGCGGACAGCCGCCCGTACATCGGCGGTTCGACCGACGGGACCGCCTGGGACCTGATCCTCGGCTACAACGGCCTGGGCCGCGTCCTCGGCGGCGAGGGCAACGGCGGGGGCGGTGGCGGAGGCGGCGGCGGTTTCTCCGGTGCCGCCGGCTGGGGCCGGATGTTCAACGAGACGCTCGGCGGCCAGATCTCCTGGCTGCTGCCCTTCGCGGGCATCGCGCTGGTCGCCGGGCTCGTACTGCGCGGCCGGTCGCCCCGCACCGATCCCGTGCGCGCCGCGCTGCTGATGTGGGGCGGCTGGACCGTCCTCCACTACCTGGTGTTCAGCCTGTCCGAGGGCACCGTGCACCCCTACTACACGACGGCCCTGGCCCCGGGCATCGCGGCGCTGTGCGGCGGTGGCGGCGCGCTGCTGTTCCGCGCGTTCCGCGACAGCCGCCGCTGGATCTGGGTACTGCCCGCCGCGCTCGCCGTGACGGCGGGGTGGGCGGTCGTCCTGCTGCACCGCGCCGCGGACTGGAACGGCTGGCTCGTACCGGTCGTCGTGGTCCTCACGCTCGCCGCGCTGGCGGGTCTGCTGGTCTTCCGCACCTCGGACGGCGCACGGGCGGCTCGCCGTACGAACCTGCTCGCGGTGTCGCTCGTCGTGGCCGTGGTGGCCGCGCTGGCCGGACCGGCGGCGTACGCTGCCTCGGTCCCGCTCTCCTCCGGAGGCGGCGGCATGGGCGGGGTCAACCCGACGGCGGGCCCGTCGACCGGCGGCGGCATGGGCGGTCCCGGCGGGCTCGGTGGTCCCCCTTCGGGCGGGAAGGGCCGCGTGCCCGATGGCGCGGAGGGCGGCATCCCCTCGGGTGGTGGTGGCCCGGGTGGTACGTCCGGTGGTCCGGGCGGTGCGCCCGGTGCCTCGGGCGGGCCTTCCGGTGGCATTGGTTCCGCCGGTGGCAAGGGGTCGTCGGAAGCCGGCGGTAGGCCGCAGATGCCGGGCGGCGGCTCGGCGGACGGCAGCGCGCGCCGGGGTGGCGGTCAGGGCGGTGGCCCCGGCGGGATGGGCGGTGCGGACAGCAAGATGCTCTCCTACCTGGAACGGCACCGGGACGGTGCCACCTGGCTGGCGGCCGTCTCCAACTCCCAGAGCGCCGCGTCGATGATCCTCAGCAGCAAGCAGCCCGTGATCTCCATGTGGGGCTTCACCGGCTCGGACCGGGCGATGACCGTAACCACGCTGAAGTCCCTGGTCAAGGCCGGCAAGCTGCACTACGTGCTGGTCGGCGGCGGCATGGGCGGCGGCCCCGGCGGCGGCAACAGCCTCTCCACCGAGGTCAACGCCTGGATCAAGAAGCACGGCACGGCGGTGAAGGCGTCCGAGTACGGCGGCAAGACCTCCTCCTCCGGCACGGGCAACGGCACGAACAACAGCCGGACGCTGTACCGGCTGGACGCGGCCGACATCGACTGACGCCCCGCCCGGCCCCCTCGGCCCCCGGCCCACTCGGCCCCCTCCGACCTCCCCTGACGCATCGTCAGGGTCCGGAGGGGGTCGGCGTACGTATCGGCGGGCCCTCAGGCGATGCGTGCCGCCACCAGCTCCGCGGCCTTGGCGACCAGCGGGTTCTTCGCGGGCCCCGCGGGGTCGTAGGTGGTGGAGAGCACGGACAGTGCGAGCGGTGCGCCGTGCGGAGGCCACACCACGCCCACGTCGTTGGCGACGCCGTAGTCCGAGCCGCCGCCGGTCTTGTCCGCCAGCACCCAGTCGGCGGGGAGACCGGCGCGGAACCGCTCGGTGTTGGTGGTGTTGGCGACCAGCCAGCCGGTGAGCCGCTCGCGGTCCGGCGGGGTGAGCGCGCGCCCGAGGAGGAGCCGGGCGTAGGTCGTCCCGACGGCCCGCGGGCTGGTGATGTCGGTCCGCCGCCACGGCTCGGCGGAGTTCAGCTCGGGCTCCCACCGGTCCAGCCGGGTGACGCCGTCCCCGAGCGAGCGGCAGAACCGGGTGATGGCCGTCGGGCCGCCCAGCTCGCGGAGGAGCAGGTTCGCGGCGGCGTTGTCGCTCTCGCCGACCGCGGCGGCACACAGTTCACCGACCGTCATGCCGCCCGCCAGGTTCTCGGGCTTTCCGGTGACGGGCGTGTGTCCCGCCTTCTCGACCTCGCTGCGGGTGTAATGGATGCGCCGGGCCAGGAACTCGCCGTCGCGGTCGAGGTCGCGCAGGACGGCGCCCGCGGTGAGCCCCTTGAAGACCGAACACATCGGGAAGCGTTCGTCCGCGCGGTACCGCACCGTGCGGCCCGTTGCCATATTGCGGGCGAACACTCCGAGGCGGGCCGCGTACTGCTCTTCGAGCGCCTGCAACTGCCCGGTGATGCCGTCGGCCCGCCCGGCCCGGGGCCCGCCGGCGTACGCCGTGCCGCTCGCGGGCAGGGCGGCGGCCAGGGCCGTGCCGGCGCCGAGCGCCAGCACCGTACGACGGGACGGACGCGTTCTGGTGGTTTCCACGTTCCTTCTCTCCTCTGTGGGCAACAAACTCTCCTGCGGATGCAACGACGTCGCGGATCAGCCGATCTTCTTCAGGAAGCGCGCCGCGACCGGGCCGGCGTCCGCGCCGCCGGACCCGCCGTCCTCCAGGAACACCGCCCAGGCCAGGTCGGATCCGCCCTGGTAGCCGATCATCCAGGCGTGGGTGTGCGGCGGATTGTCGGTACCGAACTCCGCGGTGCCGGTCTTGGCGTGCGGTGCGCCCGGCAGGTCTTTCAGTGCGTGTCCCGAGCCCGAGGTGACCGTGGCGCGCATCATCTTCCGGAGGTCGTCGGCCACGTCCGCATCGAGCTTCTCCGGAGCCCGGTACCTCTTCTTCACCGCCTCCGGCACCAGCACCGGCTGCTCGAAGGACCCCTGCTTGACGGTGGCCGCGATGGACGCCATGACCAGCGGTGACGCCTGGACGCGAGCCTGTCCGATGGCCGCGGCGGCCTTGTCGTTGGCGCTCGTGGCGGCCGGGACACTGCCGTCGTACGTCGTGATGCCCACGTCCCAGCCGCCGCCGATGCCGAACGCCCGCGCGGTGTCGCGGAGCGACGTGTCGGAGAGCTTGCCGGCGGCGTCGACGAAGAAGGTGTTGCAGGAGCGGGCGAAGGCGTCCTGGAACGTGGCGTCGTCCGGCAGGGTGAACAGGTCCTGGTTCTCGAAGCGCTGGCCGTCGACGCGGGCGTACTTCGGGCACGCCGCCGGGTCCGCGGGGCTCAGGCCCCCCTTCAGCAGCGCCGCCGCGGTGACGACCTTGAAGGTGGAACCGGGCGGATAGCGTCCCGCCAGGGCACGGTTCAGCCCACCGGGCTTGTTCGCGGCCGCCAGGACATGCCCGTTGCGCGGGTCGACGGCGACGATGGCCGCCTTCTTGGTGACCCCGGACAACGCCTCGGCCGCCGCCCGCTGCACGCGCGGGTCGATGGTGGTCCGTACGGGACGGCCCTTGGTGGCCTTCACCGCGGTGAGCGTCTTGACCGGCTGTCCGCTCGCGCGGTCCACGATCACCACGGACTTCTTCGGCCCCTTGCCGCCGGAGAGGCGGGCGTCGTACCGCGCTTCGAGGCCGGAAGTGCCCTTGCCGGTGGCCTCGTCGACGGTGCCGACGAGGGAGGCGGCAGCCAGCGGGTCGCCGTCCTTGTCGAGCACCTTCGCCCGGGTGTTCCGGCTCTTGAGGGCGAGCGTCTGACCGGCCTTCATCTTCGGGTGGACCATCGGCGTCGTGAACTCCACCGTCCACCGGCCGGAGGTCTGCCGCAGGCGGGCCTGCGCGTCCCACCGGACGGGCCCCGCGCCCGGTATCCGCATCGCCACCGTGAAGGGGAGGCGCACCTCCCCGTCCCGCTCCTTCGCCCCGTCGCCCGGGGTCACCTCGGTCGCGGACGGGGCGAGGTTCGTCAGGACGGAGGTGAGGAGCGACCGGGCGGCGTCCGGGCTGTCGGTGTATGCGGCGGCCTTGCGTGCCTCGCCGTCCTCCCAGGCCCCGGCGAACCGCTCGAACCGGGCGGTCGCCGCGACCACCTGCGGGTCCTGCGCGCCGCGGTCCGCCAGCAGGAAGTGGTAGCCGACCCCCACTCCGCCGCCCAGGACGAGCAGCGCTGCGGCGCTTCCGTACAGCCGTCGGCGACTCCGCCGCCGATCGTGCCGGCCCGGTCCCGCCGGAAGATCCAGGTACGTCATGTGGCTCCCTTCGCTGTGCCAGGACACCCGCGACGAGCACGTCCCTCCCCCTGGCGTCACGCCTCGGAGTCAACCCGCGGCCTGGGCCCATGTCGAATATGCTTTTGCGCCAAGAACGATTCGCAGGAGATATCAGCGCACGCCACGGGGACAGAATGCTGACGGAACGGCACTTGGAAATCTTCGTCGCCCTGGCCGAAGAGGAGCACTTCGGCGCCGCGGCACAGCGGGTGGGAATCACCCAGCCGCCACTGTCCCAGGGCCTGCGGCGGCTGGAGGCGCTGCTCGGCGTCCGCCTCTTCGACCGCAACCGCGGCGTCGCCCTCACCGACGAGGGTTCCCTGCTGCTGCCGCACGCGCGCCGGGCGCTCGCCGCACTCTCCGAACTGCGCGAGATCGGCGCCCGCGAGCACGCCGACGGCCGACGGCTCCGGCTCGGCTTGGCCCCCGAGGTGCCCGCGCGGCTCACCGCCGCCGTCGCCGCCGCGCCGGTACGGGCCGGGGAGCAGACCCGCATCGGCGTGCTGACCGCGCCGACCGCCGCGCTGCTGTCCGACGTCGCGGCGGGCCGGCTGGACCTCGCGGTGATCCGGCATCCGGCGGTGCTGGACGGGCTGGCCGCCGGCCGGGTGGTCCTCTTCCCGACCTGGCTCCTCTCCCCCGAGGACCACGGCGGCGGGGCGTCCGGCGGGACGCCCCGGCGGCTGCCCGTCGCCGTACGGCCGCGTGAGGAGGCGCCGGCGGCCCACGACCTGTTCATCGACACACTGGCCAGCCGCGGGCGGCGGGTGGAGACCGTCGTGGTGTCCGACGAGCGCGCCGGCCTCGCCCTCGTGGCCGCCGGACAGGCGGTGCTGGTCACCGCCGACGACACACTGACCGCCGACGGCGTCGAGCGGCGCCCGTCCGCGGATCCGGCGCTGCCGTTGCGGCTCCGGGTGGTGTGGGACCCCCGGCGGCCCGACGCCGCGGAGACGGCGGACCTGGCCCAGCTGCTGGTGGACACGCTCGCCCGGCAGGCGGCGAAGTGAGCGCGGCACGGCGGAGCGGCGGCGTGGCGCGCACGATCCGCGAGATGTTCGCCGACGCCGGTGTGCGCGGCTGGCTGCACGTGGCGGAGCTGCACCGCCCCGAGGCACGGGTGACCATCGACCCCGAAGAGCCGGTGCCCATGGGCTCGGTCTACAAGGTGCCGCTGATGGCGGCCTTCTGCCGGCTGGCGGACGCCGGGGAGATCGATCCGGCCCTGCGGGTCACCCTGGAACCGTCGCACCGGGTCGCCGGTCCCACCGGCATCTCCATCCTTCGGGACCCCGTCACGATGTCGCTGCGCGACCTGGTCGTCCTCATGATGACCATCTCGGACAACACGGCGGCCGACGCGGTGCTCCGAGCCGTCGGCACCACGGTGGTCGACGAGGTCTGCCGCGAGCTGGGCCTGCCGGACACCCGCATCCTCGGCGGTGTCGCGGGCACCTGGGCCCGGCTGGTCGACGAGACCGGCACCGAGTCGCTGGCGGCCGCCATGGAGCGCATCTCCAGCAACGACACGACCGCCCCGGCCGGCGTCTACGACCCGGTGTCCAAGGCCTCCACCACGCCGTCGGACATGGCGCGGCTGCTGCGGGCGATCTGGACCGGCGAGGCCGCCTCCCCCGAGCGCTGCGCGTTCATGCGCGACGTGATGGGGAGGCAGCCGTGGCGGCACCGGCTCGCCTCCGGCTTCCCGTACGACGACGTCACCGTGTCGGGGAAGACGGGCACCTTCGGCCAGATGCGGCACGAGGCGGGGGTCGTCGAACTCGCCGACGGCAGCACCTACACCGCCGTGGTCTTCACCCAGGCGGCGCGCGCCGACAGCACCCTCCCCCGCGCCGACGCGGTCATCGGCGCGGCCGCCCGGACGGCCGTGGAGGAGCTGCGCGGCAACGAGGGCACGTGACCGACTCGTTGGCGGTGACCCGGTAGGTGCTGTCGCCGGCGGCCGGCCAGCCGGACGCTGTCGGCGAGGAGCCGGCCGGCGCCGTACGGAGGGCCTCGGCGTACCGGGCGGGCGGCAGAGGGCCTGATCACAGCTTCACCCGATGGAGTGCCGCGTACCGGGCGGCGCCCGGCGCGCGCCCGGTCAGCCTGCGCTGGATTGCGCGCGGGGCGGCTCGTCGCGGCGGAACAGGGCCGTCCACAGGAAGGGTTCGCCGAAGTGCGGGGAGCCGTCGGGCTCGTCGCGCATGCGGCGCAGTTCCACCTCGGTGAGCCCCGCGAAAATCCGGCGCAGCGACTCCGGTGTGTAGGCGACCCCGCCGTGCAGGCGCGAGCTGCGGTACAGCTCGGCGTCGGGGAGTTCGGAGCCCATCGCGCCGGCCGCGAAGCAGCTGAGGGCGAAGTGCCCGCCGGGGGCGAGGGACCGGTCCAGGAGGGCGAGGTAGCTGATGCGGCGGTGCGGCGGGAGGTGGTGGAAGCAGCCGGAGTCGTAGATCAGGTCGTACGGTCCGGCGAGGGCGGTTTCGGCGAGATCGAAGGCGTTCCCGCGGAGGAACCTGATGTCGGCGCCGGCCTCGCGGGCGCGCTCCTCGGCCCAGTCGAGAGCCGCCGGCGAGAGGTCGACGGCGTCCACCCGGAAGCCCGCGGCGGCGAGGTGGAGGGCGTTGCGGCCGGGACCGCAGCCGAGATCGAGGGCCCGCCCCGGGGTGACCGTACGGCGGGCGAGATACGAAGCGAGGTTCTCGTCCGGCTTCGCCGCGAAGAACGGCACGGGCCGGGTCCGGTCGGTGTAGAAACCGTCCCACCACTCGGCCGCGCGCTCCGTCCACCGATCGGCCGCCGGCTCGAACAGCTCGTCCATGAGCCTGAGTACGTCATCGACGCTACGCACGTTCCGGTCCATCCGGTCCCCCTTACCTGGCTGCGGAAACAGTACGGGTGAGTGCCGCCGGAGCCCAGGCCGGGCGGCGCACCGCCGGACACAGCGCGGCCGGAGCCGCCCGCGTAGGCGGCTCCGGCGCGGTGCTTCAACCGGGTGGGGGTGCGGCTCAGAGGTCCGACTTGAAGAGCAGGCGGTTCGGGGTGCCGCTCGGGTTGGTGATCACGTTGGGTGTGGCGTTGTTGATCAGCCAGGTGTTCAGGGTGGAGGACGCCGTGTCGCCCTTGCTCGACTTGTACAGGGCCGCGACGCCCGCCACGTGCGGGGAGGCCATCGAGGTGCCGCTCATCTGGGTGGTGCCGCCGCCGAGGCGGGTGGAGGTGATGGAGACGCCGGGCGCGAACAGGTCCGTGCAGCTGCCGTAGTTGCTGAACGAGGCCTTGCGGTCGGAGCTGTCCGAGGCCGCGATGCTGATGACGCCCGGGGCGCTGGCGGGCGAGGTGTTGCAGGCGTCCGCGTTGTCGTTGCCGGCGGCGACGGAGAGGAAGACGCCGGAGTTGTTCAGCGCCGCGGCCGCGTCGTTGACCGCGGAGGAGTAGCCGCCGCCGAGCGAGGCGTTGGCGACGGCCGGCTTGGTGGCGTTGTTACGGACCCAGTCGAAGCCGGCGATGATGCCCGAGTAGGAGCCGGATCCGTTGCAGTCCAGTACCCGGACGCCGCGCAGCTGGACGCCCTTGGCGACGCCGTACGTGGTGCTGCCGACCGTTCCGGCCACGTGCGTGCCGTGCCCGTTGCAGTCCTGCCCGTTGCCTCCGAACGCGTCGTAGACGTTGCGGGCCCGGCCGCCGAAGTCGGGGTGGGTGGTGTCGATGCCGGTGTCGATGATGTACGCGGTGACGCCGGAGCCGTTGCGGTTGTAGGTGTAGGTGCCGTTCAGCGGGCGGTTGCGCTGGTCGATGCGGTCCAGGCCCCAGGTGGCGTTGGTCTGCGTCGCGGACGCGGTGACCTTCTGGTCCTCCTCTATCGCCTGTACGGAGGGGTCGCTGCGGAGGTCGGCGAGCTGGTCGGCGGAGAGCTTCGCGGCGAAGCCGTTGAGGACCTTCTTGTAGAGGTGACCGGCTCTGATGTCCTCTCTGGCCGTCAGGGTCCCGGGCGCCACGCCGGGCTTGAGGGTGACGATGTAGGTGTCCTTGATGACCTTGCTGTCCGGAGCCTGTTCCACGGTCACGAGCCGGGGGGAGGTGTCCTGGCCCGAGGCGACCGCGGTGCCGGCGGCGGGTACGACGGCCGCGGGCAGTGCCAGCAGCAGCGCAGCGAGGTGGGAGCGCTTCATGGGAGCGGCAGACCTTTCGTACGAGGGGGGTGCCGTCACGCCGGGCCGGTGGGCCGGGCGGGGCGGGACTCACCCTCCGCCCGCCGCTCGCTCCGAACAATCCGTAGTTCGCTGGGTAGTACCGCCTATTCCTCCGGCAGCGGCCGCTCTCCCGGCAGGTGTTCCAGCGTCGCCGCCATGTCGGTGCGCCGGGCGACGTCGGTCAGCGCGCGGGCCATGACCGAACCGGGCTCGCGGGCGGTGAGGACCAGGCCGATGGGCGCGGTGCGGACCGGCTCGACAAGCGGTACCGCCCGCATGCCGGGCGGCATGTCGAAGACGCGGAGCCAGGCGCGCGGCACGATGCCGGCCCACCGGCCGGTCCGGACGTGCGCGTACACGGAGGCGATGGAGTCGGTCTCCACCTGGGGTGCGGCGCGGACCCCGGCGTCGGCGAACACCTCGTCGAGCACCCGGCGCCCCTGCATGCCGGTGCTGAGCAGGCAGAGCGGCAGGGTGGCGGCGGCCGCCCAGGACACGGTGGCCGAGGCCGCCGCCGGATGCGCCGCGCCGGTCAGCAGGACGTAGCGCTCGCGGTAGAGCGGCACGGTGCGGTACTGGTCGGAGATGTCCTCGGTCAGGTACGTCACGCCGGCGTCGAGCTCGAAGTTCTCCAGCCGGCCGAGGATGTCCCGGGAGCGCAGGTCCGAGGCGATGCGCACGTCGACCAGCGGGTGGGCCGAGCAGAACGGCTCGACGAGGAGCGCGACGGCGGCCGAGGCGGTGGGGACGCAGCCGATGCGCAGTTCGCCGCTCAGCCCGGTGCGCAGCGCCTGCACCTCGGAGGTGAGTGCGTCGCGGTCGGCGAGGATGCGCTGCGCCCACAGCACGACGCGCTCGCCTTCAGGGGTGAGGCCCTCGTACTTGCGGCCCCGCCGGATCAGCGGGACGTCTAGTTCCTCCTCCAGTTTGCGGATCGCCTCCGACAGCGCGGGCTGGGAGACGTAGCAGGACTGCGCGGCACGGGCGAAGTGGCGTTCGCGCGAGAGGGCGACCAGGTATTCGAGCTGGCGGAAGAGCACCGCACCGGTCTACACCGGTCGGGCCCGATGCGCCAATCAGGCCCCGGTCGGCTCCAGGCGCACCACCACGCTCTTCGACGTCGGTGTGTTGCTGATGTCGGCGACGCTGTCCAGGGGCACCAGGACGTTGGTCTCCGGGTAGTACGCGGCGGCGGATCCGGGTGTGGTCGGGTACGGGATGACCCGGAAGGCGGGCGCGCGCCGTTCGGCGCCGTCCCGCCAGACGCTGACCAGGTCCACCTCGTCACGGTCGGCCAGGCCCAGTGCGGCCAGGTCGGCTGGGTTGACGAGGACGACGCGGCGGGCGTTGTGGATGCCCCGGTAGCGGTCGTTCATGGCGTACGGGATGGTGTTCCACTGGTCGTGGGAGCGGAGCGTCTGGAGCAGGAGGTGGCCTTCGGGTACCTGCGGTGCCTCGAAGGCGTTGCGGGTGAAGACGGCCTTGCCGCTGGGGGTGGGGAAGACGCCTTCGTTGACCGGGTTGGGCAGCCGGAAGCCGCCGGGCCCGGCCACGCGGGCGTTGAAGTCGTGGAAGCCGGGGATGACGCGGGAGATCCGGTCGCGGATGGTGTTGTAGTCCCGCTCGAACTCCTCCCAGGGGATGTCCGGGCTGTCGCCGAGGGTGCGGCGGGCCAGCCGGCCGATGATGGCGACCTCGCTGAGCAGGTGCTCCGAGGCGGGTGCGAGTCGGCCGCGGGAGGCGTGCACCTCGCTCATGGAGTCCTCGACCGTGATGAACTGCTCGACGCCGTCCTGGATGTCGCGGTCGCTGCGGCCGAGCGTGGGCAGGATGAGGGCCGTTTCCCCGCAGACGGCGTGGGAGCGGTTCAGCTTGGTCGAGATGTGGGCGGTGAGGGAGCAGCGGCGCATCGCCCTTTCGGTGACGTCGCTGTCGGGGGTGGCGCGGACGAAGTTGCCGGCGACGCCGAGGAAGAACTTGGCGCTGCCGTCGCGCATGGCGCGGATCGCGTCCACCGAGTCCAGGCCGTGCTCGGTCGGCGGGGTGAAGCCGAATTCGCGCTCCAGGGCGTCGAGGAACCGCTGCGGCATTTTCTCCCAGATGCCCATGGTGCGGTCGCCCTGGACGTTGCTGTGGCCGCGTACGGGGCAGACGCCGGCGCCTGGGCGGCCGATGTTGCCGCGCAGCAGCAGGAAGTCGACCACCTCGCGGATGGTGGGTACGCCGTGCTTGTGCTGGGTGAGGCCCATCGCCCAGCAGACGATGATCTTCTTGCTGGCCAGGACCATCTCGTGGACCCGGTCGATCTCCTCGCGGCTCAGGCCGGTCGCGTCGAGGATGTCTTCCCAGGAGGTCTTGCGGGCGTGTTCGGCGAAGTCGGCGAAGCCGGTGGTGTGCTGCTCGATGAAGTCGTGGTCGAGGACGGTGCCGGGCGCGGCGTCCTCGGCCTCCAGGAGCAGCCGGTTGAGTCCCTGGAAGAGAGCGAGGTCGCCGCCGGGGCGGATCTGCAGGAAGCGGTCGGCGATCTCGGTGCCGCGGCCGATCACGCCGCGGGCCTTCTGCGGGTGCTTGAAGCGCAGCAGGCCGGCTTCGGGCAGCGGGTTCACGGCGATGACGCGTCCGCCGTTGCGCTTGGTCTCCTCCAGCGCGGAGAGCATCCGGGGGTGGTTGGTGCCGGGGTTCTGGCCGACGACGAAGACCAGGTCGGCCTCGTAGAGGTCCTGGAGGCTGACGCTGCCCTTGCCGATGCCCAGCGTCTCGTTCAGTGCGCTGCCGCTGGACTCGTGGCACATGTTGGAGCAGTCGGGCAGGTTGTTGGTGCCGAAGGCGCGGACGAAGAGCTGGAGGAGGAAGGCGGCCTCGTTGTTCAGCCGGCCCGAGGTGTAGAAGAGCGCTTCGTCGGGTGAGTCCAGGGCGCGCAGTTCCGTGGCGAGGAGGTCGAAGGCCTCGTCCCAGCCGATGGGTTCGTAGTGTTCGGCGCCGGGGCGCTTGACCATGGGCTCGGTGAGGCGGCCCTGCTGGTTGAGCCAGTAGTCGGACTTTTCGGCCAGCTCGGAGATGGTGTACTGCCGGAAGAAGTCTGCGGTGACGCGGCGGCTGGTGGCCTCGTCGGCGATGTGCTTGGCGCCGTTCTCGCAGTACTCGTTCTTGTGGCGCTCCTTGGCGCCGGGCTCGGGCCAGGCGCAGCCGGGGCAGTCGAACCCCTTGGCCTGGTTGATGTTGAGCAGGGTGAGCGCCGTGCGGCGGGGGGAGGTCTGGCCGAGGGCGTACTTCAGCGCGTGTGCCACGGCCGGTGCGCCGGTCGCCCATGTCTTGGGCGGGGTGACCGCCAGTCCCTCGTCCGTCGGGTCCTCGTCGGCACGCATTGCCTGACCTCGCCTTCCCTGCCCGGGCACGCCCGCGCCACCGCTTCGACGCCGGTTCACGCCGCGCCCGTACGGGCGCGGCGGTCCGGTCCGATCAGCTTCCGCCAGTCCTGCGGAGGCGTCAAAGACGGCTTGATTATCGGTCAATAGGCCGCACTTATCGCGCGGTCGCGGGCGGTCCCCCCCCGGTCCGGACCCCGGGGGCATCAGCTCCGCAGATGGCCCAGCACCGAGCGGACCGCGTGGCGGACGGCGTCCCGTGCCTGCTCGGTGTGGTCGATCGTCTCGAAGCCGTGGTGGCCGTCCGGCAGATCCACGATCTCGACCTCGGCCGCGCACTCCTTGGCGGCGGCCAGGAACTCCTCGACGGTGGCGGCGATCTCGGGGATCTCCTGCCCGACCCGCGTCAGTACGAAGGGCAGCCGTCCCGCCGACCGGATCGCGTCCGCCGGGCGGAACCGGGGTCCGGTGATTCCCCAGCTCGGCGGCGGCATCAGCACCGGGTAGGTGGCGGCCACGCAGCGCAGCCACGGCGGGGGCGCCGCGAGCCAGTCCGCCGACAGCGGGCCGCCGCCGGAGAAGAACCACAGGGCGACGCGGTCTTCGTCGACGCGGGGATCGGCGCGTACGAGGGCGACGGCGTCGGCGATGTCCTCGGCGGCGCGCCCGTAGTCCGTGAGGTCGTGCAGCCGGTGGTCCACCGTCACGCCGACCGCGCCCTGCGCCGCCACGTACCTGCCGTAGCCGGTGTACGACGGCCAGTCCCGCGGTGTCGGCCGCAGTCCGGCCGGCACCGGGCCGCCATGGACGAAGACCACGGCGGGCTGCGGCCCGTCGGCGTCCGGCGGGTACAGGTCGACGCGCCCCACCCGCTCGCGGGGCCGCTCCGGTACGTCCAGGAGGAAGGGCCGGAGGTGGCCGGGGCGCGTGTCGTCCGGCGCTGACAGCCGGTGGCCCTCGCCCGCAGCGGCGCCGAGCAGCGCCTCGGCCAGCTCGGCGGGTGCGGAGAGCATCGGCCAGTGGCCGGTGGCCAGTTCGAAGAAGGTGACCTCGGCGTCGACGAGCGCCATCAGGGTCGGCTCGCCGAGCCGCAGCACCTGCTCGACCATGGCGATGCTCGACCCGTTGGCGGTGCACAGGATGCCGGTCGCCGGCAGTGCGGCGGCGGCCTCGGTCAGCCGGAGCGGCTGGGTGAGGGTGCCCAGCGGCTGCGGTGCCGCGCGGTCGGCGAGACGGGCGAGCGCGGCTTCGGGTACGCCCTCGGTGCTGCCCCAGCGGTGCCATGCGCCGGGCGCGGGCGGCGGCACGAGCCGGTCGTCGCCGGTCGGTGCGTCCGGCCCGGTCGCCTGGCCCAGCCGGTCGCGGACGTTCTGGTCGGGGATGAGCTTGAGCGCCGGGTCGCCGTCCTGCGGCATGCCCGCGTCCAGGTAAACGATCCGGCCGATGCGTTCCGGGCGGTGCCCGGCGGCGCCCAGTACGGGGTGGATGCCGTAGCAGTGGCCGACGAGCACCACCTCGGGCGCTTCGGCCCGGTCGATCAGCTCCACCACGTCCTGGACGTGCGTCGCCAGGTCGGTGTCCGGTCCCGCCTCGTGGCGGCGGCCGCCCATGCCGGTCAGCGTCGCCGCGCGCACCTCGGCCCCCGACTCCCGCAGCCGGCCGGCCACTTCCTGCCATACCCAGTCGCCGGTGTGGGCGCCCGACACCAGGATGAATGCCGTCATGTTGGTCTCCTCGCATACCGTGCGTCCGCGAGACCGCCCCCGTAGGCCGTCCGCGCTCGCGGGTACCGTAGGAACTCCCCCTGAGGGAGGTTCAAGCGTGACCGCAGAGTTCTCCGAGTTCTTCGAGGGCACCGATGCCGCGGCCCCCGGCCCGGCGCCGTCGCCCGAAGCGGCCGACGGCAGGTGGAGCATCGGCGAGCTGGCCGAGCACGCGGGCGTCACCGTCAAGACCGTCCGCTTCTACTCCGACCGCGGCCTGCTGCCCGAGGCGGCGCGCAGCACCGGGGGCCATCGCCGGTACGGGCCCGGGGCGCTCGACCGGCTCCGGCTGATCCGCTCCCTGCGCACTCTGGACCTGCCCGTACCGGACGTGGGCCGGGTCCTGGACCGGGAGGACGCGCTGGAGGACGTCATCGCGGCGCAGCTGCGGGAGGTCGGCTCGCGAATGGCAGCGCTGCGCTGGCGCGAGGCCGCCCTGCACCTGCTGCGGGACTGCGCCCCGGCGGAACGGGCCGACCGGCTGCGGCTGATCGGCGCCGTGACCGCGCCGCCCGACACGGCCGCACTGGCCCGCTTCTGGCGGCGCTGGCTGCCGCCGCGGCTCCCGGCCCGGCTGACCTCCGTGATCCTCGACCACTCGGTGCCGCAGCCGCCGGCGGACCCCGCGCCGGACCAGGTACTGGCCTTCGCCCGGCTGCACGCCTTCGTCTCCGGCCCCTGCCCCGGGACGGGCATCGCGCACTGTCAGCCCGCGGCGCACCGGCCCGACGAGGGCTACCGCCCGGCCGTCCTCTACGAGGGGCTCGTCGAGGCGTACGGGCTGGCCGCAGCGGACATCCAGGGGCGGCGGGCGCCGTACGGGGGCGAGGCGCTGGACTGCTTCGTCGACGCCTACGCCCGTTCCCGTGGCACCCGGGACACGCCGGCCTTCCGCCGGGTGCTCAGCGGCCAGCTCGCCGCCGACCCGCGTATCGATCACTACTGGCGGCTCACGGCGGAGGTGACCGGCCCGGCGGCACCGCCGACGCCGGGTGTCACCCACGACTGGCTGCGCGCGGCTCTCGACTCCGGGGGCGCCGTTCCGGCCGCCTGACGGGGAGCGTCAGCCGGTGCCCGTGGTGCGGGACGCCGGGTCCTCCGCTGCGGCCGCCCTGCTCAGCAGGGCCCGCAGCTCGGCCAGGGCGGCTTCGGTGTCAGCCCGGTCGCCCATGGTCAGCTGGTGCAGGACGAGCCCGTCCAGGGCGGCGAAGACCAGGCGGGCGAGCGCGGAGCCCGGCTCGTACGGCAGCATCCGGGACAGTTCGCGTTCGGAGGCGTCGAAGTACCCGTCGTACAGGTTCCGTACCTGGGGCAGCAGTTCCGGGCGGCGCCGCGCTTCGAGCAGCAGCTCGTACTGGAAGGCCTGGAGGTCGGGGCCCGACTCGACCATTGCGGAGACCCCCGAAGCGAAGTCGTCCGGCTCGCCGGTGCCGGGCTCCAGCAGGCTGCTGCGCAGGCTCTGCCGTACGACGTACCCCAGCGCTTCCTCGATCAGGGCGTCGCGGGAGCCGAAGTGGTGGACGACCAGGCCGTGCGTGACGCCGGCCTCCTCGGCGACCGCACGGTAGGTGAGCTTGCGCAGTCCGCCGCGGGCGACGACGCGGACGGCGGCGTTGAGGAGGGCGTCGCGGCCCTCGCCGTACCCCCGGCGGCTGCGGCGACGGCCGGTCCCCTTGGCTGCTTCCGTCATGCCGGCCACCCTATCCGCAGGTCACGGAGGGCCGTACGGCCCGAGGGAGCCGCCCGGAGGGCTCGCGCGCGAGCGGAAGCGGGGCCCTCCGGACGGGTGCCGGGCAGGGGGTCAGCCCCGCTTCGGCGGGCGGATGCCGCGGAACTCCCAGTCGCCGCCGAGGGCGGTGGAGAGGACCTCCTCGGACTCGGTGGGCTGGGCGCCGACGTCGGTGCGGACGGCGGTGGGGCCGGTGACGATGTGGTTGGTCAGCCGGCCCAGGCCCTCGGCCTCGACCTCCACGACGTCGCCGGGCCGTACGGGCCGGGAGTTGGCGGGCGTACCGGAGAGCAGCACGTCGCCGGGGTACAGGGTGATGGTGCGGGCGATGTCGGCGACGAGGTAGTGCATGTCCCACTTCATCTCGTCGGTCGTGCCGTCCTGGACCAGTTCGCCGTTGACGTAGGTGCGGAGGTACTTGCCGCGGAAGTCCCAGTCGGTGACCAGGCCCGGGCCGAGCGGGCAGAGGGTGTCGGAGCCCTTGACGCGGAGCATCGAGCCGGCGTCGGTGTCGCGGAAGTCGTGCAGGCCGTAGTCGTTGGCGACGGTGTAGCCCGCGATGTACTCCCCCGCGTCGGCCGGGGCGATGTTGCGTGCGGTCCTCCCGATGACGATCGCGACCTCGCCCTCGTAGTTGAGCCACTTGCAGCCCTCGGGGCGGACGACGGCGCCCCGGTGGGAGTTGAGGGCGGAGGTGGGCTTGTGGAAGTAGGTGGGCGTCGCGGGCAGCTCGATCCGGAACTCCTCGACCCGGCTGCGGTGGTTGAGGTGGACCGCGACGACCTTGGAGGGGACGGCCGGCGGCAGGTGCCGGGCCTCCTCGATCTTGACGCGGCGGCCGTCACCGGCGACCAGTTCCTCGCCCTCGCGGACGGTCTGGACGGCGGCGCCGTCCAGGAGGATGCGGCGGTACTCAGGCATGGGTGGTCTCCTTGGAGGGGCGGGGCGCGGTCCAGCCGCCTTCGGGGCGGTCGAACCACAGGTGGACCTGGCCGGTGCCGACGGAGTTCTCGTACTCCCCGTACTGCCGGCCGCGGGCGGTGCAGGCCGCCTCGCCCAGGGCGCCGGCCATCATCAGGTAGTGGAAGAACTTGGCCTCGGGCTTGAAGCGCCAGAACTCCGGCATGGTGCGCAGCACTTCGTCGTGGCGGCCGTCCTTGAACCAGGCGATGCGTTCTTCGTCGGCGGCGCGTGCTTCGGGGGTGAAGAGGTGGGACGGGTCGCTGGCCTCGTGGTCGCGGAGCTGGCGGAGCGGCCAGAAGGTGTGCGAGAGGGCGCCGGAGGCGATGAGCAGGACCTTGCGGCCCTCGGTGGCGGCGATGCCGTCCGCGAGCGCGCGGCCCAGCCGGAGGTGGTCCTCCATGTCGCCGGTCTGGCAGACGCCGATGGTCACCCACTTCTTCTCGGGCAGGCCCTCGCCGAGGTACTTCCACAGGTTGGTGGTGGCGTAGTAGATCGGCAGGTACGCGTCGTCGATGGGGGTGATCCAGGTGCCGTGCTTGTCGGCGAACCGGGCGATGTTGTGCGCGAGTTCGGGGTCGCCGGGGAAGTCGTACGGCATCCGGCACATACCGCGCGGGAGCTCCTCGGAGGTGAAGAGGCCGGCCCTGCGCGGGTGGGCGGTGACGACGAATTCGACGGTGGTGGCCCAGTGGGAGTCCAGGACGACGACGGTGTCGTAGTCGGCGGTCTCGAAGACCTCCTCGCGGAGCTGGCGGAGGCCGGTGACGAGGGTGATCTCCTTGCCCTCGTTCAGCTCGCGCCTGGTCTCCTCGGGCAGCACGATGGTGGGGACGTGCGCGAGCAGCCCGGCACCGACGATCTCACCCATGGTCGCGCCGGCCTTCCCCAAGCTCTCGGCTCCGCTCGAACAAGGGAGACCCCAAGGGCGAGCTGACGGTGTTCTTCAGGTCGCAGTAGAAGTCGAAGCTCCACGTGCCGCCCTCGCGGCCGATGCCGGACTCCCGGGAGCCGCCGAAGGGCGCCCGGAGGTCGCGGACGAAGAAGCAGTTGACCCAGACGGTTCCGGCGACCAGCTGTCCGGCGACCCGTTCGGCGCGCTCGGGGTCGCCGGTGGCGACGGTGGCGGCGAGGCCGAAGCGGGTGCCGTTGGCCAGCCGGACGGCCTCTGCCTCCGTCTCGAAGGCCTGCAGGGTCAGGACCGGGCCGAAGACCTCCTCCTGGACGATCTCGCTGTCCTGGGCGACGCCGGTGAGGAGGGTCGGCGCGTAGTACTGGCCGTCGTCGCGGTGGCCGCCGATGACGGCGCGCGCCCCGGCCGCTACCGCCCGCCGCACGAAGCCGTCGATCTTCTCCAGCTGGCGGGGGTGGATGTTGGGGCCGATGTCGGTGGTCTCGTCGCGCGGGTCGCCCTGCCGGAGCTGCCCGGCCTTCTCGGTGAAGCGGCGGGTGAACTCCTCGGCGACCGAGGACTCCACGAGAAGCCGGGTGGCGGCCAGGCAGACCTGCCCCGCGTTGTCGTACTGCTCGACGGCGAGGTCGACGGCCAGGTCCAGGTCGGCGTCGGCGAAGACCAGCAGCGGGGACTTGCCGCCCAGCTCGAAGCTGGCGGGGGTCAGGTGCGCGGCGGCCGCCGCGGCGATGGTCTTCGCGGTCGGCACCGAGCCGGTGAAGCTGATGCGGCGTACGCCGGGGTGCGAGACGAGGGCGCTGCCCGCTTCCGCGCCGTGGCCCTGGACGACGTTGAGGACGCCGGCCGGCAGCCCGGCCTCGTGAGCGATGTCGGCGAGGAGGGAGGCAGTGAGCGGGGTCCACTCGGCGGGCTTGAGAACCACCGTGTTGCCCGCGGCGAGGGCCGGCGCGATCTTCCAGCTCGCGAGCATGAGCGGTGCGTTCCACGGCGTGATCAGTACGCAGGGTCCCGCCGGGTCCCAGGAGACGTGGTTGGTGTGGCCGCGGCCCGCGGCGGAGCCGCTCGTGTACGTCGTGAAGTCCTCGTGGTCCAGCTTCAGCAGCCAGTCGGCGAAGAAGCGGAAGTTGTGGGCGACGCGGGGCATCACACCGCGGCGGTGCGAGCGCAGCAGCGCGCCGTTGTCGGTGGTCTCGACGATCGCCAGGTCCTCGATGCGCTTCTCGACGCCGTCGGCGACGGCGTGCAGGATGCGGGCGCGTTCGGCGCGCGGGGTGGCGGCCCAGCCGGGGAACGCCTCCTGCGCTGCGGCGACGGCGGCCTCGGCCTCGGTGGCGGTGCCGCGGGCGAGGTCGCCCAGGTGTGCGCCGTCGATGGGCGAGACATCGGCGAAGGTCTCGTCGGAGGCGACGCGCCGGCCGCCGATCCAGTGCCGGGTGTCGACGGTGACCCCGGCGACGGTGGTGCGGTGTGCGGGCATGTCCGGTCTCCCAGGTGTCAGGTTCGGGTCGTCACTCGGCTGCCGAGGTACCGGACTCCAGGAGGGTGCCGCCGCTCCAGACGACGCCGACCTGGCGGTAGTACGCGGCGATCGGCTCGCGGATCTCCAGCCGGGCCAGCTCCTCGGTGGGGGCCTCGAACAGCTCCAGTTCGGCGTCGCCGCGCCAGGCCGGGCCGGCTTCGAAGGACGCGGCGCCGGACTCGATCAGCTCGTCGAGGGCGAGGCCCTTGCCCGGTTCGATCGACGGCAGCCAGCGGTGGTGTGCCATCGGGTGGCCGTTGACGAAGCCGTTGGTCTCGGAGGGTCCGGTCAGTGTCACGACGGCCTGGGCGAGCCGTCGGTCGGCCGCCGCGAGCGTGGCGCCGAAGCGGGCGCCCGCCTCGATGCGCGGCGCGGGCCCGTAGGGGTGGGGGCGGGTCTGGTGGATGGAGCCGAGCTTCTTCGGGTAGCCCTGGTGCAGGCCGCGGGCGACGGCGAAGTCCTTGTCGACCCAGATGTACGCACAACGCGAGTACGTACGGCCCTTGTAGGAGCAGCGGACGACCGCGAAGGCCTCCTTGTACTGGGCGCGCACGGGGTCGAGCAGCTCCTCGCCGGAGGCCGCGCAGGACTGCCAGTCGGCCCAGACGAGGGCGACGGCGCCGGGGTCCTCGTCGGCGAGTCCGAGCGGCTCGGGCAGCAGTTCGCGGACGCGCGCGGGGTCGGTGCGGTACTCGACGGTGAGGAGGTCGCCGGAGTAGTGCCACGGGGGCGAGGGGATGAGCGAGGCGGAACCGGTCGCCGTCTTGGGGTGGAAGTAGCCGCGGACGCTGGCCATGGTGGTCGGTCTCCTTCAGGCGTGCTGGGTGCTGGGGGCCGGCTGCTGGAGCAGTTCGGCGCGGTGGCGGGCAGCGGCACCGGCTGCGGCGGGGCCGCCGAGCGCGAGTACACCGACCATGCGGCCGCCCGCGTGGTAGCCGAGGACGACGTCCCCTTCGGGGTCGCCCTCCAGGACGCGTATGTCGGCGAGTCCGAGGGACGGGGCGCCGAAGGACTGGAGCCGGAAGTCGTGCTGGTCGCTCCAGAAGGTGGGGAACGGCGCGAAGGGTGTGGGGTCGGGATCGGCGCCGGCCAGGTGTGCCGCGAGGGTCTTCGCGGCGCGCTTGGCGGTGTCGCCGGGGATCGACCAGTGCTCGACGCGGCCCGGGACGGCTTCGTAGCGGGCGTTGGGGAAGCGGGCGACGTCGCCGACGGCGACCACGTACGGCAGGCCGCCGACGCGCAGCAGTGCGTCGGTGAGCACGCCGTCGGTCAGGTCCAGGCCGTTGCCGTCGAGCCACTCGGTGTTGGCGGCCGAGCCGACCGCCTCGACGACGACGTCGGCCGGGAGGGTCCGGCCGTCGTCGAGGACGACGCCGGTGACGTGGTCCCCACCCGCGAAGGCGGTGACGCCGGTGCCGAGGGCGAAGCGTACGCCGCGTTCCTCGTGCCGCCGGTGCAGCAGGCGGGCCGGCAGTTCGCCGAGCGGGCGCAGCATCGGCAGCGGTTCGGGGTCGACGACGGTGACCTCGGTGGCGCCGAGGCCGACAGCGGTGGCGGCGACCTCGCAGCCGATGAAGCCGGCGCCGACCACGACGACCCGGGCGCCGGCCCGGGCCAGCGCGGCGCGCAGGCCCTGTGCGTCGGTGAGGGTACGGACGGTGTGGCGGCCCGCGGCCGGGCCGGGACAGCGCAGCCGCCGGGGCCGCATGCCGGTGGCGATCACCAGGCCGTCGAAGGACAGTTGCTCGCCGTCGGTCAGCTCCACGGTCCGCTCGGCGAGCCGGGCGGCGGTCACTCGCGTACCGAGGCGCCACTCGGCGTCCGCGACGCTCGCGCGGGGCCGGAAGGCCAGCGACTCGAACGGCGCCCTGCCGGCGAGGGCTTCCTTGGAGAGCGGCGGCCGGTTGTACGGCATGTGCGGTTCCTCGCCGACCAGGGTGAGCGCGCCGGTCCAGCCGGCGGCACGCAACTGCTCGGCGGCGCGCAGGCCGGCCATGGCGGCGCCGGCGACCACGATGCGGGGGCTCATCCGGTCAGTCCTCGATTCGGATGGCCTGAAGAGGGCAGACGTCGGCGGCTTCCTCGACGTCCTCGCGGAGCGCGTCGTCCGGGTCGCTGACGTACGCGAGCCGTCCGCCCTCGTCGAGCCGGAAGACCTCGGGCGCCGCGAAGACGCACTGGCCGTGGTCCTGGCACTTGTTCATGTCGACGACGACCTTCATGGCCGGCCCTCCTGAGGATGCGGATTCCTAACTCGTTTGACCTCAAACAAGGTAGGGAGCGGCCGGCACCGGGTCAAGACCTGTCCGTATGGATAAATTTTTGCCGCCCGCCCCTTGCGGCCCCTCCGGTCGCTCCCTACCGTTTGGCTTCAAATGAGGCACGGGTTCCCCCAGCGCGGCCCCGGTCCCTCTCCCCGCCACCGTTCCCGCCCCTCTGAGGAGACACTGGTGAGCGCTCCCGAATCCCCCCAGGTCCGGCAGCACATGGACCGCCTGGCCGCCGACGGCGTCGACGTGGTCCGGGTGACCTATCCCGACCTCATCGGCACCGACCGCGCCCGCGACGTGCTGCTCGAACACCTCCCCACCGCCTGCGCACACGGCCTCGCCTTCTGCCGGGCCGTGTACCACACGAGCCCGCAGGGCGACGTCGTCGAGGTCGAGGGGGGCCTGGACGCCGGACTGCCGGACATCTCCGTACACCCCGACCTGAGCACGCTCACCCCGCTGCCCTGGGAGCCCGGCGTCGCCACGTGCCTGGGCGACGTGATCGCCCCCGCCACCGGCTCCCCCGCCCCCGAATCACCCCGCGACCTGCTGCGCCACGTGCTCGACCAGTGCACCGGCCAAGGTCTGGCCCCCGTCGCCGGGCCCGAATTGGAGTACTTCCTCTGCGATCCGGCCCCCGAGTCCCCCACCGGCTGGAAGCGGTACGCCGAGGCGCCCGGCAACGTCTACACCGCGGGCCGCCGCGGCGACCCCGGCGGCCACCTCCTGCGCACCCTCCGCCAACTCCGCGGGCTGGGCATCGGCGCCAGCATGGGCAACCACGAGTTCAGCAGCGGCCAGTTCGAGATCAACCTCACCCACTCGGCAGCCCTCGACGCCGCCGACCGGGCCTTCCGCTTCAAATCCGCCGTCAAGGAACTCGCCCGCACCGAGGGGCGCCTGGCCACCTTCATGGCCAAGCCCTTCGTCGACGAGGGCGGCTCCGGCTTCCACGTCCACATCTCCTGTCCGGACGCCGACGGACACAACGCCTTCGACGACCCGGCCGCACCGCACGGGCTCTCCAGCACCGCCCGGCACGCCATCGCCGGGGTCCTCGCGCACGCCCCCGCACTGACCGCACTGCTCAACCCCACGGTCAACTCCTACAAGCGGTTCGGCCCCGACACCCTCGCCCCCTGGCTGATCGACTGGGGCCTGGACAACCGCAGCGCCATGGTCCGCGTACCGCCCGAACGCGGCGCCGGCACCCGCTTCGAACTGCGCCTCGCCGATGCGAGCGCCAATCCGTACCTGCTGCTCGCGGGCACCCTCGCGGCGGCCCTGCTCGGCGTGCGCGCCGGCCAGGAGCCGCCCGCGCCCCTGGAGGGCTACGGCTACGACACCGCCCGGGCCGCGACCCTGCCGATGACGCTGCCCGCGGCGCTCGACGCCCTGGAGGCCGACACCGCGCTCACCGAGGTCCTCGGCAAGGGCTTCACCGCCGCCTTCCTCGCCTACAAGCGCGACGAGGTCCAGCGCTTCCAGCGGTACGTCACGGACTGGGAGTTCACCGAGTACGCCTACCACCTGTGACACGGCCGCACCGACCCGCCACCGCAAGGAGCCATCGATGACCGCCAGCCTGCCCGCCGTTCACGAGCCGCTGCCGCTGGACGAGGTGAACCTCGCCGACCTCGACAACTTCACCGACGGCGTCACCCCGTGGCGGATGTTCCACACCCTGCGCCACGAGGACCCGGTCCACTGGCAGCCGGAGGAGGCGCCCAACTCCGGCTTCTGGTCGGTCACCCGGCACGAGGACATCGCCCGCGTCGACCGCGACGCGGAGACCTTCACCTCCACCAAATTCGTCAACCTCGAAGAGGTCGACGAGGACCAGATCAGGAAACGCGCCTCGATCCTGGAGCTGGACGGCGTACGCCACCGCGCCATGCGCAGGCTCCTCCAGCGCCAGTTCGGCGCCGGCGTCATCAACCAGTACGCCGACTTCCTGCGCGGCCTGACCGCCAGGACGCTGGACGCCGCGCTCACCAAGGGCAGCTTCGACTTCGTGCGGGAGGTCTCCGCCGACTTCCCCATCAACGTCCTCGCCCGGCTGCTGGACGTGCCGCCGGAGGACAACCAGCAGCTCATCGACTGGGGCAACCGGATCATCGGCAACACCGACCCCGACTACGCCGACGTGCTGCTGGAGAGCGAGGAGAGCGAGCGGTACCGCGATCTGCCGTTCCGCTCCCCGGCCTCGCTGGAGGTCTTCGCGTACGGGCGCGAGCTGGCCCGGCAGCGGCGCGGCGGCGACGGCACCGACCTGGTCTCCCGGCTGGTCAACCAGACCCCGCGGGACGGCGTACCACTCTCCGCGCAGGACTTCGACAACTACTTCCTGCTGCTGGTCGTGGCCGGCAACGAGACCACCCGGCACTCCATCACGCACGCCGTGCTCGCGCTGATCAACAACCCCGACCAGCTCGACCGGCTGCGGCAGGACCCCTCCCTCATCCCCACCGCGGTCGAGGAGTTCCTGCGCTGGGCCTCCCCCGTCTACCACTTCCGCCGCACCGCCACCCGCGACGTCGAGCTCGGCGGCAAGCACATCAAGGAAGGCGACAAGGTCGTCATGTGGTACGCCTCCGGCAACCGCGACGAGGAGGTCTTCGGCAACCCCTACGACTTCGACGTGACCCGGCAGCACAACGACCACGTCACCTTCGGCAAGGGCAGCCCGCACCTGTGCCTGGGCAACCTGCTCGCCCGTACCGAGATGCGGATCATGTTCGAGGAGCTGATCCCTCGCCTCGCCGACATCCGCGTCACCGGCGAGATCCCCCGCGTCCGCTCCAACTTCGTCAACGGCATCAAGAAACTGCCGGTCGAAGTCACGCTCGCCTGAGCCGTGTACGACCCGACGACCCTGGCCGCGTCCGTACGCCGTCGGGCGCGGGCCGGCCGCCTGGCTAGTGCGCGGCCACGGGCGGCCAGGTGGGGCGGCACTCCTCGGGGAGGGCGGCGAGGGCCTTGCTGACCGTGGGGTGCTGCGGGAACAGCTTTTCGCTGCCCGTGTGGGTGAGGAGGTCGGACAGCCGCCGGCCGGCGCACGCGAGCAGCAGGGTGCCCTCCCGCCGGCGCAGGATCCAGTGCAGTGCGAGCAGGCAGTTCAGGCCGCGTGAGTCACAGAACGTGAGCGCGGCCACGTCCAGGACGAGGTAGCGGTAGCCGTCGGCCAGCACCACGCCGGTCGAGGAGAGGAACGACGCTTCGGAGGCATGGTCGAGCTCGCCGCTGACGCGCAGCACGGCGCAGTCGGCGGACTGGGTGAGAACAGTGACGGCCAGCCGTCCTGAACCCGTGGACATCGCACCTCCGGTCACCTGTCGCACGGTCTTGCCATGGCTTACCAAGCGGCAGCCGCCTCTCGGCTCCGGACCGTGAACTACAGGCAGTGAACTACGGGCATGTGATACAAGCCGAGTGTCCCACACGAGAAGACACATGTCGGAAATGTCCCTATTGCCGGTACTGTCGGCAGCGGGTCGCCCGGCACCCGTCCGGGTGATCACCTGCCCGGCGGAGTGATTCGGACAAACTGCGCCTCGGCCCCCGGGCCCGTCCGTCCCCGGCCGCTCCTCCCGCCCCCGCGGCGGCCCTCGCCGGCCCGCCCCGTCACAGCGGGCCTCTCCCGGTGGGCGGGTCACTGGCCGACAGCGGTACGGTGCCGGCGGACGGCCGCCGTACGGCGTTCCCGTGTCCGGCGCCCGGGTACGCGTGAGCCGCATCCGGCGACCGCCGGACGACCCACATGAGAAGGCAGGCGCGTCATGACCGCAGCCTCGTCCCCCGGGTACTCCGAATCCGGCATGCCGCGGAGTACCTACACCGCCGCACGGCCGGTCAGTACGGAGACCAAGCCGTCCTTCAAGACCACCGAATTCTTCGTCTACGTGGCCGCGGTGGTGGCCGTGCTCATCGCCTCCGCCGTGGTGGGCGCCGACGTCGGCCCGGACCCCTTCCCCGCAGGCCAGGCATGGCTGTACGTCACGCTGCTCAGCATCGGCTACCTGATCAGCCGCGGCCTGGCGAAGAGCGGCAGCCGCGAGCCCGCCGACCGGACACGCGACTGAGCTCGGCCTTCAGGCTGTTCCCCGCAGGACCGTGGCACGGCGCCTCGGCCCCGAGCGCACAACGGGCGGAGCCCCGGGGCAACGTTGCCCCGGGGCTCCGCTGGTGCCCGCACCGCGCGGGTGCGGGCGATCGTGGCCTCGTCCCCGGACGGGCAGGACTGCGTCAGACGGGCAGGAAGGCGTCGGCCTTCGGGTCGTGCGCCGTCACCAGACCGGTGTGCACCTCGTAGAACCAGCCGTGCAGCGACACCTCACCGGCTTCCAGGCGCTCCTGGACACAGGGGTAGGCACGCAGCCGCTCGACCTGCTCGCACACGTGGCGCTGGACGGCACCGGCGACCGTCGGGGTGTCGTCCCGGGGCAGCTCGGCGGAGAACTCCCGGGCGAGCCAGTCGCGCACGGCGGGCGCGTCGTTCAGGTCCTCGGCGCGTGCCCGCGCACCCACCGCGCCGCAGTGGGAGTGGCCGCACACCACGATGTCGGACACCTTCAGCACCCGCATCGCGTACTCGATGGTCGCGGCCTCCGAGCAGGCCATGCCCTCGTGGTAGGCGGGGACGGCGTTGCCGGCGGTCCGCAGCTCGAACAGCTCGCCGGGGCGCGCGCCGGTGATCAGGGAGGGGATGACCCGGGAGTCGGAGCAGGTGATGAACAGGGCCTGCGGCGACTGGCCCTCCGCGAGGCGGCCGAAGACCTCCCGCTCCTCGGGCTGCTCGGCGATGCGGGCGTTCAGGTTCCGGGCGTGCTGGATGAAGGATTCCACGGGAGGTGTCTCCTGTTGGTGAGGGTGCCACGGAGAGGTGTGGCAGGTGCGGATTGCATAGCGGAACAATGATCGTCGGTGTGACGTCCGCGCAGGTGGGCGGGGTGCGCACGGCCGGCGCCGCACGGGCGGCGGGCGCGGGCCCCGGATGACCGGGCCGGCGGCGGTACGGGGCGTGGTCATGCCCCGGGCTCCCCTTGTGGGCGCCGGGCCGCGACCGCCGCGCCGGAGCGGCGTCTTACGGTCAGCGCCAGGACGGGGAGGATCGCCAGCGCCAGCACACCGCCCGCGAGGGCCAGTACCGGGAAGCCGCCCGCCACCACGACCAGCCCGGAGGACATCCCGCCGGTGGCCCCGGCCACGGCGATGCCCACGTCCAGCACCCCCTGGGTGCGTGCCCGGGTGGCTGCCGGGAGCGCGTCCGTGACCAGGGCGGTGCCGCTGATCAGCCCGAAGTTCCAGCCGATGCCGAGCAGGACGAGGGCGGTGGCGAGCGCGGGCACCGAGTGGGCCGGAGCCAGCGCGGCGACCGCCCCGGCGGCGAACAGCGTCATGCCCGACGCGATCGCGACCGGCAGCCGGCCGACGCGGTCGACGAGCAGCCCGGTCAGCGGCGACGGCAGGAACATCGCCCCGACGTGGAGGGCGATGACCAGTCCGGCGTCGCCCGTGCCGTGGCCGTGCGCCCGCATGTGGACCGGCGTCATCGTCATGATCGCGATCATGGCGAGCTGGCCGAGCACCATGACGGCCGTACCGCCGAGCAGGCACCGCCGGTCGGGCCGGTCGTCGCCCGCCGCGTGACGGGGCTCTTCGGTGCGCGCGTCGGCCGCGCTCGGGGGTACGGGCTGCGCCTGGCCCTGGCCTGCGGCTGCGGCCTGCTCTCGGGCTGCTGCCGCCTCCGCCAGCGTGCGGGACAGCCGCAGCGGGTCGGGGCGCAGCAGCACGGCCAGGAGGAGCGCGGCCGCCGTGAAGGCGACGGTGGCCAGCGCGAACGGGCCCGCGAGGCGGGGGATGCCCCAGCCGTGCGCCACCTCGCCCGTCACGCTCACCAGCAGCGGACCGGCCACCGCACCGAGCGTGGTGGCCAGCAGTACCGTGCTCACCGCGCGGCCGCGCCGCTCGGGCGCCGCCAGGTCGGCACCCGCGTACCGCGCCATCAGGTTGGTCGCCGTACCCGCGCCGTAGACCGTGAGCGCGACGAAGAGCAGTGGTGCGTTGCCGGTCGCGGCGGCCACGACGACGCCGAGGCTGCCGGCGGCGCCACCGGCGTACCCCAGCGCGAGGCCGGGGCGCCGGCCCCAGCGCTGCGAGAGCCGGCCGATGCCGACCGCGCCCAGCGCCGCACCGGCGGTGAACAGGGCGCTCGGGAGTCCGGCGAGGCCCGTGGAGCCGAGCATCTCCTCGGCGAGCAGCGCGCCGACGGTGATGCCCGCGGCCAGGCCCGCACCGCTGAGGACCTGCGAGACCACCAGGACGGTCAGGACGCGCCGCTGGGCGGCGGCGACGGACACGGCAGGGGCGGTCGGCGCCACCGGCAGCGGTGGGTCGTGGGCGGCGGGCACCGCACCGGTCCCTTCGGTCACGTGGCCGTCCCCGCCATCGGCTCCAGTGCGGAGATCTCCGACAGCGGCATCTCCAGCCGCTCGTGCAGGAACCGGACGACCGTCCAGTGCGGCAGCGCGCCCTCGTCGAAGGGGCCGAACTCCCGGCAGTACAGCGGTATCCAGCGCAGCGCCTCTTCGGCGGCCTGCTCGCGGCCGGGCTCCTGCTGGTACTCCTCGTACGGAATGCTGCGGTGCTCGATGAAGAACTTGCCCGGCAGCCGCTCCTCGCAGAGGTAGCGATACTCGCGCGTCTGCAGGATGAGGTAGTGCCAGAACTCGTCGATCTCCTGCTCCACGGGGAGGAACAGGCCGCTCAGCTCCTCGGGGTACTTGGAGATCAGGTAGAGGTAGCGCAGGCACTCCAGGGCCTGCCGCTCGGTGTACTCCCGCGGTGCTCCGCCCGAGGCGGCGAAGTGGTCGACCAGCTCCGTGTACAGGGCGGGGCCGAGCAGCGCCACGAGGTCTTCCTCGGTCACCTGCGTCTTCGTGGTCATGGTCCCTCTCACTTTCCGTCCCTGCTCACTTTCCGTCCCTGGCGAGCCAGGCGTACTTCCCCGACTTTCCGATGGCGATGTGGTCGCGGTGGTCGAGCACGCAGCGGCGGCCGGTCAGTTCGCGGACGCCGTGGCCCAGCGCGGCCACCTGCTGCGGGGCGAGGGGCCGGCCGTCGAACGTGGTGTACGCGAGCACGGCCTCGGCGGGGCTGAGGACCCGCAGCTGGTGCACGAAGACATGGGGCGAGACGGAGCCGACGAGGGCGTCCAGGTCGCCTTGCGCCACCGGGCCCGAGGGGGACTCCAGCAGCTCCTTCTCCCGGCCGCAGAATTGCGTGATCTTCGCCGGGTCGGGGGTGCCGTCCAGGGTGCGGGCGCAGTCGCCGGAGCGGTAGCGGACCAGGGGCATGTGGGGGTTGCGCACGCTGGTGACGATGAGGTGGAAGAGCCCGCTGCCCTCGGTGACCGGCGCCAGCTCGACGCCCATGTCGTCGAGGTAGGGGTGGTAGCGGCCGCGGCGGTCGCTGTAGAAGAGGTAGCCCAGCTCCGTACTGCCGAAGAGGTCGATGATCGGGCACGCGAAGTGCTGCTGGAGATACCGCCGTACGTTGACCGGCGTGAATTCGTAGGCGTGGACGATGCTCGCCGGGGGCGAGAAGGCGTCCCACAGCCCCCACCTGCTGATCTTCTGCAGCAGGTGCGCCAGGTGGTAGCCGGAGCAGTCCAGGTGGTACCAGCCGCGCGGATGCGCCTGCCGGGCCTCCTCCATCTCGGCGAGCATCCGCTCGACGTCGGCGCGCTCCCAGAGCGCGGGGTCGAGGCGGGTGTTGAGGTAGAAGGTGCGGGCGTCCAGGCGGCGGTCCTCGGGACGCGGGTCGGGCCGCGGTTCCTCACCGCGCTTCTTCGCGTTCACCCGGGCCACGTGCTCCGTGGCGAGCACCGTCGTCAGCGAGACGCGGCGGCAGCCCGCTTCCCAGGTCTCCTTGATGTCCGGGTGTGCGCTCCACAGCCGGTAGTAGGACTTCAGGAGGAAGTACGGGGGCCGGATGATCTGCATGCGGGCGTGGTTGGTGCCCGTGGAGAGCACGAACTCCGCCTCGCCGGCGTCGAGGGCGGCCGCGAGCGCCGGTGTCATCCAGTTGTCCGGGAAGCCGCGCGCGATCTCGGCCTTGTCCAGTACGGGGAAATGACCACGCGCGAGTGCGTCGCGGTAGATCGGGATGTCCTTGACGCGCGCGATGACGTCGGCCGTCGGCTGACCGTCCGGGGAAACCTTCAAGGGAAACCTCAACAGTGCTCATGGACCGGTGCCGGGGCCGGCCGGCGGCGCGACTGCGCCACCGCCGGCCGGCCCCGGAACGCCGGGCGGCGACGGGTCAGGAGATACAGCCGGTCTTCGTCGCGCTGATGCAGCCGCTCTTCGGGGACGCGCTGATGCAGCCGTCCTTGTCCGCCTTCTGCGCCGAGTTGGCGGCGACCCAGCCCTGCCAGACGTCGTCCTGGGCCATCTTCTTGATGAGCTGTTCCATGCGAACCTCCGTGAGGTGGAGCGTGAGCTGGACATGCGGCGCTGACGTGCGCTTTTGCCGCACGACTTGAAGGTAAAAGATTCGCCAAGCAAGTGTCAATGAATGGCAATCTCCATGGAGGGTGAAGCAGGCGGTCCCGCCAACTTTTGGCGGGATAACGTCGTGACGCCCGCCGCCCGGATCCGGCACGCCGGTCGCTCCCGCCCGGAGGCGTGGCCCGGCCGTGCGAGGCAGGATGGCCGTATGCTGCTGGCCCATCTTGCCCGCGTGTCCCGAGAAGTCGCCTCGACCTCCGCGCGTTCCAAGAAGGTCGCGCTGCTGGCCGAGCTGTTCCGGGAGGCCGCGCCCGAGGACGTACCGGTCGTCATCCCGTATCTCGCCGGGCGGCTGCCCCAGGGGCGGATCGGCATCGGCTGGACCGCACTGCAGGACCCCGCTCCCCCGGCCGCCGAGGCCACGCTCACCGTGCGGGGCGTCGACGCGGCGCTGACCGAACTGTCCGGGGTCACCGGGGCCGGTTCGCAGAGCGAACGCCGGCGGCTGGTGCAGGAACTGCTCGCCGCCGCCACCGAGCCGGAACAGCGCCTCCTGACCGGCCTGCTGACCGGCGAGGTGCGCCAGGGCGCGCTGGACGCGCTCGCCGTCGAAGCGCTCGCGGCGGCCACGGACGCGCCGGCCGCCGACGTCCGCCGGGCCGTGATGCTGGGCGGGCTCCAGGAGGTGGCGCGGACCCTGCTGGCCGACGGGCCGCCCGCGCTGGCCCGCTTCCGGCTCACCGTCGGGCAACCGGTCGGCCCGATGCTCGCGCAGAGCGCGAAGTCACCGGCCGAGGCGGTCGCCAAGCTGGGCCCCTGCGCCGTGGAGGAGAAGCTCGACGGCATCCGCGTACAGGTGCACCGCGACGGCGACGACGTCCGTGTCCACACCCGCACCCTGGACGACGTCACCGACCGGCTCCCCGAGGTCGTCGAGGCCGCGCTGACCCTCCCCGCCACCCGCTTCGTGCTCGACGGCGAGGTCATCGCGCTGGACGCGGACGGCCGGCCGCTGCCCTTCCAGCGCACCGCCGGGCGCTTCGGCTCCCGGGTGGACGTGGCCGCCGCGCAGGCCGCGCTGCCGCTGTCACCGGTGTTCTTCGACGTCCTGTACGCCGGCGACCGCGATCTGATGGATTTGCCCTTCGAGGAGCGCCACGCGGAGCTGGCCCGCTTCGTGCCCGAGCCGATGCGCGTCCGCCGGGTCGTGGCCCGGGAGCCCGGCGACGCGGCGGCCATGGAGGCGGTGGAGGACTTCTGGGCGGCGACCCTGCGCCGCGGCCACGAAGGCGTCGTCGTGAAGGGGCTCGCCGCGCCCTACAGTGCGGGGCGGCGCGGCGCCTCGTGGCTCAAGGTGAAGCCGGTGCACACCCTGGACCTCGTCGTCCTGGCCGCCGAGTGGGGGCACGGCCGCCGCGCGGGGAAGCTGTCCAACCTCCACCTCGGGGCCCGCGCGGAGGACGGCTCCTTCGTCATGCTCGGCAAGACCTTCAAGGGCCTCACGGACGCCGTACTGGCCTGGCAGACCGAGCGGCTGCGGGAGCTGGCCGTGGACGAGAGCGGGTACGTGGTGACCGTACGCCCGGAACTGGTCGTGGAGATCGCCTACGACGGCCTCCAGACCTCCACCCGCTACCCGGCCGGGGTGACCCTGCGGTTCGCCCGGGTCGTGCGGTACCGGGAGGACAAGAGGCCCGAGGAGGCCGACACGGTGAAGAGCGTCCTCGCGGCCCACGGTGCGCCGCCGTCATGACCGGGAAGCGGAGCGCCGGACTGCTGCTGTACCGCCGCGCGGGCACCGGGATCGAGGTGCTGCTGGCCCACATGGGCGGGCCGCTGTGGGCCCGCCGTACGGCCGGCGCGTGGACGGTGCCCAAGGGCGAGTACGTACCGCCGGAGGAACCGCTGACGGCCGCCCGGCGGGAGTTCGAGGAGGAGCTGGGCCTGCCCCCGCCGGACGGGCCGTACGTCCCCCTGGGCGAGGTCCGCCAGTCGGGCGGCAAGACGGTCACCTGCTGGGCCGCCGAGGCCGACCTCGAACCCGGCGCGATCGTGCCCGGCACCTTCGAGACGGAGTGGCCCAGGGGCTCCGGCGTCACCCGCTCCTTTCCCGAGATCGACCGCGTGGCGTGGTACGCCCCGGACCGGATCGGAGAACGCCTCGTCACGGCCCAGCGCGCCTTCGTGGACCGGCTCATCGCACACCTGAGCGCTTGATCCCGGCCGTCCCGCCGTTGACCTGTTCCGCCGCTACCCGGGGCCCCGCCCGCTGATTGGCCACCCTCACACCGTTCGCCCACGGTGCCCCATCCCGTTGACCGAGGGAAGAGCGACCATGGCCGATGTGCTGAAGTACGGGGACCACCTCCACCTGCTGAACGGCTACAACTCCTGGAAGGGCGGCTACCTCGACACCAACGGGCACGCCGACGGCAGCTCCGGCGGCAAGTACGGCGTGTCCACGACGGAATCCGCCACGCGCGGCAAGGGCACCGGCCAGTGGAAGTTCAGCAAGGCCACGGACTAGCCGCACACCGGCCCGCGGCCCTCCGGCCCCTCACACCGCGGCACCGAACAGCGTCTCCGCCTCGGTGAGTGTGTCCATGAGGTGCTGCGGGTCCGGGCGCAGGGCGGCGACGAGCGTGTCGAGGCCGCGGAGTCCCGCCTGTTCCAGGAGTCGCTTCTCGTTGGTGGTCCACTCGCCGCGCGCCGCGAGCACGGCGTGCGCGGTCTGCATGCCGGCCGTGGCGAGGGCGCCGGCCACCTCGGTGGCCCGGCCGCGCGCGGCGTACGCGCCCCTGGCGTACCGGAGCGTGAGCTCCGCCCGGCCGCGCCACACCGAGGGTGCCGTGGCGCGCAGCGCTTCGGGGTAGGCGGGGCGGGGCAGTTCGCCGCGCAGCACCTCATTGACGGCCAGTTCGGCGACCACGAGGTAGCTGGGGATGCCCGCGAGGTGGAACATCAGCGGCTCCCAGTGGAAGCGGCCCTCCCGCGCCTCTGCCAATTCGTGCTCGACGACGTCGAGGTCCCGGTAGTGGACATCGGCGGGCCGGCCGTCGATGGTCAGCCAGGCACCGCCGTTGAACACGCCGCCGCCCCAGTCGCCGACCTCGGAGACCTCGCCCTCCCAGCCGACGGCGCGCAGGTCGGCGGGGTCGAAGGCGCCGCGGTAGTAGAGCGCGAAGTCCCAGTCGCTGTCCGGGGTGTGGGTGCCCTGGGCACGGGAGCCGCCGAGGGTGACGGCCTGCACGGTGGGCAGGGCGGCGAGCCGGTCGGCGACGTGACCGGGGAACACCTGATCGGTGAGAGCAGCCATGGACCGAGGATATGCGCGGTACCCGGGGGTACCCGTGGCCGCATGACGAAGCGCACCGTGTCCCCTTCCGTGCCGCGCGGCCCGCGAGACGACCGGCTCGCGCTGCTCGGCGTGTACCTCAACGACCATCTGGCCGGGGCGACGTTCGGTACGGAGCTGGCGCGCCGGCTGGCCAGGAGTTCCGTGGCCGCCGCGCCCGAGGAGACCCTCAAGGCGCTGGCCGCCGAGATCACCGCGGACCGGGCGGCCCTGCTGCGCATCATGAAGGACCTCGGCATCCGCGCCCGGGGCTACAAGGCCGGTGCGGGCTGGGCCGCCGAGAAGGTCGGCCGGCTGAAGAGCAACCGCCGGCTGCTGTCCCGCTCGCCGCTCAGCCCGCTCCTGGAGCTGGAGGTGCTGCGGCTGGGCGTGGCGGGCAAGGCGGCGGGCTGGCGGACGCTGCGCGAGCTGGCGGAGACCGACGCCCGGCTGGACGCCGCCCGGCTCGACGACCTGCTGGAGCGCGCCGACCGCCAGGCCGAGACCTTGGAGCGGCTCCGCGTCCAGCAGGCCGCCACGAGCTTCCGTACGGCCTGACGGCGACCGGCCGACCCCCTCGGGCACCGTCAAGGCGTCACTCCGGCCTCATCAAGGCGCCAGTGCCTCATCAAGGCGTCAGTGAGGAACGGGAGTTGAGTACGGCCACGTCGCTGCCGGTGGCGTGGCGGTAGGTGCCGGTGATGCGGGCCAGCTCCTGCGGGGCCCGCCCGATGGCCCGGTGCATCTCGCGGTTCGCCCGGACGACGGCCGCGGTCGCGTCGCGGCGCGCGGCCTCGTAGCGGGCCAGGCCCTCCGGTACGCCGGGGGCCCACGCGAGTTCGTGGGCGAGCACGCGGGCGTCCACGACGGCCTGGGACCCGCCGTTGGCGCCGACGGGGTACATCGGATGCGCGGCGTCACCGAGCAGGGTGACCCGGCCGCGCCCCCACGTGGGCAACGGGTCGCGATCGACCATGGGGTACTGCAGGAGGACGTCGCTGCCCGCCACCAGACCCGGTACGTCGAGCCAGCCGAGCTGCCAGTCCGCGACATGGGGCAGGACGTCGGCCGGGCGGCCCGCACTGTTCCATCCGGCGTCCTCGGTGAGCGGCTGCGGCTCGGCCACCCGGACCAGGCAGACCCAGTTGATGCGACCGCGGCCTATCGGGTACGCGACCAGCTGCGCGTCCCCACCGGTCACAACGGTCATCGAGGAGCCGGTGAGGAACGGTGGCGCCTCGGTCACCCCGCGCCACATCCGGATGCCCGACCACCGCAGCGGGCCGTCCTGCGGGTGCAGCCGGGCCCGGACCACCGAGTGCAGGCCATCGGCGCCGACGAGCGCGGCGGCCTCGTGCTCCCGCTCCTCCCCGGTCGCCCGGTCCAGGAGCCGGGCCCGCACGCCGCCCGCCCGCTCCTCGAAGTCCACCAGGCGGGTTCCGGTACGGACCGCGTCGGCGCCCAGCCGCTCGCGGACCGCGGCGAGGAGCAGCAGCTGCAGCTCGCCGCGGTGGATGGAGTACTGGGGCCAGTGGTAGCCCTGAGCCCTGCCGCACAGGTCGGTGAAGAGCCGCCGGCCGGTCCGGTCGCTGTAGACGTTCTCGGCGGTGGCCACGCCGAGCGCCGCGAGGTCGTCGGCGAGGCCCAGTTCGGTGAGTTCGCGTACCGCGTGCGGCAGCAGGTTGATCCCGACGCCGAGCGGGCGGACCTCGCGGGCGCTCTCCACCACGAGCGCGTCGATCCCGGCGGCGTGCAGGCTCAGCGCCGCGGTGAGGCCGCCGATCCCGGCTCCGGCGATGAGGACGGTCATCGTCCGGCCTCGGCCGTGGGCGTCTCCGGGCGGTCCATGATGCGCAGCCAGGTGCCGTCCGGCTGCCGGCGCGCGACCTGGACCCGGCCGCCCGTGCCGTCGGCGGGCCGGGTGGAGGTCAGGGCGAGGTCGCCGTACCGGAGCGTGGGCAGCGGCTCCTCCGCCTCGAAGGCCGGCGGCGCGTGCGTCACCAGCCACTCGCACACGGCGCGGATCGCGTCCCGGCCCACGGTGGCGGAGCCCGGCGGGAAGGCGAGGACGGCGTCGGGCGCGTACAGCTCGGCGAGCCCTTCGGCGTCCCGGGCGTTGGCCCGCTCCACGAAGAGCCGGGCCAGGTCCTCCGGGGTGGCGGCGCGTTCACGGATCTCGGTCATGACGGTCTCCTTCTCGTTTCCGCGGCCGGTCGGTTCCGCGTGTCTTCAACTCTCGTCCGGCGGCGATGAGAAGTCCAAGAGATGGTGAGTATGCCGATCAGAAGCAGTGGTTATGGAGGGCTAGACTGCGCGGTCATGGAGCTTCATCAGTTGCAGTACTTCGTCGCCGTGGCCGAGGAGCGGAACTTCACCCGGGCCGCGGAAAGGCTGCATGTCGCCCAGCCGGGGGTGAGCGCGCAGATCCGGCGGCTGGAGCGGGAGCTGGGCCAGGAGCTGCTGGACCGCTCGGGGCGGGCGGTGCGGCTCACCGAGGTGGGCGCGGCCGTCCTGCCGTACGCGCGGGCGGCGCTCGCCGCGGTGGACGGGGCACGGGCGGCCGTCGACGAGCTGACCGGGCTGCTGCGCGGGCATGTCGCCGTGGGGACCGTGACCTCGCACCACGTCGATCTCCCCGGACTGCTGGCGGAGTTCCACGAAGCCCACCCCGCGGTCGACATCACGCTGTCCGAAGCCACGTCGGACGCGCTCATGGAGGACCTGCGGACGGGCCGGCTGGACGCGGCGATCGTCAGCGTGGGGAGCGACACCCCGGCCGGCCTGGAGATCATCGTGGTGGACGACCAGCCGCTCGTCGCGGCGGTCGGTCCCGACCACGAACTGGCCGTGCACTCCGTCATCTCGCTCGACACCCTGCGCGGCCGCCCGCTGATCAGCCTGCCGCGCGGCACGGGCCTGCGCACCCGGCTCGACGAGGCCTGTGCGGCGGCGGGTTTCACGCCGGAGATCGCCTTCGAGGCGAGCAAGCCGGAGGTCCTCGCCCAGCTCGCCGCACGCGGGCTGGGGACCGCGATCCTCCCGGGCGTCGCCGCCGAGGCCTCGGCCGGCCGGCTGCGGACGGTCAGGATCGATCCGCCCGCGCTGCGCGGGCGTCTGGTGTTCGCCTGGCGGGCCGACGGGCCGCGCAGCCCGGCAGCGCGCGCCCTGATCGACCGGGCCCGCGCCATGCTGCACGACGCGCCGTAGCCGGCCGCCGGCCGCTCAGCGCTGCCCGCCCGCTCCCGGCCGGCCCTCGGTCGGCAGCTCCAGGTGGAGCCGGTAGCCGCCCTCGTCCGTGGGGCCGGCGGTGACGGTGCCGCCGAGGAGTTCGGCCCGCTGGCGCAGGCCGACCAGGCCGTGGGAAGCGCTGGGCAGCGGCAGCGCCGGGCGGGTGGGGGCCGTATTGGTGACGACGGCGTGCAGGGTGCCGCCCTCGGAGTGGATGCGGACGGTCGCGGTGGCGCCCGGGGCGTGCTTGCGCACGTTGGTCAGGGCTTCCTGGACGGTGCGGTAGACGGCCCGCTGGACGGTCGGCGGCAGCCCCTCGGGCAGATCGGTCTTCAGCTCCGCCTCGATGCCGCTGCAGCTGACCAGGCGCTGGAGGTCGGCGAGGGAGGGCTGCGGGGTCAGTTCGGTCGGCCGGCTGCCCGAGGCACGCAACACGCTGACCATGTGCCGCAGTTCTTCCAGGGTCTGCACGCTGAGCCGCCGGATGGTGGCCGCCGCCTCCTTCACCGCCGGGTCGCGGGTGCCGACCTGGAGCGCCCCGGCCCGTACGGCGATCAGGCTGACCTGGTGGGAGACCACGTCGTGCATCTCCCGCGCGAGCTGGGCGCGTTCCTTGGCGAGGACGGTCTGCGCGAGCAGCAGCCGCTCGTGGTCGCGCGCCTCGGAGATCTCGGCGAGCCGCACCGACAGGTCCCGGCGGGCCTGGACGAGCTGGCCGAGGAAGACGGGTGCGGCGGCCATCGCCAGCTTGTACCCGACGTGGATCAGGGTCGAGGTGTCCTGGTAGTCGTCGTACTCCGGGTACGGCCAGGGCACGACATGGCCCGCCACGACCGTCAGGGCGCAGATGGCGAGCAGTACGCGGCGGTGGGTCAGCGAGGCGAAGGTGTACAGCGCCGCCAGCGAGGCGTACTTGGCGTCAGCGATGACGAGCGCCGGCAGGGTGAGCAGGAAGGTGGTGAGCGGCAGACGGCGGCGCAGCGCGAGGGAGAAGGCGGCGAGCAGGGAGAAGGCGGTGCCCCACGGGTCGTCCGGTTCGTAGTGGGCCCAGGCGTCCAGCAGGACGGCGACGATGAGGGCGGTGTCCAGCAGCAGCACCGGTGGCCGGCGGGACTTCAGCAGGCCCAGCGGGCGGCCGGATCTGAGCATCGGCTGTGCTTCCCGGGTCCTCATGTGGCCTCCCCGGCCCGCGGGGTCCTGAGGAGTCCCGCCCGTTCGGCGAGCAGAGCGGCCTGGACCCGGCTGCCCACCTCCAGTTTGGTGAGGATGGTGCTCACGTGGTCCTTGACCGTGCCGGTGCTCAGGTGCATCCGCGTCCCGATGTCGGCGTTGGACAGCCCGTCCGCGACGAGCCGGAGCACGGCGCGTTCGCGGTCGGTCAGCCGGGCCACGCCGCGTACGGCGGGCTCGTCGGGGCCGCTGTCCAGGAAGCCGTTGACGACCGTGCGGGTGACCGTGGCGGACAGGACGACACCGCCGGCCGCCAACGTACGTATCAGGTGCGGGAGTTGTTCGGGGTCGGTGTCCTTGAGGAGGAAGCCGTCGGCTCCGGAGCGCAGCGCTGCCGCCACGTACTCGTCGGTGTCGAAGGTGGTGAGCATCGCGACCACCGGCGGCTGCCGCAGGCTGCGGAGGTCGGCCAGAACGGTGAGCCCGTCCACGTCCGGCATCCGGATGTCGAGCAGCACGACGTCCGGCCGTAACTCCCGTACGGACCGGACCGCCTGGCCCCCGTGGACCGCCGCCACGACCTCGATGTCGTCGGCCGCGCCGAGGATGTGCTGGAAGCCCGTACGGATCAGGGCCTCGTCGTCGACCACCAGTACCCGGATCACGCGTGCTCCACTCGCCTCGGGACACCGCCCGATGTGTACCACGTTGAACTGCGGCTTCCGGGTGCCCGCGGCTGGTTCCCGCCATGCGGCGGGGCGGCTCCCGCCGGTCGGCGGGGCCGGCCCGGCCGGTCGGCGGAACGGCTCCGGCCGCCCGGCGGGGCGGCTCCGGAAACTTGGCGGATCGGTTGAATCCCGTCCGTTTTGAAGACTGTGGGCCGTGACGACGCACAGCGCACTGCCGCAGGTATCACCGGGCATGTACCCGGCCGGGCGGGTCCCCAGACCTACCGCGCGGCCGGTGGTGTCCCGGTGACAGCCATCGTTCGGGAGCGGCGGTCCTGACGGACGCGTGCTGCCGCCGTCGGCGCACGGCGGCTCCGGTACGCGGCCCTCCCCGCCGCCCCGTACTTCTCCTCCGGCCCCGGGGGCTTCCCCCACCGCACCCCCGGACCCCGAGGGACCGGCCCCCCAACCCGCGGGCGAGTGGACGCCTCCACTCCGCCCTCGCCCGCCCGCTCGATCGTTACTCTCAAGGAGTTCATGTGGTGGGAAAGAACGCCCAGGTCACGGCTACCGACCTGGCGGAACCGTCAACCGCCCCACGCGAGCCGTCCGTCGCCACGACGGCCGGCACCGAAAGTCTCCTCGCCGACGTGCTGGCCGCCGTCGTCCACGTCGAGCACGTACCGCTCGACAGCCACTTCTTCGACGACCTCAGCGCCGATTCGCTGCTGATGGCGCAATTCTGCGCCCGGCTCAGGAAGCGCGACGACCTGCCGACGGTGTCCATGAAGGACATCTACCGGTACCCGACGATCCGCAGCCTGGCCGCTGCCTTCGACGCCCCGGCGCCCGCACCCGCCGTCCCGGACGTGGTGGTGACCGACGTACCGGCCCCGCCGGAGCCGGCCACGCCGAGCACCGCACGCTATGTCATGTGCGGCGCCCTGCAGTTGCTGCTGTTCCTGGGCTACGCCTACGTCACCGCCCTCGTCCTCGCCGTCGGCTACGACTGGATCGCGGCCGGCTCGGGGCTGCTCGGCGGTTACGTGCGCACGGTCCTGTTCGGCGGGGCGGTCTTCCTCGGCATGTGTGTCCTGCCGATCCTGGCCAAGTGGCTGCTCATCGGCCGGTGGAAGCCACAGCGGATCCGCATCTGGAGCCTGGCATACGTCCGGTTCTGGCTGGTCAGGACGTTGATTCAGCTCAACCCGCTGGTGTTGTTCGCCGGTTCGCCGCTGTACGTGCTCTACCTCAAGGCACTGGGCGCGCACATCGGGAGCCGGGTCGCGATCCTCTCCAAGCACGTGCCCGTCTGCACCGACCTGCTGACCGTCGGCGACAACACGGTCATCCGCAAGGAAGCGTTCCTCACGTGCTACCGGGCCGAAGCGGGCTGGATCCGCACCGGTCCCGTGACCCTCGGCAAGGACGTGTACATCAGCGAGAGCACGGTGCTGGACATCGACGTCTCGATGGGCGACGGGGCGCAGCTCGGCCACGCCTCGTCGCTGCACGCCGGGCAGGCCGTGCCCGCGGGGGAACGCCGGCACGGCACTCCCGGGCAGCCGACGGACACGAACTACCGGCGGACCGGCCCCGCCCGGTGCAGCACAATGAGCCGGGTCTCCTACAGCCTGGCCCAGCTGCTGACCGCGCTGCTCGTCTACGTGCCGCTGATGCTGAGCGGCGCCGACCTGCTGGTCTCGCAGGTGCCGCAGCTGAAATCGGTGCTGAGCACGGAGCCGCTGACCTTCACGAGCTGGGTGTTCTACCGTGACGCGCTGGCCGCGTCCTTCGTGCTCTTCTTCGGTTCGCTGCTCTTCGGGCTCCTCTTCGTGACCACCGTTCCCCGGCTGCTGAACCTCTTCCTGAAGCCGGACAAGGTCTATCCGCTGTACGGCTTCCACTACTCGGTGCACCGGGCGATCGCGCGCCTGACCAACAACAAGTTCTTCATGCGCCTCGCCGGTGACAGCTCGCTCGTCGTCCAGTACCTGCGCGGCATCGGGTACGACCTGTCGCAGGTGGAGCAGACCGGTTCGAACTTCGGCACCGACGTCAAACACGAGAACCCGTACCTGACCACCATCGGCACCGGCACGATGGTCGCCGACGGCCTGTCGGTCATCAACGCGGACTACTCCAGTACGTCCTTCCGCGTCACGCGGGTGGCGATCGGCCCGCACAACTTCCTCGGCAACCAGGTGGCCTACCCCGCCGGGGGCCGGACGGGCGACAACTGCCTGCTCGCGACCAAGGTCATGGTCCCGATCGACGGGGAGGTGCGGGAGGGTGTGGGGCTCCTGGGGTCCCCCAGCTTCGAGATCCCGCGCTCCGTCGAGCGCGACGCCACCTTCGACCACCTGCGGAGCGGTGCGGAGCTGCGCCGGCAGCTCACCCGCAAGAACCGGCACAACGCCGTCACGCTGGCCTCGTTCCTGTTCGCCCGGTGGATCCACCTCTTCGGCGTACTGCTGCTGGCGGGCGCGGCCGCGGGTCTCTACGCGTCGGTCGGCGCGCTGGCGTTCGCCGCGGCCACCGTCCTCACCCTGGCGTTCACGCTCGGGTTCACCGCGCTCGCCGAGCGTGCCTCGACCAGGTTCCGGCCGCAGAGCCCGCGTTTCTGCTCCATCTACCACCCGCACTTCTGGCAGCACGAACGGTTCTGGAAGCACCAGGCGATGGAGCTGCGGCTGCTGAACGGCACGCCGTTCAAGGGCCTGTTCTGGCGGCTGCTGGGGGTCCGGCTCGGGCGGCGGCTCTTCGACGACGGCGCCAGGATGCCCGAGCGGACGCTCGTCACCATCGGCGACGACTGCACGCTCAACATCAGCAGCGTCATCCAGTGCCACTCCCAGGAGGACGGCACGTTCAAGTCCGACCGCTCCACGCTCGGGAACGGCTGCACCCTGGGGGCCGGCACCCTCGTCCACTACGGCGTGACCGTGGGCGACGGCGTGGTGCTGGGGCCCGACTCCTTCCTCATGAAGGGCGAGGAAGTGCCGCCGCACGCCCGCTGGGCCGGCAACCCGGCCCGCGAGATGTGACGGAACGCGGGGCGGCGGGCCCGCCCCGGTCATGACCGGCTGCCGTCCGGCAGCGGTACGCGCCAGACCAGGCGCGTACCGCCGCCGGGCGGCGTCGTCAGCAGCAGGCGGCCGCCGAGCAGCCCGGCCCGCCACCGCAGGTTCGCCAGGCCGCCTTCCGACGGTGCGTCACCGTACGCGCCCGCGTGCCCGGCCAGGCCCACCCCGTCGTCCGTGACGCTCAGCACCACGTCGTCGGCCACGGTCAGGGCGACGTCCACCCGGCGGGCGTGCGCATGGCGGGCGGTGTTGCTCAGCGCCTCGGCGAGGACCGCCACGACCTGCCCGGCCGTGGCCGCCGGTACATCGGTGTCCAGCGGCCCGTCCATCCGCAGCGCCGGCGCGAAGCCCAGCGCCTCCCCCGCCGAGCCCGCCACGTCCAGCACCCGCCGGCGCAGCCCGGCGCCGTCCCGCGGCTCGGCCGCCGTCCGCAGCCCGAACACGGCCGACCGGATGATCTTGATGGTCTCGTCCAGGTCGTTCACCGCCCGCCCGATCCGCCGCGCCGCCTCCGGCCGGTCGATCAGCGGCTCCACGCCCTGCAGCGCCATCCCCGTCGCGAACAGCCGCTGGATCGCCAGGTCGTGCAGGTCCCGGGCGATCCGGTCGCGCTCGCGCACCACCTCGACCTGCTCGGCCTCCCGGCGCCGCCGATCCAGCTCCCGCGCGAGCGCCACCTCCGCCACGAAACGGGAGAGCAACTCCACCTCACGCGCGGAGAACGGCTGCCGCCCACGTGCCCGGCCCAGCCGCAGCGCCCCACGCGCCTGCCCGCCCCACGGCAGCTCCACGGTGGCCTCGGGCCCCGCGCCCCCGTCGCCGTGGGCCACGGCGACGGCGAGCTCCCCCGTACCGTCGTCCGGCAGCAGCACCGCAACCGAGTCCGCGTGCACCAGCTCGCCGCCGCGCCGGGCGATCAGCCGCAGCACCTCGGCCGCCGGTGCTCCCGACAACAGGGCCCGGGCGACCTCCGCCAACGCCTCAAGACACCGCTCCCGGGGACAACCGCCCGCCGCAGTAAGTGCGTTGTCGCGCGGACCGGCAGCATCACGCCGCTCCCCCGGGTCCATAACCGGCATGGGGGCGCCCTCCCCGCTCCCCCGTGCTGGTCCGCTCTTTCCGGCAGATTAACCCGGAGGCCCCGCTTCCCACCCCGCCGGGCGGCCGGTGGGCGACGGGCCGGGCGCTACGCCTTCCCGCTCAGCGGCGGGGCCGCGTACACCGCCTCGACGAGCTGGAGGGTGCGGGTGTCGCCGCCGGTCGTGCTGCCGCCGAAGCGGTTCATCGTGTACGCGTAGGAGAGCCGGTTCTCCGGGTCGGCGAAGGCCAGCGAGCCGCCCGCGCCGCCGTGGCCGAAGGAGTCGCGGTTGGGGCCGAAGTAGCCGTAGGAGTTGAGCATGTACCCGGCCGCCCAGGCGAACGGCAGCCGCTCCGGCGCGGCGGCGCTGAGCACCAGGTCCTGCTCGTCGTCCCGGCTCTGCTGCGCGCGCATCGCCGCCAGGGTGCCGGGGCCGACCAGGTCGCCGGCGGCGAGGGCGCCGTAGACCGTGGCCAGGCCGTGCGCGGTGGCGTTGCCGTTGGCGGCGGGGATCTCGGCGCTGCGGCAGCGGGCGCTGTTCACGTCGCCGATCGGCAGGTGCCCCATGGCCGCGGCCACGCCGGCCAGGGGGTGCGCGTCCAGCGAGGTGAAGGGCCCTTCGGGCATGCCGGGGAACACCTGCCGCAGGCTGCCGCCCGCGCCGGTCGTGATCAGCTCGGCGCAGCGGGCGTGCTCGGATTCGGGCGTGCCGATGTACAGGTCGGCGCCGAGCGGTTCGGTGATCTCGGTACGCAGGAACGTGCCGAGCGAGGCGCCGGTGATCCGGCGGACGACCTCGCCGACCAGGAAGCCGAAGCTGACGGCGTGGTAGCCCTGCGCGGTGCCCGGCTGCCACCACGGTTCGGTGGCGGCCAGGACGGCGCAGGTCTTCTCCCAGTCGTAGACGTCGTCGGATACCAGGGGCTCGCGCGGGGCGATCAGACCCGCACGGTGGGAGAGCAGCCAGCGCACCGGGACCTCGGCCTTGCCCGCCTGCGCGAACTCCGGCCAGTAGCGGGCTACGGGTGCGTCGAGGTCGAGTTCGCCGCGGTCGGCCAGCAGGTGCGCGCAGAGCGCGGTCATGCCCTTGCTGGTGGAGAAGACGTTGACCAGGGTGTCGCGCTCCCACGAGCGGCTGCGGGCGGCGTCGGCGTACCCGCCCCACAGGTCCACCACGAACTCACCGTCGCGCGTCACCGCGAGCGAGGCGCCGACCTCGCCGCGCTCGGCGAAGTTGCGCGCGAACTCGGCGCGGACGTTCTCGAACCCCGGGGCGCAGTGGCCCTGCACGACTGCCGTCACGATCCCTCGCTTCACACCGACCAATAGTTGCCTTCGGCAACGTAACCCGGTCAGGAATCCCCCAACAAGTGCATGAACATGCTCTCGTGCAGGGTCTGGACGTGGCGCCGGGCGACCTCCGCCGCGGCGGCCGGGTCGGCCCGGCGCACCGCCTCTACCAGGGCCCGGTGCTCCGCGTTGGACTCACGCAGGTGCACCAGCGGATAGGGCAGGTAGTACCGGTACAGCTCCTTCAGCGCGAGCCCGTACGGCTCGGCCACCGAGGGCAGGCCCGTGGCGGCCGCGACGGCGAGATGGAACCGCTCGTCCCAGCGGTGGAATTCGGCCCAGCTCGCGGCCCGCTCCATCTCCTCCACCAGCCGCTCCAGCTCGCGCCCCGCCGCCTCGTCCGGGGCGCGCACGGCCGCGAGGTGGGCGATGCCGCATTCGAGGACGAGCCGGTGGTCGATCAGGGCGTGGACGTCCGGCGCGGCGGCCCGGTAGGACTCCACGGCGGCGACCGCGCCGCGGGGCGGGTGCTCGGCCACCAGGGTGCCGCCGGTGCGCCCCCGGCGGCGCTCCAGGACGCCGTCCCGGCACAGGGCCACCAGGGCGCGGCGGACGGTGATCTCGGAGGTGTCCAGCGCCTCGGCGATCCGGTCGGTGGCCGGCAGCCGCTCGCCGGGCTTGAGGAGCCCCAGGTCGACCGCGAGGGCGATGCGGGCGCGTACGGCGTCCAGCGCCGACAGCCGCCGGATGCCGGCCAGCGGTGGCGCGGTCAGGGCGTCGGGCGCCGGGGGCATCGGTGGGCGCGCCCCGGCCGGCGGCGCGTCGGGCATGGAGCGGGACGAGGAGGAGCCGACCATGGAGGCACCGTAACCAAAAAACTGCTCATCTTGAACACTCTTGTTTAAGTGATCAATGTGCTCTATTTTCTCGACGACCCGAAGAGCGCATTCCGCTACCGAAGCAGGTGACCGTCATGTCCCGTCCGCTGCCCGTCGCACTCGCCCAGGCACCGCCCCGCCCGGCAGAAGCCCCACTGTCCGGTTTCGCCGAGGATGTCCAGGCGCTGCTGGCGAAGTTCCCGCAGACGCGGCTTGCGGCCTATCCCGAGCTGCACCTCTGCGGGGTGGCGGGGTCCGGCGCGGAGAGCGAGGCGCGGCTGCAGGACGCCGCCGAGCCGCTGGACGGCCCGCGGACCAAGGCCCTCGCCGAGCTGGCCGGCGATCTCGGCATCTGGCTGCTGCCCGGCACCGTGTGCGAACGGGGCCCCGGCGGCGAGCTGTTCAACACCGCTCTGGCGTTCTCACCCGAAGGCCGGCTGGCCGCTTCGTACCGCAAGGTCTTTCCCTGGCGGCCGTACGAGCCGTACGCGTCCGGGGACCGCTTCGTCGTCGCGGACCTGGGTGACGCGGGCCGGATCGGGTTCGCGATCTGTTACGACGCCTGGTTCCCCGAGGTGGCGCGGCAGCTGGCGTGGATGGGCGCCGAGGCCATCGTGAACCCCGTCATGACGACCACCGCCGACCGGGCGCAGGAGCTGGTGCTCGCGCGCGCCAACGCCATCGTGAACCAGGTGTACGTGCTCAGCGTGAACACGGCGGGGCCGGAGGGAACCGGACGCAGCCTGATCGTCGACCCGGAGGGCCGGGTCCGTACGGAAGCGGCGGACTCCGCGTCCACCGTCCTCACCGACGTGCTCGACCTCGACGACGTCGAACGGGTCCGCACCTACGGGACGGCGGGCCTCAGCCGCATGTGGGAGCAGTTCGGGGAGCGGGACGCCGCCGTCGAACTGCCCCTGTACGACGGCCGGATCGACCCCCGCACCTGGCGGCCAGGGCCGCACCGAGCCCGTCCCTGACTCCGGGCCCTCCCGGCCCCCGCACCCTCGTCACCACCACTCTGGAGCACCACCGTGACCGAGCAAGCCCCCGCGCTCCGCCGGACCCTGTCCCTCAAGGGCGTCGTCGCCTTCGGCCTCGCCTACATGGCCCCGCTGATCGTGCTCGGCACGTTCGGTGTCGTCGCCGGTGAGACCGACGGCGCCGTACCCACCGCGTATCTGCTCGCGATGTTCGCGATGATCTTCACGGCGCACAGCTACGGCAAGATGGCCGCGCGCCACCCCGTCGCCGGCTCCGCCTACACCTACGTACGGCGTGCCATCGACTCCAGGGCCGGCTTCCTCGTCGGCTGGGCGACCCTGCTGGACTACTTCTTCCTGCCGATGGTCATCTGGCTGATCGGCACCGCCTACCTCAAGGCCGAGTTCCCCGGCATCCCCTCCTGGGTGTGGATCCTCGCCTTCATCGCCCTCACCACCACGCTGAACATCTGCGGCATCCGCACCGCCGAGCGCGCCAATGACCTCCTCATGGCCTTCCAGCTCCTGGTCATCGGCTTCTTCGCGGTCCTCTCCCTGCTGCACGTCTTCCATCAGGGCGGTACCGGGGCGATGTTCAGCGCGACCCCATTCGTGAACGACGCGACCACGGTGACCGGCATCTCGGCGGGTGCGGCCGTCGCCGCGTACTCCTTCCTCGGCTTCGACGCGGTCACCACGCTCACCGAGGAGGCGGTCGATCCGAAGCGCACCATCCCGCGCGCCATCCTCCTCACCGCCCTCATCGGCGGCGGCATCTTCGTCTTCCTCGCCTACACCACCCAGCTCGTGCACCCCGGCGCGACGTTCCACGAGCCCGACTCGGCGGCCTTCGAGATCGCGAAGACCATCGCGGGCGACCTCTTCGCCTCCGTCTTCCTCGCGGGCCTCGTCGTCGCCCAGTTCGCCTCCGGCATCGCCGCCCAGGCCAGCGCCTCCCGCCTGCTGTACGCCATGGGGCGCGACGGCGTCCTCCCGCGCCGCCTCTTCGGCTACCTCCACCCCCGGCTCCGCACCCCGGCCCTCAACATCGCCCTCACCGGCCTGATCGGCCTCATCGCCCTCCGGCTGAGCGTCACCACCTCCACCTCCTTCATCAACTTCGGCGCCTTCACCGCCTTCACACTGGTCAACATCAGCGTCATCGCGACGTACCTGCGCGAGCGGCAGGCCGGCACCCGGCTCAACCCGCTCACCTACCTGGCGTTCCCGGCCGTGGGCGCCGCGGTCGACCTCTGGCTGCTCAGCCGGCTGGACGGCAAGGCCCTCACCCTCGGCCTGGTCTGGCTCGCCGTCGGCATCTGCTATCTCGCGTACCTCACCCGCCTGTTCCGCGTCCCGCCGCCCGAAATGAGCTTCACGGAGGAACCGGCGGAACCGAGCACCACCGGCTGATCATGGCCGGGCAGAATGTGCGGTATGCCGAACACGCGTACCCCTAAGGCCGCGACCGCCGACGACGCACCGTCGGTCAGCCGGTCGCTGGCCCGGGCCTTCGACGACGACCCGTTGATGTCCTGGCTGCTCCCCGACGCCGCCACCCGCGGCGAACGGCTCGGGCGGTACTTCACCACCCTCTTCCGCCGGCAGTACGAGCCGTACGCCCAGTGCGAGTTCACTGAATCGGCCGCCGCGTTCTGGGTCCCGCCGGAATCCCGCGACAAGGCCGTGCCGGACGCCGACACGGTGCAGGAACTGGTGGACATCCTCGGCGACCGGGCCCCGCTGCTGCGCGACGTCGTGGCACAGGTCGCCGCGCACACGCCCCCGGAACCGCACTGGTACCTCGCGGTGATCGGCGCCGACCCCCTGGTCCGCGGACAGGGCCACGGCGCCGCCCTGCTCCGCTCGGGCCTCGCCCGCGCCGACGCCGCGGGCCTGCCCGTCCACCTGGAGTCCTCCAAGCCGGACAACATCCCCTTCTACGCCCACTTCGGCTTCACCGTCACCACCGAAATTCACCCCCACCCCGACGGCCCACCCCTCTGGCCCATGTGGCGCCCGGCCCGCGGGGGCACGGACGGGGAGCGATAACCGCCGTGGCCCGCCTGCGGCGCGTGAACGCGCGGAAGGTGTACGTCACGTACGGCAGCTGGTGCGTACAGGACGGCCACGAGTGCGCGGAGCCCGTCTACCCGGACCAGGGTGACGGCCGGCCCGGCGAGATCGCGTACGGCGCGGGCTTCCTGACCGAGTACACGGGGCGCTTCGACGTGGAGAGTGCGGGACACACGCACACCGCGGCGGTGACCGTCGAACAGTGGGACGCCGCTCCCCCGCCGGACGCCCGGCGGCGCTGGGACGAGCGGAGCGAGGTGACGTTCGCCTCGGCGTCGGGCGAGGCCGCCTTCTGGTCGGACGGCTGCGGCCCCGGAGCGAAGCTGCTGGCGCCGGGAGTCTGGCGGGTACGGGCCTACTGTGCCGGGCGGGAGGCGGTGGCGCGGCTCTCCCGGGAGGTGGGCGCGGTGGACGACGTCGAGGTGTATCTGCTGCAGTTCTGGCCCGCCGGGCAGCCGGAATGACGAGGAGGGCGGCATCCGGGTGGATGCCGCCCTCCTGGGGTCAACTCTGGGTCACTCCCCGTGGGTGAGGGTGATGTCGAAGCCGTCGTGGCCGTCGGCTGTGACGGTCAGAGGGGTGGCGACCGGCGGGTAGCCGCTGGCCACGACCGTGTATTCACCGCCGGACAGGTCGGTGAACGCGTACGCGCCGTCCGGGCCCGTCGTGCGGACCGACACCACGTTGCCCGCGGGGTCCAGCAGCGAGACGCGTGCGTCGCCCAGCGGGGCGCCGGTGCGGTTGTGCACCGTGCCGCGGAGGGTGGCCGCCTGCTGGAGCACGGCGTCCTGCCGGGTCGGTACGCCGCCGGAGACCTCGACCATGCCGGCGTACGGCTGGAAGCCCTCCGCGCTGGCCGTCAGGGTGTAGACGCCCGGTACGAGCGAGGGCAGCCGGTAGCCGCCGTCCGCGCCGGAGGCGGCCGACTCGATGACGTCGCCGCGCTCGTCGGTGGCCACGACCAGGGCTCCCGCCACCGGCGCTGTGCCACTGCGCACCGTGCCTTCCAGGCCGCCGGTGCCGGCCAGCATCAGGTCGAACGCGACCGGCTCCTCGCCGACCGCCAGCGTGGCGACCCGCGGCTGGTGCCCGGCGGCGGCGCCGACCAGTACGTAGCTGCCGGCGGCCGGGGTGGCCAGTGCGTACTGGCCGTCGTCATCGGCCGTGGCGCGGCCGAGCTGACGGCCGCCCGGGTCGATCAGGGTGACGGCGGCGTGCGGCACCGGGCCGCCGGCCGCGTCCAGGACCCGGCCGTGCACGGCGGGACCGGAGGGCGTCGCGGTGGCCGCGGTCACCGGGGTCGGTGTTGTCTCCGCGCCGGGCGCCGCGGTGGCGCCGGCCACCGGGAGTTCGGCCGTGGCCGTGGGGTCGGCGCCTTCGGAGGGGTCGTACGGCGCGCCGTGCCGGCCGTGGCCGTGGTGTTCGGCCTCGACGGGGACGGCCGGGCCGTGGTCGGCGACGGCCTTGCCCCGGCGGTACAGCAGCAGCGTGACGACCAGGCCGGCGGCGAAGAACGCGGCGGCCCACCAGTACGCGACGTCGTAGCTGTGCAGCGCGGCCTCGGCCTGGTTGAGCTTGGTGGGCTTGCGGTCGGCGAGGTAGTTCGTGACGGCGCTGGCGGCCATCGTGTTGAACAGCGCGGTGCCGATCGAGCCGCCGACCTGCTGCATCGTGTTGACCGTCGCGGAGGCGACGCCCTGGTCGTTGGGTGCGACGCCGAGGGTGGCCAGGCTCATGGCGGGCGGCATGACCATGCCGAGCCCGAGGCCCATCACCAGCAGCGGCGGCAGCACGTGCGCGGCATAGGTGCTGTCCAGGTCCAGCCGCGTGAGCCAGACCATGCCGGCGCCCGCGAAGAGCATGCCCAGCGGCACGATCGGCTTGGGCCCGACCTTGGGCACCAGGATGTTCATGGACAGCTGCGCCATCACCATCAGCATGCCGACCATGGGCAGGAATGCGAGACCGGTCTTGACCGGGGTGTAGGCGAGCGTCTGCTGGAGGTAGTAGGTCAGGAAGAGGAAGACCCCGAACATGCCCGCGCCCGAGATGAACACGGATATGAAGGACGCGGCACGGTTGCGGTCACCCAGGACGCGCAGCGGCAGCAGCGGGTGCCCGGCACGCGTCTCCCAGAGCACGAAGGCGAGCACCAGCACGACGCCGCCCGCGAGGAAGGCCCAGCACATCCAGTGGCTCCAGGCGTGCGTCTCGGCGTTGGAGAAGCCGAAGACGATGCCGAAGAGGCCGGCCGCCACGAGCAGCGTGCCGAACAGGTCCAGCCGGGGCCGGGTGGTGGGTGCGGGACGGCGGATGAAGACCAGCGCGCCGATGACCGCGACGACGGCGATGACGAGGTTGACGTACAGCGTCCAGCGCCAGTCCAGGTGCTCGGTCAGGACGCCGCCGAGCAGCAGTCCGATCGCGCCGCCGGAACCGGCGATCGCACCGAAGATGCCGAACGCCTTGGCGCGTTCCTTGGCGTCCGTGAAGGTCGTCGTCAGCAGGGAGAGCGCCGAGGGCGCGAGGAGCGCGCCGAACAGGCCCTGCAGCGCCCGGCCGACGACCAGCATCGAGAAGCCGTTGGCGGCGCCGGCCAGCGCGGAGGAGCCCGCGAAGCCGATCAGGCCGATCAGCAGCGTCGTCTTCCGGCCGAAGAGGTCGGCGAGCCGGCCGCCGAGCAGCAGCAGGGAGCCGAAGGCAAGGGAGTAGGCGGTGACGACCCACTGCCGGCCGTCGTTGTTGAAGCCCAGGTCCTGCTGGGCGGACGGGAGGGCGATGTTCACGATGGTGGCATCCAGCACCACCATCAGCTGGGCGAGGCCGATGACGGCCAGCACCCACCAGCGGTGGGGTGCGTGCCCCGTCGCCCGGCCGTCGGACGGCGCTTCCGCCGGCTGTCCCGCGTCGGCACGTTCATCGACAGGGGTGGATGTCATACGGAGTCCTTTGGATCTTCCGGGGTCCGGTACTCCTCTTCCGGAGTCCCCAGGGGGTGGTTCTCGTGCGTACTGCCCGGCGTCCGGTCCGGGCCGCTGTGGTCCGTGCTGCCGGTACGGGCTCGTGGTCCGGATCCGGGCCCGGGCCGGATTCAGGTCCGCAGCAGGGCGGGGAGCACCACGGCGTCCAGGTACCCCGTGAGGTACGCGGTGTCCGCCGGGCGCTGTTCGATCATCGGGCGCGCGAAGACGGCGCCGGACAACGCGTGCGGGAAGAAGGGGATAGCGGGGCAGCCGGGATCGACCTCGCCGCGGGCGACCGCCCGGTCGAGCATCGCCTGCATCACCTCCAGTTCGGGTTCGATCAGGGCGGTGCGCATGGCCTCGGCCAGCTCCGCGTCCTTGTGCACGGCATGGGTGATGCCGCGCATCAGCTCGATGTCCTTCTTGGTCTCCCCGATGCGCCGGGCGAGCTCGTGCACGTCACCGCGGAGCGAGCCGGTGTCCAGGTCCTCCAGCGAGAAGGGCCGCATGTGCCGCAGCGCGGCGGACACCAACCGGGGTTTGCCGTGCCAGCGGCGGTACAGCGTGGCCTTGCTGCACCGGGAACGCGCGGCGACGGCGTCCAGGGTGAGGCTCTCGTACCCGACCTCGCGCACCAGGTCGAGGACGGCCGCGTACAGCTCGCTCTCGCGTTCCGGCGAGAGCCGGGTCCGACGGGTCGCCCCTTCGCCGCTGTGACGCGGCGCGGGGGTGGCCGACGGCGGAGTGGAGACGGACATGAGCACCTGTTCGTTCGGGGCGTGTGTGCCTGCTCCCGGGCGTGCGGCCTTCGGGACGAGCGGCGGGGCAGAGCGGATCGAAACGGTTTCGTACTCTTACCCTCTTCGAGCGTACGCCCGGCCCCGAGCGAAACGCAAACGTTTCGTTATGCTCCCCCGCACACCCTTCCCCTCCAGGCTGCGCCCGCGCCTCCGGCCCCGCATCCCCGCGCGCGACAGGCGCGGCGGACGCTCAGGTACGGCTCGTCGGCACCACCACGGCCGTCGTCACCAGCCCCGACTCGATCAGCCACCGGCCGGTGAACCCGGTGAGCTCCCGGCCTTCGGCCACCGGCCCCGGGACGAGGAGCCGGGCGGTGAAGGTGGCGTCCGTCGGGTCCAGGGTGATCCGCGCGTCCTCGAAGCCCAGCCAGCGGCGGGCGAGCGGGTACCAGGCCTTGAAGACGCTCTCCTTCGCGCTGAACAGCAGCCGGTCCCAGCACACCTCGGGGACCAGCGCGGTCAGCCGGGCGACCTCGGCCCGCTCCCCGGGGAGGGCGATCAGCTCCAGCACGCCCGGGTCGGAGACCGGCGCGTGCGGCTCCGCGTCCAGGCCGAGCGTCAGCACGTCGGTGGCGCGGGCGACCGCGGCGGCGCGGTAGCCGTCGCAGTGGGTCAGCGCCCCCACGACGCCGTCCGGCCACCGCGGCGCACGGTCGGCACCCGGCAGCAGCGGGGCCGGCGCGAATCCCAGCCGCCCGAGCGCCTCGCGGGCGCAGCCGCGTACGGTGCCGAACTCCAACTGTCGCTTCGGTACGGCCTGGGCCACCAGCGCCCACTCCTCGGGGAACATCTCCGAGACCGGCGCGTCGTGGAAGGTCTCGGCGGTGACCACGGGCGCCGGCAGCAGCTTGTCGATCACGCGGGGCTCCCGCTGGGCGCGGCGGCCGGGGCGGTCACGGCCGGGAGGATCTGGACGGGCCGCCCCTGAGGGCCGGACCGCTGCCGCCACTCCCTGGGGTAGCCGAGGGACACCTCCTGGTGGGGCACGCCGTCCCACATCACCAGCCGGGGGATGTGCAGATGGCCGTAAACGACCGTGGTGGCGCGGAAGCGGCGCGGCCACTCCGCCGTCGCCTCCGTACCGCACCACAGCGCGAACTCCGGGTACCGCAGCGGCCGTACCGGCTCGCGGACGAGCGGGAAGTGGTTGACCAGGACGGTGGGCAGGTCCTCCGGGACAGCGGCGAGCCGGGCCTCGGTGGCCGCCAGCCGGGCCCGGCACCAGGCGTCCCGCGTCGGGTACGGGTCGGGGTGCAGGAAGAACTCGTCGGTGCAGACGACGCCCGCCTTCTCGGCCACGGCGAGCGCCGCCTCCTTGGTGGCCGTCCCCGCCGGGCGGAAGGTGTAGTCGTAGAGCAGGAACAGGGGCGCGATCACGACCGGGCCGCCCTCGCCCTCCCACACGGGATACGGGTCCTCGGGGGTGACGACGCCCAGCTCCCGGCAGATGCCGACCAGATGCTCGTAGCGCGCGACGCCGCGGAGCTGCACCGGGTCGTCGCCCGGCGTCCACAGCTCGTGGTTGCCCGGTACCCAGACGACCTTGGCGAAGCGCTCGACGAGCCGTTCCAGGGCCCAGCGGATGTCCGCGACGTACTCGCCGAGGTCTCCGGCCACCAGCAGCCAGTCGTCGGCCGACTCCGGTTCCAGCCGTTCGACGATGTCGCGGTTCTCCGCGTACCGGACGTGCAGGTCGCTGACGGCCACCACCCGGCCGGCCCGGTCGTCCCGGGGCGGTCCGGGCCGCGGGTGGACGGTCCGGGCGCCGCCGGGGAGGGTACGGATCTCATAGGTCACGACTGAAGTAAAGACCGTGCCGGGCGAAGAGTGAAGGGCCCGCCGGCCCCACCCCACGGCCCCGGCACCCCTACGGTGTGCGGCGGGCGTCCGCAACCGCACGGTCCACGATGTGGCCCATCCGAGCGGCGAGGGCCGCAGCGAGGGATGAGGACCGGCCGAAGGGGGCACTCGTGGGCCATGCTGCTACTGCGACTTCTCGCCCGGCCCATGCTGGCCTCGACCTACGTCATCCAGGGCTACCAGACCTTCCGCAACCCCGAGCCCCTCGTTCCGGCCGCCGAGCCGGTGGTCCAGCCGATCGCCCGGCGCGTGCCCGGTCTGCCGCAGGAGACCGAACAGCTCGTCAAGCTCAGCGGCGGCGTCCAGCTGGTCGCCGGTTCGCTGCTGTCGATCGGCCGGCTGCCGCGGCTGTCCGCGCTGGCGATCGCCGCGACCCTGGTGCCGACGACGCTCGCCGGGCACCGGTTCTGGGAGGCCGAGGACGAACAGACGCGCACTCAGGAGCGCATTCAGTTCCTCAAGAACCTCTCCATGCTCGGCGGACTGCTGATCGCCGGCGCCGACACCCACGGCAAGCCGTCGCTGGCCTGGCAGGGCCGGCACGCGGCGCACCAGGCACGCCGGGAGGCGGCCCTGCGGGCCCGTACGGCCCGCAGGACGCACAAGATCAGCAGCCGGCTCCCGGTCGGCTGACCGCACCGGGACGCCGTTCGGTACGGACGCGCGTCCCGGCGTACCCGAGGCACTTCGCGCGCCCGGTGTACTCGGCGCGTCCGGTGTGCCTCGCGCACTCGGCGTACTCGGCCCACCCGGCGCACCTGCGGGTCCGTGCCCGGCGCGGCCGGACCCGTGGGGCCGGCCGGTGTCTCACCAGCTGACCGGCAGTTCGTGCAGACCGTAGACCGCCATGTCCGTACGGAAGGGCAGCTCTTCCAGCGGGCGGTCCGACCGGAGGCCCGGGAAGCGGCGCAGCAACGCCGGGTAGGCGAGCTGAAGTTCGATGCGGGCGAGGTTCTGGCCCAGGCACTGGTGGGGGCCCGAGCCGAAGGCGAGGTGTGCCCGGGCGGAGCGGTCCACATCGAGCCGGTCGGGGTCGGCGAAGACCTCGGGGTCCCGGTTGGCCAGGTCGTTGGCGCAGATCACGGCCTCACCGGCCCGGATGAGCTGCCCGCCGACCTCGATGTCGGCGACCGCGACGCGGCGCCGCCCCATGTGCGTGATGGTCAGGTACCGCAGCAGCTCCTCGACCGCGTTGGCGACCCGCTGCGGGCTGCCGTCCCGGACCGCGGCCAGCTGCGCGGGGTGCTGGAGCAGGGCACAGGTGCCGAGCGCGATCATGTTGGCGGTGGTCTCGTGCCCGGCGACCAGCAGCAATCGGGCCTGCTTGGCACACTCGTCGACGGTGCTCTCGCCGGTGAGCAGGTACTGGACCGCGAGGCGGCTCAGGAGGTCGTCGCCGGGCTGCTCCGCCTTGGACTCCACGAGCTTTTCGAGGTAGCCGAGCAGTTCCTGGGAGGCGGCGAGGGCGGCCTCCGGCGCACTGCGGGTGTCGATCATGACGGCGCTGCACCGCTGGAAGAAATCGTGGTCCTCGTACGGCACGCCGAGCAGTTCGCAGATCACCAGGGACGGCAGCGGCAGCGCGAACGCGGTGACCAGGTCGGCCGGCGGGCCCGCCTGCTCCATGGCGTCCAGCAGGTCGGTGATGATCCGCTCGATGCGCGGCCGCAGGGACTGCGTGCGCTTGATGGTGAAGTCACCGGTGAACTTGCGCCGCTGGGCGTTGTGTTCGGGCTCGTCCATCGTGATGAACGTGCGGTTGTGGGCCCGGGTCGCCTCGAACGACGCGCTGACGCTGGGGTAGCCGGGGTGCTGGTTGTCCGCGCTGATCCGCGGGTCGCGCAACACCGCGACCTGCTCCTCGTGCCGGGTGACCAGCCACGCCGTCGCGCCGTTCCACAACGACACACGGGTCACGGGCGCCTGCTCGCGCAGCTCCCGGGTCACGGGAGGCGGGTCGAAGGGGCAGCCGGGGGCGCGTCGGGTGGTGAGGGCGGGAGCAGGGGCGGCGGGAGCCTCGGTCATGGTTGTCCTTCCACGGTGGGGCGGGCAGGAGCCGGTGATGGCGGTGGGTCAGGCGAGCGCGATGACCGCCGCGGGGCAGATCTGCGCGGCCTCCGTGACGGCCGCGTGCTGCTCGGCCGGCGGGTCGGCGTCCAGCAGGACCACGACGCCGTCCTCGTCACGCTGGTCGAACACCTCGGGCGCCGCCAGCACACACTGCCCGGCACCGCAGCACTTGTCCTCGTCGATGATGATGCGCACGGTTTCTCCTCTTGCTCCCCCACGGAGCGGGCCCCGCACGGGTGGGGTGCGAATTCGGTTGTACAGAGCGGCAGTTGATTCGCCTTCCGGCGCTTCTTGCCAACTCCTCGGACGGGCATTGCCTGCGCATTACTTAACAAAAGTAACTACGTGCCGCTGACGCTAACACCGCGATCAGCGCACCGGAATCCCCTCGTCCAAGCCGGTACATGCAAGAGGCACGTTTTTCGCCAGCCCTTATGCGCGCCCCGTGCTGCCCCCGCTCCCCGCCACTGCGACATGATCGGGGCGTGGACCACACCGAATCCCCCGGCCGGGAACCCATAGCCGACCTGCACGCCGCACTCTCCGGCCTCGCCTACGTAATGGCCGGAAACCGCACGCACAAGCGGCTCCGCTCGGAGTCGGGAGTAGCCGTCGACCGCGGCTCCCTCGCCCTGCTGCGCGCGCTCGCGGCCGCCCCCGCGCCCTTGCGGATGGGCGAACTCGCGGAGGCGCTGCTGGTCCGTGCCCCGCACGTGACGCGCGAGGTCCGGCGCCTGGAGGATCTCGGCCTGGTGCGGACCACGGCCGAGCCCGGGGATCAGCGTGTACGCCGGGCCGAGGTCACCGACCGGGGCCGGGACGTCGTACTGCGCGCCGAGGCGACCGGCCGGCAGTGGCTCTCCGACGCGCTGCACGGCTTCTCCGAGGAGGAACTGCGCACCACCGCCGCGGTGATCGACCGGATCGTGGACGTGTACCGGAGCTGAGCCGCTTCCCCGCCTCGCCCCGCCGCCGGCCCGGTCCCCCGCGTCGGCCACTCGCAACGTCCGGTCACCCGCAACGGAGGAGGCGCACCCCGGTCCGGTGTGCTGCGATGCCCGGGTGAAGGGGCATGTCGGGGCGGCGTTGTGCCGGCGCACCGGGTACGGCGTGCGCGGTGCGGTGTCGCTCGGCGGACGGGCCGTCACCTGGAGCCGGGCCGTGACACGGTGGCTCGTACCGGCCGGCGTGACGGAGGCGGCGGGCGCCGCCCGGTCGGCGTTGCGAGCGGCGGTCCTCGCGTCGCTCCGGTCGGCGGTACGCACCGCGGTGTACGCCGTGCTCGACCAACTGGACCTGGACGCCGTGGTGGCGCGGATCGATGTGGAATCCGTGGTGGCGCGGGTGGATGTCGACCGGGTGGCCGACCGCGTCGACGTGGACCGGATCGCGGACCGGGTGAACGTCCACCGTGTGGCGGACCGGGTCGATGTGAACGGGATCGCCGACCGGATCGATGTCGACCGCGTCGCGGACCGCGTCGACGTTCCTCGCGTGGCGGACCGGGTCGACGTGAACCGGATCGCCGACCGGATCGATGTCCACCGCGTGGCCGACCGTGTAGACGTAGACCGGATCGCCGAGCGTGTCGACATCGACGCGGTGCTGGCCCGGATCGATCTGGCGGCCATCGTCGAGCAGGTGCTCAAGGAGATCGACATCGGCCGGATCGTGCGGGACACGGGCGGTGGGATGGCCGAGGAGACCGTCGACGCGCTCCGCCTCCGGGCCATGCGCGCCGACCACGTCGTGAACCGGGCCACGGGACGGCTGCTGCGCAGGGGCGACACCGCGGGTCGCACACCCGCTCCTCCCCCGGACGCCCCCCACCCCGAGGCGCCGTGACGGCGTCCGCGCCGCCGCCCGGCCCGGCCGCGATGCAGGGGCGGCCGGCCGGGCTCGTCTCCCGTGCCGTCGCGGCCGTCGTCGACACGGGCGTCGTGCTCGGCCTCGGGCTCGTGACGCTGCTGGCCGCGGGCGCTCTCCGGTTCACGGTGACCGGGCCGCCGTTCGCCCTGCCGCACCTGCCGCCCCGGGTCAGCTCCGGGTGCGCGGCCGCACTCGCCGTCGGCTACCTCGCGGGAAGCTGGCTGACGGCCGGCCGTACCGTCGGCGGCCGGCTCATGGGGCTTCGGGTGGCCGGGCGGTCGGGGCGGCCGCTCGGCCCCGGCCGCGCCCTGCTGCGGGCGGTGCTGTGCGTCGCCTTCCCGTGGGGGCTGCTCTGGATCCCGGTCAGCCGGTACGGCAGGTCGCTCCAGGACCTGGTCGCCGCCAGCACGGTGGTGCACGACTGGTACCGCGGATCTCCGGGGCGGGACCTCACCCGTTCCGGGTGACGCCCGGCGGCGCGCACGGGCGGCTCAATGGGACGCGGGATCCGCCGGATCCGTAGGAGGCTGCTATGACCGATCTCGTCGTGCTCGGTTTCCCCGACAAGGAGAAGGCCGAGGCCGTCATGCGGCTCGGGAAGGACCTCTCCCGCCAGGAGCTGCTCGACCTGGAGGACGCCGCGCTGGCCTGGCGGACGCAGGACGGCAAGATCCATGTGGAACAGACGTACCACCCCGCTGCCGCCGGGGCCGCGGGCGGCGCCCTCTGGGGCACGCTGTTCGGCATGCTGTTCCTGATGCCCGTCTTCGGCGCGGCCGTCGGTGCCGCCTCCGGCGCGCTCATCGGCAAGCTCACCGACGTCGGGGTCAACGACTCGTTCATCAAGGAAGTGGCGGGCACGCTGGAGCCGGGCCGGGCGGCGGTCTTCGCCCTCGTACGGCGGTCGACGCCGGACCGGGTACGGGAGGCGCTGCGCCCCTTCGAGCCCGTCGTGCTCCGTACGTCGCTCACGAAGGACCGCGAGGAGGAGCTGATCGACGCACTGCAGAAGGGCTGAAGCCGCCCGGAACGGCCGTACCGGCTGCCCTTCGACGGCAACTTCCCCGGATCGCTTCTGGTGGTTCCAGTGGTCCCATTGCGCTCCGTGATCTTCCGAAGCGGTGCACAAAGAATTCAACTACGAACCGGCGCGGTCAAATACCTGCAAGTTAACGCTCCTGACAGGCGATGTGCTGCAATGTCGGGCATCTCAGCAGGTGTTGAACGGCGCGGAACGCAGGGCGAACAGGGGGGCCGTGGCCTCGTTGCCCGGGTGCGGCGGCGCCACATGAAGCGAGGCACCAATTGTCAATCGAAGCGCTGCGGGGCGACGGGAGCCGGTACGGACTCTTTCAGGGGCTCGTCGAGGCCTCCCAGGACGCGATCCTCATCGAGACCCTCGACGGGGTCATCACTTTCTGGAACGCGGCCGCCCAGCGCCTGTACGGCCATACCCCCACCGAAGTGCTCGGCCGCCACGTCGGCATGCTCGTACCGCCCGACCTCAAGGACGAGGAGAACTGCCTCCTGGGGCGCATCGCCCGCGGCGAGCGGATCGAGCACTACGAGACCCGCCGCACCACCAGCGACGCCCGGGTACGGGACATCGACGTCACCCTGTGGCCCCTCCGCGGCGAGGACGGCAACGTCATCGCCGCCTGCTCCATCATGCGGGACATCACCGACCGAAAACGTGCCGAGGCACGCGTCGACGAGCTGGCGGTGGTGGTCGAGTCCTCCCAGGACGCGATCCTGATCAAGACCCTCGGCGGGGAGATCACGTTCTGGAACGCGGCCGCCCAGCGGCTGTACGGTTACGCGCCCGCCGAAGCCGTCGGCCGCCACGTCGGCATGCTCGTACCGCCCGACCTCAAGAGCGAGGAGGACGAGCTGCTGAGGCGCATTGCCCGCGGCGTGCGGATCGAGCACTACGAGACCCGCCGCACCACCAAGGACGGGCGCATCCTGGACATCGACGTCACCCTGTGGCCCATCCGGAGACAGGACGGCACCATCATCGCCGCCTGCTCCATCATGCGCGACATCACCGACCGCAAGCGCGCCGAGACGGAGCTGGCCGAACTGTACGCACAGCAGCGGCACATCTCCCTGGCGCTGAACCTCATGGGGTCCTCGAAGCAGATCCCCGGGGCCCGGGCCGCCAGCCGTTACCTGCCGTCGACGCAGGGCCAGGGCGTCGGCGGTGACTGGCTCGACCTGATCGACCTGGGCGCCGGGCGGGTGGGGGTCTTCGTCGGGGACGTGATGGGGCGCGGCCTGGACGCGGCCGTGGTGATGGGGCAGCTGCGGTCCGCGGCCCGTGCCCTCGCGCTGGCCGGCCTCCCGCCGTGGGAACTGATGCGGGCCCTGGACGCGTTCACCCACGACCTGCCCGAACAGTTCGTCACCTGTGTCTACCTGGAGGCCGATCCGGCGCAGGGCGAGGTGACGGCCTGTTCGGCCGGGCATCTGCCGGTCCTCCTCATCGAACCGGACGCGCCGGTGCGTGAGCTGGCGATGCCGACCGGCATCCCCCTGGGCGTGGGCGGCGTACCGCACCAGCAGGTCCGCTTCCCGCTCCGGGCGGGCACGGCCTTCGCGCTCTACACCGACGGCCTGGTGGAGACCGCGCACGGCGACCTGGACCACCAGCTGGCGTTGCTGGCGACCACGCTGGGGCAGGTGTTCACCACCGCCGAAGGGCTGCGGGACACCGCCGACGGCCTGGAGGAGGCCGCCGACCGGGTGCTGCACACCCTCCTGCCGGACACCGCCGCGTACGCCGACGATGTGACCCTGCTGCTCGTCAGCTTCCCCACGGCCCCGCTGGAGACCGCGGAGACGGAACTGCCCGGCGAGGCCGTCTCGGTGCCGGCCGGACGGCGTTTCCTGCGGCAGCACCTGGAGGCCTGGGGCCTGGCGGGGCTGGCGGACACCGCGCTGCTGCTGGCCTCGGAACTCCTCACCAACGGGGTGCGCCACGCGGAGGGCCCGATCGGCCTGCGGGTGTGGCACAGCGTCCGCGAACTGGGCGTGGAGATCAGCGACAACAGCGTGCCCCGGCCCCGGGCCCGCCTGGCGGAGAGCATGGAGGAGAGCGGCCGCGGCCTGATCCTGGTCGAGACCCTCGCCGCTGCCTGGGGCACCCGCCCCACCACCGTCGGCAAGACGGTCTGGTTCACCCTCCTGCTTCCCCCGCCCCAGGACACCACCCACCTCCCGGCCCTCCCCCCGGCAAAAGCCCCCTCGGTCGCCCTGCCCTGAGAGAGGGGCCCCGGCCGGGTACGTCACGGACCGGCCTCGGCATCAGTCGGGCACCCCGCCGCCGGTCTCGGGCGGCCCGGTCGGTTCGTCGAGCGCCTCTGCCAGGTAGCGCCTGGCAGTCGCGGTGTACGGGTGGTCCTCTCCCATCACCGTGGTGAGGTCCCGGAGCACCTCCCGGAACTCCGCGGCGGCCCGCGCCGTCCGGCCCTGGGTCTGCCAGAGCCGCGCGCGGCAGCTGCGGCTGAGAAGTGTGTCGCGGTGGGTGTTGCCGAGCACCTGCCGCTGCACCACGATGACCTCGTCGAACTCCGGCCCGGCGAGGTCCGGGCGTCCCCTGTCGTGGTGCAGACGGGCCAGTTCGCGGCGCACGATCAGCGTGCGGGGGTGTGCGGCGCCGAACACCTCGGTCCGCAGGGCGAGCACTGCCGCGTACTCGGTCTCGGCCTCCGCCGGGCGACCCAGGTCGTCCAGTACGCGGGCCACGCGATAGCGGGTGGCCAGGGTCAGCGGATCGGTCTCGCCCAGCACGCGGGTGCGGGTCCGCAGCACTGCCCGGTACTCGGCTTCCGCCTCCGTGAGCCGTCCTTGGTCGTGCCGGACGTACGCCAGCATGTGGCGGCCCAGGAGTGTCTGCGGATGGTCACGGCCGAGCGCCGCGCTCCGGTGGCGCACGAGGTCCCGGAAACCGGCAGCCGCCTCCGCCAGCCGGCCGCGGGCGTGGTGCATGGCGGCAACCTCGTGGTGGGCGGTCAGCGTGGCATCGTGCCCCTCGCCCAGGACCCGCCGGCCGGTCTCAAGAGCGGCGGCGAAGGTGTCCTCGGCCTGGCCGTACAGCCCGCGGGCCCGGAGTGCACGTCCGGTGGCCACGGCCACCCGGACTGCCTGTGCCACCGCCCGTGCGGAACCGGCGGCATGTGCGCCGGTCTCGTGCAGGAGGTGCTGGGCATGGGGTGTGATCGCCTGCCACAGGGGCCAGCGCGCCGGATCCTCCGGGGAGACGTGCGACTCACCCTGCGTGGCCGCGGCGAGCAGGTCCGTCGCCGCCTCCAGGTACGCGGCCCGCCGCGTCATCGCCTCGCTCTGGAGGCGGCTGGCGGCACGTACCAGAGGGTGGAGGCGGACGGCGTCGCGCAGCACTTCGGCACCGTCGCCGTCCGGGGCCTCGTCCGAACCCCTGTTCCCGGCGTCTGCGGCGTGTTCCGCCCCGCTGCCCGCAGCAGCGCTCCCGGCACTGTTCCCGGGCGGCGCGCTGCCGCTTCGGGGTCCGTTTTCCGGGATGTCGATGAGGTGCAGGTCGGCGAGTGCTTTCAGGAGCCGCCACAGACGCGTTCCGTCGAGGCCGGGCAGTACGCCGGCGGGCGCACCGAGGACCGACGGGGTCAGCAGCGCGTACGGTACGGGCGCCTCGGCGAAGAAGGAGAGCAGCCGCAGCAGTTCGCGCGCCTCCGGCATGCCCTGCCGGGCGAGGTGGTCCAACGAGAGTTCCCAGGTCCGGCTGACGATGCGCCGGGGTGCGCGGTCCGCTTCGGCCATGCCGGCCCCCTCCGGTTCCAGTAACTGCTGCCAGCCGCCCGCCGCCAGTTGCTGCCCGTAGGCGTCGAAGGTCGTGACGGCGTCGGGCCACGGGGCGCCGACCGCCGCGGCGAGCTGGGCCCCGGCCAGCCGCAGTGCCAGCGGCATCCGCCCCAGCCGGTCGGCGAGCGCGGCCGCGTCGGCCGCCGTGCCCGCCCCGGGTCCGGCCACCCGCATCAGGACCCGCGTGGCCTCCGGCCGGGTCAGCGGGCCGACCGTCCGCAGCCGCCACCAGGCTCCCCAGGCCAGCGGATTGCGGTGGCGGCTGGTGACGAGCACGGTCCCGGCCCCCGCGGCCACCGGCCGCAGCCACCCCGTCCCGTCCGCGAAGGCGCCTCCCTCGGCGGCCAGCAGTTCCGGGTCGTCCGCGTTGTCGACCACCAGCAGCCACGGCCGGGGGTGCCGGCCCAGCATCCGCCACAGCAGGTCCGTGGCGCTGTCCATACCGCTCCAGGCGCGGGTGAGTTCGGCGTCGCCGGCGCCGAGCCGTACGGCCACTTGCCGCATGCCGTCGTGGAGTTCGGCCCGGGTGGCGGCCGAGACCCACCACGCCTCGACGCCGTTCCGCGCGGCGGTGCGGGCAGCGGCGATCGCCACGGTGGTCTTGCCGCAGCCGCCCAGACCGCACAGCACCAGGTTCCGGCAATCGCCCGGCGGGGCGCCCACCACCCGGTCCAGCTCGCGCAGCAGCGGCTCGCGGCCGGTGAAGGCGTCGTCCAGCCGCCCGGCGGGTACCGCGAGGGACCTGCTCCCCGGCGTTCCCGACGGCGGCTGCACCGGGGCGGCCGTGTGGATGTGCAGGGCGCCGACGCGCCCGGCGGCGACCGCGCCGGTGTGCGCGAAGAGCGAGGTACGGGCTTCGATGTGCGGTTCCGGCGTTCCAGGTGGCCTCAGCCCGGCGTGCCACCCGGCCGGGAAGGGTCCCCGACGCGTACGCCTCCGTTGATGACGCCACCGGCGACGGACCCCCCTTCCGCCTGTACGGACACGTCCCCGTGCACCGCCAGTCCGCCGTCGCCGGCGGTGGGCGAGGGTGCCCCGGGCGTCGGCACGGCGGCGAGCAGTGTGGCGAGCTGTTCCTCGGCTTCGGCGCGTTCGCTCTCCGGCATGCCCTCCAGCAGATCGGTGAGACGTACGCACCAGGCGGCGCGGGCGGCTTCGCGGGCCGGGCGGTACTGGTCGTCGTCGGCGGCGGTCAGTTCGGCGGCGGTACGGTCCAGGCGCGCGGCGGTCGCACGGGCCTCGGCCGCGTCTCCCCTCCCGAACACCCGGACCAGTCCGTCCCGCATCGTCCACCAGGCGTCGGTGCCCGCGGCCTGGATCACCGCAAGGGCACCGGCCGAGGCCAGTTCCGCGAGTTCCGTCATGGCGATCGTTCCCCCCGTCGCCGAGCGCAGCGTCAAGTACCCAGAGAACCACGGCAGTCCGCGGAGCAACAGCCCGGCGCGGCGGGCGGTGGGGCCGGCCCGGACAAGCGGGAGGGGCGGCCCGGAAGACCGGGCCGCCCCTCCCTGTGCGTGCAGGAGTGGTGTCAGCGGGTGTAGCGCATCAGCGTGCGGACCATGTGGCAGGTGGTGTCGGACGGGCGGTGGATGCCGACGAGCGCGGCGGTGTCGCGGATGAGCCGGTTCGGCGCGCGGTCCGGCGTGTGCACGCCGGAGTCGAGCAGCGCGATGGCCAGGCGCATGGCCTTCAGCCGGCGGTTGTGGGCGATGTACCACTCGCGGGGCCGGCCGGCGGGCAGCGGCTTCTTGGCGAGCGGGGAGTACGGAAGGTCGAACAGAGCGGACGTCGGGGTCATTGCGGCAGCCGTCACAGGGTCCCTCCTGTCGTGGTCGAGAGCCCCGGATCCCCCCGTGAGCTCTCTCGAACACTGCTTCTATATTACCCCGCCCCACTGACAAAAGTCGCTGGCCAGAGGGCATTTGTGACCCTCTGGAGACACTTTCCGGAGGGGATTCACGAAGGTCTGCGAGGCGCCTCGGCGACCAGGAGGGGAAGCCGGGTCCGCGGCAGCCCTCACCCCCGGCACGTCCGGTCACCACTTCCACCCCAGCAGCCCCAGCCAGGCCATTGAAAGGTTTCAGGGAAAAGTTGCACACCGGGTATTGACCCCCGAGCTACACGCACTCATTGTTTGAGTCGTTTCAACACGACGCGACACGGCTGCTTCGCGCAGCCCGCTTCACGACAGTGCGAGGACGAAGGAGTCCAGGTGACATCCCTGCAGAGCACCCCACCCTCCGAGGACGCCCCGGGCGGGGACGGGGCCGTATCGCGACAGCAGTGGAAGTGGACCGGGCTGGCCGGCATGGCGTCATACCTGGACGCCGGGTCGATCGTCGCGCTCAGCTCCGGTCTCGCCTTCTTCCAGGACCGCTTCGGCCTCTCCCAGAACGGGCTCGGCGCGCTCACCGCCATCGGCCCCAACGCCATCGGTGCGGCGATCGGCGCCTTCATCGGCGGGCGGCTGGGCGACAAGCTCGGCCGCAAGCGCATCTACCAGTACGACCTGCTGGTGTACGCGGCGGCCATCCTGCTCATCGCCTTCGCCGTCAATCCGCTGATGCTCTTCGTCGGCACCTTCGTCGTGGGCCTGGCCGTGGGTGCCGACGTGCCGACCTCGCTCGCGCTCGTCGGTGAGTTCTCGCCCGCCAAGGCGCGCGGCAAGCTGCTGGGGCTGACCCAGGTGACCTGGAGTCTCGGCCCGGTGGTCGTGCTGCTGCTGGCGCTGGCCCTGTCCGACCTCGGGCTGCTCGGCATCCGCATCGTCTTCCTGCACCTCTTCGTGGTCGCGCTGGTGACGTACGCGATGCGCCGCGGCATGGTCGAGTCGGCGGTGTGGCGGACCGCGGCGCAGGCCGGCGCCGCCGCCCGCCCGAAGGTGCGCGACCTGCTGCGCGGCGCCCATCTGCGGGCGCTGCTGTTCACCGGCGGCATCTACCTCTTCTGGAACCTGGCGGCCGGTACGAACGGCATCTTCACCCCGTACATGGTCAAGAGCCTGGGCGCGGGCAGCCAGGCCACCAGCGTGGGCCTCTCCTGCGCCAGCTTCGCGCTGGTGATCGTCGGTACGGTGGCGGTCTACATGCGGTTCGCCGACCGCGGCCACCGATACCGCAAGGCGATGTGGATCGCGGGCTCGGTCATGCAGGTCTGCGCGTACGGCGTCTTCCTCTTCCTGCCGTTCACGCTGCCCGTGATCGTGTTCAACGTGGTGCTGTTCGGTGTCGGCCAGGCCATGGCGGGCGAGGCCGTCTACAAAACCATCAGCCAGGAGGTCTTCCCGACGATGCTGCGCGGCACGGCGCAGGGCATCACCTTCGGCACCTCCCGCGTCGTGCTCGGCATCTGGTCGTTCTTCGTGCCCGCCCTGGCGAGCACCGGTATCGCGCCGGTCGCCGCCTTCCTCACCGTCTCGCTCCTCATCTGCGCCGTCATCGGCCTGTTCATGCCGAACACGGCGGGCAAGCCGCTGGAGCAGGTCGAGGCCGAGCGCGCGGCCACCCGCTGACGCACCGTCATCCCCGGGTGAGCTCGCGCTCGATCTCCTCCAGGCTCTTGCCGCGGGTCTCCGGGATGCAGCGGACCGTGAACAGCGTCAGCAGCGCGCACACCACCGCGTACGCGGTGAAGGTGGCGGCCCCGCCGAGCGCGTCGAGCAGGGTGAGGAAGGTGAGCGAGACCAGGAAGTTCATGGTCCAGTTGGCGAACATGGTGGCGCTCATGGCCGTACCCCGGATGCGCAGCGGGTACAGCTCGGACGGGATGATGAAGACAACCACGTTGAGCGTGGTGGCGACCGCGGCGATGAAGAGGACCACGAACGCCACGGCGAGCCAGCCGAACGAGGAGCCCCGGCCGCCGGCCGCGAGGGTGGCCGCCAACCCGGCGAGGGCGAGCGTCATCGCCGCGGCGCCGGACGCCAGCAGCTTCTTGCGGCCGATGCGGTCGACGGCGAACATCCCGACCGGGGTCATCAGCAGGTTGACCAGGCCGACGCCGACGGTGGCGAGGACGGCCGAGGAGGAGCCGAGGCCGCTGCTCTCGAAGATCTTCGGGGCGTAGTAGATGACGGTGTTGACGCCGGACGCCTGGCCGAGGATCTGCAGGCCCACGCCCGCGACGATCGCCGGGCGCACGGAGCGGTCGGCCAGGGCCCGCCAGCGGCCCCTGCGGGCCGGTGCCGTACGGTCCTCGCGTCCGGCCGTCATCGCGGCCAGTTCTGCATCGACCGCCGCCGGGTCGCCGGGGCCGCGGAGCCGCGCCAGGACGTCGCGGGCGCGCTCGGTACGGCCGCGCAGCGCCAGCCAGCGTGGGGACTCGGGCATCAGCAGCATGCCGGCCCCGAAGAGCAGCGCGGGCACGGCGGCGATGCCGAACATCCAGCGCCAGCCGTGAGTGGCGTGTGCCAGGGCGTAGTTGGCCACGTAGGCGAGGACGATGCCGAGGGTGATCATCAGCTGGTTGAGGCCCACCAGCCGCCCTCGGTAGCGGGGCGGGGCGACCTCGGCGAGGAAGACCGGGACGAGGTTGGACGCCGTACCGATGCCGAGGCCGAGGACGAGACGGGCCCCCGTGAGCACGGCGGCGGACGGCGCGAGGGCTGCCAGGGCGGCGCCGGCGGTGAAGATGCCCGCCGCGGCGACCAGGACGGGGCGGCGGCCGTACCGGTCGGCGAGGTTGCCGGCGGCGGCCGCGCCGGCCATCGCACCGACCAGGATGGCGCTCACCACGACGCCGGAGCCGAAGGCCGTGAGCCCGAAGTCGGACTCGATCGTGAGCAGGGCGCCGGATATGACGCCGGTGTCGTAGCCGAACAGCAGTCCGCCGAGCGCGGCGACCAGGGCCACGCCGATCACCGGTCGCAGTGTGGTGCCGCCGCCGCGCCGCGTCACCGTTGCCGTACCGAGTGACGCCATCGCGCCATCCCTTCACTCGACCAGAGATTGGAAGGTACCAATCTGACACCCGGTTTGGCACTGCACAAGATCTCCCGTAATAATTCCGACATTGGTCGGCACCAAACGCAACGACCCGGGAAGGTGAAGCGTGGCCCGACAGGCCAAGCACGAGGAACTGCGGCTGGCGCTGCTGGCCGAGACGGCCGGGGCTCCCCCGCACACGCCGCTGCCCACGGAGCGGGAGATCGCCACGGACCACGGGGTCTCGCGCAACACCGTCCGGCAGGCGCTGGACGCGCTGGAGGCGGCGGGCAACGTCTACCGGGTACAGGGCGCGGGGACGTTCGTCGCCCCGCCCGTGGTGTCCAAGTCGCTCACCCTCACCTCGTTCTCCGAGGACATGCGCGCCCGTGGCCTCGAACCGGCCTCGCGACTGCTGGCCGCGGAGACGGTACGGGCCGGCCGGCAGATCGCCGACCGGCTCGGCGTCGCCCCGGACTCCGACGTCGTGCGGGTCTCCCGGCTGCGGCTGGCGGACGGCTCCCCCATGTGCCTGGAGAACGTCCACTTCCCCGCCGACCGGGTTCCCGGGCTCGTCGACGAGGATCTGAGCGGCTCGCTCTACACCCTGCTCGACGTGCGCTACGGGCTCGACATCCGCTCGGCCGACCAGATCATCCGCGCCGTCGACCTCGACGAGACCGAGTCGGCCCTGCTCGGTGTGCCGGTGGGCAGCTCGGGACTGCGGGTGCAGCGGGTCGGCCTGGACCGCCGCGACACCCCCGTCGAGGCGACCACCACGATCTACCGCGCCGACCGCTACGACATCCGCTTCACCGTCCGCAGGGCGCAGCCGTGACGGGGGCGCGTAAGCCGCACATGCGGCACGTACCGGAGTCCGGGCCCGCCTCCCCCGCGCCGCGCCCGCTGCTCGGCGTCGACGTCGGCGGGACGAAGATCGCCGCCGGGGTCGTCGCGCCCGACGGCACCCTGCTCGCGACGGCCGTCCGGCCCACGCCCGCCGCGGAGGGCCGGACCGTGGTGCTGGACGCCATCGCGGCGGCCGTCCGTGAGCTGCCCGGCCGGGAGGAGGCGGTGGGCCTCGGGATCGGCACCGGCGGCGTCGTCGACCGCGGCCGGGGCGTCGTGCTGTCCGCCAACGCACTGCTCCCCGGCTGGGCGGGCACCTGCCTGAGCCAGGAGCTGAGCGACCGGCTCGGACTGCCGGTGGCCGCCGACAACGACGCGAACGTCTTCGCGCTGGCCGAGCAGACCTACGGCGCCGGCGCCGGCTGCGCGTCCGCGCTGTACGTGAGTGTGGGCACCGGCATCGGCGGCGGGCTGGTCAGCGGCGGACGGCTGCTGCGCGGTGCGCACTGGACGGCGGGCGAGTTCGGCCATCTGGCGGTGGCGGAAGCGGTGGGGCGGCCGTGCAACTGCGGCCGCCCCGGGCACCTGGAGGCCGTCGCGTCCGGGCCCGCCATCACCGCCCGGTTCCGCGCACTGGCCGGGGACGGGAACGTGCACGACCTCCGCAAGGTCGCGGCACTGGCCGAGGGACCGGCCGGGGCGGGAGCGTTGGCCGCCCGGGCCGCCCTCGCGGAGGGCGCGGGCGCGTTGGGCCGCGCCCTGGCCGGGCTGGTCAACACCGTGGACCCGGAACGGGTGGTGGTCGGCGGCGGGGTCGCCTCGATCGGCGCACCGTTCTGGGAGCCGCTGACCGAGGCATTCGCAGCGGAGCTGCTGCCGGGCCCCTCGGGGCTGCGTCCCGTACCGGCGGCGCTCGGCCCGCGCGCCGCGGTGGTCGGCGCGGCGGCACTGCTGCTGGAGGAGGACGGCGAGGGCGCCCCGGTACGACGATCCGCGCACCGCTGACGGCCCACCACACCGACCGACGGAAGACAACGAGGGACAGCACATGACCGAGAGCGCACCCCGCAATCACGGCCCGATGCCCGCCGACCGCGCCCGCGAGCTGCTCGGCGGGCTGCGCGGCCGGCTGGTCGTCTCCTGTCAGGCCCCGCCCGGCGACCCGCTGCATGCCCCGGAACACATGGCGGCGGTGGCCGCCTCGGTGGCCGCGGGCGCGCCGGTCGCGGGCGTCCGGGTGCAGGGCGTGGCGGACATCGAGGCCGTACGGGCCGTGGTGGACCTGCCGATCGTCGGGCTGTGGAAGGACGGCGCCGAAGGCGTCTACATCACACCGACCGCGGCGCACGCGCGGGCCGTCGCCGAGGCCGGTGCCGAGATCGTGGCCGTCGACGCCACGGACCGGCCGCGCCCGGACGGCCGCCCGCTGCGCGAGACGGTCGAGGCGGTGCACGGCCTGGGCAGGCTGCTGATGGCCGATGTCTCGACCGTGGCGGAGGGGGTGGCGGCCGCCGCGCTCGGTGCCGATGTCGTCTCCACCACCCTCTCCGGCTACACCCCGTACAGCCGTCAGCAGCCGGGCCCGGACCTGGAGCTGGTCGCCGAGCTGGCGGCCCGCGTGGCCGTGCCGGTCTTCGCCGAGGGCCGGCTGCACACGCCGGAGCAGGCGGCGGCCGCGATCGAGGCCGGAGCGTGGGGCGTCGTCGTGGGCGGCGCCATCACCGCGCCCGCCGCCATCGCGACCCGTTTCGCCGCCGCCCTGCCACAGCACTGACAGTGCGTCAGGTGCCGGGCGCCGTCAGAGGTGGGGCAGCAGGGCGTCCGGGGTGACCGGCAGGGCACGGACGCGGACGCCCGTGGCGTGGTGGACGGCGTTGGTGACGGCGGCCGCCGTGCCGACGATGCCGATCTCGCCGATGCCCTTGGAGCCCATCGGGTTGAGGTGCGGGTCCTCCTCGTCGAGCCAGTGCACGTCGATGTCGGGCACGTCGGCGCAGACCGGCACGTGGTACATCGCCAGGTCGCGTTCCGCGTAGTCCCCGAACTCCCGGTCCATCGTGCTGTGTTCGGTCAGCGCCATGCCGAGGCCCATCGTCATGGCGCCGAGGAACTGCGAGCGGGCGGTGCGCGGGTTCAGGATGCGGCCCGCGGCGAAGACGCCGAGCAGCCGCCGTACCCGCGTCTCGCCGGTCACGGTGTCCACCTGCACCTCGACGAACTGCGCACCGTACGCGTGCCGTGCGTACTCCTCGCCGCGCTTGGCGTCCTCGGTGGTGTCGGCGGTGGCCGTCAGCCCGGTCGCCGGTACCTCGCTGTGTTCCTCCAGCTGCCGCCGCAGCCCGTCGCACGCCTTGTGCACCGCGGAGCCCCACGAGGAGGTGCCCGCCGAGCCGCCCGCCACGGGGGCGGCGGGCAGGTCGCTGGATCCGACGTGGATGCGGACGCGCTCCAGCGGCATCCGCAGCGCGTCGGCGGCGATCTGGGCCAGCACGGTCCGGGCGCCGGTGCCGATGTCGGTGGCGTTCACCCGTACGTCGACCAGCCCGTCGGCGCGGGCGTGCGCCTCGGCCCGGCACGGAGCGACCAGCACCGGGTACGTCGAGGCGGCCACGCCGGTGCCGAGCAGCAGCCGGCCCTCGCGGCGGCCCCTGACCGCCGGATCGCGGTGCTGCCAGCCGAAGCGGCGGGCCCCCTCGCGCAGGCATTCCACGAGGTGCCGGCTGCTGTACGGGCGGCCGGAGTCCGGCTCGCGGTCGGGTTCGTTGCGCAGCCGCAGCTCAACGGGGTCCAGGCCGCAGGCGAGGGCCAGTTCGTCCATGGCCGATTCGAGCGCGTACATGCCGGGGCACTCGCCGGGCGCCCGCATCCACGAGGGCGTGGGGACGTCCAGCCGCGTCACCCGGTGGGTGGTGCGGCTGTTCGGCGAGTCGTACATCGTGCGGCTGGGGCTCGCCGCCTGCTCCACGAACTCCTGCACGGTGGAGGACTGGGTCACGATCTCGTGCGCCAGCGCCTGGATGCGGCCGTCGCGGTCGGCGCCGAGGCGGAGCCGCTGGATCGTGGGGGCGCGGTGGCCGGTGACGGACTCCAGCAGCTGGCGCGGCAGGGCGAGGGTCACCGGGCGGCCCGTCACGCGGGCGGCCATGGCGGCGAGCACCGACTGCGGGCGCGGTGTGCCCTTGGAGCCGAAGCCGCCGCCGACGTGCTCACTGGTGACCTGCACCTGTTCCGGGCCGAGTCCGAAGAGCTGGGCCAGCATCCGCTGGACGGTGGACGAGCCCTGGCTGGAGTCGTACAGGCACAGCCGGCGCTCGCCCTCCCACCAGGCGGTGGCGGCGTGCGGCTCCATCGGGTGGTTGTGCAGCGGCGGGGTCTCGTACACGGCGTCGTGCTGGACGGCCGCTCCCTCGTACGCGGTGTCGAAGTCGCCGCGTTCCCGGTCGGCGGGGTGGCCGCCGTTGGCGGTCTCGGGCGCGTAGAGGCCCGGGTGGTCGATGCCGAGCAGGACGTCGTGCGGCTCCGAGGTGTAGTCCAGGCGGACCGCCCCGGCCGCCGCCCTGGCCGCCTCCAGGGAGGTGGCGACCGCGAGGGCGACGATCTGGCCGCGGTGCGCGACGCGCGGCGACTGCAGGACGGCGAGCGTGGGGTCCTCGCCCTCTTCGAGGCGGGGCGCGTTCTCGTGGGTGAGCACGGTGAGGACGGCGGGGTCGGCGAGCGCGGCGCCGGTGTCCACGCCGGTGATCTCCCCACGGGCGATCGTGGCGGGCACCGCCCAGGCGAACAGGCCGTCGGGGTGTCCGTGGTCGGCGGCGTACCGCGCCGTGCCGGTCACCTTCGCGCGGCCCTCCAGCCGCGCGGTGTCCGCACCCAGGGTCCGGGGCAGGGTCGTCATCACGCGCCTCCCGCGTGGGCTTCGGTCAGGTCCGTGAGCAGGGCGACGGCCAGCCGGCGGGCCAGGGGGATCTTGTAGCCGTTGTCGCGGAGCGGCTCGGCGGCCGCCAGTTCCTGGTCCACGGCCCGGCCGAAGGACTCCTCGGTGGCGGGCCGGCCGAGCAGCGCCTCCTCGGCTGCCCGGGCCCGCCAGGGCTTGGCCGCCAGCGCGCCGAACGCGAGCCGCACGTGCTGTACGGTGCCGCCGCTCACCCGCAGGTCCGCGGCGGCCGAGGCGAGCGCGAAGGCGTACGAGGCGCGCTCCCGGGCCTTGCGGTAGGCCGAGCGTGCGGCGGGCGCGGGCGGCGGCAGCTCGACGGCCGTGATCAGCTCGCCGTGCTCCAGTACGGTGTCGCGGTCCGGCGCGTCGCCGGGCAGCCGGTGCAGCTCGGCCACCGGAAGCGTCCGGGTGCCCTCGACCGACACGCAGTGCACCGTCGCGTCGAGAGCGGTCAGCGCGACCGCCATGTCCGACGGGTGGGTGGCCACGCAGTGCTGGGAGGCGCCGAGGACGGCGAGGTCGCGGTGGATGCCGCTGCGCGCGGGACAGCCGGAGCCGGGCCGCCGCTTGTTGCAGGGCTTGCCGATGTCCTGGAAGTACACGCAGCGGGTGCGCTGGAGCAGGTTGCCGCCGATCGTGGCGAGGTTGCGCAGCTGCGGCGAGGCGCCGGCCAGCAGCGCCTGGGACAGCGCCGGGTAGCGCGCGCGGACGAGCGGGTGCACGGCGAGGGTGCTGTTGCGTACGGTGGCGCCGACCCGCAGCCCGCCGTCCTCGGTCTCGGTGACCTCGTCGAACGGCAGCCGGCTGACGTCGACCAGCATCTCGGGCACCTCGACCCCGAGTTTCATCAGGTCCACCAGGTTGGTGCCGCCGCCGAGGAAGGCCGCGCGCGGCCGGCGGGAGAGCAGGTCGACGGCGGCTGCCGGGTCGGTGGCCGTCTCGTACCGGAAGGGTTTCACCGGGCTGCCTCCTGCACCGCGTCGATGATGTTCACGTACGCGCCGCAGCGGCAGATGTTGCCGCTCATCCGCTCGCGCACCTCGCCGCCGGTCAGCTCCACCGGCCCGTCGGGCACCCCGTCCGGCGTCACCGCGCTGGGCCAGCCCTCGCGCGCCTCGGCGATCGCGGCGACGCCCGAGCAGAGCTGGCCGGGGGTGCAGAAGCCGCACTGGAAGCCGTCGTGCGCGAGGAACGCCTCCTGGAGCGGGTGCAGCGCGTCTCCGTCGGCCAGGCCCTCGACGGTGGTGACCTCCGTGCCGTCGGCGGCCACCGCGAGCAGCAGGCAGGAGTTGACCCGCCGGCCGTCCAGCAGGACGGTGCAGGCCCCGCACTGGCCGTGGTCGCAGCCCTTCTTCGCGCCGGTCAGCCGCAGGTCCTCGCGGAGCAGGTCGAGGAGCGAGGTGCGGTTGTCGACCGTGCGTTCCTGGCGTTCGCCGTTGATGTGCAGGGTGAGCGCGGTGGTGGTGTCCGCGCCGCCTGTACCCTCCGTGCTTCTCATGGAGTCACCAGTGCCCCTGAAGGCGCCACCCGAAAACGGACAAACCGGCTCCACACCTCGCTCGGACCAACCGGGAGCCGTCATTCCAGGCCGATGCGGCGTGCCGCGGCGTCCCAGGCGGCGCGGTCGCCGCCCGGGGTGTAGCGGCGGAGCGGCTGGGTGCCGGCGACCAGACGGCGCATCTCGGTGCGGTCCGGGACGAGGCCGTGCGCGCGGGCCTGGACGAGGACGTTGCCCAGCGCGGTGGCCTCGGCGGGGCCCGCGACGACGGGCAGCCCGGTGGCGTCGGCGGTGAGCCGGCAGAGCAGCTCGTTGCGGCTGCCGCCGCCGACCAGGTGGACGGTGCGGATCTCCCGCCCGGCGAGTGCGGCGGCGCGGCGCAGGGTCCGGGCGTGAGCCAGGGCGAGCGCTTCGAGGATGGTACGGACGAGTGACCCCTGGTCCTCGGGCGGGCGCTGGCCGGTCCGGACGCAGTACGCGGCGATGCGGGCCGGCATGTCACCGGGGGCGAGGAATTCGGGTGCGTCGGGGTCGATGACGGCGGCGAACGGGCGGGCCCGGTCGGCCGCCGCCAGCAGCGGGCCCAGTTCGTACGGCAGCCCCTGTTCCCGCCAGGTGCGCTGGGTCTCGCTCAGCAGCCACAGGCCCATGATGTTGCGGAGGTAGCGGGTGGTGCCGTCAATGCCCAGCTCGTTGGTGAAGTTCGCGGCACGGGACTCCTCGGTGCGCACGGGCGCATCCAGCTCCAGGCCGGCCAGCGACCAGGTGCCGCACGAGAGGTACGCGAAGTCCGGCTCCTCGGCCGGCACCGCGGCCACCGCGGAGGCGGTGTCGTGCGAGGCGACGGTGGTGACAGGAGTGGTGGCCGGCAGCCCGGTGGCCTCGGCGACGTGCGGGAGCAGGGTGCCCGCCTGCTCGCCGGGGCGGCGCAGTGGCGGGAGCAGCTCGGGGTCGAGGCCGAGCCGGCCGAGCAGTTCCTTGGACCAGGTGCCGGTACGGGCGTCGAACAGGCCGGTGGTGGAGGCGTTGGTCGCCTCCGCCCCCGCCTCCCCGGTCAGCCGGTGCACCAGCAGGTCCGGCATCAGCAGCAGGGTGCGGGCCGCCGCGAGCCGGCCGCTGTCGCGGTCCGCCGCCAGCTGGTAGACGGTGTTGAACGGCAGGTGCTGGAGCCCGGTGACCGCGTACAGCTCGGCCGGTCCCACCGACGCGCGCACCCGCTCCGCCGTGTCCTCGGTGCGCGCGTCGCGGTAGTGGAACGGCTGGTCCAGCAGCTTCCCCTCGGCGTCGAGCAGGCCGTAGTCCACCGCCCAGGTGTCGATGCCGACGGAGTCCGCGCCGCCCGCCCGGGCCACCGCGCGCAGCCCGTCGAGCATGCCCCGGTGGAGCGAGTCCACGTCCCAGCGGAGCCCGTCGGGCCGCCGGAGCGGGGTGTTGGGGAAGCGATGGGCCTCGGTCAGTTCCAGCCGGTCCCGCCCCACGCGGGCGCGCATGACGCGCCCGCTGGTGGCACCGAGGTCGACGGCGGCGAAGGTACGGATGCTGGTCACCTCGTCTCCGGTCAGCGCAGGAACGCCGCGGCGACCCCGGCGTCCACGGGGACGTGCAGTCCCGTCGTGTGGGTCAGGTCGCCGCCGGTCAGCGCGAACACCGCGTTGGCGACGTGCTCCGGCAGCACCTCGCGCTTGAGCAGGGTGCGCTGGGCGTAGAACTCGCCGAGCTTCTCCTCCTCGATGCCGTACGTCGCCGCGCGCTGCGCTCCCCAGCCGCCGGCGAAGATCCCGGAGCCGCGCACCACGCCGTCGGGGTTGACGCCGTTGACGCGGATGCCGTGCCCGCCCAGCTCGGCGGCGAGCAGCCGCACCTGGTGGGCCTGGTCGGCCTTGGTGGCGGAGTAGGCGATGTTGTCGGGCCCGGCGAAGACGGCGTTCTTGGACGCGACGTAGACGATGTCGCCGCCCATGTCCTGGGCGGTCATGACGCGGGCGGCCTCGCGGGAGACGAGGAAGGAGCCGCGGGCCATGATGTCGTGCTGGAGGTCCCAGTCCTTCGCGGTGGTCTCCAGCAGCGGCTTGGAGATCGAGATGCCGGCGTTGTTGACGACCAGATCGACGCCGCCGAAGGCGAGTACGGCAGCGCGGAGGGCCGCGGCGATCTGCCCCTCGTCGGTGACGTCCACGGCGACGGCGACGGCCTTGTCCGGACCGCCCAGCTCCTCGGCCACCGTGGCGGCACCGTCGGCGTTCAAGTCCGCGACCACGACGCAGGCCCCCTCGGCGGACAGCCGGTGCGCGATCGCCCTGCCGATGCCCGAGCCCGCGCCGGTGACCAGCGCGACCCGGGTGGCCAGCGGCTTCGGTGCGGGCATCCGCCGCAGCTTGGCCTCCTCCAGCTCCCAGTACTCGATGCGGAACTTCTCGGCCTCCTCGATCGGCGCGTACGAGGACACCGCCTCGGCGCCGCGCATCACATTGATCGCGTTGAGGTAGAACTCCCCCGCCACCCGGGCGGTCTGCTTGTCCTTGCCGTAGCTGAACATGCCGACGCCCGGAATCAGCACGATCGCCGGGTCGGCACCGCGCAGCGGCGGCGAGTCGGGGCTCGCGTGCCGCTCGTAGTAGGCGCGGTACTCCTCCCGGTACTCCGCGTGCAGCTCCTTCAGGCGCGCGACCGCTTCCTCCAGCGGCGCGGTGGGCGGCAGGTCGAGGACGAGCGGCCGGACCTTGGTGCGCAGGAAATGGTCGGGGCAGGAGGTGCCGAGGGCCGCGAGCCGGGGGTGCTCGGCACGGGCGAGGAAGTCGAGCACGGGCTCGGCGTCGGTGAAGTGGCCGACCTGCGGCTTGTCCGCGGAGGCGAGGCCGCGGATCACCGGGGCGAGCGCTGCGGCCCGCTCCTTGCGCGCATCCTCGGGCAGTGCTTCGTACCCCTCGACGACCGGCCCGAAGGGCTCCTCCTTGCCGTGGTCGGCGAGGAACTTCTCCGCGGTACGGATGATCCACAGGGCGTTGCGCTCGCACTCCTCGGAGGTGGTGCCCCACGCGGTGATGCCGTGGCCGCCGAGGATCACGCCGACGGCCTGCGGGTTGGCCTCCTTGACGGCGGCGATGTCCAGGCCGAGCTGGAAGCCGGGGCGCCGCCACGGCACCCAGGCGACCCTGTCGCCGAAGCACTCGGCGGTCAGCTTCTCCCCGTCGGCGGCACAGGCCAGCGCGACGCCGGAATCCGGGTGCAGGTGGTCGACGTGCGCGGCATCGACGAGGCCGTGCATCGCGGTGTCGATCGACGGCGCCGCACCGCCCTTGCCGTGCAGGCAGTAGTCGAAAGCGGCGACCATCTCGTCCTCGCGCTCGACGCCCGGATACACCTCGGTCAGCGCGCGCAACCGGTCCAGACGGAGCACGGCGAGCCCGGACTCCTTGAGGGTGCCGAGGTCACCACCGGAGCCCTTGACCCACATCAGCTCGGTGGGCCGCCCGGTAACGGGATCGGCAGCACTGCCCTTGGCGGAAGCATTACCGCCCGCGTAATTGGTATTCCGCGGATCGGCACCAAGCCGGTGAGCCCGCTCCAGGAGTGCTTCGACTTCGGGGTGGGATGCCATGGTGTTCTCAGTCCTTCGCGACGATTGCATACGTGTGCCGATGGCGTACGTGTAGGGGCGTCCCCTCGGGGGCGCGGGGCTGCGGTTGTTTGCGGCTCCGCCGCGCGGGCGCGACCAGCCGCAGCCGGCCCGCAGTCGCCGACAAACAGAGCGCGGCAGACACTCAGGCGCGGTAGCCGCTCAGGCGCCCCAACCGGCCGGCGAACCGCCCACCCGCTCCGCGACAATCCGCTCCTGCCAGCCGGAGGCCCGGTACGCCGCCATCGGGTCGGGGTCCAGCCCCATCTCTCCCCGCACCTCGAAAAGCAGCGGCCGGACGTCGGTGTTGTACGCGTCCATCAGGACGTCATTCGCCGCCAGCACATCGCCGGAACCCTGCGCTGCCCGCAGCGCGTCCGTGTCCACCAGCAGCGCCTTCGCCGTCGCTTCCTGCACGTTCATGACGGAGCGGATGACAGCGGGAATCTTCGCCTCGATGTTGTGACACTGGTCGAGCATGAAGTTCACGCCGCGCTCGGGCTCCAGCCCGCCGTTCTTGATCACCTCGTGCATGATGCGGAACAGCTGGAACGGGTCCGCCGAACCCACCATCAGGTCGTCGTCGGCGTAGAACCGGGAGTTGAAGTCGAAGGCGCCGAGCTTCCGTTCGCGGAGCAGGAAGGCGACGATGAACTCGATGTTGGTGCCGGGCGCGTGGTGTCCGGTGTCGACGACGACCTGTGCCTTGGGGCCGAGCTTCAGGCAGTGGGCGTACGAGGTGCCCCAGTCGGGCACGTCGGTGGTGTAGAAGGCCGGCTCGAAGAACTTGTACTCCAGGAGCATCCGCTGGTCGTCCCCGAGCCGTGCGCAGACCTCGGCCAGCGCCTCGGCCAGCCGGTCCTGGCGGCCGGCGATGTCGTCCTGGCCCGGGTAGTTGGTGCCGTCGGCGAACCAGAGCTTCAGGTCGTTCGAGCCGGTCGCGTCCATGATGTCGACGCAGGCGAGGAGGTGGTCGACGGCCTTGCGGCGGACGGCCGGGTCGGGGTGGGTGACGGACCCGAGCTTGTAGTCCTCGTCCTGGAAGGTGTTGGAGTTGATGGCGCCGAGCCTCAGACCGCGCTCCGCCGCGTACTCCGCGAGCTTCCCGAAGTCCTCGACGGTGTCCCACGGGATGTGCAGCGACACCAGGGGCGCGACTCCGGTGAACTCGTGCACCCGCGCCGCGTCGTCCAGCTTCTCGTACGGGTCGCGGGGGACGCCGGGCTGCGCGAACACCTTGAAGCGGGTGCCGGAATTGCCGTAACCCCAGGACGGTGTCTCGATCACCTGTTCCTTCAGGGCGGCCTTCACGGCGGACGGGGCGGGCGTGCTCGGCATGGTTCACCTCGGCGGTGTGCGACGGCGAAACGCTTTTTGAATCGTTTCAGTGTGCCCTAAGCTAGGCCGCCGGAGGAGAGAGCGTCAAGAGGCTGCCCATACAAAGCACTGTGCCCGGCCACCGCATGGCCGGGCACGGTGAAAAACGATTCAGGTAACGCACCCGCCACCCGCCGCTCCGGGGCCTCAGGGCTGCCGGCGCGCCTGCTTCCCGGCCGCCCGCGCGGCCCCCTCCTCGCTGGTCTCGCTGGCGGTGCTGAGCTTGCCACCGGAGCTCTCCAGGTGGGCGCGGATGAACCACTGGAACAGCTCCAGGCTGCGGAGCTGCTCGATGAGCATGTCCTGGGTGATCGGGTCGGGCTCGTCGGTGGCGCGCACCGCCTCGCGGTGGTCCTCGATGACGCCGGTGTACACCACGTCCAGCGCGCCCAGGTGCTCGATGGACTCGGCGCGCCCGATGGCGTAGTCCCCCCACGTACGCTCGGCGACCATGACGCCGGGCGTACCGGCGGGCTCGCCGCCCAGCGTCGAGATCCGCTCGGCGGTCGTGTCGATCATGTCGCGTACGGCGTCCACCTGCGGGTCGAGCATTTCGTGTACGGCGATGAAGTGCGGGCCGACCACGTTCCAGTGCACGTGCTTGAGGGTGAGCGCCAGGTCGTTGAGTGCGTGCAGCCGCATCCGCAGCAGCTGGACGACCTCCGAGCCTGCGGAGGCGCTCATGCCCGGAACCGTATAGGCGAGCTTCGGGTCGGCTTTCGAGGCCACGGCACTGTCTCCTTCGACGGTCTTCAGGCGGCCCGGCGGGCTTGCCGGTCGTCCCGGCCCGACGGGGCGCCGGGCGTGCGCCCACAGCCGTACCACCGGGCCTCGCGCGGCAAACGCCCGGTTCCTCCGGTTGTACGGGCTTCCTCCCGGTGCCGCACCCCAGGGTGTTACGGAGGTACCGGCAGCGGGTACTGCGGGCACACGGCGACCGTCTCGGGGGCGCCGTGCCTCCACGCCGAGGGAGGGCCCCGTATGAGCACCTCGGCCGCCCGGGAAGAGCTGCTGGGCGACCTCCTTGCCGCCAGCCATCTGATCACGCTGGAGCAACTGCCCGGCCTGGTCGCGCGGCACGCGGCGCGGGCCGGCTGGCCCGACGTGCTGATCTACCTCGCCGACCTGCAGCAGCAGATGCTGCACCTGCTGACCGAACGGGGCCCGCGGGCCATGTACGGGCCGGCCCGCCAGGTGCGCGCGGACCGGCCCGCCGAACTGCGGGTGGAAGGGACGGTCGCGGGCCGCGCCTTCCAGCTCGGCACGATCGTGCCCGCGAACGCGGCGGGCGGCGGCCAGTGGTGGGTACCACTGGTCAACGGCACGGAGCGGATGGGCGTCCTGCGGGTCGAAGCACCCACCGACCCGGCCCTCCCCCGCGACCTGCGCAACCTCGCCTCCCTGGTCGCGCTGCTGCTGGTCAGCAAGCGCGGTACGAGCGACACGTACTCCCGGCTGGTGCGCCGCCGCGACATGAACGTGGCCGCCGAGATGGAGTGGCGGCTGATGCCACCGCGCACGTTCGCCACCGACCGCGTGCTGATCAGCGCCGTGATGGAACCGGCGTACGAGGTCAGCGGCGACGTCTTCGACTACGGCATCACCGGTGACACCGTCCACCTGGCCATCTTCGATGCGATGGGTCATGACACCGCCGCCGGGCTGACCGCCAATCTCGCACTCGCCGCCTGCCGCAACCACCGCCGCCAGCGGTCGGGCATGCTGCGCACCGCGGCGGCCGTCGAGCACGCGCTGGCCACGCAGTTCGACAACAGCCGCTACGCCACGGGGATCCTCGCCGACCTGAACCTCACCAGTGGCGCGCTGCGCTGGACGAGCTGCGGACACCCCGCGCCGGTCATCATCCGCGGCGGCCGCACGGCGCTCTCCCTGTACTGCCCGCCGAGTACGCCGCTCGGCACCGACCTGGAGCCCTCTCCCTCCCTCTGCCACGACCAACTGGAGCCTGGTGACAGGCTGTTGCTCTACACCGACGGCATCACCGAGGCCCGCAACCCCGAGGGCCAGGAGTTCGGGCTCGACCGCTTCACCGACTTCCTCATCCGCCGCCACTCGGACGGCCTGCCGCTCCCCGAGACGCTGCGTCGGCTGATCCGGCGTCATCTGGACTACCACCACGGCCGGCTGGACGACGACGCCACCGTCCTCCTGGTGGAGTGGCACGGCCCCACGCCGTACCACCGCGACCAGGTCGAGGCCCTGGCAGGCCTCCCCTCACCTTCCCACCACCCCATCGATTGATTTCCGATCGAAAGCAATCGACAATCCCGGCCTGCTGCGCAAGGCGACCAGCCCCCAGACCGAGATCGCCGAGGTCATCCGATGGCGATCGTCGTCGGCCTCGACGTCGAACACCGCGTGATCGATGACCGCGGCCGTGGTCTGCGAGTCGGCCCCGACCATGTTGATCTGGGTGGAGATCAGCTCTTCCTCGCTCAGCCGGTCCCCGTCGTCCTCGTGGGTGGCCAGGAGCACGCTGGTCATGTCGTCGCCGGGCGTGCGGCGCTCGTGGTCGACCAGGGCTCGCATCGCGGCGGACAGGCCTCGCGGGTGGCCGCCGCCTCCTCCGGGCTGACGTCCGTCTCCAGCGAGGCCTCCAGGGCGCGCAGCATGGCCGGACGCTGGATGTCGGGGACACCGAAGAGGTCGCATATCACTCGGGTGGGCAGAGCCAGCGCGAAGGGGGCGCGAAGGTCGGTCGGCTCACCTGCGCCCTCCGCACTGCCCGCTCCCCCACGGGCGCGTGAACCATCCTGTCCGAGCGGTGGGTTCGCGAGGTCTGCCAGCAGGTCTGCCACGGCTGCCTCGACCGCCGGCCGGAGGTCGTCGATGCGGCGCGGCGTGAACGCCTTGCCGAACGGCATCCGCAGGCGCTGGTGATCGGCGCCGTCGGTGGTGAGCATGGAGACGATGTCGACCCACGGGTTGAGCCAGGGGATGGCGCCCGGCCGGTAGCCGGGCCAGGACTTCCGGACGTCCTTGGCGACATCGGGGTGGGTGAGCAGATGTCTGGCGACCTCTCCGCGGGTGACGGACCATGCGGTGAGCCCGTCGGGGAGCAGGACGCGGACGGCGGGGCCGGCGGCGCGCAGCCGGTCGGTCTGCGCGTGCCCCTCCCGGCCGCCTCTGCTGGTGAGTTCCACGATGCTGGTGGCGGTGCTGGTCACCCGGTACCTCCTGGTGGGTACGGTGCTGCTGCGTCGAGGGAGGTCAGGGGGCCGCCCGGGCCCGAGGACGGGGGAACGACGGTGCCCGGGCGGCCGGTACGAGGCGCCCGGCGCTCAGACGTCGCCGGTGCGGGCGAGCTCGACGACGGTGCGGACGGCGGATTCCAGGGCGAAGGTCGTCGAGCCGCCGTTGGGGTCGAACGCGGCGTGCCCGCCCGCGAAGTGCACGCGCCCCTCGGGCTTGCGCACGGCCGGCATGAGGTCGGCGTGGTGGGTCCCGGGGGGAGGGAGGCGCCCTCGATGTGCGGCTGCTGGTCCCAGACGACCGACGTGCCGGCCTCGAAGTGCTCGCGGGCCCCCGGCATCGGCCCTTCGAGCTGGTCGAGTGCGAACCGCAGCCGCTCTTCGTCCGTCATCGCGGCGACCGCCCGGGCGCGCCAGCCGGTGATCAGGCACTCCACTATCTTGCGGGGGCCCGGCAGATGGGGCGTGGCGTCGCGGACCCAGCGCAGCGGGAGGTCGGTGGCGTAGCTGGCGTTGGGCTCCTTCCAGAACTTCGCCCGCATCTGGAGGTAGATCCGGACGATGGAGGAGTACTTCAGGCGGCGCATCGCCTCGTGCTTGGCCTCGGAGAATCCGGCGTCGGCGAAGTCGATGTGGCGGATGGCGCTGAAGGGGACGGTCACCACGACGCGGTCCGCCTCGATGGTCTGCGGTCCGCCGTGGTCGACGAAGGTGACCCGGGCGCGGTCGGCGTCCTGTTCCACCCGTACCACCGGCTTTCGGTAGTGAATGTGGTCCTTGAGCCGCTCGGCGAAGGCCCGGGGGAAGGAGTCCGTACCGCCCTTGATCTTGGACCATCGGGGGTCGGCCCTGACCAGGGAGTGGGGGCTTGCCTCGTGCCGCAGCCAGGCCAGCGCCGAGGCGGCCTTGAGGTCGCCGCCCCGCATCTCCAGGAAGAACGGCTCCATCAGCTCGATCGCCGCTTCGGAGGCGCCGCGTTCGCGGAGGACCTGGTGGACCGAGCGGCGGTCGTACGGCGCGAGACGCCCGGTGACCTGCCACTCGGGTGCGGCGATGTCGGGCTGCAGCTCGCGGCACAGCTCCTGCACGTACCGGTCGACCATGTCCGCGACACTCAGGTCCCGTTCGTGGTCGTGCAGCGGCAGCAGGCCGAGCCGGGCGAGGGACGCGGCTTCGGGCCCGGCGAACCGCCCGTTGCGGTAGTACGCGAAGTCCGGTCCAGCAGGTAGGAGGTGGCCAGCTGGACGCCGAGCTCACGTATGCAGTGCGTCGCGTAGTGGCAGTACGGCGTCACCGTCATGGCGCCGGCCTCGGCGTACAGCCCGTCCGCGAACGGCTCGCGCAGGGTGTACGCCCGGCCGCCGGGGCGGGCGCTCGCCCCCAGGACCGTCACGTCGCTGCCGCGGCGGGTCAGTTCGTGGGCGACGGCCAGCCCCGCGAGGCCGGCCCCGACCACGACGACCTTCCGGGGGAATCGCATTCCCTCGAACCCGGTGTCGAGGGCTCTTCGGACCTCGCTCGGTGGGTTCCGGCATGAGTGTGCTCCTTCACGGGTGCGGGTGCCCCGGGGGCGCGAAGGGGGAGGACGTCAGGACCGCGCGGTGGCCTGCGCCAGGTCCTTCCTGAGGTGTGCGGCGGTGTGCGAGCCCTCGGCCGTCAGCAGGTCGGCCGGGGTGCCCTGAAAGACGACATGGCCGCCGTTCCGGCCGGCCTCCGGCCCGAGGTCGACGACCCAGTCGGCGTGCTTGACGACGTCCAGGTCGTGCTCGATCACGATGACGGTGTTGCCGCCGTCGACCAGCCGGTCCAGCAGCGCGAGCAGCTTCTCCACGTCCGCCATGTGCAGCCCGGTCGTCGGCTCGTCGAAGACGTAGAGGCCGCCCGTGCCCCGCAGCCGGTCCGCGAGCTTCAGGCGCTGCCGCTCACCGCCGGACAGCGTGGACAGCGGCTGGCCGAGAGTGAGGTAGGCCAGCCCGACCTCCTGGAGGGTGGCGAGCCGGCGCCTGACGGTGCGTTCGGTGAAGAACCCCAGCGCCTCCTCGACGGTCAGGGCGAGCGTCTCCGCGATGCTCCGGCCGCCGAGCCGGTACTCCAGGGCCTCGGCGCGGTAGCGGCGGCCCTCGCACACCTCGCAGACCGTGGTGACCGGGTCCAGGAACGCCAGGTCGTTCTCGACGAAACCGCGGCCCTTGCACTCCGGGCAGCCGCCGGTGGAGTTGAAGCTGAACATCCCGGCGTCCACGCCGTTCGCCCTGGCGAACAGCTTGCGTACGGTGTCCATGATGTCGACGTACGTGGCGGGCGTGGACCGCGAGGAGATGCCGATCGCGGACTGGTCGACGAAGACCGCCTGCGGCTGCCGGGCCGCGAAGACCTGGCCGATGAGGGTGCTCTTGCCCGACCCGGCGACGCCGGTCACGGCGGTCAGGACTCCGGTGGGGATGTCGACGGTGACGTTCTTGAGATTGTGCAGATCGGCACCGGTGATGGTGTGGGCGCCTGTCGGGGTGCGGAAGCGGCTCTTGAGTCCGCGGACCCTGCCGAGCCGACGTCCCGTGGGGGTGCCGGAGGCGCGCAGGCCCTCGACCGTGCCCTCGAAGACGATCTCGCCGCCGTGCGTGCCGGCACCGGGCCCCATGTCGACGACGTGGTCGGCGATGCCGATGACCTCCCGGTCGTGTTCGACGACGAGGACGGTGTTGCCCTTGTCCCGGAGGTCCAGCAGCAGTTCGTTCAGCCGGTGCACGTCGCGCGGGTGCAGGCCGACGCTGGGCTCGTCGAAGACGTACGTCACGTCGGTGAGGCTGCTGCCGAGGTGCCGCACGATCTTCAGCCGCTGCGCCTCGCCACCGGACACGGTGGAGGTCTCGCGGTCCAGGCTGAGGTAGCCCAGCCCCACGGCGTCGATGCGGCGCAGTACGGCGAGGGCCGCGGCGGCCACGGGCTTGGCGACCGGGTCACCGATCGCGCCCAGCACGTCGATCAGTTCGCGGACTTCCATCGCGGTGCAGTCGGGGAGGGTGTACGGGCCGATCCTCGACCGCCGGGCAGCGGCGTTGAGCCGTGTGCCGTGGCAGTCCGGGCAGGGGCCGCGGGTGACGACCCGGGCGAGGGCCGCGCGGTCCCGGTCGCTGAGCGAGTCCGCCTCGCGCTTGAGGTAGCGCCGGGTGAAGCGGGTGACGACGCCCTCGTACTCGTTCTTGTAGACGCCGTGCCGGCCCCGGCGGTCGACCCGGAAGCCGCCGCCGTACAGGAGGAGTTCGCGCTCCTCCGCGGTGAACCTGCCGACGGACTTGTCGGGGTCGAAGAGGCCGGACTCGGCATACAGCTGCCACTGTGCGGTGCCGACCGCGAACGAAGGGTAGGTGATGGCGCCTTCGTTGAGCGTCCGCTCCGGGTCGAGCAGGCGGTCCAGGTCCACGCGGCTGGTGCTGCCGAGGCCCTCACAGGCCGGGCACATGCCGTGCGGGTCGTTGAACGAGTACAGGTTGGACGGCCCGGCACTCGGCGTTCCGTGCCGCGAGAACAGTACGCGCAGCATGGGGTGCACCTCGGTCATGGTCCCCACAGTGGAGCGCGAATTGCCGCCGATCGGTTTCTGGTCCACCACGATGGCCGTGGAGAGGTTCGCCATGACTTCGGCGCGCGGCCGCTCGTAACGGGTGAGCCGGTTGCGGACGAACCACGGGAAGGTCTCGTTCAGCTGTCGCTGGGACTCCACGGCGATGGTCCCGAAGACGATCGAGGACTTGCCGGAGCCGGAGACACCGGTGAAGACGGTGAGCTTCCCTTTGGGGATGGTCAGGGAGACGTTCTTGAGGTTGTTCTCCCGGGCCCCGCCGATCACGATGTCGCCGCTGAAGTGTGCCCCTCCTCGGTCCGCCATGTTCCGCCCTCCCCGCAGCAGTCGGTCGAACGCCGACAGCCCACTCAAGTAATTTCCGTACGGCAATCATAGGCTAGCATCACACCCACTACACCCCCGATCAACAGGAGGCTCTCCATGGCCAGTCACACCTACGGGTACGCCCTCGACACTCAGGTCGCCCCGGACGCGCCGTGGGCCTGTTACGCGGATCCGGCCGCCTGGCCCGCATGGCACGCGTAGGTGCAGGAGCTGACCCTCGACGGGCCACTGGCCTCCGGCGTCCGCGCCACCCTGACCTTGCACGGCGCGCCCCCGACCCCCCTCACGATCACCGAGGTCACCGCGGGAACCGGCCTGGCCACCGAAGTCGGCATCCCCGACGGCACACTCCTGCGGTTCCGCTACCGGCTCTCCCCGCTGCCCGAGGGCACCCGCGTCACACACCGGGCCGAGATCGAGGGCCCCTCCGCCGACACCGAGGGCTTCGCCACTTCGGTGACCGGCCCCATCCCGGACACGCTGCGCAAGCTGGTCGAGGTCGCCGCCGCCCGCACCGCCTGACGTTCGCGCCCCGCCCCGCCGGGCGTTCACCCGCGGGGCACTCCCCAGCGGCGAGTCACCCCTATACGGTTTCCAAAGTCCAATCTTCTTGGCGTTCGCCAACGGTATTCCGCACCCCACCCAGGCCGGAGCAGGAGTCATAGACCAGGACCAGTGGACCGCGATCGACCCGTACACCAACAGCCTCCTCATACCGGAGGACCCCGTGCTGGCGGTCGCGTCCGAAGTGAGCAGGGACGCCGGCCTGCCGGACATCGAAGTCGCCCCGGACCAGGGCATGCTCCTCCATCTGCTGGCACGTGTCCGCGGCGCCCGTGCCATTCTGGAAATCGGCGTTCGGCGGCTACAGCACCATCTGGCCGGCGCGCGCCCTGCCGCCGGGTGGCAGGCTCATCACCATTGAATCCGGCATTCTCTTCGCCGAGGCGGCCCGGCAGAACATCGCGCGGGCCGGCCTGACGGACGTGGTGGACCAGCGGGTGGGCAAGGCGCTGGAGGTGCTGCCGGACATCGAGGCCGAAGGCGCCGGTCCGTTCGACCTCATCTTCATCGACGCCGACAAGCCGAGCGTTCCGCAGTACTTCGCCTGGGCACTGAAGCTCTCCCGGCCGGGCAGTGTGATCGTCGTCGACAACGTGGTGCTCGGCGGCGCCGTCGCCGATCCGGACAGCCCCGACCCGGCGGTCGCCGGCTTCCCGGACGTTCCACGAGCTGCTGGCCGGGGGAGGCGCGGGTGAGCGCGACGACCCTCCAGACCGTGGGCGCCAAGGGACACGACGGGTTCACCCTGGCGGTGGTGAACGAGTGAGCGGCGCCGCTGAACCGCCGAAGGGCCCTCCCCCGACGGGGAAGGGCCCTTCGCACGTGCCGGCCGCGACGGTCGCGCGGCGTCAGCGGGTCAGGGGCATCCGCGGGAACGGCGCCCACGACGTACGGGAAGTCCCGTCCCGCACGATGTTCGCCGCCACCGTCACCGGCAGCCCGCTGGAGAGCGCCTCCCGGGTCATCCGCCGGTACGAACCGTCCGGCCGCGGCTTCTACGCGGGCGCCCTCGCCCTCTTCGGCCACGACGCGCACGGCGAACCGTGGCTGGACTCCCCATCCTGGTCCGCACGATGGACATCGCGCCCGTCGGCATCGGGCCTCCTCGGGAGCGAGGTGCTGGTCGTCGACGCGGAGGACGACTTCACCGCGATGCTCGCGCACCTGCTGCGGTCCGCCGGGCTGCGGACGGCGGTGCGTCCGTACGACGATCCGGGGCTGCGGGTCGCGCTCGCCGCCCACCGCGGCCCGGTGGTGCTCGGCCCCGGCGACCCCGACGACACGGCGGACCCGCGCATCGCGACACTGCGGGAGCTGGCCACCGACCTGCTGACCGCCGCCCGGGACGGCGGGAAGCCGGTACTCGGCATCTGCCTGGGCTTCCCGATGCTGGCCCGGTCCCTCGGGCTGCCCGTGCTCCGCGGCGAGCGGCCGCAGCAGGGTGCGCAGCGGACGGTGGACCTGTTCGGCCGCCGGGCGACCCTCGGCTTCTGCAACTCCTTCTCCGTAGGCCGGCCGGGACCGCGTCGACGCCCTGCTGCGGGCCGGCGTGGAGGTCGCCCGACACCCGGGCACGGACGAGGTGATCGCGCTGCGGGGCCCCGGCCTGGCGGGGTTCAGTTCCATCCGGAATCCGTCCTCAGCATCTCCGGCGCCGAACTGTTCCTGTCGCTGATGACTGAGACCGTCGGGCACGGCAGCGGGCTGCGGGCCGCTGCGGGATGACCGAGCGCGCGGGGCCGCGGGGCCGGACGGCCCTTGCGGCCCCGCGCCGTACTCGCGCACCGGCCACGCCGGTTCCCGTACCGTCGCCGCCGGGCCGCGGCAGAAGAAGCCGCACTTGTACAATTTCCGCAAGGAAACCAAACACCGGGCGGAACGGCGTCGCGCCGGCCCGCACTCCCCTGCACGCGCCCCGGAATGGAGTGTCACCGATGACGGGACCTCAGGCCGTCCCCGCTCAGCAGCACGGCACGACCGATCTGGAGGACGCCCTGTCCCACCTGCAGTGCGTCCTGGTCGCCCGGCGCACCCGCACCAACCCCGAGGGCATCAACTGGCAGCAGTACGACGTCCTGGAGATGCTGCGCATCCGGGGCGCCATGAGCCCTTCCGTGCTGAGCGAATCCCTGGGCGTGTCGCGGCAGACGGCGTCCAAGGCGCTGCGCGTTTTGAAGGACCTGGAGCTGGTCGAGCAGGCCGCGCTCGGCGAGGACAAGCGGGAGCAGACGACGTCGCTGACGTCGAAGGGCCATGCCTTCCTCGCCACCGCAGCGCGCAGCCGCCGGGAGAACGTCCGGGCCGCCGCGGAGGTGCTGTCGCCCGGTGAGCAGGCGATGTTCACGGAGATGTGCCAGAAGGTGGCCGCCTCGATCGACACCCTGCTGCACTGAGGCGACCGGGCACCGACCGGCCCGTGACGGCGTTATGACGGCAGGACCGGCGTGGCGCCGCTGCGGGCCGGGGTGCGCTGCTGCCAGTGGGCCGCCACGGCCACCGCCTGCATCAGGTTCAGCAACAGCGCGGACTGTGGCTGGCGGTGGCCACCGCAGCGTCGGCCATGACACTCAACCTCCCCGTCGTCACCCACTTCGCGTTGCGCGCGACGGGCACGCTGCACGCCGTCGCCCTGGGCCGCAACATGTGCGGAGTGCTGTCCGCCGGAGCGGTGCTCTACTTCGTCTCCTCCGCGACCGGCAACCGCCGGCTGCGCGGGGTGCTGTGGTTCCTACTGGGCGGCACCGTCGCGGCACTGCTGGTGCTGGACCGTGCGGCGCCGCCGCATCAGGGGCACGGCGTCCCTTTCGGCGGCCCGCCGATACCGTCCACCGCCTACTGGCTGGTGATGATCGCCGCCCACCTGACGGCCGATGTCTCCTGTGCCTGGCTCTGCCGGCAGTACGCCCGGCGCGCGGACAACCGGTCGTTGCGGCTCAGCCTGAAGGCGTTCGGAGCGGGCACCGCGCTCGCCGGGGCATGCTGGTTCTGCCAACTGCTGCACAGCACCCTGCAGATACAGGGGCCGCTGCCCTTTCTCCCGTTCGCCATGGGCCTCCACGGCGTCGTGCGGACGGTCGCGCTCCTCATGCCCTCATTCGTCGCCGCGCGGCGCAACGTCGCGGAGATCGCCACGATCCGGCGCCTGTGGCCGCTCTGGTACGACCTGGTGCAGGCCGTACCGTGCGTCGCTTTCATGAAGCCCCGCCGCCGCGTTCTGGAGATCTTGTGGCCGCGGGTTTCCTGGCAGCTCCTGGCCTACCGCAAGATCATCGAGGCCCGGGACGCCATCCTGGCCCTGCGGGACTGCGACGAGCCGCCGGGCATGGACACGGGGCCCCCGCCCCGCACGACAGCGCGGCGGTCTTCGCCCGCTCCCTCGGTGACCTCACCGACGAGAAGCAGTGCCTGTTCAGCCTGTCGCGCACGTACCGCGTCTGCCGCAGGGCGGGCCCGCCCGCGTAGCCGACCCGCTTCCGGGTGGCCGCCGCGGCGCGGCACACAGCCGCATCCGCCGCCGGGTCCGGGACCCGGCGGCGGATGCGGTGGGTGGCGACAGCCGGTCAGTAGCGGCCGTGGTGCTTGCCGTGGTGGTCCGAGTCCGCGGCGCAGCCGTTGCCGGCCGCGGGGTTCAGCAGGCCGATGACGTTGATGCTGTTGCCGCAGACGTTCGCGGACACATCCACCGGCACCTGGACGACATTGCCGGACAGGACACCCGGGCTGCCGTGGGCCTTGCCTCCCGCGTTGGCGTCGGCGAAGGAGGCGGTGGCGCCGCCGAGGACGGTCGCTGCGGCCAGTGCGGTCGCCGCGAGGGCGGTACGGATGGACATGTTCTCTCCCGTGAAGAGGGGTGCTTGTTCATGGGGAGAATGACCCTTCGCGGCAGGTTCGCCACCTGGAAAGCGCCGGTACCGCCTGATTGCAGTAGCACATCGGGCCGAACGGGGCCTCGGCGTCCCCCGGTCAGCCCTGCCCGGTCGGGATGGCCAGGTACTTGTACTCCAGGAACTCCTCGATGCCGACGCGGCCGCCCTCCCGGCCCAGCCCGGACTGCTTGACGCCGCCGAAGGGCGCGGCCGGGTTGGAGACCAGGCCGGTGTTGACGCCGACCATGCCGGTCTCCAGCCGCTCGCCGACCCGCAGCGCGCGGTCCAGGTTCTCGGTGAAGAGGTAGCCGACCAGGCCCCATTCGGTGTCGTTGGCGGCGCGGACCACCTCGTCCTCGTCGTCGAAGGTGAGGATCGCGGCGACCGGGCCGAAGATCTCCGTCGACATCAGCTCGGAGTCCGGGTGCACGCCGGTGAGCACGGTGGGCGGGTAGAAGTAGCCCGCGCCGTCCGGCGCCTCACCGCCGATGACGGTCTTGGCGCCGCGCCGTACGGCGTCCTGGACCAGACCGGCGGCCTTGTCACGCCCTGCCGCGTCGATCAGCGGACCGACGTCGGTGCCGTCCTGGGTACCGGGGCCGACGGTGAGGGCGCCCATCCGCTCGGCGAGGCGGGTGGCGAAGGCGTCGGCGACGGAGCGGTGTACGAAGAAGCGGTTGGCCGCGGTGCAGGCCTCGCCCATGTTCCGCATCTTGGCGACCATCGCGCCGTCCACGGCCTTGTCCAGGTCGGCGTCGGCGAAGACGAGGAACGGCGCGTTGCCGCCCAGCTCCATCGACGTGCGGACGACGGTGTCGGCGCACTGGGACAGGAGGATGCGGCCCACCTGGGTGGAGCCGGTGAAGGACAGCTTGCGGATGTCGCCGCTGCGCAGCAGGGGTTCCACGACGCCGGCCGCGTCGGTGGTGGTGACGACGTTGAGGACGCCGGGCGGCAGACCCGCCTCGGTCATGATGGCGGCCAGCGCCAGGCTGGAGAGCGGGGTCTGCGGTGCGGGCTTGAGGATCATCGTGCAGCCGGCCGCGACCGCCGGGCCGATCTTGCGGGTGCCCATGGCGAGCGGGAAGTTCCACGGGGTGATGAGCATGCAGGGGCCGACGGGCTGGCGCATCACCAGGACGCGGTTGGCGCCGTCGGGGGTGCGGGACATGCCGCCGTCGATGCGTACGGCCTCCTCGGAGAACCAGCGGAAGAACTCCGCCGCGTAGCCGACCTCGCCGCGCGCCTCGGCCAGCGGTTTGCCCATCTCCAGGGTCATCAGGAGGGCGAGGTCCTCCTTGCGCTCGATGATCAGCTCGTAGGCGCGGCGCAGGATCTCGCTGCGGGCGCGCGGCGCGGTGGCCGCCCAGGACTCCTGGGCCGCGACCGCGGCGTCCAGGGCGCGCCGGCCGTCCTCGGGCGCGGCGTCGGCGACCTGACAGAGCTCACGCCCGGTGGCCGGGTCGTCGACGGGCAGGGTGCGGCCGCCGGCGGCGTCCTGCCACCGGCCGTCGAGGAACAGCTGCTTGGGCGCCGCGTCGACGACGCCGATGCCGGAGCGCGGTGCGTCCGCGGCGCCCGACGGCTGGGTGCTGGTGGTCGTGGTCATGATCGATGCCTCCCGGCGGTTGGGTGCGCGGAGCGGGCGGAGTGCGGACGGAGGCGGGCGGCCGGCGTCGTACGGAGGGGACAGGCCGCCGGCGCCGTACGGAGGGGACCGGGCCGTCGGCGCCACAGAGGCAGCGGTACGGGCGGCCGGCCCCCTGCCGTGCGGGGGCCGGCCGGTCCGGTCGGTGCGGCGCCTCAGCGGTCGGCGCAGCCCGCCTGGACGGCGGCGGACCAGGCCCGCAGCCCCTCGTCGATCTGCTCCTCGGACACGATCAGCGCCGGGATCAGCCGGACCACGTTGCCCCACGGGCCGCAGGTCAGAAGGAGCAGTCCCTCGTCGACGGCGGCCTGCTGGACGCGCGCCGCGGTCTTGGCGTCCGGCTCCCCGTCGTCGGTGACGAACTCGTTGGCCAGCATCAGGCCGAGCCCGCGTACGTCCCCGATGGCCGGGGTCTTGGCGGCCACGTCCTCCAGGCCGGCGCGGAGCCGGGCACCCATCGTGGCGGCGTTGGCCACCAATCCCTCCTCCTCGACCACGTCGAGGGTGGCGAGGGCCGCTGCGCAGGCCACCGCGTTGCCGCCGTACGTGCCGCCCTGCGAGCCGGGCCGGGCCTTGGACATGATCTCGTCGGAGGCGGCGATGCCGGACAGCGGGAAGCCGCTGGCCAGGCCCTTGGCGGTGATGATGATGTCGGGCCGGACACCGAAGTGGTCGTGGCCCCAGAACCGCCCTGTACGGCCGACGCCGGTCTGCACCTCGTCCAGGATCAGCAGGATGCCGTGCCGGTCGGCGCGCTCCCGCAGGCCCTGGAGGAAGGCGGTGTTGGCGGGGGTGTAGCCGCCCTCGCCGAGCACCGGCTCCACGATGATCGCCGCGGTGTCGTCGGGGTCGGTGACGGTCTGCAGGAGGTGGTCGAGCTCGCGCAGCGCGAAGCGGGTGGTGGCCTCCTCGTCCCAGCCGTAACGGGAGGCGTAGTAGTAGGTGTTCGGGAAGGGCGTGACGTGTACGCCGCTCATGAGCGGGCCGAAGCCCGTACGGACCTTGGTGCCGGAGGTGGTGAGGGAGGCGGCGGCGACCGTGCGGCCGTGGAAGCCGCCCTGGCAGACGACGATGTTGGGCCGGCCCGTGGCCTGCCGGGCGAGCCGCATCGCGGCCTCGACCGCTTCGCTTCCCGAGTTGGAGAAGAACAAGCTGTCGAGCCCCTGCGGCAGTACGTCGCCGAGCCGTTCGACCAGCTTCTGGAGCGGCTGGTGCATGACGGTCGTGTACTGGCCGTGGATCAGGGTGGCCACCTGCTCCTGGGCGGCGGCGACCACGCGCGGGTGACAGTGGCCGGTGCTGGTGACGCCGATGCCGGCGGTGAAGTCCAGATAGCGGCGGCCGTCCGTACCGAAGAGGTGGACGCCCTCGCCGCGTTCGGCGACGACGGGTGTGGCCTGGCGCAGATGCTCGGAAAGGTGGCTCATACGACAGCTCTCTCCCACGGCGTTGAGGCGGTGCGGATGCACGGTGCGGCCGGTGTCCTTTCCAGAATGGATCGGACACAGGCTTCTACTCACCTTGTGGGAGAGGGGCGGGGAGGGTCAACGACCAACGGGTTCGCCGCGCGCGGCGATTGTGGACGATGTGTCCTCCGCCCGGGACCGTGTGATCGTCTCGGCACCGGCGGAACGGGCGGGAACCGCCGGTCAGGTGGGGGCCGCGACGGCCGCGAGGGCGTCCAGGGTGCGCGCGGCGTCCGCGCCCGAGGCCCGCGGCACGATCTCGTCGCCGCGCCGGATGTTGAGACCGAGCAGGGACGCTGCGGGCCGGCACGGGGCGCGCGGCCCCCACGTCGGCCCCGGCGAACGTGACCTCGGCCGCGGCACGGGCCGCGGCCTGCGCGAAGGCGGCCGCCGGGCAGGCGTGCAGCCCGGCGTCCTCGGTCACCACCAGGCGGCGTTCCAGGGTGGGCACGGCGGATCCTTCCCGAGAGTGGCGGGACGGTCGGACGTTCCGGGCGCTCCCGTCGGCTCGGCGGTTCCGGTCATGCGGGCGCTGCCGTCAGCAGGGCGGTTCCGCCTCCGGTCATGCGGGCGCTGCCGTCAGCAGGGCGGTGAGCCGCCGGACGAGGAGCTCTTCCTCCTCGGCGGTGAGGGTGCGCGGGCCGACGGGGAGCCGCCCCTCCGCCGCGTGGTGGCCGCGCGGGAAGACCCGCCACCGTCTCCTTGCCGACCCTCATCGGCCGTCCGATGCCCGCGTACTGGGCCCGGCCGCGGTGAGCAGGTCGTCCATGACCACGTGGCCGCGGGCCGCTTCGGCCATGGCGGCGACCGTCTCCTCGGACGGCCGGCTGCCGCCGAGCGCGGTCATCTTCCCGTTGGCGTAGACGGCGGGCGTCAGGTCCAGCGAGGCGCAGAAGACGTTGTCCGCCATGTTTTGGCGCGCCCTGGCCTCGGAAGTGCTGCCCGAGGACGCGACGGGCATCGAGGCGGTACTGCGCGCGTTCCAGCAGCGGCTGGGGCAGACCCTGCACCTCGCGGCGCTCAGCGGCGGCTCGGCGACGTACACGCACAAGGTGGACCCCGGGCACGCGTACCGCATCGCCACGGAGGTCGGCATGGCGCTGCCGCTGCACGCCGACGCCGCCGGGAAGGTGCTGCCGGCACACCTCCCGACGGACGAGGCGGCCACGCTGCTGGACCGCGGGCCTGCCGACGCGGACGCCCCGCACGATCACCGACCGGGACCGGCTGGCAGCGGAGCTGGCGACGGTACGGGAGCAGGGCTTCGCGACGGAGTACGAGGAGGCCGACGGCGCGGTGTGCTCGGCGGCAGCGCCCGTACTGGACGCCGAGGGCTACCCGATGGGCGCGGTCTCGGTGTCCTCACTGGCCTTCCTGGTGACGGAGGACCAGCCGACGGAGTTCGCCCCGGCGGTGCGGCAAGCGGCGAGCGGGGTGGCCCGGCGGCTGTGAGCGCCGGGCCACCCCGCTGAGCAAGTGAGCTCGGTGGCGGTCAGCCCTCCGTCGGCGTGCGGCCGCCGCGCAGGGATGCCGAGATGTCCTCCAGGCTGCGGCCCTTGGTCTCGGGAAGCTTGCGGTGGAGGTAGGCGATGCCGAGCAGGCCGAAGGCGGCGTAGAGCCAGAACAGGCCGGTGGGGGTGAGGGCCTGGATGGTGGTCAGCACGGTGAGCGAGATGGCGAAGTCCAGGCCCCAGTGGGTGACGTTGCCGAAGGAGGAGGCCTTGCCGCGGACCGCGGTGGGGAAGATCTCGCTGTTGATCAGCCAGATCGCCAGGCCCAGGCTGGGTGCGAACGCGCCGATGTAGAGGCAGAGTCCGGCGACCAGCAGGCCGCTGTGCGCGGGCTGTCCGTCGCCGGCGAGGTAGAGCGCGCCGAGCAGGACCAGGGCGAGGACGACGACGGCGGTGCCGCCGAGGAGCAGCGGGCGGCGGCCGACCTTGTCGACGAGGAGCAGCGCGACACCGGTGAGGACCATGTTGACCAGGCCGATGCCGAGCGAGGAGAGGATCGCGGCGGAGCTGGCGAAGCCGGCCTGCTGGAGCATGGTGGGCGCGTAGTAGATGACCGCGTTGACGCCGACGAGCTGGTTCGTGGCGGCGACGACCACGCCGAGCAGCACGGCCGGGCGCATGGCGGGGCGCAGCAGGTCCCGGTAGCCGATCTTCGACTCCTGGGCCGCCAGTGTCTGGATCTCGTGGATCTCGCGCTCGGCCTCCTCATCGGTGCGCGTACGGCGCAGGACCGCGCGCGCCTCGTCGGGGCGGCCGTGGGTGAGCAGCCAGCGCGGGCTCTCCGAGAGCCGCGCCACGCCGACGAGCATCAGCAGGGACGGTACGACGCCGAGGCCGAGCATCCAGCGCCAGCCCTGCGCCACGTCGTCGAAGGCGTAGCCGACGAGGTAGGAGACGAAGATGCCGACGGTGATCATCAGCTGGTTGAGCGAGACCAGCTTGCCGCGGCTCTCCTTGGGCGCGATCTCGGCGATGTACGCGGGGACGGCGAGCGAGGCGGTGCCGATGGCGAGGCCGAGGACGAAGCGGGCGCCGGTCAGCACGCCGACACCCGGCGCCACGGCGCAGCCGAAGGCGCCCACGGTGAAGATGCCGGCGGCGGTGAGCAGCGTGCGGCGGCGGCCCGCCGCGTCGGTGACCGCGCCGCTGACCAGCACGCCGACGATCGCGCCGAGCAGCAGGGACGCCACGGTGATCTGCTGCATGCCGGCGCTCAGGTGGAATTCGGGCGTGATGTGCAGCAGCGCCGAGGAGATGATCCCGGTGTCGTACCCGAAGAGGAAGCCGCCGAGCGCGGCGACCGCGGAGGCGCCGAGGACCGCTGCGCGGCCGCGCGTGCGCGGCGGTGCGCCCGGTTCGGGCGGGAGGACGGTGTCGGTGCGGGACAAGACGGCTCTCCTTCAGGTGGGCTGACGCGAAGTCAGCTGGTACCGGTGCGCACCGCACGCGCCGGGCCGGTCGTCCGGCGGTCCGGTGCGTGCGGTTGCTCCCGCCACCGTCCGTCGGCGGGACGGGCGGCGGGAGCCGGTGCCGCGTCGCACGGCAGCCGTAGGGGGCGGTCACGGACCTCCGGCACGCGACGCTGGGTGCCGGAGGTCCGGTCGGGAAGTGACCGCCGGTACGGCATCGTGACCTGTCGAACGATTTCGCGCAAGCGTTTGCGCAAGCGCTTTTCCCGGACCCGGCCTCACGTACGATCGCGGGGACGCACAGACCGCTGAGGAGGCACGCATGGCGACCATGGCCGACGTGGCACGTCGGGCCGGTGTCTCGGTCTCGACCGTGTCCCATGTGATCAACAAGACCCGGTTCGTGAAGGAGGAGACCCGGGACCAGGTGCACGCCGCCATGCGCGACACCGGCTACATCCCGAACACCATCGCCCGCTCGCTGGTGACCTCCAGCACCAAGACCCTCGGGCTCGCGGTCTCGGCCGTCACCAACTTCCACTTCGCCGACATGGTCTCGTCGATCGACGCCACGGCCCGCGCCGCCGGCTACACCCTGCTGATAGCCGACACCCACGACGACCCGGCCGAAGAGCTGCGGGTCGTGCAGAACCTCCACCAACGCCGCGTCGACGGCCTGCTGCTGGCCACCGCGGCCGGCGCCCGCGGCGCCGCCCTGCGCTACCTCAAGGACACCGGCCTGCCCACCGTCCTGATCGACCGCTGCGCCTCCGCCGCCTTCGACCAGATCGGCACCGCGAACGTGGAGTCCACGGCCCGCCTGGTCGACCACCTCGCCGACCTCGGCCACACCCGCATCGGCATGGTGGCCGGACGGCGCGGGATCCGTACCAGCTCGGAGCGGGTGCGCGGCTGGCAGCGCGGCATGCGGCGGCAGGGCCTGGACCCGGCGAAGGAGCTGGTCGTCCCCGGGCACAGCCACGCGTACATGGCCGAGCAGGTCACCGAGAAGCTGCTGCGGGGCAAGGATGCGCCGACCGCGCTGGTGGTCGGCAACAACCACATGACGCTCGGCGTGCTGCGCGCGCTGTCCCGGCTGGGCCTCAAGGCGCCCCAGGACGTCGCGCTGAGCGTCTTCGACGACTTCGAGTGGGCCGACCTGCTCCAGCCGCAGCTGACCGCCATCGCGCAGCCGGTGGAGGAGATCGGCGCCCGGTCCGTACGCATGCTGATCGACCGGCTCGCGGACCCCGACGGCGCGAAGCGGACCGTGCTGCTGGAACCGACGCTGGTGCACCGCACGTCCTGCGGCTGCCCCGCCGAGCCGGTGCGCTGACCGCCCCTCTGGACACGGCCGGTCCGGCCTCCTACAGTCTGCGGCGGACCGCGCCCGGGTGTCGCCGGGCAACGTCCCGCGGTGCGGCCGCCATTCGTCGGCAGCGGCCGCCGCGCGATCGACCGCTCAGCCGTCCGGTTCGTCGGGAGCCGAGGACGCGGGCCACCTCCCTGGTACGGCCCACCTTCCCTGGTAGCAGCCCGCATGGCGCTGCCCGACTGGAGGCACCTCATGCCCGACACCCCGCACCGCCCCGTGAGCCGGCGCAACGTCCTGACGGCCGCCCTCGCGCTGGCCGGCACCGGCGCCCTGACCACCTGGTCCACCACGCCGGCCACGGCGGCCGGACTCCGCGCGTACGACGAGCCCTTCCGGCCCCAGGTGCACTTCTCTCCCGCCCGGAACTGGATGAACGACCCCAACGGGCTCCTCCACCACGACGGCACGTACCACCTCTTCTTCCAGTACAACCCGGCCGGGAACACCTGGGGCAACATGTCCTGGGGCCACGCCACCAGCCCCGACCTCGTGCACTGGGAGGAGCGACCTGTCGCGATCCCGCACGACGACGAGGAGATGGTCTTCTCCGGCAGCGCGGTCTTCGACCGGGACAACACCAGCGGCCTGGGCAGCGCGACCGCTCCCCCGCTGGTCGCCGTCTACACCAGCATGGTCAAGGCGACCGGGCGGCAGCGCCAGTCCCTCGCCTTCAGCACGGACGGCGGCGACACCTGGACCCGGTACGCGGGCAACCCCGTGCTGGACATCGGCTCGAACGACTTCCGCGACCCCAAGGTCTTCTGGCACGCGCCGACCGCTCGCTGGGTGATGGCCGTGGCGATGGCCGCCGAGCACCGCATCCGCTTCTACGCCTCGCCCGACCTCAAGACCTGGACGCACCTGAGCGACTTCGGGCCGAGCGGGGCGACCGGCGGCGTGTGGGAGTGCCCGGACCTGTTCGAGCTGCCCGTGGCCGGCGCCCCGGGACGCCGCAGGTGGGTACTGATCGTCAACCTCAACCCCGGTGGCCCGGCGGGCGGTTCGGCAGGGCAGTACTTCACCGGCGACTTCGACGGGACCACCTTCACCGCCGATCCGCAGGACGCGCCACGCTGGCTGGACCACGGCGCCGACGCGTACGCGGGTGTCACCTACAACGACGCGCCGGACGGCCGCCGGGTCCTGGTCTCCTGGATGAACAACTGGCTGTACGGCGAGAAGATCCCCACCGATCCGTGGCGGAGCGCGATGGGCTTCCCCCGGGAGCTGGGGCTGCGGGCCGCGGCGGACGGCGCGGCCGTCCTCGTGCAGCAGCCGGTCGCCGAGCTGGCCACGCTGCGCCGCCGTCCCGCCCTGCGGATCGCGGGGCGCAGAGCCCCGGCGGGCACCGCCCGGCTGCTGCGGGACGCGGCACTGACGTACGAGATCGAGGCGGAGCTGCGGCCGGACAGGGCGCGGCGCTACGGCCTGGAGGTGCGGACCGACGGCGGGCAGCGCACCCGCATCGGCTACGACACCGCCGGCGGCGAGCTGTACGTGGACCGCACCGCCTCCGGCGACGTCGGGTTCTCGGCGGACTTCCCGGCCGTGCACCGTGCGCCGCTGGCGCTCACGGACGGCGTGCTGAAGCTGCGGGTGCTCGTGGACCGCTCGTCGGTGGAGGTGTTCGCCGACGGCGGCGCGGTCTGCCTGACCGACCAGATCTTCCCCGGCCCGGACGCCACGGGGCTGGGCACCTTCGCCGAGGAGGGCGGGGTGCGCGTCGAGCGGCTGACGGTGTGGCCGCTGCGGTCGGCCTGGTGACGTAGCCCCCTCGGCGACCGGGGCGGGGCGGGTCAGCCGGTGCGGCGCCGCACGATCCACGGCACCACGCCGATCAGCACACCGGCGCCGGCCATGCCGATGCCGAGCGTCCTGCCCTGCTGGACGAGCTCGGCGTCGGCACCGCCCGCCGCCGGGCCGGCGCTGTCGGTGCCGACCGCGGCGAAGACGCCGTACCGGTCGTCACCGGCGCTGACGGCCGTCCGGTCGGCCGGGCCGGCCGCGCTCTGATGCTGTCCGTAGATGACGAGGCCCCACAGAGCGAGGACGGCGCCGATGAGGCTGACGATCAAGCGGCTTCCGGTCATGCGCGACTCCCCCGTTGGACGTGCGTGCTTCAAAGACCGCCGAGGTCCCGAAAAGGTTGCCTACCGGTCGGTATCACGCCGATGAGCAGGCCGGCCACCGCGGCGGCGACGCCGGTGCCGACCACGGCGGGCCAGCCGCCGGCCGCCCACGCCAGCGTCCCGGCCAGCGAGCCGAGGGCGATGCCGAGGAAGCGCAGGGTGAAGTAGAGGGTGTTCAGCCGGCTGTGGGCGGCGGGGTCGAGGGTGAACAGGACGGTCTGGCAGACGGCCTGGCCGCCCCAGACGCCGATGTCGAGCACGACGACGCCCACGATCAGCGGGACGAGCGCCGTGCCGCCCGGCAGCATGATCAGCCAGCCCGCCACGACCAGCCCTGTGAGAAGGGCGAGCGCACCGCGGCGCCCCAGGCGCTCGGCCGCCCGCCCGGCGTACGGCGAGGCGAGCGCGCTGACCGCGGCCACCAGCCCGAACAACCCGGTGGCGGTCGCGCCGAGCCCGTACTGGTGCGCCAGCAGGAACGTCAGCGTCGTCCAGAAGGCGCCGAACGCGATGCCGACCAGCGCTCCGGAGAGGACGACCCGCCACACCAGCGGGTGCCGGACGAGCCGCGGGAGGGAGACGAGCGAGGCCCGGTACGGGGTGGTGGCGGCGACCGGGGCGGCGGGCAGGGTCCGGCGGAGCACGGCCATGAGCGCCAGGGTGAGCACCGCCGAGCAGAGGTACACGGCACGCCATCCGGCGAGGTCGGCGAGGGCGCCGGCGTAGGCGCGGGAGGCCAGTACGCCGACCAGCAGGCCGCCCTGGACGGTGCCGACGATCCGGCCGCTGCCCCCTCCGCCGGGCGCCCCGGACAGCGCGACGGCGAACGGCGTGACCAGTTGCGGGACCGGGGAGAGCACGCCCAGGGCGAAGCCCGCCACGGTCAGCCACCACACCGAGGGGGCGAGCGCGCAGGCGAGCAGCGCCGCCGCCGAGGCGGTACCCAGACCGAGGATCAGGCGGCGCCGGTCGCGGCTGTCACCGGCCGGGACGATCAGCAGGATGCCGGCCGCGTATCCCAGCTGGGTGGCGGTCGGCACGGCCCCGAGGGCGTCGGGTGCCACGTCCATCGAGGCGGCCACGGAGCCGAGCAGCGGCTGGCCGAGGTAGACGTTGGCGGCCGTCACGGCGCTGGTGGCGGCCAGGAGGAGGGTCGGGGGGCGGGCCTGCTCGCGGCCCGGAGCTGCGGTCAGTGGTGCGTTCACGTACGCCGACGCTAGGACGCCCGCCGGTGGCATACTTTCGCTGTCACGCCATCACCTGTCGAGATTGCGCCATGTACGGCAAGAGCGAGAACCGCGACGACTACCAGCACGTGCCGAGGCCCCTGGCCGCCATGGCGCGCGATCTGCCCGACGGGCACCACATCCCCGCGCACCGGCACGTCCGCGCGCAGCTGATCTACGGCACGTCCGGAGCGATCACGGTCACCACCGCGCACGGCGCGTGGGTGGTGCCCGCCACCCGGGGCGTCTGGCTGCCGCCCGGTCTCACCCATGCGATGACCTGTGCGGGGCCGGTCGCCATGCGCACCCTCTACATCGAGCGGCGGACGGCCCTGCGCCTCCCCGATGTGCCCACCGTCGTCTCGGTCTCCCCGCTGCTGCGGGAGCTCATCGACGAGGCGACCCGGCTGCCGGTGCTGTACGACCGCGAGGGCCGGGACGGGAAGCTGATGGATCTGCTGCTGCTCGAACTCACCCCGCACCCGGTCCCGGCACTGCACCTCCCCGCGCCTGCCGACCCGCAACTGGCCGAGGTGTGCGCGGCGATCCAACGGCGACCGGGCGAGCGGTGGACGGCCTCGGAGGCCGCGGCCGCCGCGCACTTGAGCACGCGCAGCCTGCACCGCCGGTTCGCCGCCGCGACCGGCATGGGCCTCGCCCGCTGGGTGCAGCAGGCCCGGCTCGTGCACGCGGTCACCCTGCTCGCCCGGGGCACGCCGGTCACCACCGTCGCCGGCGCCGTCGGGTACGCCACGCCCAGCGCCTTCACCGCGATGTTCCACCGCGCCCTCGGGACGACGCCCACCGCCTACTTCGCCGGCGCGGCGGACCCGTCGGCCGGCCTGTCCTGAGCCCGACTCCGCCCCCGCCGCCCGGTTGTAGGGTCGGGGGCGCCGCCGTCGCGGAAGCGCAGGTGGCAGCGGAGCGGACGCCAACGGAGAGGGAGGGTGCCGTGATCGGCATCTCGGACATCGAGGCAGCGGCCGGACTGATCGGCGAACACGTCGTGCGGACCCCGACGGTGCCGAGTCCGGGCCTCTCCGCGCTGCTCGGCGTGCCGGTCACCACCAAGCTGGAACTGCTGCAGCGGACCGGTTCCTTCAAGGCGCGCGGCGCGACGGCGAAGCTGCTCTCGCTGAGCGAGGCGGACCGCGCGGCGGGCGTGGTGGCGGTCAGCGGCGGCAACCACGGGATCGGACTCGCGGTGATGGCCGGAGTGCTGGGGCTGAAGGCGACGGTGGTGATGCCGCGGTCCGCGCCCGCCAGGGCCGTGGACATCGCGACGGCGGCCGGCGCTTCGGTGCAGCTGACCGAGGACATGGACGGTGCGTTCAAGCTGGTGCAGGAGCTGGAGGCCGAGGGCCTGACGCTGGTGCACCCCTTCGACGACCCGGTGGTGGTGGCCGCGCAGGGCACGGTCGGCAAGGAGTTCGCCGAGGACGCCGGGGAGTTGACCGATGTGCTGGTCAGCATCGGGGGCGGCGGGCTGATCTCGGGCGTCGCGGCGGCGCTGCACGCGCTCCGGCCCGGCGTGCGGGTCTGGGGCGTGGAGACGGAGGGCGCGCAGGCCATGTCCGAGGCGCTGGCCGCCGGGGGCCCGGTACCGGTGCGGCTGTCCTCGATCGTCTCCACGCTGAGCGCCCCGGCGGCCTCACGGTTGACGTACGAGCACACGGCGGCGCTGGTGCACGAGGTGCTGGTGGTGCCGGACCGGGACGCCGTACGGGGCGTGCTCGACCTGGCGGAGCACGCGAAGGTCTGGGCCGAACCGGCGGCCGGCTGCCTGCTCCCGGCGGCCCGGCAGGTCATCGAGCGGGTCGGGGACGACGCCCGGATCGGCCTGGTGCTCTGCGGGGGCAACGCCTCGCCCGGTGACGTCATGCGCTGGGCGGCGGACTTCGGCCTGCCGGCATGAGGGACACGGACGCGGGCGTACCGTGGCGGGCCCGGCCGGAGTCCGGCGGGCCCGCCACGGTACGCCTGGTGACGCAGTGTCAGTTCACGGCTGGAGCAGCGTCTTGACCATGCCGTCCTTCTTGGCCTGGAAGGTGGCGTAGGCCTGGGGGCCTTCCTCCAGCGGCAGCCGGTGGGTGGCGAAGTCCTCGACGCCGAGGACGTCCGAGTCGTCGAGCAGCGGCAGGATGTCGTCCACCCAGCGGCGGACGTTCGCCTGGCCCATGCGGATCTGGATCTGCTTGTCGAACATGGTCAGCAGCGGCAGTGGGTCGACGTTGCCGCCGTAGACGCCCGAGATGGAGAGGGTGCCGCCGCGCCGGACCGCGTCGATCGCCAGGTTCAGGGCGGCGAGTGGGTCCACCCCGGCACGCTCGGTGACCTTCTGGGCGACCGCGCTCGGCAGCAGCCCCACGGCCTGCTGGGCCAGCTTCGCGCCCGACGTGCCGTGCGCCTCCATGCCGACGGCCTCGATGACGGCGTCGGTGCCCCGGCCGTCGGTGAGCCGGCGGATCTCGTCGGCGGTGTCCTTGCCGTACTCGGTGAGGTCCAGGGTGTGCACGCCGCGGGCCCGCGCCCGCGCGAGGCGCTCGGGCACCAGGTCGACGCCGATGACCTTCGACGCGCCCCGGTGGAGGGCGATCCGCGCCGCCATGTCACCGATGGGGCCGAGGCCGAGGACCGTGAGGGTGCCGCCGGGCGGGATGTCCGCGTACTCCACGGACTGCCAGGCGGTGGGCAGTACGTCGGAGAGGTAGACGAAGCGGTCGTCCGGGGGCCCGTGCGGCACGTTGATCGGCAGCTGGTCGCCGAACGGCACCCGCAGGAACTCCGCCTGACCGCCGGGCACCTGGCCGTACATCTTGGTGAACCCGAAGAGCGAGGCACCCTTGCCGCGCTCGCGGACCTGGGTGGTCTCGCACTGCGAGTGCAGGCCCTTGGAGCACATCCAGCAGGTGCCGCAGGAGACGTTGAAGGGCACCACGACCCGGTCCCCCGCCTTGAGCCGCGTGACCTCGGGACCGACCTCCTCGACGATGCCCATGGGCTCGTGGCCGAGGATGTCGCCCGGTTCCAGGAAGGGGCCGAGCACTTCGTACAGATGCAGGTCCGAGCCGCAGATGCCGGTGGAGGTGATCTTCACCAGGACGTCGGTCGGATCCTGGATCTTCGGGTCGGGGACGGTGTCGATCCGTACGTCCCGCTTCCCGTGCCAGGTGAGGGCGCGCATCGCTGCCTCCTGCTCGCGGAGAGCTGTGGGTCAGGTGAGGGGCCGGCTCAGGACCGGTGGTCCTGAGCGGTGAATTCCTTGACGAGGGCGCCGTTGAAGGCGCTCAGGTCGTCCGGCTTGCGGCTGGTGATCAGCGTGTTCGAGCCGCCGGTGCAGACCTTGACCTGCTCGTCGACCCAGACGCCGCCCGCGTTGCGGATGTCGGTCTGCAGGCTGGGCCAGGAGGTGAGGGTACGGCCGCGCACCACGTCGGCCTCGACCAGCGTCCAGGGGGCGTGGCAGATCGCGGCGACGGGCTTGCCCGCGTCGAAGAAGCCCTTGACGAAGGCGACGGCCTTCTTGTCCATGCGCAGGAAATCGGGGTTGGCGACACCGCCGGGCAGGACGAGGCCGCCGTAGTCCTCGACCCGCGCGTCGGCGACGGCGGAGTCGACGTCGAAGGTGTCGGCCTTGTCGAGGTGGTGGAAGCCCTGGATCTGCCCGGACTTCGTGGAGACCAGCCGCGGTTCGTGACCGGCGTCCTTCACTGCCTGCCAGGGCTCCGTCAGCTCGACCTGCTCGACGCCTTCGGGGGCCACCAGGAATGCCACCTGCATGGTGTTCACGTCCTCACGGATCATCGGAATCAAGTGGGCGTTATGGGCGCCTTGTCCAGAGTTCCACGCTCACCGTGGATCATGCGTGCCGACTGGTCCGAACGCGCCTCCGGGCTGCCCGGTCCACGTACCGCCGGGCAGCGGCGACCCGCTGTCGCAGTACCCACGCCTGCCGGGCGCACGCACCCCCGACAGGGACGCCTGCCACTCGGCGGTCACGGTCCGACCTCCCCGGTGGCCCGGGGCCGTGCCGTGCCGGGAGCGCCGCGGTGCGGGAGCGTGCCGGGCGCCCGCACCCTGCGCCGCAGCCGGGCGCGGCCGACCGGCGCGCCGCCGGCTTCGGTGGCCCGCGGCATGGGGGCGACCTCGCGGTCGTGCCACAGCGCGGCTTCCACCACCTCGTCCACGCCGATCCGCAGCAGCAGCGGGTCGGGCTCGGTGCCGTACGGGTCGCCGGGCGGGCCCGGGTGCCACAGGGCGGTGTGCCGGTCGCTGGGCGGCGGCCCCCAAAGGCGCGGCGGGACCGGGCCGAAGAGGGTGACCGAGGGCGTGCCGTGGGCGGTGGCGAGGTGGGCGGTGCCGGTGTCGCCGCTGACGAGCACGGCGGCCCGCGCGACGAGCGCGGACAGTTCGCCGAACGGCAGCCCGCCGGTGAGGACTTCGCCCGGCCCGAGCCCCCCGGCCGCCGCCACGGTCAGGGCCAGGTCCTCCTCCCCCGGCCCGCCGAACACCACCACTCGCCGTCCGGCCGCGCGCAGCCGCGCGGCGACCGCACCGAAGCGGTGGGCCGGCCAGCGGCGGGCCGCGGCGCCGGCCCCGGGGTGGATCACCACGGCGCCCGGCGCGGGCGAGTGGTCCCGCGGTACCGGGAGCCGGTGGTCCTCGGGGTCGGCGGCGATGCCGTACGCGGCGAGGACGCTGCACCAGCGGGTGCGTTCGTGCTCGCCGCGCTCCCAGACGCCGAGCGCCGCGGCGGGCGAGTCCCGCGCCGCGTACGCGATGAGCCGCCCGGGGTGCAGCTCCGCCAGCACATCCGCACTGTCCGGGCCGTTTCCGTGCAGGTCGATGGCGACGTCGGGGGCCGCGCCGGGCCAGTGCCGCAGTGCGGGGACGCCGCGGCCCGGCGCCTGCGCTGCGAGCACCGCGTCCACCGCCCCGGTGGCCAGCGCCGCGTCGGTGAGCGCCGGCGGCGTGGCCAGCACGACGGCGTGGTGGGGGAAGTGCCGGCGGATGCCGCGCAGTGCGGGGACGGCGGTGAGCAGGTCGCCCAGGCCCAGCGCGCGCAGCACCAGCAGGCGGGGCCGCGGCGAGCAGGGTCCGGTGGGTTCGGCTGCGGTGGTCATGTCACACCATCCTGTCGGAGCGTACGAGGCGTGCCACGAGGGACATCACCGGTCCCACCCCCAGGTCTCGGCGACGACGGGCACGGTCTCCGGGCCGGGTCCGAGCAGCCCCCGTACGGCCGTGAGCACGTCGGGTGCGGTGCAGCACGCCGCCGCGATCTCTTCGGCGCGGGTGACGGCGTTGGGTACGAGGACGGCGCGGGCGCCGGCGGCCTGCGCCGCCAGCACGTCGGCCCCGATGTCGCCGATGACCACGCATCTCTCGGCCGGTACGGCGAGCCGCCGGGCCGCCTCGATCACCAGCCCCGGCTTCGGTTTGCGGCAGTGGCAGCCGGCGTCCGGGCGGTGCGGGCAGTACACCCAGGTGCCGAAGCCGCCGAGCGCGTCGTCCACCCGGGCGTTGACCAGCCGCACCTGCTGTTCGGTCAGCAGGCCGCGGCCCACGCCCGACTGGTTGCTGACGACGGCGGTGGGGATGCCGGCGTCGCGCAGCAGCCGGAGCGCCTCGGGCACCCCGGGCAGCACGCGGACCAGCCGCGGGTCGCCGTTGTGGGGCACGTCCTCGATGAGCGTGCCGTCACGGTCGAAGAGCACGGCGGCGGGCCGCTCGTGCCGCCCGGCGGGACGGCCGCCCGCGCGGGGCGCGCCGTCGTGAACGAATTCGGTCATGCGGCACCTCGCCAGGACGAGCACGCGGGTGGACGGCATCACGGGGTGTCGCCTCTCGGGACCCCTGTGTATCTCGTACCGTTCTACCGGCGACGGCCCGGGTGCGCCTGCCGAGTGCGCCCCGGAGGCCCTGTACGCACCCCGCCGACCGGGTGACCCGCCCGGCTGAACGGCACCGGGCCCGCGCGTCCCACCGGCCATGATTACGTTCCGCGATTCCGGTAACCCGAGGGACAGGAACAGTCCACCCATACAAGGAGGAATCGTGCTCAGCGCCATCGCCGACGTTCTGCGGGCCATCGGCAGCACCATCGCCGCCGTGGTGACGCTCCCCTTCCGCGCACTCGCCCGCCTCTTCGGCGGTGCCTCGCGGGGCGCGCACTAGTCCCCACGTATCCCACGCGAACCGACCCGCACGAGGAGCCCTGCGTATGACGGGTGACCAGCGGAAGACCGCACAGGCCCTGCTGACGACGCACGGGCGGACATACGCGGCGGAGGCGGGGATCACGCTCCGCGACACCCCGCAGCCGCTGTACCAGCTGCTCGTCCTGTCCTGCCTGCTCAGCGCCCGCATCCGGGCCTCGGTGGCGGTCTCGGCCGCCCACGAGCTGTTCGAGGCCGGCATGCGGGACCCCCGGAGCATGCGGGACGCCACCTGGCAGCAGCGGGTGGACGCCCTGGGCCGGGGCAGCTATCGCCGCTACGACGAGCGCACCGCCACCCAGCTCGGGGACGGAGCGCAACTGCTGCTGGACGACTACAAGGGAGATCTGCGGAAGCTCCGCGACGAGGCCGGCGGCGACGTCGGCCGGCTGCGTGAGCTGCTCCAGAAGGTACCGGGGCTCGGCCCGGCCGGCGCCGGCATCTTCCTGCGCGAGGCCCAGGCCGTCTGGCCGGACCTCATCCCGTACATCGACGGCAAGGCCCTGCAGGGCGCGGAGCGGCTGGGGCTCCCCAAGGACCCCGACGCGCTGGCGCGGCTGGTGCCCGCCGACGACACCGCCGTCTTCGCCGCCGCCCTGGTACGCGCCGCGCTGGAGAAGGACGTGGTGGAGGACGTCGAGGCCGAAACCTCCTGAACCCCCGGCCCGCCGAAACCGGGCCCGCTGAGCCCGGCCGCCGCGCCGCCGGGGGCCGCGGGGCCCCGCGGGGCCGTGTGCAGCGCCCCCGCCCAGGCGCAGGCGGCGCGCACCAATCCCGCCACCGGCGGCCCCGCGGCCCCGCGCAGCTGGCCCCGCCCCCT
>NZ_JBITXI010000008.1:86191-209699 GCF_044544605.1 Streptomyces sp. NPDC053560 | reverse complement strand
AGCACCTTGATCGTCATGTTGTCTCCCCCGTGCGTGCGGTCTGCAGCGGCAGCCGTACCCGTACCTTGAATCCGCCGGCCGGGGGGGGGGCCGCGCGCCCCCCCCCCCCCCCCCCCGCCCCCCCGCCCCCCCCCCCCCCCCCCCCCCCCCGGGCCCGCTGGAACGTGCTCCGGTACGCCGCCGGCGAGACGCCGATGGCCGCATGCAGATGCTGGCGCAGCGACGCGCCGGTGGCGAAGCCCACCTGCCCCGCGATCCGGTCCACCGGCAGGTCGCTGGTCTCCAGGAGGCGGCGGGCGCGCAGCACCCGCTGCTGGGTGAGCCAGCGGCCGGGGCTCACACCGGTCTCCTCCCGGAACCGGCGGGCGAAGGTGCGCAGGCTCATCCGGGCGTGACCGGCGAGGTCGGCCAGCGTCAGCGGCCGGTGGAGGTTCTCCAGGGCCCAGCTCTGCGTGGCGGCCGTGCCGGTCGCGGTGGGCCGGGGCACCGGCTCCTCGATGTACTGCGCCTGACCGCCGTCGCGGAAGGGCGGCACCACGCAGCGCCGCGCCACGTGGTTGGCGAGCTCGCTGCCGTGGTCGTTGCGCAGGATGTGCAGGCAGACGTCGAGGCCGGACGCCGCTCCGGCCGAGGTCAGCACGTCGCCGTCATCGACGAAGAGCACGTCGGGGTCGAGCGCGACCCGCGGGAACCACCGCCGGAAGAGATCCGCGAGCTCCCAGTGCGTGGTGGCGGCGCGCCCGTCGAGCAGCCCGGCGGCGGCCAGTACGAAGGCGCCGGTGCAGATGGAGACGGTACGGGTGCCGGGCCGGACCGTCGCGAGCGCGGCGGCCACCGGCTCCGGGAGCCGTTCGGTGACCCGGGACGGCGCGATGGAGGGGACCACCACGGTGTCGGCCGTGGCCAGGATCTCCGGGCCGTGTTCGGAGGCGATCGTGATTCCCGACTCGCCCTGCACCGGACGGCCGTCGGGGGTGCAGGTCAGCACTTCGTAGCGGCCGTCCGCCGCACCGAAGATGCGGCTCGGGATGCCGAGTTCGAAGGGGAAGACCCCGTCGAGGGCCAGGATCACGACTCGATGCACGGACATGGCACGATCCTAGCGGTTGTTGGCATTCATGCCATTGTCCCGCTGCCCCGGCCTCGCGAGGCTGGGGGCATGAACGAACTCACCATGCGAGCCATCAGCCAGGACGTGCACGGCGGTCCCGAGGTGCTGAAGGAAACCGAACTCCCGCGGCCGGAGCCCGGTCCGGGCCAGGTCCTCATCGCCGTCCACGCGGCCGGCGTCAACCCCACCGACTGGAAGCACCGTGCGGGCGGGCGGTTCGTCCACCGGCTGCCCCTGGTCCTCGGCTGGGACGTTTCCGGGGTCGTGACGGCGGTCGGCTTCGGCGTCACCCTGTTCGAGCCCGGCGACGAGGTCTTCGGCATGGTGCCCTACCCGCACGGCGTCGGTACCCACGCCGAGTACGTCACCGGGCCCGCGCGGGCGTTCGTCCGCAAGCCCGCGGGCCTCGACCACGTCCGGGCCGGAGCGCTGCCGCTGGCCGCACTCACCGCCTACCAGGCACTGGTCGACACCGCCGACGTCCGGCCGGGGCAGCGCGTACTGATCCACGCGGCCGCGGGCGGGGTGGGCCATCTCGCCGTACAGATCGCCAAGGCACGCGGCGCGTACGTGATCGGCACGGCGAGCGCGGGCAAGCACGAGTTCCTGCGCGGGCTGGGCGCCGACGAGCTGATCGACTACCGCGGCACGGACTTCGCCGAGGCCGCCGGCGAGGTCGACGTCGTGCTGGACACCCTCGCCGGCGAGACCCTCACCCGGTCCCTCGACGTCCTGCGCAAGGGCGGCACCCTCGTGTCGATCCTCAGTGGCGGCACCCCCGAGGACGCGGCGAAGGCCGCCGAAATCGGGGTCGGCCTCAAGGCGATGATGGTCGAGGCCGACCACGCGAGCATGCGGGCGGTCGCCGACCTCGTCGAGGAGGGCGCGCTGCGGGTCCACGTCGACCGGACCTTCCCGCTCGCGGACGCCGCCGCGGCCCACACGGCCGGCGAGACCGGGCGCACGACCGGAAAGCTGGTCCTCACGGTCCGGTGACGCACGCCCGGTGACGCGGTGACGCACCTCGGAGGGGCGGGTACGCGTACGACCCGGCAGCGCTCCGGGGATCCGCCGAGTGGGTGCGGATTCCCACAGCGGGCGGTGAGCCGGCGGCACACGGGTACTCGCCCACCGCACGACGTTGCGTTTGCGCGATATGTGACGGTTTCGCAGGGTGGGGTGCACGGAGACAGGAACGGGCACCCGTTCCGCACCGGCCGGGAGAGCACACCGGAGTACGCACCGGCGCGACCCCGCGGAACGGCAGTCCAGGAGAGGAGAGCGGCCATGTCCGACGAGGCGATGGGTGACGAGGTCTACCAGCCGGCAGCCGACGAGGGGCCGGCCGAGCCCGACGACCTCGACATGCAGGACGCCCTCGACGAGCCGGACGCCGACGAGCAGCTGGACCAGGGGTACTCCCCGCCCGAGAAGCCCCTCGGGGTGAACAAGAAGGGCACCACGGCGAACGAGCAGCGCGCGGGCGAGAGCCTGGACGAGCGGCTGGCCGAGGAGGTGCCGGACGTGACCCCGCCCGACGGCGACGGCATCGGTGACGCGCTGGACACGGACGGCGAGCCGATCGACGACCAGGTCGGCGAGGACCGCGCCGGGCGGATCGTCGGCGGCGACCAGGGCTATCCGGACCGCGGCCGCAACGCCAACGACGTCGTCGCCCGGGACGTGGGCATCGACGGCGGCGCGGCGGGCGCCGAGGAGGCCGCGATGCATGTCGTGGACGACGAGAACGTGACCGACGACAAGTCCCCGCCGCTGCGCTGACAGGGTAGAAAGGGGGCATGACCGAGGGCGCCGGGCAGGCACACGACGACGTGGACGCGGTGACACGAGCGGTGCTCACCGCGTCCCAGGTGCTGGTGGCCGTCTCGGCGCGCTCGCTGGCCGCCATCGGGGAGACCGTCACGCTGCCGCAGTTCCGGCTGCTGGCCGTGCTGTCCGCGCACGGGGGCGCCAAGCTGGTGACCGTCGCGGAGCTGCTGGGGGTCAACCCCTCCACCGCGCTGCGCATGATCGACCGGCTGATCGCGGCCGGTTTCGTGCGGCGCGAGGTCAATCCCCGCAGCCGTCGAGAAACGATTCTGCAGCTGACCGAAGCGGGCCGGCGCATCGTCGAAGAAGTCACGGCGCGGCGGCACGCCGAGATCGCGGAGATCGTCGGGCGGATGCCGGCCGCGCACCGCGCCGAACTGGTGTCGGCGCTGACCGCCTTCGCCACCGCCGCCGGCGAACCCACGCCCCCGGCCGCCGGCCCCGACCCGTTCCCCCTGGGCTGGACCGCCCCGGGCGCCCCCTGACGCACGGCCCGGCCCGCCCCGACCCCGGAGGTGCGCCGCCATGCCCGCCACCGACGACGCCGGAGCCGGCAACGGCCCGGCCGTTACCGCCGTACGCGGCCCGCTCGTCCGTTTCCCGGCCGACCCGTTCCGCACCGGGTCCGGCGAGGCGCTGCGGTACGCGTCCGACGGGCTGCTGATCTGCGCCGACGGCCGCGTCACCGCGGCGGGCGAGCACGCCGCGCTCCGCCACCGGCTGCCCGCGGGCGTCACCCCCGTGCACTACCCGGACCAGGTCATCGTCCCCGGTTTCGTCGACGCCCACGTGCACGGTGTGCAGACCGACGTCATGACCGCGTTCGGCGCCGACCTGACGGAGTGGCTGGAGCGGCGCGCGTTCCCCGAGGAGGAGCGGTTCGCGGACTCCGGGTACGCCCGCGAGGCCGCCGCCGTCCTCTGCGACCAGCTGCTGCGCAACGGCACCACCACCGCCCTGGTCTTCGGCTCCGTCCACCCCGGCTCCGCCGACGCCCTGTTCGCTGAGGCCGCCCGGCGGAACCTCCGCATCGCCTGCGGCAAGGTGCTCATGGACCGCAACGCGCCCGAAGCGCTGCTCGACACGGCGGACAGCGGTTACGCGGAGTCCAAGGCGCTCCTCGACCGCTGGCACGGCAAGGGGCGCGCCCAGTACGCCATCACCCCCCGTTTCGCGCCCAGCAGCACCCCGGCACAACTCGAAGCGGCCGCCGCGCTGTGGCACGAACACCCCGGCACGCTCCTGCACACCCATGTGTCGGAGACCCCGGACGAAGTCGCCCGGGCCCGCTCCCTGTTCCCCGGCCGGGCCGGCTATCTCGACATCTACGACCACTACGGGCTGCTCGGGCCGGGCGCGGTGCTCGCGCACGGCGTGCACCTCTCCCCCGCCGAACGCGACCGCTGCGCCGCCACCGGCACCGCCCTCGCGCACTGTCCCGGCTCCAACCTCGCACTGGGCAGCGGCCTGTTCCCGGCGCGCGAGACCGCCGGCGGCCCGCTTCCGGTGACCGTCGGCCTCGGTACCGACGTCGGCGCGGGCCCCACCTTCTCGATGCTGTCCACGGTCTACGACGCGTACCGGGTCGCCGCGGTGTGCGGCGCCCCGATCGACACCGCGCAGGCGTACCACCTCGCCACCCGGGGCGGCGCCGCCGCGCTCGGCCTGGCGGACACCGTCGGCTCCCTCGCACCCGGCCAGGAGGCGGACTTCGCGGTGCTCGACCCGCGGGCCACGCCGCTGCTCGCCCGGCGCACCGCGCGCGCGGAGGACATCGAGGAGCTGCTGCTCGTGCTCGCGGCGATGGGGGACGACCGCGCGGTGCGCGCCACGTACGTCGCGGGGCGGCTCGCGCACGACCGGGACGCGGCGCCGGCGGGACGGGCCGGGGGTGGCCCGTAAGGCTGATACGGGGGTTTTCCCGATGGTCCCGGCGTACGGGAGCGCCGTAGGATCGTGCGGCGTCGGCCCGGGGCACGGGGGTTCCGGGCCGCGTAACAGACGATCCGGCAGGGGGAATTCATGCAGCGGCGAATGCGTCGGCTCGTCTCGGTCACGCTGGCGGCCGGACTGGGAACAGGCGCGCTCGTCGCGTGCGACGCCGTGTCGGGGCGGACGTTCAAGGACGACGCCACCGTGTCGCAGAAGGTCACCTCGGTACGGCTGGACTCGCGCGCGGGCGGCGTCGAACTGCGAGGCAGGGACGGCGCCACGGAGGTGTCCGTGCATCGCGCGGTGACCTACCACGGCGACCGGCCGGAGGGCGCGAGCCATCGCGTCGAGGACGGCGTCCTGGTGCTGGGCGGCTGTGGCAGGGACTGCTCCGTGAACTACACGGTCGAGCTGCCGGCCGGCCTGCCCGTGTCGGGTGGGACCACGGCCGGTGCGATCCGGCTGAGCCGGGTGGGGAAAGTGGACGTCGGCACCAGCGACGGCGCGATCGAACTGGACGGCGTCAGCGGCCGGGCCGACGTACGGACCAGCAACGGCCGGATCCACGGGCGCGGACCGATCGGCGGTCCCGTCACGGCGCGGACCACCAACGGCGGGATCGACCTGGCGCCGGGGCGTCCGCAGGACGTGCGGGCGGAGACCTCCAACGGCGCCATCACGCTCACCGTGCCGGCCGCGCGGTACGACGTGTCCGCGCGGACCAGCAATGGCGACAAGCGCATCAAGGTGTCCGACGACCCGGACGGCCGGTACCGGCTCGACCTGACGACGAGCAACGGGTCGATCACGGTCGACCGCTCGTAGCGCGGCTCCGGCCCGGGGGGGGCGGCAGGTCAGCGGCCGAGCGCCTTGGCCAGCTCGTCCTTGTTCATCGAGGACCGGCCGTCGATGTTCTTCTTCTTGGCCTCGGCGTAGAGCTGGTCCTTGGTCGGTCCCTGCGGGCCCATGCGGTTGCCCGACCGCTCGCCGCCGCGCTGCGGTGCGGACTTGCGGTCCCGGGTGGAGGTCTTGCTCGCGGTCTTCGACTCGCCGGTGCGGGCCCGCTCCTTGTTGACCGTGCGCGCGGCGATCTCCTTCGCCCGGCCGGTGGAGGTGCCGCGCTTCTGCGCGCCCTCCTTGATGTGCTCGTACTGTCGCTCGCGCTTCTTGCTGGCACCTTGCGGCATGTCACGTCTCCTCGTGTTCGGCCTCGGCCCACCGGGAGTGCGGACCGGTGGCACGTTCCACTCCACCTCTCACCTCCGCGGTCCGCGAGAGGAGGGGGGCCGTTCGGGCACGCCGTCGGCGCCGGGCGGCGCACTCCAGCATCATGGCGTGCACGAAGGACTGCGGGAGGTTGCCCCGCAACTGACGCTGCGTGATGTCGTACTCCTCGGCGTACAGCCCCGCAGCGCCGCATGCCGCGCGGTTCCGCTCGAACCAGCGGTACGCCTCAACTGCCCTGCCCTGCTGGTGTTCCGCCGGCGCCGTGGTGAATCCGCAGAGCACGAAGGCGCCCTCCGCCGCCGCCGGCGGCCGGCCGGCGTTGCGGACGGCCCGGTTCATCGCTTCGCCGGCGCCCGGCACGTCGAGGGCGCACCGGCCGTTCACCACTCCGCCGGCTGACCGGTGACGACCTGTGCGGTGGCGGGCGCACCGTAGGTCCAGCCGAAGCCGGTGGTGGCGCCGGACCGCACGGTGACCAGGACCAGCGTCGTGGCGTCCCGGGTGAGGGTCCCGTCGCCCTCCGGGGCGTCGGTCGGGACGGTGTGGACCGCCGTCCCGACCGACGCCACCGGGGGCTCGGCTCCCCCTCCGTGCTCAGCGGTGCTCACTCGTTCCGGCCGCCCTCGGCGCCGGGCCGGTCCTCGCGGTGCCGCTTGCCGGGCAGCATCTCCTGCACCTTGGCCTTGAGGCCCTGCTTGATCACGTCGGCGCGGTCGCTGTCGCCCTTGAGGACGGCGGTCGCGGCGGCCTCGATCTGGTCGAAGCTCGCGTGCGGCGGGATCGGCGGGACGGCCGGGTCGGTGCGGAAGTCGATGACGAACGGGCGGTCGGCGGAGAGGGCCTGGCGCCACGCCGACTCCACGTCGCCGGGCTTCTCGACGCGTACGCCGCCGAGCCCGATGGAGCGTGCGAAGTCGGCGTACGGCACGTCCGGGATGTGCTGCGAGGGCTCGAACTGCGGGGCGCCGGACATCGCGCGCATCTCCCAGGTGACCTGGTTGAGGTCCTGGTTGTTCAGGACGGCGACGATGAGCCGCGGGTCGGACCACCGCTGCCAGTACTTGGCCGCGGTGATCAGTTCGGCCATGCCGTTCATCTGCATCGCGCCGTCGCCGACGAGGGCCAGCGTGGGACGGTCGGGGTGCGCGAACTTGGCACCGATGACGTACGGCACGCCCGGTCCCATGGTCGCCAGGGTGCCGGACAGCGAGCCGCGCATGGCGCCGCGCATCCGCAGATGGCGCGCGTACCAGTTGGCGGCGGAGCCGGAGTCCGCGGCGAGGATCACATCGTTGGGCAGCAGCTGGTCCAGCGCGTGCACGACGTACTCGGGGTTGACCGGGTCCGCGTCCACGGCGGCGCGCCGCTGCATGACCTCCCACCAGCGCTTCGTGTTCTTCTCGATCTTCTTGCGCCAGTCGCCGTGCTTCTTCCGCTTCAGCTGCGGCAGCAGCGCCCGCAGGGTCTCCTTGGCGTCGCCCACGAGGTTGACCTCGAAGGGGTAGCGCATGCCGACCATGTGCGGGTCGATGTCGATCTGGACGGCGCGTGCCTGGTCCAGTTCGGGCATGAACTGGGTGTAGGGGAAGCTGGATCCGATGACGACGAGGGTGTCGCACTCCATCATCAGCTCGTAGGACGGCCGGGTGCCGAGCAGGCCGATGGCGCCGGTGACGTACGGCAGGTCGTCCGGCAGCGCGTCCTTGCCCAGCAGCGCCTTGGCGACGCCGGCGCCGGTGACGTCGGCCAGCTCCTCGACCTCGGCGCGGGCGCCGCGTGCGCCCTGCCCGATGAGGATCGCGACCTTCTCGCCCTCGTTGATGACCTTGGCGGCGTCGGCGATCGCGGGCTTGGCGGGCAGCGGCGCGTAGTCGGCCATGCCCAGGCTGGAGGGCACCATCTTGAACGCGTGCTTCGGCGGGGTGTAGTCCAGCTCCTGCACGTCGGCGGGGATGATGACCGCGGTGACGGTGCGCCGGGCGATGGCGGTGCGCATGGCCCGGTCGATGACGTTGGGCAGCTGCTCGGGGACGGTCACCGTCTCGCAGAAGTCGGAGGCGACGTCCTTGTACAAGCTCGCGAGGTCGACCTCCTGCTGATAGGAGCCGCCCATGGCGCTGCGGTTGGTCTGGCCGACGAGGGCGACGACGGGCACGTGGTCGAGCTTGGCGTCGTAGAGACCGTTGAGCAGGTGGATGGCGCCGGGCCCGGAGGTAGCGGCGCAGACGCCGACCCGGCCGGAGAACTTGGCGTACCCCACGGCTTCGAACGCGGCCATCTCCTCGTGCCGTGCCTGGATGAACTCCGGCTTGTTGTCGGCCCTCCCCCAGGCGGCCAGCAGGCCGTTGATGCCGTCACCCGCGTAGCTGAAGACGTGGTCGACGTCCCACTCGCGCAGCCGCTGCAGGATGTAGTCGGACACCTTGATCGACACTTGGCTTACCTCTCACTTTCCGATGGGTGACGTGCGGTGCGGGCGGCGGGCCGACCGGAGGGCGACGGCGGCCGCGGCGCCGACGGCGGCCAGCGCGCCCGCGGTGAGCAGCCGGCCGTCGCGGGTGCTGACGGCGGGCCGCTGGGCGAGTGCTTCGGGCCGGGTGGCGGGCAGCGGCCCGTCGAGGCCGAGTGCGAGGGCCTCGGCGAGGTGCAGCGCGCGCCGCCCCGTACCGCCCTGCTCGATCTGGGTACGGCAGCTGAACCCGTCGGCGAGAACGATGTCGCTGGGTGCCGCGTCCCGGACGGCGGGCAGCACGCCCAGCTCACCGACCTTCATCGACAGGTCGTGGTGGCCGCGCTCGAAGCCGAAGTTGCCGGCCAGTCCGCAGCAGCCCTCGTCCAGCACCTCGGCCTGGATGCCCGCCCGGCGCATCAGCTCACGGTCGGCGTCGTCCTTGAGGACGGCGTGCTGGTGACAGTGGGTCTGCACGGTGGCGTTGCGGGCCAGCCGGGGCGGCCGCCAGTCGCCGGGCGCGTGGTTGAGCAGCTGCTCCGCGAAGGTGCGGAACTGCCCGGCGAGCCGCCGGACGTCCTCGTTCTCCGGCAGCAGTTCGGGCGCGTCGGCGCGGAAGACGGCCGCGCAGGACGGTTCCAGTCCGATGACCGGTGTACCGGCCGCCAGCCAGGGCCGCAGGACCTCCAGGGTGCGGCCGAGGACGTGCTTGGCGGTGCGCAGCTGCCCGGTGGAGATCCAGGTCAGCCCGCAGCACACGGCCCGGGTGGGCACGGCGACGCGGAAGCCCGCGTCCTCCAGCACGCGCACCGCGGACTTGGCGATGCCCGGGTGGAAGTACGTGCTGAAGGTGTCCGGCCAGAGGAGGACGGTGCGCGGGTCGGCGGGGTCGGGCTCCGGTGTGTTGCGCGCCCGCCACCACTGCACGAACGACTCCTCGGCGAAGACCGGCGCGGCGCGCTCCCCCGCGACACCGGCCGCGGCCTTGCCGAGCCGGCCGAGGCCGGGTGCGCCGAGTGCGGCGTTGACCAGCCGCGGGGCCGCGCGGGAGAGCCGGGCCCACAGCGGCAGCCAGCCCATGGAGTAGTGCGCCGCCGGCCGCAGCCGTCCTTCGTAGTGGTGGGCGAGGAACTCGGCCTTGTACGTGGCCATGTCGACGCCGACCGGGCAGTCGGACTTGCAGCCCTTGCAGGCCAGACAGAGGTCGAGGGCGTCCTTGACCTCGGTCGAGCGCCAGCCGTCGGTGACCGGCGAGTCATGGTGCCCGCCGAGCATTTCGAACAGCAGCCGGGACCGGCCGCGGGTCGAGTGCTCCTCCTCGCCGGTCGCCCGGTACGAGGGGCACATCACGCCGCCGGACTGGGTACGGCAGTTGCCGATTCCGACACAGCGCATCACCGCGCGGGTGAAGGAGTGGTCGTCCTCCGGATAGCCGAAGTGCGTGGTGTGGCTCTCGGGGCGCCAGTCCGCACCGAGCCGCAGGTTATCGTCCGCCCGGTACGGTGCGACGACCTTGCCGGGGTTCATCCGGTCGTCCGGGTCGAACAGCGCCTTGAGCTCGCCGAAGGCGGTGACCAGCCGCTCGCCGAACATCTTCGGCAGCAGCTCGCCGCGGGCCTGCCCGTCGCCGTGCTCGCCGGAGAGCGAGCCGCCGTAGGAGGCGACCAGGTCGGCGGCGCGGTGCAGGAACTCCCGGAAGGCGGCGACACCGTCGGCGGTCCTCAGCTCGAAGGGGATGCGCGTGTGCACACAGCCCTGGCCGAAGTGCCCGTAGAGGGAGGGGTGGCCGTAGTCGAACTCCGCGAACAGCTGCTTGAGGTCGCGGAGATAGTCGCCGAGCCTGTCCGGCGGTACGGCGGAGTCCTCCCAGCCCTCCCACGTCTCCCGGCCGTCCGGGGGCCGCGCGGTCACGCCGAGCCCGGCCTCGCGGGCCTTGAGCATCATCTGCTCGCGCACGGGGTCGTCGGAGAACGCCACGTCCGGGTCGCCCTCGCCACGGTTGATGGCGTGCAGCAGGTCGCAGGCCTGCCCGTCGACGTCCTCCTGATTGTCGCCGCTGAACTGCAGCAGCAGCCAGCTCTCGCCCTCGGGGAACCGTTCGAGTGAGTCGAGGAAGGCGTGCTCCTCGCGCATCAGCTGGGCCATCCGCCCGTCCAGCGCCTCCAGCTGGGTGGGGCGGCAGTGCCTCAGCAGCCGGGGCACGTCGTCGGCCGCGGCGCAGATGTCGTCGTACCCGAGGATCAGGATCGCCTCGGCGGCCGGTACCGGTACCAGCTCCAGCTCCGCGTGCAGGACGGTGACCAGGGTGCCTTCGCTGCCGGTCAGCGCACGGGCGAGGTGGAACTCGTTCTCCGGCAGCAGCGCGTCGAGGTTGTAGCCGGAGACCCGGCGCGGGATGCGCGGATAGCCGCGCCGGATGTCGGCCATGTAGCGGTCGGCGATGCGGCGCAGCCCCTGGTACAGCTCTCCTTTGCGGCCGCCGGCGGCGACGGTCTCCTCGAACTCGGCGTCGGTGGTGGCTCCGGCCCACATCCGGGTGCCGTCGTAGGTGAGCACTTCCAGGCGGCGCACGTTGTCGGCGGTCTTGCCGTACGCCTGTGCCGAGGCGCCGCAGGAGTTGTTGCCTATCATGCCGCCGAGCGCGCAGTGGCTGTGCGTGGACGGCTTGGGGCCGAACCTCAGGCCGTACTCCGCCAGCTTCCGGTTGAGGTCGTCCAGCACGATGCCCGGCTCGACGACGCAGGTGCGGCGCTCGGGGTCGACCGAGACCAGGTGGTGACAGTACTTCGTCCAGTCGATGACGACCGCGGTGTTGGTGCACTGGCCGCCCAGGCTGGTGCCGCCGCCCCGGGAGAGCACCGGAGCGCCGAACTCCGCGCAGACCTCGACCGCCGCCGCGCCCGCCCGCACGTTCCGGGGAGCGACCACGCCGATGGGCACCTGCCGGTAGTTCGAGCCGTCGGTGGCGTACGCGCCCCGGCTGCCCGCATCGAACCGCACCTCCCCCTCGACCCGCTCGCGCAGTGCCCGTTCCAGCGCCACCACGTCCAGGTCCGCGCCGCCGGGCAGCGTGCTCTTGCGCTCGGTGAGCGCCGCCCGCTCCTCAGGGGCCATGGCCACCTCCTCGTCCGTCCCCGCCTCACTACCGCCGTCATTGCCGGGGCGCCGCCCCGGGCCGTGGCTACTTGCCGCGCCCGGTAACGAAGTCCCGCGCCCGGTCGACCAGCCCCGCACCCGGGGCCAGCAGCTTGTTGGCGGGCGGGGTGCTGGGCGACTTGGGGTGCGGGCGGGTGGGCGCCGTCTTCTTCGCGCTGCGGATCTTCTCGCCGAGCGTGTCCAGCTCCTCCTGCGGGCAGGCGTCCCGCAGCTGCGGGAAGAGGCGGTTCTCCTCGTCCCTGAGGTGTGCGGTGACCTCGGTGCGCAGCTTGACGATCAGATGGCTGAAGTCGAGGTGCCCCGCTCCGGTCTTCTCCAGCTCCTTCAGCAGCGATTCGACCCGGCCGTGGTCGGCGATCTCCTTGTCGGCGAGCGCGTCGCCGTCCGGGAGGTGCTTGCGCACGGCCGGGTAGAGGTGCTGTTCCTCGGCCACGGAGTGCCGGACCAGCTCGATCGTCAGCTCGTCGGCCAGGCGCTTGCGCTCCTCCGACCCGGGTACGGCGCCCTCGATGCGTCCGAAGAGCTCCGCCACCTCTCGGTGGTCGGTGGTCAGTTCCTGGATGACGTCGCCGCCGCCGTGCCCCATGAGTGCTGCCACCTTTCGCCAGCGGCGCGACCGGTCCTTCCGGGCGCCCTCGGACGAGTTCCCGGTAGCTCGGGGGCGTAACGCCGCAACTCGACTGATCGGAAAGGATTGGGCCGAACAGGCCACTTTCGACGCAAGAAGGTGCGCACCGGCACAAAGATGCGCGCCGGGCCGGCTCGACGGTTACCGGCCCGGCGCCTCCCATCCCATGGACCCCATGGCCCGGCGTCCGGGTCCCATGCCGCGCCGGGGTCAAACCTCCTCCCGCCGGAAATTCCCCGGCACCGGCAGGCCGGGGTGGTGCGGGTGGGACGCGTCAGACGGTGGGGGTCAGATCGGCACGGCCGAACAGCAGGGCGTATCCGCGGGGCAGTTGCGTCAGCACCCGCTCCAGCAGCTCCACACCCAGGTGGGCGCCGACGGCGGTGAGAACGGTGCTGGCGTCCCAGCGCGCGGTCGCGTGCGTGGCGCCCTCCGTGCGGGCCGCCACCCGGTCCACGAACGCACTGGCGGTCCGGCGCCGCTCGTCCCGCACCGCCCCCGCGACGGTCGCCGCGGTCCCGGGCGGCAGGGCGCCGAGCACCGCGACGCGCTCCTCACCGGTGAGCTGTCCCGCGAAGACCGCCAGCACCTCCCGGACCGCCCGCTCGGCCTCCGCCGTGGTCCGGTAGCGCCCCGAAGTCCGCACCGCCGCGAGCAGGTCGCCGCCCATGTTGCCGCCCTTCTCTGCTTCCCCTCCATCGTCCGGCACCGGGCGGAACCCGCAACACCGGGCACGTGCCCCGCACGCCCCGTCCCCGCCCCTCCGTACGGGCGCATCACCGGCCCGGCGGGCTTCGGTCCCGGCCGGGAGGGGCACCCGTCCCCGCATGTTCCACACTTCAGACCTTCCCGGCATCGACGAGTCGTACTGGATGGCCAGCGCGGACACCACGTCGTACGTTCCGCTGACCGAGGACACCGACGCCGACGTGACGGTGATCGGGGGCGGCATCGCGGGGCTCTGCACGGCGTGGGAGCTGTCGAGAGCGGGCCGGCGTGTCGTCGTCCTCGAAGCGGACCGGATCGCCGCCGGCGTCACCGGCTACACCACGGCCAAGCTCTCGTCGCTGCACACCCTGGTCTACGACCGGCTGCGCCGCACCCGCGGCAGCGGCGCCGCGCTGCAGTACGCCGTCTCGCAGCAGGGTGCGGTCGAGCGGGTCGCCGAGGTCGCGCAGGAGCTGGGCATCGACTGCGAGCTGGAACGGTTTCCCGCTTTCACCTACGTCCGCGACCCGGCCGGCACCGACCAGCTGCGCGCCGAGGCCGAGGCCGCGCGGGAGGCGGGCCTGCCCGCCTCGTACGTCACCAGGACGGAGCTGCCGTTCGACGTGGCCGGTGCCGTGCGGGTGGAGGACCAGATCCTCTTCCATCCCCGCAAGTACCTGCTGGCGCTCGCCCAGGATCTGCGGAGGCACGGCGGCGCGGTGTACGAGCGCACGCGCGCCACCGGGCTGCACGAGGGCTCGCCGTGCCGGGTGACCACCGAGACCGGCGCCACGGTGACCTCCCGCGAGGTGGTCGTCGCCACCCACTACCCGGTGTTCGACCGGGCACTGTTGTTCACCCGGCTGGCGCCGCGCCGGGAGCTGGTGGTGGCCGCGCCCATCGAGGCCGGCCGGGACATCGGCGGGATGTACATCACCGAGGAGGAGGGGAAGCGCTCGGTGCGCACCGCCCCCTACGGGGAGGACCGCCGGCTGCTCGTCGTCACCGGCGAGACCTTCACCCCCGGCGCGGGCGACACCATCGAGCGGTTCAAGAAGCTCGCCGACTGGACGGTGCGGAACTTCCCCGGCACCGAGATCGCCTACCGGTGGGCGGCCCAGGACAACGACTCCACCGACACGGTGCCGCTGGTCGGGCCCTTCCACCCCGGCGCCCGGCACACCTACGTGGCGACCGGCTTCGGCGGCTGGGGGCTGAGCGGCGGCGTGATGGCGGGCCGCCTGATCGCCGGGCTGATCACCGGGGACCCGCCGCCGTGGGCCGGGCTGTACGACCCGCGGCGGCTGTGGGGTCCGGTCCGCGAGGCGCCCGCGTTCCTCAGCCACCAGGCGAAGGTCGGCAAGCACTTCATCGGCGACCGGCTGCGCACCACGCACGTGGACTCCGTCGCGGACATCCCGCCGGGCACCGGCGCGGTGGTCCGCGTCGGCGGGCAGCGCGCGGCGGTGTACCGGGACGAGGAGGGCACCGTGCAGGCGGTGTCGGCCCGCTGCACCCACCTGGGCTGTCTGGTCGCCTTCAACGCGGCGGAGACGGCGTGGGAGTGCCCCTGTCACGGGTCCCGCTTCGGCACGGAGGGCACGGTGCTGCAGGGTCCTGCGCTGCACCCGCTGGAGCAGCTGGACCTCGGCTCCGACGTGTAGCGGACGGCGCGCGGGGAACCCAGCACGGGCACCGTCCGTCCCCCTCGCCGGCCTCGTGCATGCAGAGAGGAAACAGCTGATGAGCAGTGCTTCCCAGCGGCGGGTCGTGGTGACCGGCGCCACCGGAAACGTCGGTACCAGTGTGGTCCGTGTGCTGAGCGAGGACCCGGGGATCGACGAGGTCCACTGCGTCGCGCGCCGGATGCCGCGCAGCTCGCCGGAGAAGACCACCTGGACCGCGGCCGACATCGCGGACGAGGAGTACGATCTCGCCGCCGACTTCGCCGGCGCGTCCGCCGTGGTGCACCTCGCATGGGCCTTCCAGCCGACCCACCACCCGCCGGAGACCTGGCGCACCAACGTGCTCGGCAGCATGCGGGTCTTCGAAGCGGCGGCCACGGCCGGGGTGCCCGCGCTGATCCACGCCTCGTCGGTCGGCGCCTACTCCCCCGGCCCGAAGGACCACAAGGTGGCCGAGGACTGGCCGACCCACGGCTGGCCGGACGCCGCGTACTGCCGCGAGAAGGCGTATCTGGAGCGGGTCCTGGACGGTTTCGAGCGCGCCCACCCCGACATGCGGGTGGTCCGCATGCGCCCGGGGTTCCTCTTCAAGGAGGAGTCGGCCTCCGAGCAGCGGCGCATTTTCGGCGGCATCGCGACACCCGCGCAGGTCGGCAAGCTGGCCCGGCCCGGACTGCTGCCGTTCCTGCCGGACATCCCGGGGCTGCGCTTCCAGGTACTGCACACCGACGACGCCGCCCACGCCTACCGGCTGGCCGTCCTCGGCGAGGCCCGCGGCGCCTTCAACCTGGCGGCCGAACCGCCGGTGGACATGCCCTTCCTCGCCCGGCTGCTGAAGGCCCGTACGGTACGGATGCCCGCGGCGGCCGCCCGCGCCGCGCTCGGCACCGGCTGGCGGCTGCGGCTGGTGGGCGCCTCCCCGCACCTGTTCGACGCGGTACTGGGGCTGCCGCTGATGGACTGCCGCCGGGCGCGCGAGGAACTGGGCTGGCGGCCGGAACGCACCGCGACCGAGGCGGTCGACGCGCTGCTCAGCGGCCTGCGGAACGCGAGCGGAGCGCCCACGCCGCCGCTGGCGACCCGGCCGAAAACCGCCTGACGGGCAGGGTGCGCGGGGCCGCTCTCCGGGCCACTGCGCCGTTGGGCCGAACTTGATCGTTCACGAGTTTTCCGGGGCGGGGTGCCGGGCACTCCGGGAGCGCCGCGGGCCGGTCACCGCGTCACCGTGCGCGTGCAGCGGACGGTCCCGGCGGCACGCAGCCCATCAGCACCGAACCTCTGGAGGAAGACATGGCCGACAAGGGGAGCGGGCCGGACAGCCCGCTGCGCGACGACGAGGCGAAGAAGCGCCTGGAGGGCGAGCTGCGGGCCAATCGTGGCATCCGGATGGAGGAGGACCACGAGCCCGAGCCCGCGGGCGAGGACCAGCCCGCCGTGCGGCGCTCCCCCGAGGGGGCCTTCGAAGGCGGCACACCGCCGGGCATGACCGGGGACGACGTGGAGCTCCGCTCGGACCTGGCCCGCCACCTCGACCCCAGCATCTACCCCGCCGACCGGGCCACGGTGCTGGAGTCGCTGCGCGGGAACAACGCGCCCGACAGCGTCCTGGCGCGGGCCGAGAACCTCCCCGGCGGGCAGCCGTTCGCCAACGTCCAGGACATCGCCCGGGCGCTCGGCCTGGGCGTCGAGGAACGGCGGACCTGACAGCGGCCGACTCGTCGAGGAACGGCGGACCTGACACAGACCGGCGAGCGCCGCGCGCCCACCGCGGCGGACGCCGTACCCGGGCAGGAGTGCGCCGGGCCGGATCACCCTTCCGGCCCGGCGCTCTCCCATCTCCCATTGGCCGGCCGCTCGGCCGGGATGCCGAGTGCCACGCTCCCCCGCGCCCCAAACCCCCGCCCTCCCCGGACCGCCGTACGGCGGCCGCCGGGATGCGGCCGCCGCCCGTACAGGGTGCGATGGGGCGGAGGAGGTGGCGATACGTGGCACACGCGGTCTGGTCCGGTGCGCTCTCGTTCGGGCTGGTCGCCCTGCCGGTGCAGCTGGTGACCGCGACGGAGAGCCACACGATCCACTTCCACCAGCTGGAGCGCGGCACCTCCGACCGGGTGCGCAACAAACGCGTCAACGAACGCACCGGCAAGGAAGTCCGGTACGACGACATCGTCAAGGGCTGGGACGCCGGGGACGAGTACGTGCTCGTCGAGCCGGACGAGCTGGACGAGATCGCGCCGGGCCGGTCAAAGTCGCTGGAGATCTCCGGGTTCGTCGACCTCGACGCGGTGGAGCCGATCTACTTCGACAAGACGTACTACCTCGCGCCGAAGAGCAAGGAGTACGCCAAGGTCTACGGCCTGCTGAGGGAGGCGCTGGCGAAGGCCAACAAGGCGGGCATCGCCACCTTCGTGATGCGCAACCGTGAGTACCTCGTCGCCGTGAAGGCCGAGGACGACATCCTGGCCCTGCACACACTGCACTGGGCCGACGAGGTGCGCGATCCGCACGAGGAGCTGCCGACGCTGCCGGGGCGCGCCGAACCCGACAGGAAAGAGCTGGAGACCGCGGTGGCGCTGGTCGACGCGCTGACCGTCGAGTGGGACCCGTCGGAGTACCGGGACACGTACCAGGAGAAGGTGCGCGGGCTCATCGAGGCCAAGCGCACCGGCGAGTCCGTGGAGAAGGCCGAGCCCGCTCCGGAGCCGACCAACGTCATCGACCTGCGCGAGGCCCTCCAGGCCAGCGTGGACCGCGCGAAGGACCGCCGGAAGTCCGGTGGGAAGGCGAAATCCGGAGGGGCACGGAAGTCCGCTCGGGGGCAGGGATCCGGTCGGGACGACCTCGACGGACTCACCAGGACGGAGCTGTACCGGCGGGCCACCGACGCCGGCGTACCCGGCCGCTCGTCGATGAACCGGGACGAACTGATCGAGGCCCTCTCCGGCAGCGGCTCGAAGAACCGCCGCCGGAAGAAGGCCTCCTGACGGTACGTCACGCGAGGTCACGGCAGCGGTGTACCGCCGGTGGCGTTCACGATCTCCGCGGTGATGAACCCGGCGTGCTCGGAAGCGAGGAACACATAGGCCGGCGCCATCTCGGCGGGCTGGGCCGGCCTGCCCAGCGGCGCCTGCTTGCCGAACTCCGCGGTGTCCGGCAGCGTCGCCGGGATCAGCGGCGTCCACACCGGGCCCGGTGCCACCGCGTTCACACGGATGCCGTCGGGGGCGAGCATCTGCGCGAGCCCCTGCGTGAAGGTGACGATGGCACCCTTGGTCGTCGCGTAGTCCAGCAGATGCGGACTGGGCTTGTACGCCTGCACCGACGTGGTGTTGATGATGGAACCGCCCTTGGGCATGTGCGGCAGCGACATCTTCGACAGCCAGAACATCCCGTACAGATTGGTGCGCAACACACGGTCGAACTGCTCGGTGCTGATGGCCTGGATGCCGTCCGGCTGCGACATCTGGTACGCCGCGTTGTTGACCAGGATGTCGATGCGTCCGAACTCCGCGACGGTCCGCTCGACCAGCTGCCGGCACGCGGACTCCTCGCGGATGTCGCAGGCGACGGCGACCGCCTTGCGTCCCGCCTCCTCCACCAGCCGTGCGGTCTCCCGGGCCTCGTCGGCCTCCTCGGGCAGGTGGGTGAAGACCACATCGGCGCCCTCGCGCGCGAACGCCAGCGCCACCGCGCGGCCGATGCCGGAGTCGCCGCCGGTCAGCAGCGCCTTGCGGTCCGTCAGCAGCCCGCTGCCGCGGTAGGACTCCTCACCGTGGTCGGGCAGCGGGTCCATCGGCCCGGTCCAGCCCGGGTGCTCCTGGTCCTGCTGCGGGAAGTCCGGCCGCGGGTGCTTGTCCCTGGGGTTTCGCGGCTGTCCGCTCGCGGCGCCGTTCCCCTTGTCGTCGTGGTGGTTTCGGTGTTGCGCGGTCACTGATGCCTCCTGTTCCGCGTTGACCGTGTGCCGTGGTCAGCCGCCCCCTCCGGCTGCTCCACGGGTCCCCCGCCCGACGGGCCTCAACCCATCATCGGGGCGCGCGGCAGGATCGGCGACCGGGCGTCACCCGGGACACCGGGCGGAACCCGAGACCGACGGGTTTCCTTTCGTCCCGAAGCGGTACCCGGTGCCTCATGGACTTCCCTGCGGAGGCTCCCGGACGGAGAACCCCGATCGGGGCGGCCTCATGACGCACACGACGAACACACCGGACGAAGGCGACCGGCGGGGCGCCAGGAAACGCCCGGCACTGCCCGAGCTGATGCGCGCGGCACGCGCCCAGCTCGCCGAACTCACCGGCCTGCAGCCGGAGACCGTCACCCGGTTCGAGAAGACCGAGGACGGCTGGCTGCTGGAGGCGGAGGTGCTGGAGCTGGCCAGGGTGCCCGACACGATGAGTCTCATGGCGCTCTACGAGCTTGTCCTGGACCACGAGGGCCTGCTCACGGGGTACCGGCGCGTCGGTCGCTACGAACGAGCGAAAGGAAACCAGTGAGATGACCGTGGTTCCCGCTCAGCAGGAGAACGGCCGGGGAGGAGGCGGCTCCAGCGGCCTGTACGACGTCCTGGAACTCGTACTGGACCGTGGCCTGGTGATCGACGCCTTCGTGCGTGTCTCCCTGGTCGGCATCGAAATCCTCAAGATCGACGTACGAGTCGTGGTCGCGAGTGTGGACACGTACCTCCGTTTCGCCGAGGCCTGCAACCGGCTCGACCTGGAATCCGGGCCGAAGAAGGATCCCGGCCTCCCCGACCTGGTCGGCGAGATCACCGAGTCCGGGGCCCGCGGCAAGAGCAAGGGAGCCCTCTCCGGCGCCGCCGAGACCTTCGCCGACGCCATCGGCCAGGGCCGGGAAGCGGCCGGCGGACGGAACGGATCGTCCGCGTCCAACGGCGAGGAAGCCCCGCGCCGCACCCGGCGCACCACCAGCTCCCGCAAGAAGGAGGAGAGCTGATGACCACGTACGTCTACGGCATAGCGCACGCCGAACACCCCACGCCCGAGCAGCAGGTGCTGGGCGTCGGTGACCCGCCCCGCCCGGTGCGCATCGTGCGGGCCGGCGAGCTGGCCGCCGTGGTCAGCGACTGCCCCGACGGGCTGCGCCCCAAGCGCCGCGATCTGCTGGCCCACCAGCACGTCCTGACCGAGATGGGCAGCGCGGGGGCGGTGCTGCCGCTGCGCTTCGGCTCGCTGTCGACGGACGACGACGCGGTGCGCGGCGCGCTCGGCGAACACACCGAGCACTACAAGACGCAGCTGGCCGAGCTGGCCGGCCGCGTGGAGTTCAACGTCAAGGCGGCGCACCGCGAGGAAGCCGTGCTGCGGCTCGTCGTCGACGACGAGCCGGAGGTCCGCCGCCTCACGGAGGCCCTCCAGTCCGCCGGCGGCGGCAGCTATCCCGAGCGGGTACGGCTGGGCGAGCTGGTGGCCAACGGCGTACGGGCCCGCGAGGTGCGGGACGCGCACACGGTCGAACACACCCTGACGCCGCTGGCGGAGCAGTCGGCGCCCGGCCCCGAAGGCTCGGGCTGGCTGGTCAACCTCTCCTTCCTGCTGCCGCGCACGGACACCGCGTCCTTCGCCGAGGCAGCACACCGGCTCGCCGAGACGCAGCCGCACCTGGAGCTACTGGTGAACGGCCCGCTCCCGCCGTACAGCTTCGTCCGCCCGGCCCACTCGGCCGCGGACGGGGAGGCCCGGGAGCGGACTCCGGAAGGGTCGGGCCGGGGCTGATGGGCCTGCTCAAGGAAGTACTGCTGCTGCCCGCCGCTCCTGTGCGCGGCACCGCGTGGGTGCTGCGCCAGGTCGTGGCGGAGGCGGAGCGGCAGTACTACGACCCGCAGGTCGTCCAGCAGGAACTCCGGGAGCTGGCACGGCAGTTGGACGACGGTCTCATCGACGAGGCGGAGTTCGACCGGCGCGAGGACGAGCTGCTGGACCGGCTCGCGGTGGCACGAGGACAGGCACCGCAAGGACCGGCCCCCACACCACAGACATCGCGAGGACAGGCATCACACGACCGACGGGGAATACAAGGAGACGAGTGAGATGAACAACCGGGCGGCACTGGCACTGGCCGTCGCCGGAGGATACGCACTGGGCCGCACGAAGAAGATGAAACTCGCGCTCAGCGTCGGCGGCATGGTTCTGGGACGGCGACTGCAACTGGATCCGCAGCGGCTGCTGAGTCTGGTCGATGAACGGCTCAAGGCGGATCCGCAACTCGCGGAGCTGCGCGACCAGTTACGGAACGATCTGAGCGGCGTGGGCCGCGCGGCAGCGGGCGCGTTCGTCAACCGGCGTATCGACGGACTGGCGAGCAGCCTCCACGAACGCACCCTCGGCGTCCAGGACCGGATCGCCGGCGGCGCGCTCCCGCAGCAGCGGGACGACGACGCCGAGGAGGCACCGGACCGGGAGCCCGAGGACGCGGACCGCGCGGCGGACGACGAAGCCGAGGGCGACGAGCCGGAGGAGGAGCGCACACCGGCCGAGAACCGCGCTCCGCGCAAGCCGCGCAAGCAGGCCGCCGGCAAGGCGACCGCTGCCCGGCGCCCCGCGCGGGCCGCGGCGAAGAGCGGCACGAAGGCCGCGAGCAGGGCCGGTACGAAGGCCACGGGCAGGGCCGGGAGCAGGACGGGCACCGGCTCTGGTGGCAAGGCCGGCACCCGGACGACGGGCGGTACCCGGTCGTCGTCCGGCCGGAGCCGGGAGCGCAGCGATGGCTGATGACAAGGGCGGTGGCACCGCCACCCGGCTGAAGGACACCATCGCCAGCAGCCCGGCGACCGACCGGCTCAAGGAGGAGGCCGCCGCGTTCGCCGCGGCCCAGGCCCAGCGACTGCTGATCGCCGGCGGCAAGAAGCTGGGCTCCGCCACCACCCGGCTGCAGGACATGGCCGAGGGCAACGGCCCCGGCCTGGGCCGGATGGTGCTGGACGGCGGCCGTCGCCTCGCCGAGGGCGAGGGGCCGCTGCGGGCGGCCGTCGGCGCCGGCGCGACCGGCGCGAAGGAGCGGATCAAGGAGACGCTGCAGAAGGTGGGTGGCGGCAGCCGGACGGGCACCGGACAGGGCAAGTTCGTCACCGTCGTCGAGGACACGGACGTCGGAGTGCCGGTACGTACCGCGTACGACCAGTGGACGCAGTTCCAGGAGTTCAGCACCTTCGCCAAGGGCGTGCAGAACGTGGACCGCACCGACGACACCACGTCCAACTGGCGCGCCAAGGTCTTCTGGTCCACCCGCAGCTGGCAGGCGTCCGTCACCGAGCAGGTGCCGGACCGGCGCATCGCCTGGACGGCGCAGGGGGCGAAGGCGTCCCTCAAGGGGGTCGTCACCTTCCACGAGCTGGCGCCGGAGCTGACCCGCGTCCTGCTGGTCATCGAGTACTACCCGAAGGGTCTCTTCGAGAAGACCGGCAACCTCTGGCGTGCGCAGGGGCGGCGGGCCCGGCTGGATCTGAAGCACTTCCGCCGCTTTGTGATGCTGCGCGGCGAGCCGACCGGCAGCTGGCGCGGGGAGATCCGCGACGGTGAGGTCGTCGAGTCCCACGAGGACGCGGTGGACCGCGAGGAGGAGCAGGAGCCGGAGTCGCCCGACGCGGCAGCGGACGAGCGGGAGGAGCCCGCGGACGCGGCGGACCAGGACGCCCCGGAGGGTTTCGAGGGCTCCGAGGATCCGGAGGAGCCGGAAGAGGCCTACGACGACGACGAGTTCGGCGACGAGGAAGCCGGCGACGAGGAGGGGTACGCCGACGAGGAGCCGGAGGCGTACGAGGACGAGGACGCCGACGCTGAAGACGCCGACGCCGAGGCCGAGGCCGAGGAGTACGAGGACGAGCCCGAGCCGGAACGGGTGAGGTGAGCACGCGCCCCATGTCGTATCCCGCAACCGGCGCCGGCGGCGGCGCCAACCTCGCCGACATCCTCGAACGCGTCCTGGACCGGGGCGTGGTGATCGTCGGCGACATCCGCATCAACCTGCTCGACATCGAACTCCTGACCATCAAGCTGCGGCTCATCGTGGCGTCGGTGGAACGTGCCGAAGAGATGGGCATCGACTGGTGGCGGGACGACCCGTCGCTGTCGGCCGGCGCCCGCCGCAGGGAGCTGGACCGGGAGGACCAGGAGCAGCAGGAACTGGCCCGGGAGAACGCCGAGCTGCGCGCGCGCATCGCCGCCCTGGAAGGCCGGCGGGACGCCCTGGAGGACGGAAAGGAAGAGGCACCGTGACCACGCCTCATGACAACGGCAGGCTGATGTACGCCTACGCCGTTCTCCGGAGCGGCGCGCGGCCGCCGGGCGGCCTGCTCGGCATCGGGGACACGCCCGTGCACACCGTGGCCGAGGGGCCGCTGGCGGCGCTGGTCTCCACGGTGCCGACGGCCGAGTTCGACCAGCCGCAGGTCCGCGAACGCCTGGAGGACCTGGCGTGGCTGGAATCGACCGCACGGGCGCACCGCAGGGTCGTGGACGAGACCGCAGCGGAGGTCGGCGTGCTGCCGCTGCGGCTGGTCACGGTGTACCGCGACGAGGACTCCGTCCGGGCCGTGCTGGCCGCGAACGCGGAGCGGTTCGAACTGCTGCTGGCGCGGCTTGACGGCCGGCTGGAGTGGGGCGTGAAGGCGTACGCCCGGGCGTCGGAGGACTCCCGTGCGGCGGCGGGCCACGAGTCCGCCGCGCGGCCGGCGCCGAGTCCGGCCGGCGCCGAGTCCGGCCGGGAGTTCCTGCGGCGGCGGCTGCGCGACCGGAAGGTCCGGGACACCGCGCGGCAGGAGTCCGACGGGCTGGCGCGGGCGGTGCACGACACACTGACGCAGGCCGCCGAGGAGAGCCGGCTGCACCGCCCGCAGGACCCGCGGCTGGCCGAGGCCGTCGCTGCGTCCGGCGCCGCCGACGCCGACGGCCACGCGCCCGCCGGGAACCGCGCCGCCGTGACCCGCGGCGCGAACCTCCTGAACGGCGCCTATCTGGTCCGCCGCGAGCAGGCCGGGGAGTTCGCCGAGCGGGTCGGGGAGCTGGCGGCCCGCTCCCCCGCCCTGCGAATCGAGCTGACCGGACCGTGGGCGCCGTACTCCTTCACCGATCTGCCGGAGGAGGCACCATGAGCACCCCCTCCCCCAGCACTCCCGTGGCTCTGATCGATCTGCTGGACCGGCTGCTGGCCGGGGGTGTGGTGATCGCCGGGGACCTGACCCTGCGCATCGCCGACGTGGATCTGGTGCGGGTGGATCTGCGGGCCCTGATCAGCTCGGTCAACGAGAACGTGCCGTCGCCGTTCGCCGGGCTCGCCCCAAAGGAGCCGGCCGCGGCGGATCCGCCGCGGGTGACGGGCCCCTCGCGGCCCGCCGCCGCCACGGTGCGGGTCGAGGAGGCGGTGCGGCCGTGAGCAGGCGGGTGGAGCTGGACGAGGAGAGCGTCGAGCGGGATCTCGTACGGCTGGTGCTGACCGTCGTGGAGCTGCTGCACCAGCTCATGGAGCGGCAGGCGCTGCGCCGCGTCGACCAGGGCGACCTCTCCGACGACCAGGAGGAGCGCATCGGGATGACGCTGATGCTGCTGGAGCGCCGGATGGACGAGCTGTGCACGCGGTACGACGTGGGGCGGGACGAACTGAACCTCGACCTGGGCCCGCTCGGCTCACTGCTGCCGCGGGAGGAGGACCGGTAGGAGACCGGTGGGAGACCGGTAGGGGGACCACCGGTGAGGACCGGTGACGGGAAAGCTCCGTGGTGCCTGGCGTGCCGGGTCCCGGCGCCACGGGCCGACGGCCCCGCCGTGGCGGCGGGGCCGTCTGTGGGTTCACCGACCGGTCAGTCCTTCCCCGGGGTCTTCCCCCGGTCAGTGCTTGCCCATGGCGGCGCGAATCGCGTCCTTGGTGCGGTCCACCACGGCGGCCACCGGACTGGTGACGGCGGCCTTCAGCCCGGACTCGGTGCCCGGATGCGGGTGGGTCGGCGCCACGGCCTCGGCGGCCTCGACCGCCTTGGCCAGCCCCCTCATCGCGCGCTGGTCGGAGACCGCGCGCAGGTGGGTGAACTCGCTCTTCTCCTCCGCCTTGGCGTGCTCCAGCACGGCTGTACGGAGCTCCTTGAAGAGGTCCACGAACTCCTGGGACTCGGTGTCCATGTCCTCCAGCCTGCTCAGCATCTCCTTGGCGCGCTTCTCTTCCTCCAACCGTTCACCGACCACCTTCTCGCCGCCCTCGATGTGATCGCGGACGTACGGGTGGACGACCTCTTCCTCGGCCGTCTCGTGCACCGCCAGCAGACGTACGACGCGGTGGAAGACGGCCTTGCGGTCCTCGCCCTTGCTGTTCACGACGTCGTCCAGGAGGCGGCGGATCTGCTGGTGCTGCTGTTCGAGCAGCTCCACGACGTTCTTCTGCTTCTCGGCCATGTCGTGCGGGCCCCTCTCGTCTCGTCGTGCGGGACGGCGGGCGAGTACCCGTACCCCGACGCCCGAGACGGCCGGAACCGGCCGCACCGCGGGGCAGCGGACAGGCCGGAACCGGGGCTACCGCTCTCCGCTGCACACAAGGACGAAATAAGCGCAAGATGGCCATAGCGGCGCTTGCCACTTCAGGAGACAGGGCCGCAGAAAAGAGATCGAAGGAGACGAGTCTGATGGCAGACGTCTCACACACCAGAGGCGATATCGCCAGTCACCCTGATGTTCCCGAGATGCGGGACCGGTACGCCCGCATGCTCGGCGGTCGCGACGTGGCGCTCGTGGACGGACCGGTCTTCCTCATCGGCCTGTACTGCGCCATCTCGCCGTGGACACTCCACTTCACCGCGAACCAGCCCGCCCTCGTGGCCCACAACCTCATCCTGGGCATCGCGCTCGGCCTGCTGGCACTCGGATTCACCGTCACGCCGGAGCGGATGTACGGCATGAGCTGGGCCATGTCCGCCATCGGCGTGTGGCTGGTCCTCTCGCCGTGGATCGTCGGCAGCAGCCCCGACGCGGGAGTCATCTGGAACAACGTCATCATCGGCGCCCTCACCGTGCTGCTCGGGATGACCTGTGCGGGCGCGGCCGCGAAAGTCGGCAAGCGGTCGTAGCGGAGGGCGGAACAAGGAAAGGAAGCACCTCGCCAGCCGGACAACGGACAGCTCGGCCGGTCCGCGCGCGGACCGGCCGACGCACGGCTCCCCCGGCCTCGCTCCAGACCCGCCCGGTGCATGAAGCGGCGGCACGCGGATACCCGGACCGGCACCACCCGGCGACGGCCGGGCGGCCCACTCCGGCGGGCGGCACCGCCGGACGGCTCCGGAACGGGAGACACAGGTGATGACAGAGAACGCGGGCGCCGGCCCCTTCCAGGAACCCCCCGTCCACGTCGACGCCGCGGTACTGGTGCTGGACTGTGCGGAGCCCGAACCGGTCGCGGAGTTCTACGCCAAGCTCCTCGGCGCCGAGCTGCCGGCCGAGCTGGGCGTCGAGCTCATCGAGATCACCAGCAGGAACGGCACACGGATGGCCTTCCGGCGGGACCACGGCGCGGCGCCGTCCTCCTGGCCCCGGCCCGATGACTCCCAGCAGGCCCATCTGCACCTGACGGTGCCCAAGGACCGCATGGACGACGTGGAGCGCCAGGTGATCGACTACGGCGGAAGCCCGATGGACTCCCAGCGGAGCGAGGGCACCGAGGAGCTGCGGACCTTCCGGGACCCCGCGGGCCATCCCTTCACCCTGCGCTCCGCGTGACCGCCCGGACCGCCGCTCCCGCATGCGCCGTACGTGCCGGTGCGCGAGAGTGACCACAGCGGGCACCGGCAGGAAGGGGTTGGCGTGCAGGGCGAGCGAGGCCTCACGACGTACCAGAGCAAGCGCGACTTCGAGCGGACCCGTGAGCCGCGGGGGCAGCAGGAAGCCGGCGCGCCGTCCGCCGACGGCGCCGATCCGGTCTTCGTCGTGCAGATCCACGACGCCTCCACGATGCACTTCGACTTCCGGCTGGAGGTGGACGGCGTCCTGAAGTCCTGGTCGGTACCGAAAGGCCCGTCCACGGATCCGCACGACAAGCGGCTGGCCATGCCCACGGAGGACCACCCGATGGAGTACCGGGAGTTCGAAGGGGTGATCCCGCAGGACGAGTACGGCGGCGGCACGGTCATCGTGTGGGACCAGGGGACGTACCGCCCGCTGCCGCCGAAGAAGCGCAAGGACCGCGAGGCCTCCTTCGCGGAGCGGCTGGAGCACGGGCACGTGACGTTCTGGATGGACGGCGAGAAGCTGCACGGCGGGTACGCGCTGACCCGCTTCCGCACGGCGGAGTCCGAGGGCCGGGAGTCCTGGCTGCTGGTGAAGGAGAACGACGAGCGGGCCGGCAAGCGCGGCGCCCCGGACCCGCGCCGGGCCAGGTCGGCGCGCAGCGGCCGGACGCTCAAGCAGGTCGCGGCCGACGAGGGCACCGAAGCGGACGGGAAGAGCTGACCGTGGCGGGAGAACTGCTGGAGTCGCTGCCCGGCGCGCAACGGCGGCTGCTGGCGGCCGCGCCTCCGGGCGAGGAGCTGGCAGCCCACCCCATGCTCGCGGTCCTCTCCGACCGCCGGGACTTCGACCGGGACTGGATCTTCGAGCGCAAGCTCGACGGCGTCCGGGCGCTGGCCGTACGCGACGGGGACCGCGCGAAGCTGCTGTCCCGCACCGGCCGCGCCATGGCCGGCACCTACCCGGAGATCGTCGACGCACTGGCCGCCCAGGACTGCCGGGACTTCGCCGTGGACGGCGAGGTCGTCGCGTTCTCCGGCGGCCGCACCGAGTTCTCCCGCCTCCAGCAGCGGATGGGCATCACCGACCCCGCGCAGGCCCGCGCCAGCTCGGTGGCGGTCACGTACTACGTCTTCGACCTGCTGCGGCTGGACGGCCAGGACCTCACCCGGCTGCCGCTGCGCACCCGCAAGTCACTGCTCCGCCGCACCCTGCGCTTCGTCTCCCCGCTGCGCTTCACCCCGCACCGCAATCAGGGCGGCCCGGAGGAGCTGGCCGACGCCTGCGAGCGGGGCTGGGAGGGGCTGATCGCCAAGCGGGCGGACGGGCCGTACGTGCCGCGCCGCTCCGGCGACTGGCTCAAGCTGAAGTGCGCCCGCGGCCAGGAGTTCGTCATCGGCGGCTTCACCGAGCCGGCCGGCAGCCGCGTCGGCTTCGGCGCGCTGCTCCTCGGCTACTACGCGGACGGCAGGCTCCGGTACGCGGGCAAGGTCGGCACCGGCTACGACCAGGCGGCGCTGCACCGCATCCGCGGCCTCCTCGACGACCGAGAGCAGGCCCGCTCGCCGTTCGGGGACGCGGTACGGGAGCGTGGCGCGCACTGGGTGCGCCCCGAACTGGTCGCCGAGGTCGGCTTCACCGAGTGGACCAGGGACGGCATGCTCCGCCACCCCCGCTTCCTCGGCCTGCGCGACGACAAGAAGCCGTCCGAGGTCGTACGGGAGGAGCCCCGGGCAGCGTGAATCCGGGCGGAGGCGGGCGGTCCGGCGGGTGCCGGACCGCCCGCGTGTGTGCGGTCGCTCAGTGCACGTCGGTGACGACGAAGCCGCTGTTCACCCTGGTGGGTACGCGGTGCAGCGGGATGCTCAGGTCCTGCTCCGGCACCCGGTACTCCAGCCGGGCCAGCAGGGGGACGAGCGTCTGGAGGAGGGCGAGCACGATGTCCTCGCCCGGACAGCGGTGGCCGCCGGAGACCTCGCCGCCGCCCTGCGGGATGAGGTCGTCGCGCCCCGGCTCCGCGTCCGTGAAGCGCGTCGGGTCGAAGGTGTACGGGCGCGGCCACAGCTCGGGGTCGTGCAGGTACCCATAGACATCGAGCAGCACCATCGTGCCGGCCGCCACGGGCTCGCCCCGCCACTCCAGGTCGCGGGCGGCGAGCCCGCCGAGGAACGGCACGAAGGGGTAGAAGCGGCGTACCTCGTGGGCGAAGGCGCGGGCGTATCCGGTGTCCCCCTTGGCGAGCGGCGCGCCCTGCTCGGGCCGGCGGTGCAGCGCGTGCGCGGCGAAGGTCAGGAACCAGGCGACCGCGACGGTCGGCCGGATGACGTTGAGGATCTCCACGGCGGCCGTGTGCGGGTCCAGCAGGGCGCCGTCGGCCTCGTGGTGCCGGGCCACCTCCGCCAGCGCCGCACCGGCCGGGGCGCCCTGCTCGGTGTGGCCGGGGCCGCCGCGCCGGACGTCCTCGATACGGCGGGCCAGCCGCTCCTCCTGGCGGCGGCGGGCGCGGCGGGCCCGCCAGTGGCGCGGTCCCGGTGTCGCGAAGCCGTCCACCATGGCGACCAGGTCGTCCGCGGTCTCCCGGGCCGCCTCGCCGTCGAGCGGGATGCCCGCCCAGCCGCAGACGGTACGGGTGAGGAGCAGCCCGAACGCGTCGAAGAGGACGACCTGGGACCGGCCGGCCCAGTCGGCGCGGGCGCGCTCCCATTCGGCGGTAGCGCGCTCGGTCAGGTCGGCGATGCTCTCCCGGTCCTTGAGGAGGTGCACGAAGAGGGCCTTGCGTACGCGGTGCCGCTCGCCGTCCAGCGTGTGCACGGCGCCGCGGCCGAAGAGTGTGTCCAGGACCGGTCCCGGCAGCGCGTCACGCCGGTGGATGTGGCTCTCGTCGTAGAAGAACCGCACGGCGTCGATGCCGTGCAGGGCGATCGCCGGCTTGCCCAGCAGCCGGGTACGGACCGGCGCGCCGCCGTTGCGGCGCCGCCGGTCGGGCAGCCAGGCGTACCCCTCCACCAGGAGCGGGAGGGTGCTGTCGGACAGGGAGGACAGCGCGGGCAGGGATGCCGCCACCGTGCTCAGTCCTCGTCCGCGCGCGGTGGGCGGGTGTGCCGGGTCCGCTCGGGGTCGCGTCGGGTGCCGGCCTCGGCGCGCTCGTCCTCGTCGACGGACTCCTGGGCGTCCAGACTGGTGGTCAGGGGGTCGCCGCTCTCACCGACGACATGCCGCCGTTCCTCGGGCTCCGCCACCCGGGTCTCGGCGTCCTCGAACTCGGCCAGCACCTCCTTCGCCGCGGTGTCGCGGTCCCGGGGGTCGCCCCGGCCCGCGCCCTTCGCCGCGCTGCGGCCGTTCTCGTTCTGCTCGCTCTTCCGAGTCATAACACTCCGATCCGTCCTTACGGGGATCGTCCGGGTGCCCTCCGCGCGGGGCCTCAACTCATGATGGTGGGACACGTCATAACCGGCATCACGGGGCGCTCCGCCCGGCGCCCTCCTGATCGGCCACCTCGGCGAAGGCGCTGTCGCCGAGCCGGTCCAGCAGCTCCGCGGGGTCGGCGTACACCTCGGCGGCGCCGGCCTCCTCCAGGTCGGCGCGCGGGATCCCGCCGCACAGCAGGGCGACGGCCCGGACCCCGGCCCGGGTCGCGGCCTGCATGTCGTAGACCGAGTCCCCCACGAACACCGCCTGCCCGGCGGACACCCCGGCCAGCTCCCTGGCGTACTCCACGGGCTCGGGCGCGGGCTTTCCCTCCTTCACGTCGTCGGCGCTCGCGGTGTCGGTGATGGCGTCGTCGGCGTCGATGGCGCGGCGCAGCGCGCCCAGCTCGTAGCCGCCCGCCGAGGTGACCAGGATGTTGTGCCAGCCGCGCCGGGCGAGGGCGCGCAGCAGGTCGCCGGCGCCCGGCAGTGCGGGCAGCCGGTCGAAGTACGTCCCGTACAGCGTCTTGTGCGCGGCGCTGATGTCCGCATCCTGGCCGGCGTCCCGGTCCTCCCCCAGCACGTGGCCGATCAGGTCGTGCGACGGGCGCCCGAGCGCGTGGTGGATGGCGGTCATCGGCACCTGGTGCCCACGCTGCCGGAACGCCTCCCACCAGGCCGTGACGTGCAGATGGTTGGTGTCGGCGAGCGTGCCGTCCACGTCGAAGAGTGCCGCGCGTGCCATGGATGTGCCTTTCCGTCCGGGGAACTGCGGAGTACCCGCGTACCCGTCACAGCCTGACCACGCGCCCGCACCACCGCCGACCACCACCGTCCGAACGGGTGAGGCGGAACGGGTCAGACCACCGGTGCTGCCGGCAGCGGCAGGCCCGTGTAGTTCTCGGCCAGCTCGGCCGCCGCATGCGGGGAGGTGGCGATGCGGTCGAGCTGAGAGATCTGCAGGCGGGTGTCGAAGGGGGACTGGTCGGGGGCGGTGTGCAGGGTGGTGGTCATGAAGTACGAGAAGTGCTCGGCGCGCCACACCCGGCGCAGGCAGGTGTCGGAGTAGGAGTCCAGCAGGTCGGTGGCGCCGGTGGTGCCCCAGTCCGCGAAGGCGCGGGCCAGGACGATGACGTCGGCGGCGGCGAGGTTGAGGCCCTTGGCGCCGGTGGGCGGCACGATGTGGGCGGCGTCGCCGGCCAGCAGGACCCGGCCGTACGCCATCGGCTCGGTGACGTGACTGCGCATCGGGAGGACGGATTTGCTGGTGATGGTGCCACGCTTGAGGCGCCATCCGGGGTCGGCGGCGAGGGCGAAGCGGGCGTCCAGCTCGTCCCAGATGCGGTCGTCGGACCAGTCGGCGGGGTCGGTGCCGTTGGGGACCTGGAGGTAGAGCCGGCTGACGGACGGGGACCGCATGCTGGCGAGGGCGAAGCCGCGGTCGGAGTGGGCGTAGATCAGCTCGTCGGCGGCGGGCGGCGCGTCGGCGAGGATGCCGAGCCAGGAGTACGGATAGACGCGCTCGTAGGTGGTGCGCAGGTGTTCCGGTACGGCATTGCGGGCGACCCCGTGGAAGCCGTCGCACCCGACGACGTAGTCGCAGGTGAGGGTCTGTTCCTTGCCCTCGTGGGTGTAGCGGATCGATGGCCGGCCGGTGTCGGCGCCGTCGATCGCGTGCACCTCGGCCTCGAAGAGCAGCGGGCCGCCCTCGGCGAGCTGGAGCGCGATGAGGTCCTTGACGACCTCGGTCTGTGCGTACACCGTCACCCGCCGACCGTCGGCGAGGGAGGGGAAGTCGAGGCGGTGGGCGCGTCGGTCGAAGCGCAGCTCGATCCCGTCGTGGACCATGCCCTCGGCGTCCAGCCGGGCCCCGGCACCGCATGCCCGGAGGGCGTCCACGGTGGCCTGTTCCAGGATTCCGGCGCGCTGGCGCTGCTCCACGTACTGGCGGTCGCGGCGTTCCAGCAGGACGCTGTCGATACCGGCGGTGTGCAGCAGGCGGGCGAGCAGCAGGCCGGCGGGGCCGCCGCCGATGATCCCGACGGTGGTGTGCATACGTCTCTCCTCGTCGTCGAGGACGGGCCCGCTCCCCGTCGTCCCAGGAAGCGGGCTTGTGCAGGATGTTCGCGTGGTGAAGTATCATTCACTGGCGTTCCGCAGAGTTTGCGCGCGACGCTGTCGCCTGTCAACGGTTCGCCGGCAACAGTGCAGGTCCGCCGCGCGGCGGACCCCCGGTGCGGGCGGCCGTCCGCATTCCTTACGGTGTCCTGCACAGACCGCGACGGAGAGCCGATGCCACCGACCGACACCACGCCGCCCGCCGCCACCGACGAGGTGCCGGCCGAGGCCGTCACGCCGCTGATGCGCGGCATCGCCGTGCTGCGCCGGCTCACCGAGGCCGACGGCACACTCAGCCCGAGCGAGCTGGAGCGCGCCACCGGCCTCGCCCGTTCCACCGTCGACCGGGTGACCGCGACCCTGGCGCGGATGGGCTACGTACGGCTGGACGGCCGGGACGCCGTGCTCACCCCGCGCGTCATGGAGCTGGGCAACGCCTACCTCGCCGCGCTGCGGCTGCCCGGCCTGCTCGGCGGGCACGCCGACGCGCTGGCCGACGCGCTGGACGAGTCGGTGTCGCTCGCGGTGCCCGACCGGGACGGCATCCGCTTCCTCCACCAGGCGACCCGGCGCCGCGCGATGTCCCTGAGCTTCCGCATCGGCGACCTGCTGCCCGCCGAGCGCACCGCGCCGGGCTCGCTGTTCGCCGCGGGATGGTCCGAGGCGGAGTGGGCACGCTGGCGGGAGCGCCGGGCCGCCGATCCGGAGCACCGCGGCTTCCCGGCGGTGCCACCGCTCGACGCCGGCCGCGCCGCGGCCGACAGCGACGGGGACAGGGACGGCGAAGGCTTCGAGGAACGCGCCCGGCAGGCGCGAGCGCAGGGCTGGGCGCTGGACGACCAGCTGATCGAGCCGGGGCTGGTCGCGCTGGCCGTGCCGGTGCGCGCCCCGGACGGCTCGGTCGCCTGCGCGGCGAGCGTGGTGAGCCACACCAGCCGGCACGGTGCGGCGTCCCTGCGCGACACACTGCTGCCCCGGCTGCGCGAAACGGTGGCCGCGATGGAACGGGAACTGGTTCAGGCACAGGAGGCGCCACGCGAGGCGGAAGTCCCTTCGCCCGCGCCGCTCGCCGCCTGGACGGCCGCCTCCAAGCAGGAGTTGGGGCGGGAGTTCATCGAGTCGCTGGCCCGCGGCCTGACGGTGCTGACGGCGTTCGGCGCGGGCCGGGCCGAACTGACACTGTCCGCGGCCGCCGAAGCGACCGGCCTGGCGCGGGCCACCGCCCGCCGGGCCCTGATCACCCTGGAGCACCTGGGGTACGTCGCCTCCGAAGGGCGCGCCTTCCGGCTCACCCCGCGCGTGCTGGCGCTCGGCTATCCCCCGCTCTCCCGCACCACGCTCCCCCAAATCGCGGCACCGCACCTCGCCACGCTCGCCGCGCGCGTACACGACTCCGCCTCCCTGGCCGTGCTCACGGGGGACGACATCCAGTACACGGCACGGGTCGCCACCACCCGCGTGATGAGCGTGAACATCACCACCGGCACCCGGCTGCCCGCGTACGCCACCGCCCTGGGCCGGGTGATGCTGGCCGGCCTGCCGCCCGCCGAGCGGCACGCCCGGCTCGCCCGCACCGAACTGCGGCCACTGACCCCGCACACGGTCACCGGGTCCGCCGAACTCACCGCGCTCCTCGACCGGATCGCGGACCAGGGCCACGCACTGGTGGAGGAGGAGCTGGAGGAGGGCCTGCGGTCGCTCGCGGTGCCGGTCCACAACGGTGCGGGCGAGGTGGTGGCAGCGGTGAACGTCGCCATGCACACCGTCCGGCGCAGCTCCGAGGAGTGCCTTACGGACGTCCTCCCCGAGCTGCGTGCCGCCGCGGCCGGCATCGAAGCGGACCTCCACATCGCGGGCCGCTTCACCCGCATCCCCACTGCCTGAGCGGCGCGTCGATCACCGGCAGACCGCCCCCGGGGCCTACGCGTCGCCCGTCTGCGCGACCCGTAGCAGCAGTGCGTGCAGTGTCGCGGATTCCTCGGAGGTGAGGGGGCCGGTCAGTTCGTCGGTGACGCGGTGGCTGGCCTCGTCGGTGTCGCGGAGGTACGTACGGCCCGCGTCGGCCAGCACGACGATGCGACGGCGCCGGTCGGCGGGGGCCGGGCGGCGCTCCACGAGGTGCAGGCGTTCGAGGTCGTCGACGAGGCCGACGATGGCGCTCGGGTCGTAGCCGAGCCGTTCGCTCAGCTCCCGCTGCGGCGCGCCCTCGACCGTGGCGAGGTACCGCAGCAGCGCGTAGTGGCGCAGCCGGAGGCCAGATTCCTGGAGGGCGGCGTTGAAGAGCTGCCCCGAGCGCAGGCCGAGCCGGTAGAGCAGATATCCGGTGTCGGCGTGCAGCCCCCGCATCCACGGCTCGTCGGCGTCGACGGGCCTGGCCTGCGCGGCGGGCGTTCCCTGGGCGGTCATGGCGCTCCCTGTTCCGTGCCCCCGGTGCGGGGCGGTCTTCCCGGTTCTCCATCTCACCAGCGGACCCAGCATGCCGCATTTTTGATTACGGGAACAACCATTGACGTCAACAATGATTGGTCTTAGCTTCGATCACGGCGGGGTCACCGGCCCGACCGGCACCCGGCCCGCCCCTCCCCCCTGACGTCAACACCCGTATTCCGCATGCCTGTTGAGAGGACCGCACCATGTCCGGACCCGCTTCCCCCACCCCCGTGGATCTCACCGGCAAGGTCGCCGTCGTGACCGGTTCCGGCCGTGGCCTGGGGCTCGCGTACGCCTCGGCGCTCGCCGCCGCCGGTGCTTCCGTCGTCGTCAACGACCTCGACGAGGCCGTGGCCGAGGAGGCCGCGAAGAGCATCACGGAGGCCGGCGGCCGGGCCGTCGCCGAGGCCGCCGCCGTCGGCTCAGCGGAGGCCGCTGACCGACTGGTGGCCCGCGCCGTCGAGGAGTTCGGCCGGCTGGACGTGATGGTCACCAACGCGGGCATCCTGCGCGACCGGGTGCTGTGGAAGATGACCGACGACGACTTCGATGCCGTGCTCACCACCCACCTCAAGGGCACCTTCACCTGTGCCCGGGCTGCCGCCGTGCGGATGCGGGAGCAGGGCGACGGCGGCCGGCTGATCCTGGTCGGCTCCCCCGCCGGGCAGCGCGGCAACTTCGGCCAGACCAACTACGCGGCGGCCAAGGCCGGCATCGCCGCCATGACCCGTACCTGGTCGATGGAGCTGGCGCGGGCGGGCATCACGGTGAATGCCGTCGTGCCCGTCGCGGCGACCGCGATGACCGAGACCATCCCGGCGTTCGCGCCGTACATCGAGGCGATGCGGCGCGGCGAACCGTTGCCTGACTTCCTGCGCAAGGGCGAGGGGTTCGGCACCGCCGAGGACTGCGCCGCGCTGGTGCCGTTCCTCGCCTCGGACGCCGCGAAGGACGTCACCGGCCAGTGTGTCGGCATCGGCGGCGACAAGCTCGCGCTGTGGTCGCACCCGCAGGAGGTGGCGGTGGCGTACGCGGACGGCGGCTGGCGCCCGGAGGCCGTCGCGGCGGCCTGGCACACGTCCGTGGGCCGCGAGCCGCAGTCCGTGGGCATCCCCGCACCCGTGATCCCGGAGGCGTGAGCCATGACCCGCAACGTGATGAACGTGGACGAGCTGGTGGCCATCGACGTGCACACGCACGCCGAGGTGTCCAGCAAGGGACAGGCGTCCCTGGACCAGGGGCTGGCCGACGCCTCCAGCGCGTACTTCAAGGTCGAGGGCAACCGGAAGCCGACGCTGCCGGAGATGGCCGCGTACTACCGCGAGCGGCGGATGGCGGCCGTCGTCTTCACCGTGGACGCCGAGTCCGCGACCGGCACCGAACCGGTGCCCAACGAGGAGGTCGCCGAGGCCGCCGCCGACAACGCCGACGTGCTGATCCCGTTCGCCTCGCTCGACCCGCACCGCGGCAGGGCGGCGGTCAAGCAGGCCCGGCGGCTGGTCGAGGAGTACGGCGTACGCGGCTTCAAGTTCCACCCCAGCATCCAGGCGTTCTTCCCCAACGACCGGCTGGCGTACGGGCTGTACGAGGTCATCGAGGAGACCGGGGCCATCGCCCTCTTCCACACCGGGCAGACGGGCATCGGCGCGGGCGTGCCCGGCGGCGGCGGGATCCGGCTGAAGTACTCCAACCCGCTGCACGTCGACGACGTGGCCGCCGACTTCCCCCACCTGAAGATCATCCTGGCCCATCCGTCGTTCCCCTGGCAGGACGAGGCGCTGGCCGTCGCCACGCACAAGCCCGGCGTGCACATCGATCTGTCGGGCTGGTCGCCGAAGTACTTCCCGCCGCAGCTCGTGCAGTACGCCAACACCCTGCTCAAGGACAAGGTGCTGTTCGGCTCCGACTACCCCGTACTCACGCCGGACCGCTGGCTCGCGGACTTCGAGAAGCTGGAGATCAAGGAAGCCGTCCGGCCGAAGATCCTCAAGGAGAACGCCGCCCGGCTGCTCGGGCTCGCCTGACCCCACCGCAAGGAGAGCCGCTGTGCGCAACGAGGGACTGGGGTCGTGGCCCGCCCGCCGGGCCCGCAAGACCCCGCACCGCATCGCCGTCCGCCACGAAGGCGCGGCAACCACCTACGCGGAGCTGCACGACCGCACCACCCGGCTGGCCCGCGCGCTGCGCGCCACCGGCATCCGGCGCGGCGACCGGATCGCCTACCTCGGCCCCAACCACCCCTCCTTCCTGGAGACGTTGTTCGCCGCCGGCGTGCTGGGCGCCGTCTTCGTCCCGCTCAACACCCGGCTGACCGGGCCCGAGATCGCCTACCAGCTGACCGACTCGGGCGCGAAGGCCCTCCTGTACGGCCCGTCCCACACCGGACTCGTCGCGGGCCTGTCCGACGCAGGCGACGTACGTACATACGTCGAAGTGGGCTCCGAATACGAGGAGTTGCTGGCCTCGGCGGCGAGCGACCCGATCGACGAACCGGTCACCGCCGACGACACCTGCATCATCATGTACACCTCGGGGACGACCGGCCGCCCCAAGGGTGCGATGCTCACGCACTCCAATCTGACCTGGAACGCGATCAACGTCCTGGTCGACACCGACCTGATCGCCGACGAACGCGCCCTGGTCTCGGCGCCGCTGTTCCACACGGCGGGCCTGAACATGCTCGCCCTGCCGGTCATCCTGAAGGGCGGTACCTGCGTCCTGGTCGAGGCCTTCGACCCGGAGACCACCTTCGACCTGATCGAACAGCACCGGATCACCTTCATGTTCGGGGTCCCGACGATGTTCGAGCAGATGGCCCGGCACCCGCGCTGGGCCGACGCGGACCTGTCCTCCCTCCGCATCCTGACCTGCGGCGGCTCACCGGTCTCGACGCCACTGATCGCCACGTACCAAGAGCGGGGCCTGACCTTCCTCCAGGGCTACGGCATGACGGAGGCGTCCCCCGGCACGCTGTTCCTCGACGCCGAGCACGCGATCAGCAAGGCCGGCTCGGCGGGCGTACCGCACTTCTTCAGCGACGTACGCGTGGCAGGGCCCGGCCTGACCCCGGTCGACGTCGGCGAGCGAGGCGAGGTCGTGGTCCGCGGGCCCCATGTCATGCCGGGCTACTGGGGGCTGCCGGAGGAGACGGCGGCCTCCTTCACCGAGGGCTGGTTCCGCAGCGGGGACGCGGCCCGGATCGACGAGGACGGATACGTCTTCATCGTCGACCGCCTCAAGGACATGATCATCTCCGGGGGCGAGAACATCTACCCCGCCGAGATCGAGGACCTCCTCCTCGCCCACCCCGACATCGTCGAGTGCGCGGTCATCGGCGTGCCGCACGACAAGTGGGGCGAAGTCCCGCGAGCGGTGGTCGTCCCGCGCGAGGGCACGGCCCTGGACCCCGACGAGGTGCTGGCCACCCTGACCGGCCGGCTCGCCAAGTACAAGCTTCCCAAGTCGGTGGTGCTCGCTGACGAACTCCCCCGCACCGCCTCCGGAAAGCTCCTCAAGTCCCGGGTGCGCCAGCACTACGGGTCAGCCGACTCCTGACCAAAGGAATGCGACATGACCGTCACCGTCAACGGCCTCGACGAACTGAAGAAGCTCGCCGGCAGCGACCTGGGCACCAGCGACTGGATCGAGGTCACCCAGGACCGCATCGACACCTTCGCCGATGCCACCGGCGACCACCAGTGGATCCACACCGACCCCGAGAAGGCGGCGCAGGGCCCGTTCGGCGCGCCGATCGCGCACGGCTACCTGACGCTCTCGCTGTTCATCCCGCTCTTCACGGAACTGCTCGACGTGCAGGGCGTCACCACCAAGGTCAACTACGGCCTGGACAAGGTCCGTTTTCCCTCTCCCGTGCAGGTCGGCTCCCGTATCCGGCTGGCCGCCACGCTCGCCTCGGTCGACGAGGTCAAGGGCGGGGTGCAGATCGCGGTGGACGGCACGGTGGAGATCGAGGACGGCACCAAGCCCGCCTGCGTCCTGCGCAGCCTCTCCCGCTTCTACGGATGACCGCCGTGCGCGACGCCACGGACGCCCGGCAGCTGCGACGGGTCGCGCTCTCCGGCCTGCTCGGCACGGCCGTGGAGTTCTACGACTTCCTGGTCTACGGAACGGTCGCCGCGCTCGTCTTCGGCGACCTGTTCTTCCCCGCCGCCGATCCCGCCGCCGGCACCGTCGCGGCGTTCGGCACCTTCGCCGCCGGGTACGTCGCCCGCCCGCTCGGCGGCATCGTCTTCGGCCACTTCGGCGACCGGCTCGGCCGCAAGTCGATGATGCTGGCGACGATGGTGCTGATGGGCGTCGGCAGCTTCCTCATCGGGCTGCTGCCGACGTACGACACGATCGGCGTGTGGGCACCCGTCCTGCTGGTACTGCTGCGCGTGGTGCAGGGCATCGCCATCGGCGGCGAGTGGGGCGGGGCGACGCTGATGGTCGCCGAGCACGCGGACGGCCGGCCGCGCGGCCGCTGGACCAGCCTCACCCAGCTGGGCGCCCCGCTCGGCACCGTCCTGTCCACCGCGGTGGTCACCCTCGTCGCAGCGCTGCCGGACGAGCAGTTCCGCGCGTGGGGCTGGCGCGTGCCGTTCCTGCTCAGCCTGGTCCTGCTGTTCGCGGGCCTGTACGTACGGCTGAAGGTCACCGAGAGTCCGCTGTTCCGCGCGCTGAAGGAGGAGCGGGCGCCGGCCCGGCTGCCACTGCTCGACGTGGTGCGCAGGCCGCGCGCCGTGCTGATGGCCGCGGGCGCCGGCATCGGGGCGTTCACCGCCCAGTCGCTGCTGACCAGCTTCATGGTGTCCTACGCGGTCGGCCACGGCTTCTCGCGCACCCAGGTACTCACCGGCGTCACCCTCGCCTCCTGCACGGCCCTGCTCGTGCTGCCGTGCGCCGGGGCGCTGTCCGACCGGTTCGGGCGGCGGCCGGTCGTACTGGCCGGTGCGGCCCTCTCGGCCGCCACCGCGTTCCCGGTGTTCGCGCTGGTCGACACCGGCCGCCCCGGACTGCTGATCCTCGCGCTCGTCCTGGGGCACGGCGTCGCCCAGTCCACCATGTACGGGCCGCTGGGCGCGCTGCTCACCGAGATGTTCGGCACCCGGGTCCGCTACACCGGCGCCTCCCTCGGCTACCAGACCGCGACCCTGCTCGGCGCCGGCTTCTCCCCGCTGATCGCCGGCAGCCTGCTCGCCGCGTACGGGAGCAGCACGCCCGTCGCCCTGCTGCTGACCGCCGGCGCCGCCGTCACCGCGCTCACCGTGTGGCGGGTCAGGGAGACCAGCCGCGACCGGTTCGGCGCCGAGCAGCACCAACAAAACCGTTCCCACCGGAAGGAACCCACCGATGAGAGCACGTAACCGGGCGGGGCTGCTCGCGGCCGTCACCGCGCTGCTCCTCACCGCCGCGGTGCCGCCCGCGACCGCCGCGCCGGCCGGACCCCGCCACCTCGAAGGCACCCTGCCCTCCGGCGCCACGTACGTCATCGACACCCCGGCCCGCTGGAACGGCACCCTGCTGCTGTTCAGCCACGGGTACCGGCCCGCAGGCGCCCCGAACGAAGCCGTTGACGCCTCCGACGACGCCACGAAGAAGCTGCTGCTGAAGGAGGGCTACGCGCTCGCCGGTTCCTCGTACGCCACCACCGGCTGGGCGGTGGAACAGGCCGTGCCCGACCAGGTCGCCACCCTCGACGCCTTCGCCGGGCGGGTGGGACCGGCCCGCCGCACGCTCGCCTGGGGCGAGTCCTACGGCGGCCTGGTCACCACCGCGATCGCCGAGCGGCACCCCGGCCGCATCGACGGCTCGCTGTCCCTGTGCGGCCTCGTCCAGGGCGGCGTCGCCAACTGGAACTCCACCCTCGACCCGGTCTTCGCGCTGAAGACGCTGCTGGCACCCGGCTCCGGCATCCCGCTGACCGGCTTCGCCGACGCGGACGAGGCGGACCGGGCCGCAGGGCGCCTCGGCGCCGTCCTCTCCCGGGCCCAGGGCAGCGCCGCCGGCCGGGCCCGCATCGCGCTGGCCGCCGCGCTGCACAACATCCCCGGCTGGAACGACCCCAAGCAGGAGCGGCCCGCACCGGACGACTACGAGGCACAGCAGGCCCACCAGTACCAAGCCGTCAGCACGATGCTGGTGGACGCCGGCTTCCGGCGGCGCCAGGAGGCCGAGCAGCGGGCGGGCGGGAACATGGCGTGGAACACCGGCGTGGACTACACCGCGATGCTCCGCCGGTCGGCCGGATACAAGGAGGTCGAGGCGCTGTACGCGGCGGCCGGGCTGTCACTGGGCAAGGACCTGCGGACGCTCGCGGGCGCGCCCCGCGTCAAGGCCGACCCCGCGGCCGTCCACTACATGACGCGCAACATCGCCTTCACCGGCAAGCTTCGCACTCCGCAGCTGGACGTGCACACCACCGGCGACCCGCTGGTCCCCGTCCAGGTCGCCTCGGCGCACCGCCGGGCCGTCACCGCGGCCGGGACCGGCGGGATGCTGCGCCAGGGGTTCGTCGACAACGCCGGGCACTGCACGTTCACCCCCGCCGAGCAGCTCGCCGCACTGCACACGGTCGACCGCCTGGCCGGCACCGGGCGTTGGGGCGACACCGCGCCCGGCGCGCTCAACGCGGAGGCGCGGCGGTCCGACCCGACGACGGCGGCGCGGTACCTCGCCTTCAGCCCAGGGCCGTACCCGCGCCCGTACGACCTGGCGCAACGGCAGTTGCCTGGCTCCACCCGCTAGACGGCTCGTTCGACCTGCCACATCAGATCGTCGAACTCGGCTTGAGACGCCTGATCGCCCGGTCGTCCGGTATTGCAGACGGCACACCAGGCCCGCTCGTCGGACGGGCATACGGGGATCGCCTGTGTGCCGGGCAGGGTGCCGCCGTGCCGGACCGTACCGGCGCGGTTGACCGACCACCCGCGGGCGTAACCCGCCTCTGTCGCGGAGGGCGGCTTCACGGCCGACGCCATGGTCATCGCAGTCCGCCTCGCCGCCCCCAGCAGGTCGGGCGGCGAGTCGAGGCCATCGACCGAAAAGAGGAAAGTCAGCACGTCAGCCGGGGTCGCGGCCCACCCGCCGTGCGCGTCCATGCGGTCGACGCGGAGACCGTAAGGGCTGTCGCCACGCCCTTGGAGTAGAGCCATTTTCGGCCTGGCTCCCATACCAGGGCTGATGGTCCAGGGTCCAGGAAATCAGCGCGCTCCGGTCGAGTTCGGGTCGCCGGAGCATCGGATCGTTCGCATGGTTCTCCCAGCCGCCTGCCGAGTGTTCGAGCAGGTGCTGAAGAGTGACGGCCCGCAGCCACTCGCTGTACGGCTGCGTACCGAAATGGGTGCCGAGCAGCGCTCCCGGACCGAACACCTTGTCCGTCAGCGCGAGCTTCTTCCGGTCGATGAGCAGGTGAACAACGGTCGAGGTGATCGGCTTGCTGACACTGGCGACACGGAAGCGGTGCTGGGCCGTGACCGTCTCACGGGTGATGCGATGGGCATAGCCGACCGTGCGCCCTCTGCGGCACGGACGGTTCCCGGACACGCAACAGAACGCGGACGCCGGCGGTACCTGCGGCGCCCGGGGGTTCAATGGCCGAGCGCCTTGGCCAGTTCGTCCTTGGTCATCGAGGAGCGGCCGTCGATGTTCTTCTCCTTGGCCTCGCGGTAGAGCTGGTCCTTGGTCGGGCCCTTCGGGCCCGTGCCCTTGCCCGCCCGCCGGCCGCCCCGCTCCGGCGCGGACTTCGGGTCCCGTGTGGACTCCTTGCTCGCGCTCTTCGCCTCGCCGGAGCGCGCCCGCTCCTTGTTGACCGTGCGCGCGGCGATCTCCTTCGCCCGGCCGGTGGAGGTGCCCCGCTTCTCGGCGCCTTCCTTGATGTGCTCGTACTGCCGTTCACGCTTGGCGTTGGAGCCGCTGGGCATCATGCGCTCCCTTCCTGACGCGGAACGCGCCTCGCGTTCCGCCCGGCTTCTTTCCCGCCCCGGGTTCCCGGCACGACGGCGGTCAATCACGTCGCGCCGCCGCCTCCCAGTCCAGCGTGTCGACCGTGCAGAGGTGCGTGTTCATGTTGCGCTCCATCATCTGCAGCGCCGCGTCGGCGAGGTCCGGGTGGATGTGTGCCACGGCGTCGTGCGGGACGGTGACCTTCAGATGCCGGATGTGCGCGTCCAGCGCCGAGTACAGCACACACTGCTCGGTGACCTGCCCGCACAGCACGACGTGGTCGATGCCCAGCTGCGACAGCAGATAGGTCATCGGGGTCTCGAAGAAGATCGAATGCCGCGCCTTGACGATGAACAGCGAGGAGTCGTCGGGGCGGACGGGGTCCACCAGCTCCGCGTGCGGCCCGGCCAGCGCGGTCTCCAGCATCTCGCCGTGGTGCGAGCGCCATTCCCCGAAGTTGTCGTTGGCGTAGATCACCGGTACGCCGTCCTCGCGGGCCCGGTCGATGAGGCGGACCACCGCGGGCAGCGCCTTGCGCACCGACGGCAGCAGCAGCTCCGCGTCCTCGTGCTCGTAGGTATTGATCATGTCGATGACGATGAGGGCGGTAGTACTCACACCTTCAGGGTTGACCGGTGGGCCGCGCTTCTCACCTCGGACACGCCGATATCCGTCCGGCCTCCGGCTCCGCGCCCGCTCCCCCGATCGGCGGGTGTGAGCGGCATGTCGCCGGGCACCCGTCCGCATCAGGGGCAACCCTGGAGGCATTCGTTCCGACCCTCGCACCCGCACAGCAGGCGCCGACAGCTGGAGGATCCATGGGCGTACAGCGGCTGATCCGCGACTGGCCCGTGTACCGGCAGCTCACCGGCAAGGATCCGCTCGGCCGCGGACGCGCCGCGATGTCGGAGCACACCGAGCGGCTGCGGCCCCGCACGGACTCCGCCGACCGGGTGGTGCAGTCGGTCTGCCCGTACTGCGCGGTCGGCTGCGGCCAGCAGGTGTACGTCAAGGACGAGAAGGTCGTGCAGATCGAGGGCGATGCCGACTCGCCCGTCAGCCGCGGCCGGCTGTGCCCCAAGGGGTCGGCGACGCTCCAGCTGACGACCGGCGAAGCGCGGCGGCACCAGGTGCTGTACCGACGGCCGCACGGCACCGACTGGGAGCCGCTCGACCTCGACACCGCCATGGACATGATCGCCGACCGGGTGATCGAGACCCGCCGCGACACCTGGCAGTGGGAGTCCGAGGGCGCGCGCGTGGCCCGCACCCTCGGCATCGCCAGCCTGGGCGGCGCGACGCTGGACAACGAAGAGAATTACCTGATCAAGAAGTTGCTGACCGGCCTCGGCATCGTCCAGGTGGAGAACCAGGCACGGGTCTGCCACAGCTCCACGGTCGCCGGCCTCGGTACATCCTTCGGCCGCGGCGGCGCGACCACCTTCATGCAGGACCTCCAGCACTCCGACTGCATCGTCATCCAGGGCTCCAACTTCGCCGAGGCCCACCCCGTCGGCTTCCAGTGGGTCATGGAGGCCAAGGCACGCGGCGCGACCCTCATCCACGTCGACCCGCGCTTCACCCGCACCAGCGCCCTGTGCGACCTGCACGTACCGCTGCGGGCCGGCACCGACATCGCGTTCCTCGGCGGGATCATCAACCACGTCCTGAGCGAAGGCAAGGAGTTCCGCGACTACGTCCTCGCCTACACCAACGCCGCCACCCTGATCAGCGAGGAGTTCCAGGACACCGAGGACCTGGCCGGCGTCTTCTCCGGGCTGGACGAGGAACACCACCGGTACGACGCGGAGACCTGGCAGTACGCGGGCGGCGGCGTCCAGGCTCCGGCGGGCGACGTGGAACAGCGGCACGACCAGCGACTCCAGAAGGAGCCCGAGACCGGCCGCCGGCTGCACGAGGCGGCTCACGCCGAGACGCACGGCTCGGGCGGCGCCCAGGCCGAGTCCGACCCCGAGCAGGACCCGACGCTCCAGCACCCGCGCTGCGTCTTCCAGATCCTCAAGCGGCACTACGCGCGCTACACCCCCGACATGGTGGCCGAGATCTGCGGCGTCCCCAAGGAGTCGTTCCTGCGCGTCTGCGAAGCCCTCACCGAGAACTCGGGCCCGGACCGCACCAGCGCCTTCGCGTACGCGGTGGGCTGGACGCAGCACACCGTCGGCTCGCAGTACATTCGCGCGGCCAGCATCCTGCAATTGCTGCTGGGAAACATCGGACGGCCCGGCGGCGGAATCCAGGCGCTCCGCGGCCACGCCTCGATCCAGGGCTCCAGCGACATTCCCACGCTCTTCAACCTGCTGCCCGGATATCTTCCGATGCCGCACGCCCACGCCCACGAGGATCTCGACACGTTCGTCACGGCGAGCCGTACGGACAAGGGATTCTGGAACAATATGCGGGCCTATTTCGTCAGCCTGCTCAAGTCCTATTACGGGGACGCGGCCCAGCCCGAGAACGACTTCTGCTTCGACCACCTGCCCCGGCTCACCGGCTCGCACGGCGCGTACGACATCGTCCTCGCGCAGCTGGACGGCGCCTGCAAGGGCTACTTCCTCATGGGCGAGAACCCGGCCGTCGGCTCCGCCAACACCCGCCTCCAGCGGCTCGGCATGGCCAACCTCGACTGGCTGGTGGTCCGCGACTTCTCCCTCATCGAATCGGCGACCTGGTGGCAGGACGGCCCGGAGATCGAGTCCGGCGAACTGCGCACCGAGGACATCGGCACGGAGGTCTTCTTCCTCCCCGCCGCCTCGCACACCGAGAAGTCCGGCTCCTTCACCAACACCAACCGCTGGCTCCAGTGGCACCACGCCGCCGTCGAGCCGGCCGGCGAAGCCCGCAGCGACCTGTGGTTCACGTACCACCTCGGCCGCCGCATCAAGGAGAAGCTGGCCGCCTCCACCGACCCGATGGACCGCGCGATCCAGGACCTGGCCTGGGACTACCCGGTCCAGGGCGAGCTGGACGAGCCGGTCGCCGACGCCGTACTGGCGGAGATCAACGGCCGCGGCCCGGACGGCGCGCCGCTCTCCGCGTACACCCAGCTCAAGGACGACGGCTCGACGAGCTGCGGCTGCTGGATCTACTGCGGGGTGTACGCGGACGGCGTCAACCAGGCCGCCCGCCGCAAGCCCGGCACCGAACAGGACTGGGTCGCCGCCGAATGGGCCTGGGCCTGGCCCGCCAACCGCCGCATCCTCTACAACCGCGCCTCGGCCGCGCCCGACGGCACGCCGTGGAGCGACCGCAAGGCGTACATCTGGTGGGACGCCGAGACCGGCCGGTGGACCGGGCACGACATCCCGGACTTCGTCCCCGACAAGGAACCGGGCTACGTCCCGGCGGACGACGCCGAGGGCGTCGACGCGCTGCGCGGCGACGACCCGTTCATCATGCAGGCCGACGGCAAGGGCTGGCTGTTCGCGCCCGCCGGACTGCTCGACGGGCCGCTGCCCACGCACTACGAGCCGCAGGACTCCCCGTTCACCAACGCCCTGTACCCGGACCGCGCACGGTCCCCCGCCCGGCAGCTCCACTCCCGCCCCGGCAACCGCTACCACCCCAGCGGCGACGAGCCCGGCGCGCACGTCTTTCCGTACGTGGTCACCACCCACCGGCTCACCGAGCACTTCACGGCGGGCGGCATGAGCCGCTGGTCGCCGTATCTCTCCGAACTCCAGCCGGAGTTCTTCTGCGAGGTGTCCCCGGCGCTGGCCGCCGAGCGCGGACTCACGCACACCGGCTGGGCGACCATCGTCACGGCCCGCAACGCCGTCGAGGCCCGCGTCCTGGTCACCGAGCGGATCAAGTCGCTGACCGTACAGGGCCGCACCGTGCACCAGATCGGCCTGCCGTTCCACTGGGGCCCCAACGGCACGGTGACCGGCGACGCCGCCAACGAACTGATGGCCATCGCGCTGGACCCGAACGCGCACATTCAGGAAGACAAGGCGCTGACCGCCGACATCCGCCCCGGCCGCCGGCCGCGCGGCCCCGACCTGCCCCGGCTGGTCGCCGACTACCGGCGGCGCGCCGGTATCACCGAGCACACCGGAGGCGAGCAGCCCTCATGACCGGCGTCTTCTTCGAAACCGGCAGCCTCTTCAGCGGCCCGGAACCGGACCCGGCCGGCGACGCCGGCCACCCCGACCCGCCCCCTCGCATGGGCTTCTTCACCGACACCTCCGTCTGCATCGGCTGCAAGGCCTGCGAGGTGGCGTGCAAGGAGTGGAACGCGATCCCCGAGGACGGGCTGTCGCTCACCGGCATGTCGTACGACAACACCCAGGGCCTCGGCGCCTCGACCTGGCGCCACGTCGCGTTCATCGAACAGTCCGCACCCCGCCAGGTCCCGGCGGAGCCGCCCACGGCGGACGGCCGTACATCCCTGCCCCTGGCCGAGGACGATCCGCAGCGGCCCGCCGGGGACGTCCGCTGGCTGATGTCCTCCGACGTCTGCAAGCACTGCACGCACGCGGCCTGCCTGGACGTCTGCCCCACCGGCTCGCTCTTCCGCACCGAGTACGGCACGGTCGTCGTCCAGGAGGACATCTGCAACGGCTGCGGCTACTGCGTACCGGCCTGTCCGTACGGCGTGATCGAACAGCGCAAGGACGACGGCCGGGCCTTCAAGTGCACGATGTGCTACGACCGGCTCGGCGCCGGACAGGAACCGGCCTGCGCGAAGGCCTGCCCCACCGACTCCATCCAGTTCGGCCCGCTGGACGAACTGCGTGAACGCGCCGCGCTCCGCGTCGACCAGCTCCACGAGGCCGGCACTCCCGAGGCCCGGCTCTACGGGCACGACCCGGAGGACGGCGTGGGCGGCGACGGCGCGTTCTTCCTCCTCCTGGACGAACCGGAGGTGTACGGGCTGCCGCCGGACCCGGTGGTCACCACCCGCGACCTGCCCGCAATGTGGAAACACGCGGGCGCGGCGGCCCTGTCGGTGGCGGCCGGCGCCGCCGCCTCCTTCGTACTCCCCGCACTCCTGCGACGGAAGGGACGGCGATGAGCGGGACGACCGGCACCCGGTCCAAGGGCGGCGGGCGGCGCCGCAAGGGCGAGGAACTGATGGTGCCGCGCGCCGAGTTCGACTCGTACTACGGCCGGCCCGTCATCAAGGCACCGTCGTGGGCGGCCCGGGACATCGCCGGGTACTTCTTCACCGGCGGCCTGGCGGGCGCCGGTTCCGTACTGGCCGCAGGAGCCCACCTCACCGGGCGCCCCACGCTGGCCAGGGCGATGAAGGTCTCCTCCCTCGCGGCCATCTCCCTCTCCACCGCCGCCCTGGTCAACGACCTGGGCCGCCCGTCCCGCTTCGCCAACATGCTCCGCGTCTGCAAGCCGACCTCCCCGATGAGCGTCGGCTCCTGGCTGCTGGCGGGGTACGGGCCGATGGCGGGTGCGGCGGCGGCGAGCGCGGTGACCGGCCGGCTGCCGCGCGCCGGAGCCGCCGCGACCGGCGCCGCGGCGCTGCTCGGCCCGGCCGTCGCGACGTACACCGCGGTGCTCGCGGCCGACACGGCGGTGCCCGCCTGGCACGGCGCGCACCGTGAACTCCCGTACCTCTTCGCCGCCTCCGCGACCGCCGCCGCCTCGGGCATGGCCCTGGTGGCGTCCCCCACCGGGGAGAACGCGCCCGCGCGGTACGCCGCGCTGCTGGCCGCGGCGGCCGACAAGGCGGCGACGACCGCGGCCGAACGGCGGCTCGGGATGGTGGCCGAGACGTACCGCACGGGAAAGGCCGGCACGCTGATGCGCTGCGCGCAAGCGCTGACGGTGGCGGGCGCGGCAACCGCCGGCCTGCTCGCCGGCCGCAGCCGCCCGGCGGCGGTCACGGCCGGCCTGGCCCTCCTCACCGGCTCGGCCCTCACCCGCTTCGCCGTCTTCCACGCAGGCATCGCCTCGGCGGAAGACCCGAAGTACACGGTGGAGCCGCAACGGGAGGCCCGACGCCGACGCGAGGGGTCGTAGGGGCTGGGGTACGGGACGCGGCCGGGGGTACGGAGCGGGGCTGCGGGGTCGGGGGGGCGAGGCTGCGGGGGCGGGGCTGCGGGGGCGGGGGCGGTGTCAGTGCCCCCGACTACTGTGTTGAGAAGGGGACTTCGTGCACCCCCATGGGGAAAGAAGGGCGGAAACGGTCCGCCGCCGACCGCCCTCCCCCTCCACAGCCCCAGGCTCCCCACCCCCTCCCCCTACAGCGCCTACAGCGCCCGCAGCTCGTCCAGCAGGTTTTTCTGGGCCCAGTCGATGAACGGTTTCTGCTGGTCGCCGCCGATCTGGACCAGGGCGACCTCGGTGAAGCCGGCGTCCGCGTACTGCTTGACCGCCTTCACGTACGTCTCGACGTCGTCGCCGCACGGGAACGCCTCGGCGATGTCCTCCTTGCGTACGTACTGCGTCGCGCCGCTGAAACCGGACGGCCCCGGCAGCTCGCTGTTGACCGGCCAGCCGCCGACCATCCAGCGGAACTGGTCGTGCGCCCGGGCGATCGCCGCGTCCCGGTCCGTGTCGTACGAGACCGGGATCTGGCCGATGCGCGGCTTGCCCTTGCCGCCGTGCTCGTCGAACTTCCGCAGCAGCTCGCTCTTCGGCTCCGTGGCGATCACCAGGTCGCCGAGGCGGCCCGCGATCTCGCAGGACAGGCCGCCGGACACCGCGACGCCGATCTCCGGCAGCTTGTCCGGCAGGTCCCACAGCACGGCCTGGTCCACGTCGAAGTACTCGCCGTGGTACGTCACCTCGTCGCCGGAGAACAGCGCCCGGATGATCTCGATGGCCTCCTCCAGCTTCTCCAGCCGGACCGGCGCCGTGGGCCAGCCCTGACCGACGACGTGCTCGTTGAGGGCCTCGCCCGAGCCGAGGCCGAGCCGGAACCGGCCCTCCGCGAGCAGCTGCATCGTCGCCGCCTTCTGGGCGACGATCGCGGGGTGGTACCGGGTGGTCGGGCAGGTCACGTACGTCATCAGGGGAATGCGCGAGGTGGCCTGCGCCGCGGCGCCCAGCACACTCCAGGCGTACGGGGCGTGGCCCTGCGAGGCCAGCCAGGGAAAGTAATGGTCCGAGGTGACCGAGAAATCAAAACCGGCGCGTTCGGCCAGGACCACATGGTCGACGAGTTCGCGCGGGCCCGCCTGTTCGGTCATCATCGTGTAGCCGACATCCACCATCGTCACTCACCTTTTCGGCATTCGGCTGGTTGCGGAAATCCCTCCGCGGTTCTCATTCATCGAACCGGGTACACGCTCCGTTGATGTGTATTACCGATCGATCGCACCCCCCGCGTCCCCCGAATGGCGGCGGTGATTCATGGTGAAGCGGAAGGATTCCGACGGCCGGACCCGCGTGACGGTCGTCGTGGCACTCGCGGCGAATCTCCTCATCGCGGTCGCAAAGGCCGTCGGCGGTCTGCTGTCCGCCTCGCCCGCGCTGCTGTCGGAGGCGGCGCATTCCGTCGCGGACAGCCTGAACGAGCTTTTTCTGCTCGCCGCGTTGCGCCGCAGCCGTCGCCCCGCCGACCACCGGCACCCGTTCGGGTACGGCATGGAGCGCTATTTCTGGGCGCTCCTCGCCGCGGTGGGCATCTTCGTGATGGGCGGCTGCTTCTCCTTCTTCCAGGGCATCGACGCACTGCGCGAGGGGTCGCACGAGACCCCGAGCGGTTATACGGCCGGTCTGATCGTGCTGGGGGTGGCGTTCGTCGCGGAGGGCAGTTCGCTGGTCCGTGCGGTGTACCAGCTGCGCGTGCAGAAGGGTGGCCGCAGCGACCCTGCGCTGCGTACGGTGCTCGCCGAGGACGGTGCGGCGGTGCTGGGTGTGCTGCTGGCGGCGGCCGGGATGGTGCTGCATCTGGTGACGGGCGAGGCGGTGTGGGAGGCATCGGCGTCCTTCGCCATCGGGTTGCTGCTGGTGTTCGTGGCGTACCGGCTCGGCAAGGAGGCGCGGGACCATCTGATCGGTGAGTCGGTCGACGCGGAGCCGCGGGAGAGCATCGAGAAGCTGCTGATGGCGCAGCCGGAGGTGGACAACGTCGCGGAGCTGCTGACGATGCGCCTCGGCGAGGACAGCTGGCTGCTGGCGGCCCGTATCGATCTGGCGCCGGGGATGGACAGCGAACGGGTGGAGCTCGTCTGCGTACGGATCAAGCGTGAGGTCGAGCGCACGTGGCCACAGGCGGACCACGTCTTCCTGGACATCACGGAGGCCCCGGCGGGCGCCGAGGGCGCGTCGGTGGCGAGTGACGCTTCGGGGAACGGCCGGGCGAGATGGCCGGCGGCTGACCACCGGTAGCCGCGCCGGCGGGACGTGCCGGTAGGGCGGTACTCACCCGCCGGGACCACAACAAACGGTCCGTCGAGCTCACACGCGCCGAACTCAGCGGCAGGACCTGGGAAGTGACCAGCCGGCGTCGGCTTCGCGTGCCTGGCCGAGTCGTACTGCGCTGCGGGCAAGGCCGCGGCGGCTCCCGCTGGCTCCGGGCGGGCAGCACCTGCTGCGTATGGAAGCGTGAAGACCCCGGCAACCGGCTGAAGGGGTCAGAGGAGGCCGGTCGAGGTGAGGGCGCCAAGGAGGGTGGTACCGGCGAGGGTCCAGGCGATGTAGTCGCCGATGTGGCCGGAGTGGAGGAGGCGGAGGGGGTCGAGCCAGTGGCGGCTGCGGGTGTGCTGGGGGCGGCGTACGGCGAGGGTGGCGAGGCCGGCGGCGACGGCGGCGGAGAGCAGTCCGAGGAGGAGGCCGGCGGCCGACCAGTGCGGTGGGGTGAGGGCCACGGTGACGCCCGGGAGGGCTTCGTCGGCGGCGCTGCCCACCGCGCTGTGCAGGGCGGGCAGCAGGCCGGTGAGGAGGGCGCCGGCGAGCAGGAGGCCGGGGACGGCGAGCATGGTGGCGGGTACCCGGGTGAGTTGCTGCTCGGTTTCGGGTTGTTCGCCTTCGCCGCTGGTCTCGCGCTCCTCCTCGTGGGCGGGCGGGGTGCCGTGGCCGACGAAGACACGGGCGGCTACGCGGAGTACCGCTCCCCCGGTGACGGCGGAGACGAGGACGAAGAGGGCGGTGAGCCAGGATCCGGCGGCTTCCTCGGTGACGGCCTTGCCCAGTCCGGTGCCGAACGGTGGCAGTCCGGCGAGGGCGAGTCCGCCGGCGGTGAAGTAGGCGGCGGTGAGGCGGAGTTCGCGGGCGCGGCCGTGCAGGGCGTACTCGTCGATGGAGCCGTAGCGGTCGAGGAGGATGCCGGCGCAGGCGAAGAGCGCGGCTTTCACTCCGGCGTGGCCGAGGAGGTAGAGGGCGGTGCCGCCGGTGGCTTCGGGGGTGAGCAGGGCGAGGCCGATGAGGAAGAGGCCGGTGTGCGCGACGGTGGAGTAGGCCAGCAGCCGCTTGATGTGGCGTTGGTACCAGCACATGAGTGCGCCGACGGTGGCGGAGAGCACGCCGAAGGTGAGGAGGGTGCGGGTGACGGCTTCGGGCGGGATGCCGCCGGGGCCGGCGAAGACGGTCCAGTAGACGCGTGCGGTGCCGTAGAGGCCGAGTTCGACCATGACGCCGGAGAGCAGCATGCAGACGGGGGTGGGGGCGACGGCGTGTGCGTCGGGGAGCCAGAAGTGGAAGGGGACGGCGGCGGCCTTGACGAGGAGTCCGGTGAGGAGGAGGACGAAGGCGGCGAGGACGAGTGCGTCGGGGGCGCCGCGGGCGTCGAGTGCGGCGCCGATGTGGCGCATGGCGAGTTCGCCGGTGCGGGAGTAGAGCAGGCCGATGCCCATGAGCATGGCGTAGGCGCCGAGGGAGTTGACGACGCCGAAGGTGAGACCGCCCTGGACGGCTTTGGCGGTTTCGATGCGGTAGCCGGTGAGGGCGTAGGCGACGACGCCCATGAGTTCGAAGAAGACGAAGGCGTTGAAGAGGTCGCCGGTGAGGACGAAGCCGCACATCCCGGCTTGGAAGAGGAGCACGAGGGCGGGGAAGGAGCCGGCGTGTTTGCGCGGTGGTTCGTCGAAGTAGCGCCAGGAGTAGACGAGGACGGCGAGGACGAGGAGGGAGACGAGGGCCGCCATGCCGAGGGCGAGGTGGTCGGCGTGGAGGACGATGCCGACGCTGTGTCCGTTGCGGGGTGTCCAGCCGCCGAGCCATTCGATGACGGGTGCGGGTGCGTGCAGGAGCAGGTGGAGGGCGAGGGCCGCGGTGGCGGCGGTGAAGGCGCAGGCGAGGGCTTCGGCGGCGGGGCGGGGGACGAAGCGGCCGGCGGCGACGAGGAGGGCGGCGCCGAGGAGTGGGGTGGCGATGACGAGCGGCAGCAGGTGGTTCATCCGCGCAGCTCCGAGAGTTCGTCCGGGTCGAGGGTGTGGTGCCGTTTGGCGACCTGTATGACCAGGGCGAGGAGGAGCGCGGTGACGGTGGCGCCGACGACGACGTCGGTGAGGGCGAGGGCCTGGACGACGGGGTCGACGACGGGGCGGGAGTGGGGTGCGATGTCGGCGAAGACGGGGGCTGTGCCGCCGTCGCGGTAGCCGACGGCGAGCAGCAGGACGTAGGTGGCGGCCTGGCAGACGGCGAGGCAGCCGACGGCGTGGATGAGGTTGCGGCTGGTGGCGAGGCCGTAGCAGCCGACCAGGAAGATCCACGCTGCGACTAGGTAGGGCAGGACGTCCATCATGAGTGTTCGCCTTCCTCTTCGATCTCGACGGCCTGGTCCAGGAAGCGGGCGAGCAGGACGACGACGGCGCAGGCGACTTCCATGCCGATGGCGGCGTTGAGCAGGGGTACGGTGCCGCCGGAGGCGAGGGAGTCGAGGGTGCCGAAGGGCAGGACGTTGGTGAGGTAGGCGGTGCCCGCGAGGAGTCCGGCGGCGCCGGTGATCAGGTAGGCGGCTTCGCCTGCCGCGTCGCCCACTTCGAAGACGCTCAGGGGGCGGATGCGTTCGAGTGCGCGGTAGTCCACGGCGATGTAGAGCAGGTGGAGGGCGGTGGCGGCGACGACGCCGCCCTGGAAGCCGCCGCCGGGGGTGAGCTGGCCGTGGGCGACGATGTAGAGCCCGGTGACGAGGGTGACGGGGAGCAGGACGAGCGCGTAGCGGCGTACGGGTGCGGAGACGCGGGCGGGCGCGGGGGCGACCTGGTGTTCGTCGCGGGCCTGGCGGAGCAGGACGACGGTGCCGAGGACGGCGGCGAAGAGGATGGATTCCTCGCCGAGGGTGTCGAAGGCGCGTTGGTCGAAGTTGACGGCGGCGATGGCGTTGGCGGTGTGCCGGGCGAGTGCTTCGTGGACGGCGCGGTCGCCGTAGGGGTGGTGGTCTGTGCCGAAGGCGGGGATCCGGAGGGCGGCGGCGACGAGGAGTGCGGCGACGCCGGCGAGGCCGAGGAGGAGTACCCACAACCGCTGTCGTCGGCTCATGGCCGCTCCTCCGCTTCCTGTTCGGCGCGTACCTGGTCGAGGGAGCGGCGGCGGGCCTTGCGTACGGAGAGGAGGATGAGCAGGGGGGTGAGTGCGGAGCCGACGGCGAGTTGGGAGAGGGCGACGTCGGGGGCCTGGAGGACGGTGAAGAGGAGGGTGAGGGTGAGGCCGAGGAGGGAGAGGGCGAGGGCCTGGCGGGCGGGTTCGCGTACGGCGACTGCGGCGGTGGCGGCCGCGGCGACGAGCAGCAGTGCGAGGGCGATGAGCAGGTCAGCCACGGTCGTCCGCCTCCTTGGGGCGGGCGCCGGCCAGGGCTTTGGCGGAGACGAGGTTGCCGCCGACGAGGAGGGCGCCGATGACGAGGAGTTTGATCAGGGAGCGGCCGGGGGGCTCGGCGAGGCACAGGGGCAGCAGGACGGCGAGGGTGGCGGCCACGGCGAAGGCGGTGGTGCGGGGGCCCTGCTGGGGGTCGTCGCCCATTTCGGGGCCGAGCAGCCGGGTGTAGACGAGGGTGCCGACGGGGCCGAGGAGGGCGACGACGAGTGCGACGTCGGTGTAGGGGGGCCGGTCGTAGCCGCGGGCGAGCAGCAGGAGTACGAGGCAGACGAGGAGGGTGCCGGTGTTCTGTGCGGCGACGCGGCGGCGCAGTGGTCCGGTGGCGGCGTACCACAGGACGGGGGTGACGCCGAGTGCCATGAGGGCGGCGGCGGCCGCGAGCCAGCCGTTCACCGGCCGGTCACCGCCCGCCGGGCGGCTCCGGCCGCGACCGCGCCCACGAGGGAGACTGCGGCCCCGACCAGGAGCTCCAGTGTGCCGACAGTGCTGATGAGGACGGTCCACAGGGCGAGGAGGGCGGCCCACCACACCGCCACCTCGACCGTGTCCCGCATCCGGCGCCGCGCCATGCTGCCATCAAAACACCGCATGTTCGCCCCTTCACCGTCGACGCGCTGCCCGGGTACCCGGTGTCACAGGGAGTCGCGCGGGACGGTCTCGTTCCAGGTGCGGGAGAAGACCCGGCGGTCGCCTTCGTAGCCGTCGAGGGTGGCGTCGATGTGGAAGCTGTCCTCGTCGGACCGGAGGGCCTGGCTGGTGACGATGCGGACGTCCCAGTCGTCGCGCCGGAAGCGCATGGTCCAGGTGGTCTCGCCGCGTACGGAGGAGAAGTCGTCGGCGACGGAGGTGTACCGCTCGTAGGCGCGGCGGCCGACGTCGATGCCTGCTTCCTCGTAGCGGACGAGGCCGGCGTCCTTCACGATCTCCAGTGCGTTGTGGTAGTTCACCAGGTCGCGTTTGACGTCCCAGCGCTGTTCGGCGGGGAGCAGCTGGGTGGTGGGGATCGGCGGTGTGCCTTCGGGCTCGCCGAACGCGGGCTCGGGTACGTCGTCGGGTACGTCGTTGGGGCGTACCGGCAGGGTGAGGGCGCTGGTGCCTTCGTAGACGCTGAGCCGGACGGGGCGGGGCGGCGGCCAGGCCAGTGGCCAGTAGGAGGTGGAGAGGGAGAGGCGGAGGCGGTGGCCGGCGGGGAATGCCTGTGCGATGGAGTTGAGCTGCACGGTGGCGCGGTAGCGGCGGCCGGGTTCGAGCTGCCGGGGGGTGCCGGTGCCGTCCCGCCGGGTGAGGTTGAGCAGGCCGTAGGTGACGCGGGTGGCGCTGCCGTCGGGGGCGACGTCGGAGAGCCGGGCGGCGACCATGGCGACCGGCTGGGAGACGGAGACCTCCAGCTCGACGGTGGCGGTGCCGAGGAGTTCCAGGTGTTCGTTGAGCGGGGGGCTGTCGAAGACGAGCGAGCCGCCGTCCTCCTCGCGCTGGTCGTAGGGGAGGTCCGGGGGTGCGTTGTAGGAGGCCCACTTGCCGGCGAACTGGCCGACGGAGAGGGGCGATTCGACGGTCAGCGCGTCGCCCCGTACGGCATTGTCGTGGGCTTCGTCCCGGGTGCCGTCCGCCGCGGCGTCTTCGTCGGGCGGGCCGATGCGGTGCCGGGTGAGGGGGTGCACGGTCTGCTGGATGCGCGGGGAGGGCCAGGTGGGTTCGCCGACCCAGCGGCCGGGGCGCTCCTCGTAGGCGGTGGAGGGTGGCACGCTGTCCTGCATCCAGGTGCGGAGCATGGGGCCGTCCATGGCACCGTTGTCGGCGCCCTTGAGCCAGTGGTCCCACCAGCGCACGACTTCCTGGAGGTAGCCGATGGCGGGGCCGGGCTCGCCGAGGTGGGGGAACTTGTGCGACCAGGGGCCGATGAGTCCCTTGCGGGGTACGTCGAGGTTGCCGAGGAGGCGGCTCACGGCGTTGGAGTAGCCGTCCGCCCAGCCGCTGGAGGCCAGTACGGGCACCTGTACGGCGTCGTAGTTCTCGCAGACCGAGGCGTGCCGCCAGTAGTCGTCGCGGCGCTGGTGGCGGAGCCATTCCAGGGCCCAGGGGCGGGTGGCCTCCAGGCGTTCGTGCCACATGTCGCGCCAGCGGTCGCCGACGACGGCGGGGTCGGGCGGGCAGGTGGCGTAGGCGAACATGGTGCCGGCCTCGGCGAGGTTGTCCGAGAGGAGGGTGCCGCCCATGTAGTGCATGTCGTCGCTGTACCGGTCGTCGGTGAAGGACGCGATGACGATGGCGCGCAGGCTCGCGGGCTGCCGGGCGGCGACCTGGAGCGCCGCGAAGGCGCCCCAGGAGATGCCCATCATGCCGGTGCTGCCGTCGCACCAGGGCTGGTCGGCGACCCAGGCGAGCACTTCTTCGGCGTCGGCCTGTTCCTGTTCCAGGTACTCGTCCAGCAGGACTCCTTCGGAGTCGCCGGTGCCGCGCAGGTCGACACGGACGCAGGCGTAGCCGTGGCCGGCGAGGTAGGGGTGGTGGACCGAGTCGCGGACGGAGGTCAGGTCGCGTTTGCGGTAAGGGATGTACTCGACGACGGCCGGCACCGGCTCCCCGTCGGAGGTGACGGGGCGCCAGATGTGTGCGGAGAGCCGGGTGCCGTCGGGCATGGGGATCGCGACGTGGTGCTCTTGTTTGGTCGCGTGGGGCAGGTCGCTCACGTACTGCATGCGGCTGCCGTGCTCCTTTCCGATGTGCCGGTGTGCGCTCGCCGTGCCGACGGGCCTGGTCTTCAGGCGGCGGTGGTCGCCGGCGGCGGGGTGCCCTCGAAGTGCCGGTTGAGGGCGGCCACGCAGCGGTCGTACTTCTCGGTCATTTCCGCGACGCTGTCGGCGCCGGTGACGATGTGTGCCAGCTCGCAGCTGTAGCTGTCCTGCTGCGAGCTCTCGGAGAGGCGCCTGCCCTCTTCCGGCACCATCTCGATCTGGACGCCGGGGATCTCCTGTTCGATGCGCTCGATGTCCGCCGGGGTGGGCACGTTCTTCACCACCGCGTCGGTGAACCAGCGGTAGTACCACTTGGCGGCCATGCGGTACGGGCCCGGTCCGGGCGTCCACCCCGGGTCCTTGCCGAGGGCCAGGGCGATCATGACGTGGTGGTTCGGTTCGCCGTGTACGTAGTGGAAGAGCTCGGCGTGCGACTGGGAGTGCCGGGGATTGATCTCCAGCAGGTTGATCCGGTCGGTGTGCGGATCGTAGAAGAATTCGATGCTGAAGGTCGCCGTTTCCATGCCGATCTGCCGCATCACCCGTTCACTGGCGACCCGCAGCCGCTGGACGACCTCGGGCGGCAGGGTGGACGGGTACTGGTGGCGGAGGAAGCTGGAGCTGTCCGGGTAATTGATGGAGTCCAGCGTGCCGTACACGGTGACCTCACCGTCGCGGACGTAGCCCTCCACGGCCACCTGAATTCCTTCGATCGCCTCTTCGGCGAGGCAGACCTGGCCGCCGACCCCGGCCATTTCCGGGGGCAGCTCCAGCTGGCCCATTATGTACTCGAAGGGACGCCCCACCCGGCTGATGCCCTGCCGGATCTTCTCGACCGCCTCCTGGAATTCCGCCTCGTCCTTGACGCCGTAGGCGAGCTCCGAGGAATAGGAAAGGGCGGGCTTGAGCCACATCGGGAACCGTACGCCCTCGGGCGGTTCCGGGTGGTCGGCGGTGAGGTCCACCCGGCCGAAGCGCGGGTGCTCGTCGATGACCTTCTGCTGCTCCAGCCGGCTCCAGTACTTGTGCTCGCACTTGACGATGGATTCCAGGGAGGTGTGGCGGGTGCCGTACCGCTCGCCGAGGATCGGGACGAGGGTGGAGCCGGGGAAGTCCCAATAGGTCACGATGGCGTCGATGCTGCCCTCGAAGGCGTCCAGAATTCCGTACGCCTTTTCCAGCAGTTCCGGCACGGACACCTCCCCCTCCTGCAGTTCTTCGGGGGCGAGCAGGCCGTGAAAAGCGTATTCGGCGACGTCGGGAACGGCTTCCAGTTCCTTCCGGTTTCCCTCGTCCATACCGACGACAAAGATATTCTTCCTGATCAAGGGACCTCCTTCAGTCCGGCCGCGGGGCCCGGTCACCCGTCCTTCCACCGTGCGCACGCGGTCCGCGTCATGGCAGGCACGCGTGAAGACCGGCGCGCCACGCGCCTGCCCCGGGGATCGGTCCGCCGGGTACCCAGCACGCCGGAGTCATGCAGGCACGCGGGAAACTCCTGTGGCCGGATGTGATCGCCGGGGCGTACCGGATGGGCGGGGCGAAGCGGGGCAGGATGGTCCCCGCAGGGACTTCACGTCCGATGGATGGAGAGCTGACACCGTGGAATACCGCCGCCTGGGCCGCAGTGGCCTGACCATCAGCGAGATCGCGTACGGCAACTGGCTGACGCACGGCTCGCAGGTGGAGCAGGACGCCGCGACCGCCTGTATCCGTGCCGCACTGGACGCGGGCATCACCACCTTCGACACCGCCGACGTCTACGCGGAGACGCGGGCCGAGTCGGTGCTGGGCACCGCGCTCCAGGGCGAGCGGCGCGAGGGCCTGGAGATCTTCACCAAGGTCTACTTCCCGACCGGCACCGGCCGGAACGACCGGGGGCTGGGCCGCAAGCACATCATGGAGTCGATCGACGGGTCGCTGCGCCGGCTGCGCACCGACTATGTCGACCTGTACCAGGCGCACCGGTACGACCACTCCACACCGCTGGAGGAGACCATGGAGGCCTTCGCCGACGTGGTCCGCTCCGGCAAGGCGCACTACATCGGTGTGTCGGAGTGGACCGCCGACCAGCTGCGCGCGGGACATGCCCTGGCCCGCGAGCTGAAGATCCCGTTCATCTCGAACCAGCCGCAGTACTCGGCGCTGTGGCGGGTGATCGAGGCGGAGGTGGTGCCGGCGAGCGAGGAGCTGGGCATCGGCCAGATCGTGTGGTCACCGATCGCGCAGGGCGTGCTGACCGGCAAGTACCTGCCGGGCGCTGCGCTGCCGGCGGGGACGCGGGCCACGGACGAGAAGGGCGGTGCGACGTTCGTCGCGCGCTGGCTGCGGGACGAGGTGCTGGAGCGGGTCCAGCAGCTGCGGCCGCTCGCGGAGGACGCGGGGCTCTCGCTCGCGCAGCTGGCCGTGGCGTGGGTGCTGCAGAACCGCAATGTCTCCGCCGCGATCATCGGTGCCTCGCGGCCCGAGCAGGTCACGGAGAACGTCGAGGCGGCCGGCGTGCGGCTGGAGGCCGATCTGCTCAAGGCCATGGAGGAGATCCTGGCCCCGGTGGCGACCCGGGACCCGGCACTGACGGCGGGCAATCCCGCCAACGACTGAGCGCGGCTGTCACGACAGAGGTACGGGCGCGCACCGCGAGTGCGCGCCCGTCGCCGCCGGTTCTGCGGTGTTGCCGGTCATTCGGTATTCGCGTGGGCCGCGCGGGCGCGGTCGTTGTCCACCTCCAGGAGGTTCGCGAGGCGGAGGGCCACCACGTCCAGGGTCACATGGGTCGCCTGGTCGAAGAGGCTGGACAGCGGCTGGACGCTGGCGGCCTCGCCGGCGCGGCGGTACTTCGTCGCGGCGGGCAGCAGCAGGACGGTGGCGGCGAGGGAGCCGAGCGGGGAGTCCGGCGCGGTGGTCACGGCGTGCACCTCGGCGCCGGTCTTGACGGCCTGTTCGGCCACCCGCACCGTGCCGGCGGTGGTGCCCGAGCCGGAGACGGCGACGACGGTGTCGCCGTCGCCGACGGCCGGGGTGGTGGTCTCGCCGATGACGTGGACGTTCAGGCCGAGGTGCATCAGCCGCATGGCGAAGGCCCTGGCCATGAAGCCGGAGCGGCCCTCGCCGGCGACGAAGACGCGGCGGGCGCACAGGAGTACGGTCGCGAGCGTGTCGAGCGAGGCGGTGTCGACGGCGCCGAGCACGCCGCGCATCTCGTCCTGCACGGTGTCCAGCAGGGCTGCGGTGGTGGGGAGTTCGGGGCGGTCGGCCATGGTGAGGGTTCCTTGGGTGGTGGGCCTGTGGGGTGGGCTTGAGCGGTGGGTGGGTCGGTGGGTCAGCGGCCGGCGGCCGCGGCGAGGGAGCGGGCCGCCGCTTCGGGGTCGCCGGCGGCCGTCACGGCGGAGCCGACGATGACGCGTACGGGGTCGGGGCCGGTGAAGGCCGGCAGATCGGCGGCGGTCAGGCCGCCCGCGACGGCGACCCGGCGGCCGTGCCGCCAGTCCCCCAGGAGGTCGGCCGGGTTGCCGCCGGTGCGCTGGGCGTCCTTGCCGACGTGCGCGGCGAGCACGGCATGGGCGGGCAGCCGCGCGGCGAGCGCTGCCCGCCGCTCCTCGGTGGTCTGCATCAGGTCGACCACGGTCTCGGTGCCGCGCTCCGCGGCGACGCGTACGGCGGCGTCCAGGGTGGCGTCAGCGGCCGTGCCGAGGACGGTCGCGGAGGCGGCGCCCGCGTCGTAGGCGAGGGTGAACTCGAACACCGCGTCGTCCGCGGTCTTCAGGTCGGCGAGTACGGGCACGGGCCCGGCCGCCGCGGCGACCTCGGTCACGGCCCGCATCCCGAAGTGTTTGATCAGCGAGGTGCCGACCTCGATCCAGTCGGTGTGCGGCGCGACGGCCTCGGTGATCCGCACCGCCCGTGCCAGCGGCATCCGGTCCAGGGCGATCTGCAGCTGTACGGCCATGGGGCCAACTCCTAGTTTTTCGCGAGTACTTCGGGGCGGGTCAGGCGGCGGCACGGGAGTGGAGGAAGGCCTCCAGGCGGGCGCGGGTGGGCAGGCCGTCGCGGTCGCCGTGGCTGGTGGTGGCGAGCGCGCCCACGGCGGCGGCCCTCACCAGCGACTCCGCCGGGCCGAGGCCGTCCAGGTGGGCGCTGATCAGCCCGGCCGCGAAACCGTCGCCCGCCCCCACGGTGTCCACGGCCCGGACCGGGAACACCGGCTGCGCCCAGGTCCCGCCCGTGGCGTCGTACAGGGTGGCACCGCGGGCGCCGTCCTTCAGGACGACACGGCGGACGCCGCGCTCCAGGTACCAGTGGGCCACGTCGGCCGGTTCCCGCGCGCCGGTGAGGAGCCGGCCCTCGCTCAGCCCGGGGAGCACCCAGTCCGCGCGCACCGCTAGGTCGTTGACGGTCCGCACCATCTCGGCCCGGTCCGGCCAGAGCGCCGGCCGCAGGTTCGGATCGAAGGAGACGGTGCGGCCGGCGTCACGGGCGGCGGCCAGTGCACGGTGGGTGAAGGCGCGGGCCGTGGGTGACAGGGCGGCGGGGATGCCGGTCAGGTGGAGGTGGCGGGCATCGCGTACGTAGGCGTCGGCGGCTTCGGAGGGGGCGAGGCGGCTGCCGGCGGAGTGCTTGCGGAAGTACACCACCTCCGGGTCGCCCTCCAGGACGCGGCTCTTGAGCTGGAAGCCGGTACGGGCCTCGGGGTCCACGGTCACCTGGCGGGTGTCCACGCCTTCCGCGTGCAGTGCCGCGCGTGCGTGGGCGCCGAGCGGGTCGTCGCCGACGCGGCCCACCCACCCCGCGGTGTGGCCGAGGCGGACCAGGCCGGTGGCGACGTTGATCTCGGCGCCGGCCAGGGAGCGGGTGTAGTGGGTGACGTCGGCCAGCGGTCCGGCGTCGGCCGCGACGAGCATCCCCATGACCTCCCCGAACGTGACCGCGTCGAGCCGGGCCCGGGCTGCGGGAGTGGTGGTGGGGGTCAACGGGGGCCTCCGGCGCGTACGAGAGTGGTGGTCATCGGGGGCCTCCGGCGCGTACGGGGGTGGTCAGGGTGCCGATGCCTGCGACGGTGGCGTCGGCGCGGCCGCCGGGGACGAGCGGGCCGTACTCCCCCGGTGCGCCGGTGAGGACGACGTCACCGGGGCCGAGCGGCAGCAACTCACCGACGTAGCAGAGGATTTCGGTGATCGAGCGGGCGAGCCCGCCCGTCGAAGCGGGGCGCAGGGGTACGCCGTCGAGGGTGAGGGCCACCTCGGTGTCGTCGGGTGCGGGCAGGGCGGTCTCGATCCAGGGGCCGAGCGGGGTGAAGCCCGGCCGGCCCTTGGCGGCGGTCCACAGCGGGTCGCTGCGTTGCAGATCGCGGGCGGTGATGTCGTTGGCGACGGTCCAGCCGAAGACGGTCCGCAGGACGGTGTCGGGGGTGTGTCCGGCGGGCGAGGCGGCGAGGACGACGGCGAGTTCGGCCTCGGCGTCGACGCGCCCGATGCTGTCCGGGAGGTGCACCGGCTCACCGGGGCCGATGACGGAGCGGGCGGGTTTGAGGAAGGCCTGCGGCGGCAGGGCACGGTCGGCCGGACCGGTGTTGTGGGCCATGCCGACGATCGTGCGCGGCTCGACGGGGCTGAGCAGCCGGACCTCGGCGAGCGGGAGGCGGCGGCCGAGCCGTACGAGCGCCCGGCCGGCGGCGCCGTCCGCCGCTCCCCCGGCCGCTGAAGGGCCGGTCAAGGGGTCGGCGACCAGGTCGGCGGTGTCTCCGTCGAGTACGGCGTGTGCGGTGCCGCCGGCGTGGGCGATTCGAGCGATGCGCATGCTGCTGTCAGGCGTCCTTCGGAGTGGGGACGGGCCGGGGCTCCGGGACCGCTGGACTCCGGGGTGCCCGTACCGCGAACATCAGCAGCGCGGCGAGGACCAGGCAGCCGGCCATGGTGAGGAACGAGGCGGCGGTGGAACCGGTGACGTCGTTCAGGGTGCCGATCAGGTAGCTGCCGGCGAAGCCGCCGAGCGCGCCGAAGGAGTTGATGAGGCCGACGGCGGCGGCGCTCAGCTTCTGCGGCAGCAGCTCGGGGATGGTGGCGAAGTAGGGGCCGTACGGCGCGTACATGCCGGCGGCGGCGAGGCAGAGCAGCGGATAGGAGAGCCAGAAGGCGTCGCCGAGGAGGTAGGAGCCGTAGAAGCCGGCGGCGCCGAGCAGCAGCCAGGGCCACACGTACCGGTTGCGGGCGCCGGCCCGGTCCGAGGCGCGGCTGTTCCAGAGCATCGCGGCGCAGGCGAAGAGGTACGGCAGCGCGGAGATCAGTCCGGTGAGGCCGATGCCCTCGTCGCTGCCCGCGCGGACGATGGAGGGCAGCCAGAAGACGAAGCCGTAGACGCCGAGGCTCCACAGGAAGTACTGGAGGGAGAGCAGGAGGACGTTGCGGGAGCGGAGTGCGGCGAGGTAGCCGCCGGCGCCGGGCGGCAGCCGGCGCTGTTCGGCGGCGAGCGCGCCTTCGAGGTCGGTGCGCTCCTCGGGGGTGAGCCACTTGGCATCGCGCGGGTGGTCGTCGATGGTCTTGTGGAAGACGAATGCCCAGATCAGCGCGGGGACGCCCTGGGCGATGAACATGCCGTGCCAGCCGACCCATTCGACGAGGTAGCCGGAGACGACGGTGAGCCAGAGGACGGTGGCGGGGTTGCCGAGGATGAGCCAGGTGTTGGCGCGGCCGCGCTCGCGGGAGGTGAACCAGTGGGTGATGTGGATGACCATCGCGGGCAGCACGGCGGCCTCCGAGACGCCGAGCAGGAACCGCACCACCATCAGCACGCGTACGTCCGGGATGAGTCCCTGGGCGGTGGCGAGCACGCCCCACAGCAGCAGGCACCAGACGATGAGCCGTTTGACGCTCCGCCGCTCGGCGTAGATGGCGCCGGGGATCTGGAAGGCGAAGTAGCCGAGGAAGAACAGCGAGCCGAGCAGGGCCGAGACCGAACCGGTGATGTGCAGGTCGTCGGCCATGCCGCCGGCGGCGGCCACGGAGAAGTTGGAGCGTTCCAGGTACGCGAAGCTGTAGGTCACGAAGACCACGGGCATCAGCCGGGTCCAGCGCCGGCGGCTGAGGGCCGCGGCGGGCGCCGGGGCGGCGGCCGGAGGCGGGGTCGACATCCAGGAGGCCTTTCTCCCGAGACGGCAGGTGGGCAGAGAGAGCAGTAGTTTTGCCACGATGCGGCAAGAGATGCCGCAAGCTGAAAAAGAGAATGACGGGCGCGTTTCTGCCTGTCAACGGATTGTTTCCGCATGGAAGAAAACCTTGCCGCGATGCGAGAAACGATGTGCGAAACTGGCGGCATGTCCGCCAGTGCCCCCTCCCCCGCTCCGCCGTCCGACATGGTCGGCAAGGCCCTGCACGTCCTCACCCTGCTCGGCGAACGCCCGGCCGGCGTCACCCTCTCCGAGCTGGCCCGCGCTTCCGGCTTCCCGACCAGCACGTGCTACCGGCTACTGAAGTCCCTCTCCCGGGACGGCTTCGTGGAGTTCGATGCCCGCGCGAAGCACTACACGCTCGGCCTGCGGGTGTACCAGCTCGGCCAGCGGGTCTCGCACGCGCACGGCTTCACGGGCGTCGCGCTGCCGGTGATGCGCAGGCTCGCCGAGGCCTGCCGGGAAGCGGTCCTGATGTCGGTACTGGACGGCGACAAACAGCTCTACATCCACCACGTGGAAGGCCCGCAGCAGGTGAGCGTGCGCGGCGAGCCCGGCAAGCACGGCCCGGTCCACTGCACGTCGATGGGCAAGGTACTGATCGCGTTCGCCCCGCCCGAGGTGCGCGAGGCGCTCGTCGAGAACGTCGAACTGACCGCGCTGGGTCCGCACGCCCTCACCGACCGCGCCGCGTTCCGGGCCGAGATCGAGGCGGTACGCGCCCAGGGGCACGCGGTCGCCGACGAGGAGCACGAGCCCGGGATCCGGGCGCTCGGCGTCCCCATCCTCGGTCCGGACGGCGTCGCGCACGCCGCGCTCTCGATCGCGGCCCCCGCCTTCCGCATGCCGCTCGGCGAACTCCTGGCGTTCCGCCCCGCCCTGGTGAGCGCGGCCCAGGAACTCGCCGTACTGCTCCCGCCCCGGCCCTTCTGAGCCACCACGCCCGGCGGCTACTAAAGCGCATTAGTAGCCGCCGGGGTCTGGCCTTCGGCATTCCTCCCTCGCCAGAATTGCCCGCGGCCCGGCCCGTGTTCGTCCGGAAAGAGGGAGATACCCGATGCACATGACCAGACGTGGCGTACTCCTCGCGTCCATGGCGCTGTCCATGACCGCGGCGACACCGGCGTGGGCGGCGGGTTCCATCGCGCCGGGCCGGCGGCTCGCCGTCTATTACCAGACGCAGTACACGAACGGCACGTACGTCTCCCCGCTCGGCCTCACCGAGCACGGTACGGGCACAACACACCTCCTGGTGGCGGCAGTTCACCTCAACGACGTCAATGGCCCGTACGCGCCGGTCCACCTCAACGACGATCCGCCGGAGGCGGCGAAGTTCGCCCCCATGTGGCGGGACCTGAAGACGATGCAGGGGCAGGGCGTACGCGTGCTCGCGATGCTGGGCGGCGCGGCACCGGGCAGCTTCCAACGGCTGGACTCCGAATTCAGTAAGTATTATCCGCTGCTGCGGGATTTCCTGCGCGCCTACGGCCTGGACGGCGTGGACCTCGATGTCGAGGAGCGGATGTCGCTCGCCGGGATCGAGCGGGTCATCGACGCGCTGCGCGCCGACTTCGGGCCGGATTTCCTCATCACGCTCGCGCCGGTGGCAAGCGCTCTCGGCGGCGGCGGGAACCTCTCCGGCTTCGACTACGAGCAGCTGTACCGGGACCGCGGCGGCGACATCGCCTGGTTCAACGCCCAGTTCTACAACGGCTGGGGCAGCATGACCGCCACCCGCGACTACGACGCGATCGTCGGCCGCGGTCTGATCCCCGCCGACAAGGTGGTCGCCGGCGCACTGACCTCCCCGGGCAACGGCAACGGCTACGTCGACGTGCCGGCCCTCACCCGGACGGTGGCGGATCTCCGCGCGAAGTACAGCGGCTTCGGCGGAGTCGCCGGCTGGGAGTACTTCAACTCCGAGCCGGGCGCCACGGCGGCACCGTGGCAGTGGGCGGCGGAGGTGGCGGGCGCGCTGTTCCGCTGAACCGCCCGGAACTCGGGCAACACCGCCCTCTTGCCTCGGGGTTGTGCCGACTGTAGACACGGGACGGCGCAGCAGAACCGACCGTACCGCCGGGCCGGGCCCGGCTGAGAGGCAGGTAGCGCATGCCCCCCTCCCCGGACGGCACAGCCCCGCTCAGCGGCGTACGGGTCGTCGAGATCGGTGCGTACATGGCCGCCCCGTTCGCGGCCATGCAGCTCGCCGACCTCGGCGCCGAGGTGATCAAGGTGGAGAGTCCCGGCACCGGCGATCCCACGCGTGCCAACGGGCCGTTCGTCGGGCCGGAGAGCTCGCCGTTCGTACGGCTCAATCGCAACAAGCGCTCGGTGGCGGTGGATCTCAAGGCCCCGCAGGGCGCCGAACTGCTCCGGGATCTGGCCGGCAACGCCGATGTGCTGGTGGAGAACCTGCGCCCCGGCGCGATGCGGCGGCTCGGCCTCGGTTACGACGACCTGCGTGCCGACTGTCCGCGGCTGGTGTACGTCTCCGCGTCCGGCTGGGGCCAGGACGGGCCGCTGGCCCACCTGCCAGGGCTGGACATCATGGCGCAGGCGCGGTCCGGGATCATGAGCATCACCGGTGAGCCGGACAGCGGTCCGGTGAAGGCGGGGATCCCGGTGTGCGATCTCGTGTGCGGGCTGTACGGCGCGCTGGCGGCGGTGTCCGCACTGCGGGCCCGGGACGTCACCGGCGAGGGGCAGTACATCGACGTGTCGCTCCTCGAATCGGCCGTGTCGCTGACCATCTGGGAGGCGGGCCGCTACTTCGCGACCGGTGAGGCCGGACAGCGGATGGGGTCCGCGCACCAGACCAACGCGCCGTACCAGGCGGTGCGTTCCCGGGACGGCTGGGTGACGGTCGGTGCCATCACGCCGCGGACCTGGAAGGACTTCGCCACCGCGCTCGGGCTGGAAGAGCTGCTGGCCGACCCCCGGTACGCGACCACCACCGACCGCCACGCGCACCGCGACACACTGATCCCGGCGATCGAGGCCGTCACCGCGACGCTCGACAGCGCGGAGATCGTCGGTCGGCTGGACGCGGCCGGGGTGCCGTGCGCGCCGATCTCGACGACCGACCAGGTCTTCACGGACCGGCACCTGGCCGAGCGCGACTTCCTGTGGGACGCCGGCCATCCGCTGCTGGGGCCGGTGCGGCAGCTCGGCTCCCCCATGCGGTTCTCCGCGACCCCGACCCGCCGGGACACGGCAGGACCGGTACTCGGCGCGGACACCGCCGAGGTGCTGGCGGACCTGGGGTACCCGGCGGAGCGGATCAGTGCGCTGGTGGCGGCCGGGGTCGTGCACGGTCCGGACCACGGCGACGACGACGGGCAGGAGCGCGGCGATGGATGAGACGGCCCCGGACGACGAGCTGCTGGTGGGCCGGCGCGGGCCGGTGCTCACCGTGACCTTCAACCGGCCCGCGCAGCACAACGCCATGACGTGGCGGATGTACGAGGGGCTGCGTAAGGCCTGCGAGCGGGCCGACGGCGAGGACGGCATCCGCGTGCTGGTGCTGCGCGGCGCCGGCGGGAAGGCCTTCGTGGCCGGTACCGACATCGGCCAGTTCCGGGAGTTCCGGGACGGACAGGACGGTGTGGCGTACGAAGCGGGGATCACCGAGGTCGTGGACCGGCTGGAGTCGGTCACCGTGCCGACCGTTGCGGTGGTCACCGGCCCCTGTGTCGGCGGCGGCCTGATCCTCGCGGCCGTCTGCGATCTGCGCATCGCCACACCTGCCGCGCGCTTCGGCGCGCCGATCGCCCGGACGCTCGGCAACTGCCTGTCCATGAACACCGTGTCGCTCCTGGTCCAGCACCTGGGCCGCGGGCGCACGCTCGATCTGCTGCTGCGGGCCCGGCTGCTGGACGCGGAGGAGGCGGCGGCCGCGGGGTTCGTCACCCGGGTGTGCGCGGACGACACGGTGGAGGAGGCCGTCGAGGAGACCGTACGCACGCTCGTGGCGCACGCCCCGCTGTCGATGTGGGCGGCGAAGGAGGCGGTGGCGCGGCTGCGCCGGGCTGCCGTGCCCGACGGTGACGACATCGTCTCCACCGTGTTCGGCAGCGCGGACTTCCACCACGGCGTCGAGGCGTTCCTGCGCAAGGAGCCGCCGCGGTGGACGGGGCGCTGAGGCGCCCCTGCCGCCGCGGCGCGCGCACCCTCAGAGCCATCCCGGTACGACGAAAACCGCCCAGGTGGCCAGCGGTGCGACCACCGTCATGCTCATCCCCCAGGCCATGAGCCGCCGGAAGACCTGGTCCCGGACGGGTTCGGGGGCGGCCGCGGTGACCAGGGCGCCGCTGGTGGAGAACGGTGAGGAGTCCACCACGGACGCCGAGATCGCCAGCGCGGTGATCATGCCGACCGCGCCGACGTGCCCGCCGAGGAGGAACGGCACGGCCAGCGGGATCAGCGCGCCGAGGATGCCGGTGGTGGAGGCGAAGGCGGAGACCACACTGCCGATGAAGCAGATCAGCAACGCGCCCAGCAGCGGGGCCTGCACCGAGGCGACGCTGTCGCCCAGCCAGGTGATGGTGCCCATGCGCTCCATCAGGCTGACGTAGGTCACGATGCCGCAGACCAGGAGAACGGTGGACCAGGCGCAGCGGTCGACCGCGCCCTTGGCGGCGCTCGGTGAGAAGAGGGCGAGGACGACGGTCACGGTGAGCGCCATCAGGCCGACGTCGAGGTCGAAGAAGAGCGCGCCGACGACGAGGCAGAGCAGACCGAGGAGGGTGAGGGCGCGCATCCGGTCGAGGGTGACGGGCGCGGCGGCGAGCGGGCTGCCGTCCGATCCGGTCGCGGCGGGCGCGGTCGCGGGTGCGAGGGTCGCAGCGGTGCCGCCGCTGGGGTACGCGGCCGGTCGGGTCGGGGCTCCCGTACCGCCCGTCGGCCGGTCGTCGTCGGCTGCGGGTGTGCCGGGGTCGCCGGTGGTGACGTCCTGGGCCCGCTGCCCGATCAGTTTGCGTCCGCCGAAGAGGAAGAAGGCGAGGACGCTGAGCACGGCGTTGAAGAGGAAGGAGGCGACGAACAGCAGCACGGGGTCGCCCGGGAGATGGTTGCGGGCGACGACGCCGTTGGTGATGCTGCCGAAGATGCTGATCGGGGAGAAGCCGCCCGCGCTGCCGCCGTTGATGACGAACAGGCCCATGAGGACGGGGCTGATGCGGTAGCGGGTGGCGAATCCGATGGCGATGGGGGCCACGACGCCGACGGCTGCCGGGACGACCGCGCCGACCCCGGTCAGCACCGCGGTGACCAGGAACATCACCCAGGGGATCAGTGCGATGCGGCCTCGGACGGCACGGGTCGCGGTGTGGATGAGCCAGTCGACGGTGCCGTTGTTCCTGGCGATGGCGAAGAGGAAGGTGACGCCGACGAGGACGACGAACAGGTCGCCGGGGAAGCCGCCGAAGATGTCGTCCGCGGTCTCGCCCGCGACGGCCGTACCCACCACGAAGGCGGCCACGATGGCGAGGGCGCCCATGTGTACGGAGGTGAGGGTGGCGACGGCGAACACCACCACCAGCGCGATGATGGAGATGACGTGATCTGACACGAGGCTGCCTCGCCTTCGGTCGACGGTCATGAGGAGAGGCGCACGCGACTCCCCTTCATGTCACGGGGCAGGCCGTGCCGACGGGCTGCCCGCCACGGCGGCAGGCGTCGTCGGAGCGCGTCCGCGCACGCCAAAGATGTTCCGCATGGCGGAACATTTATTCCAATCCGGGGCGAGTATGTGAGCGGCGCCACACCGCGTCAAGAGGTTCCGTACGAACCCCTCAGCCCCGGCGCCCGCCCGGGAGTTGACCGAGCGCGGCTTCGACCTCCTTCGCCGCCGCGGCGACCAGCGCACCGAGTTCCTCCTCGGACGTGGCGGCCATCCGGCTCGTCGGCACGTTCACACTGATGCTCGCGACCGGGACACCGTCGTCGTTCCGTACCGCCGCGGCCACCGCCGAGACGTCCGCGCGCCATTCCCCGCCGTTCGTGGCGTAGCCGTGCCGCCGGATCCCCTCGATCTCGGCGCGCAGCCGGGCCGGATCGGTGATCGTCGTACCGGTATAGCCGGCGAGCCCTTCGGCGAGGTAACGCTCCACGGCGTCGTCGGAGCGCGCGGCGAGGACGGCCTTGCCGTTGGCGGAGGCGTGCGCGGGGAGGTTCTGGCCCAGCGGCAGGATGATCCGGACCGGCTGGCTCGTCTCCAGCCGCTCGATCAGGATGATCCGCTCCCCCTCGGGAACGGCCAGGTGGACCGTCTCGTCGGTGCGGCGGCGCAGCTCCTCCATCACCGGTACGGCCACGTCCCGCAGGCCGAGTTCACCGGCCGCCCGCCGCCCGACCAGCAATGCCTTGGTGGTGAGGACCCAGCGGGTCGGCGTGCCCGCCGCGGGCCTGATCCAGCCCGCGGTGCGCAGCGTCGTGAGCGTGCGCTGCGCGGTGCTCTTGGGCAGCTCCATGGCCCGGGCGAGATCCGCGACGCCGACCGGCTGCCGGGCGGCGATCTCCTCCAGCGCCCGCAGTGCGTTGAGGACGTTCTGCACCCGTTGACTCCCTCCACGGACCACACCTATGCTCCGCGTGCCACAAGACGATACGCCGTGCCGTCTCACGGCACAAGCGTGGAAGGGGAGTTGACCGTATGACCTCCCGCACCGGCCGCCACTTCCTGCAGATCCCCGGCCCCACCAACGTCCCCGATCAGGTGCTCCGCGCCATGGCGGCACCCACCATCGACCACCGCGGCCCGGAGTTCGCCGAGCTGACGCACCGTCTGCTGCCGGCTCTCAAGCCGGTCTTCGGCACGACGGGACCGGTGGTGATCTACCCGTCCTCCGGCACCGGCGCCTGGGAGGCCGCCCTGGTCAACACCCTCAGCCCCGGCGACCGGGTGTTGTGCTTCGAGACCGGCCACTTCGCCACCCTCTGGCGGGAGATGGCCCTCCGGCTGGGGCTGGAGGTGGACTTCGTCCCCGGCGACTGGCGCCACGGCGCGAGCCCCGAGACGCTCGCCGACCGGCTGGCCGCCGACACCGCACACCGCATCAAGGCCGTCTGCGTCGTACACAACGAGACCTCCACCGGCGTGACCAGCCGGGTGGCCGACATCCGCACGGCCATGGACGCGGCGGACCACCCGGCCCTGCTGCTGGTGGACACCATCTCCTCCCTCGGGTCGATCGACTACCGCCACGACGAGTGGGGGGTCGACGTCACCGTCGCCGGCTCGCAGAAGGGCCTGATGCTCCCGCCGGGCCTGGCCTTCAACGCCGTCAGCGGCAAGGCCCTCGACGCCGCGCGCACCGCCCGGCTGCCCAGGGCGTACCTCGACTGGGCCCCCGTCATCGAGGCGAACGAGCGGGGCCATTTCCCGTACACCCCGGCCACCAATCTCCTCTACGGCCTCGACGAGGCGCTGCGTATGCTCGCCGACGAAGGGCTGCCGGCCGTCTTCGCCCGCCACCAGCGGCACGCCGCGGCGACCCGGGCGGCCGTCCGCGGCTGGGGCCTCGAAGTGCTCTGCGCCGACCAGCGCGAACACTCCGCTTCGCTCACCGCCGTACTGCTCCCCGACGGCCACGACGCCGACGCCGTACGCAAGGTCATCCTCGAACGCTTCGACATGTCGCTCGGTACGGGTCTCGGCCGGCTCGCCGGACGGGTCTTCCGCATCGGCCACCTGGGCCACTTCAACGACCTGACGCTGGCGGGCACGCTCGCGGGCGTCCAGATGGGCCTGGAACTCGCGGGCGTACCCGTCGACCCGGCCGGCACCCTCGACGCGCTGGCGCATCTGCGCGCGGCGTGACCCGGAGCGGACCCGCCTGCGGCCGCACCAATCCGCTCGCCCAGTACCAACTGCCCGTCCTACTCGGTCACTTGGAGTCGCCCCCATGACAGCGATCAGCGACGGCACCCCCGCTCCCCGGACCGCGGCCACCGATGCGCCCGCCGGTCACGCCCGCGATCTGGAGCGGCGGCTGCGGGCGGACCTCGACGGGGAGGTGCGGTTCGACGAGTACACCCGCCACCTGTTCTCGCGGGACGCGAGCATGTACGCGATCACGCCGCTCGGGGTGGTGTTCCCACGGCACGCGGACGACGTACGGGCCGCGGTGGCGGCCGCGGCGGAGCACGGCGTACCGCTGCTGCCGCGCGGGGCGGGCACCAGCCTGGCCGGCCAGACCACCGGCCCCGGGCTGGTCCTCGACCTGTCCCGGCACATGAACCGCATCCTGGAGCTGGATCCCGAGGCCCGTACGGCGCTGGTGGAGCCGGGCGTGGTCCAGGACCAGCTGAACCGCGCCGCCGCGCCGCACGGCCTGATGTTCGGCCCGGACACCTCCACCAGCAACCGCGCCACCATCGGCGGGATGGCCGGCAACAACTCGGCCGGCAGCGGCTCCCTGCGCTACGGCATGACCATCGACCACATCCGCGCCCTGGACGTGGTGCTGTCCGACGCGACGACCGCCCGCCTCGGCCCGGTGACGGAGGAGGAACGCCGGCGGCGCGCCGAAGCCGCCACGCTCGAAGGCCGCCTCTACCGCGAACTCCCCGCCCTCGTACGGGAGAACGCCGACGCCATCGAGGAGGGATTCCCGCGCTTCTGGCGCCGCGCGGGCGGCTACCGCCTCGACCGGCTGGCCCGCGAGGACGCCCCGTTCGACCTGGCGAAGTTCGTCGTCGGTTCCGAAGGCACCCTCGTCGTCGTCACCCGGGCCCTCGTCGACCTCGTCCCCAAACCGGCGCACACCGTCATCGCCGTCGGCCACTTCACCTCCGTGGCCGGGGCCATCGGCGCCACCGAGGACGCGCTGGCCTGCGACCCGGCCGCGGTGGAACTGATGGACCGGACGATCCTCGACCTGTCCCGGCAGAAGATCGAGTACGCCTCGCTCGGCACCATCCTGCACGGCGATCCGGAAGCGCTGCTGTTCGTCTCCTTCACCGGCGACGACGAGGCCGAACTGCGCGGGCAGCTGAAGCGGCTGGCCGCGCTGTGGGACCGGCACGGCCACGGCTACCACACGCTCCAGGCGGTCACCCCGGCGGAGCAGTCCGCGCTGCTGAAGGTCCGCAAGTCGAGCCTGGGCCTGCTGATGGCGGCGAGCGAAGGCACCAAACGGCCGCTGGCCTTCGTCGAGGACACCGCCGTCGACCCGGCACATCTGGCGGACTACACCCGCCGGTTCAAGGCGGTACTGGACCGGCACGGGCTGACGGCGGGCTTCTACGGCCACTGTTCGGTCGGCTGTCTGCACGTCCGCCCGTTCCTCGACCTCACCGACCCCCACCAGCAGCGGACGATGCGGGCCGTAGCCGAGGAGGTCAAGGACCTCGTCGCCGAGTACGGCGGAGTCAACTCCAGCGAGCACGGCGACGGCCTGGCACGCAGCGAGTTCAACCGGGAGCTGTTCGGCCCGGACCTGTACGAGGCGATGCGCCGGGTGAAGGGCATCTTCGATCCGGAGAACCGGATGAACCCGGGGAAGATCGTGGACGCCCCGGCCCTCACCGACCACCTCCGCGACCCGGCGCTGCCGCCCGCGCCCGCTCTCCGCACCCGGCTGGACTTCGAGGTGGTCGGCGGCATGCGGGGCGCGGCCGACCGCTGCATGAACATCGGCCTGTGCCGCAAGGCGGACTCCGGGGCGATGTGCCCCTCGTACATGGCGACGCGGAACGAGGAGGACTCCACCCGCGGGCGCGCCGGCGCCCTGGTGAAGGCGCTGTCCGAACCCGACCCGAAGCGCGCGCTGGGCGACGAGCGGCTGCACGAGGTGCTCGACCTGTGCCTGATGTGCAAGGCGTGCAAGAGCGAGTGCCCGCTCGGCGTGGACATGGCCTCGCTCAAGGCCGAGGCGCTCTCCCACCACCACGACCTGCACGGCGTACCGCCGCGCTCCCGTGTGTTCGGCGCGATCCGCTTCCTCAACCGGCTCGGTTCGGCCACCGCACCGCTGTCCAACCTGCCCGGCCGCACCGGGGTGCTGCGCCGGCTGCTGGACCGCCGGCTCGGCATCGCACCGGCCCGGCCGCTGCCCCGCTTCGCACGGCGGAACCTGGTGCGCTGGTTCCGTGGGCGTACCGTGGCGGCGGGCACGCGGCCCGCGGGGACGGTGACCTGGCTGGCCGACTCCTTCACCTCCTACACCGAGCCGGAGATCGGCCGGGCCGCCATCGAACTCCTGGAACGCGCGGGCTGGGACGTCCGGCTGGAGAGCGGCGGCTGCTGCGGCCGGTGCAGCCTCTCCAAGGGACTGCTCGACGACGCACGCGACAAGGCAAAAGACCTCGCCCACCGGATCGCCCGGTCAGCGCCGCCCGGATCGCCCGTGGTCGGCTGCGAGCCCTCCTGCGTCATGACGCTGCGGGACGAGCACCGCGCGCTGCTCCCCGACGACACGGCCGTCCAGGACGTCGCGCGGCGCGTCCGCCAGGTGGAGGAGTTGCTGACCGAGGCGCTGGACGACGGCCGGCTGCGGCTGCGCGCCGACTCCTGGCTGCGCGGGCGGAAGCTCCTGTACCACGGGCACTGCCACCAGAAGGCGGAGGTCGGGACGGCCGCGACGGTCGCGCTGCTGTCGCGCATCCCGGGCGTCGAGGTCGCCGAACTGGACGCCGGCTGCTGCGGCATGGCCGGCTCCTTCGGCTTCGAGTCGGAGCACTACGACCTCTCCATGACCGTCGGCAGCGACCGCCTCTTCCCCGCCATCACCGCGGAACCCACCGCCACGGTCGTCGTCGCCACCGGCGTCTCCTGCCGCCAGCAGATCTTCCACGGCACGGAACGCACGGCCTGGCACCCGGTCCAGCTGGTCCGGGAGGCGCTGGCCCCGGACGCCTGACTCCCACTTCCGCTCCGCTTGCCTCACCGGCTCGACCGGTGACGCGCCGCGAGCCAGAGTCATGGCGCACGGCAAGAGCGGTGACGTCGCGAACCGTCGTTCGATCCCGGCATCCGGCTCACGCATCAGGTCAACTCATCGAACACGCGAAGGACTGCGCATGATCGACCGGCGTACGTTCAGCAAGTCCCCCGGGCTGGGTACGGGCACCGCGGCCGACGCCTACCGGGCCCGTAAGAAGAACACCCCTGCAACGACCGCCGGCTGACGGTGCATCCGGCTTCGGCACGCGGCCCGGGGGGAACCGCGCACCCCGTCCCCGCGTCTGTGGCCGGCATGAGCGGAAAATCACGGATACGGAGCACGGGCGGCCCTTCGGACGCCGCCGGCTGCGCCGGATGCTCCCTCGCCGCCCTCGGTGCGGCGACGGCGGCGCTGGTGTGGGCGCCGCACGCCGCGGTCAGTGTGCACGGCGGATTCGAGGGCGAATCCCATGACCCGGCCGTGCTCTTTATCGACCTGCCGCTCGTCCTGCTCGGCGGCGCCCTGCTGCCACTGCTGGTCTGGGCGCCGGCCCACCGTTGGCTGGGGCGGCCCTGGCTCGCGGCGCTCGCGGCCGTGGCCGTACTCGGGCTCGGGGAGTGGGCGCTCGTCGAGTGGTGGACTCCCCGGAGGCCCCCGAGCCCTGGTGACGGGCCCGGGGTCTGAGCGTCAGCGGCGCTCCCTCCGCCGCCTCGTCCGGCTCATTCGGTATCCGTCTGGACGGCACGCAGTACGGGCACGCGGGCGGCCTGCCGGGCGGGCCAGGCGGCGGCCAGGACGCCGACGGCGGCGGCGAGCGCGAAGGAGAGGGCGAGCCGCCCCCAGGGCAGGACGAACGGGGCGCCTTCCTGCCCGGCCACGGCGGCGAGCCCGATCGCGGTGCCCGACAGCATGCCGAGCGCGGCGCCGAGCAGGGAGATCAGGAGCGATTCGAGGCGCAGGACGGCGGCGACCCGGCCGCGTTCGAGGCCGATGGCGCGCAGGGTGCCGATCTCCCGGACGCGTTCGAAGACGGCCATGGCCATGGTGTTGACCACGCCGAGGGAGCCGATCAGCACGGCCAGGCTCATCAGTGCGTACACGATGTTGAGGAGCGGGATGAACGGGCGTACCGCCTCGCGTCCGGCCTCGGCACGGTCCTGGACGAGCAGGGCCGGGTTGTCCAGGGTCGCGCGGATGTCCTCGCGGAGGGCGGCGGTGCGTCCGGGTGCCGCCTTGACGAGTACGGATTCGGTACGCGGGCCCTGTACGGCGGGGTCGGTGGGGACATGCAGGGCGCCGAGGGGCAGGAGGGCGGGAGCGAGCGCACCGGGGCCGTCGTAGAGCGCGACGACCGGCAGCCCGATCTTCTCGCCGGTGCCTTCGACGGTGCCGGTGATCCGGGAGCCCAGGTGCCAGCCGTGCGCCCGCGCCTCCTCCCGCGTGACGGCGATACCGCTACCGAGCCGGTCCAACGAGCCTGCGAGGACGGTGAGTCGTGTGGCTTTCTCGACCGTGCGGGGATCGACGGCGGTCGCGTCCAGGTAGTCCCCGCCGGGCAGTTCCAGGTACGCGGAGACGGTGGGTGTGACCGCGGCGGCGTCCTTCAGCCGGGCGATCCGCGCCGCGGCGCCGGTGTCCAGCTCGGCGAAGTCGACGGGTGTCACCCGCAGGTCGGCGACCATGGCATGCTCGGCCTCCGCGGCGGAGGCGTTGCTGAGCGAGGCGGCCGCCACGGTGACGGCGCTGATCAGCGCGAGGCTGATCATCAGCATCGCCGCGGTGGCGGCCGTGCGGCGCGGGTTGCGGCGGGCGTTCTCGACGGCGAGCGTGCCGTGGATGCCGGTGAGCCGGGTCAGGGGGCGGCGGATCAGGCCGGTCACACCGAGCGTGACGGCGGGCGTGAGGATGATCAGGCCGAGCAGCAGAACCGCGCCGGCGACCGTGACGAAGCTCAGGTCCTCGGTGCCGGATGCCGCGACGACCAGCAGCACTCCCAGGACGGTGACGGCCGCGCCGGCCAGGTGGCGTCGGCGGAGGGAGGCCGGGGTGGGCGGCTCGCCGCCGCGCAGCGCCGCGACGGGCGGTACGGCGGCGGCGCGGCGGGCCGGTACGTACGCGGCGAGCAGGGTGACCACGATGCCGACCCCGAAGGCGGCGGCCGGCGGAAGCGGCGCGAGGACCTGGAGCGGGGCGCCGGGCCCGTCGGTGGCGCCGAACAGGCGGCCCAGTACGGTCGCCACACCGATGCCGAGGAGGTGGCCGAGGACCGCGGCGAGGGTGCCGATCAGCAGCGCCTCGGTCAGGACCAGGCGGAGCACGTAACGGCGGGACGCGCCGACCGCGCGCAGCAGTGCGTGTTCGCGGGCGCGGGCCGCGCTGAGCATCGTGAAGGTGTTGGCGACGAGGAAGGTGGCGACCAGCAGCGCGATGGCGCCGAAGCTCAGCAGGATGCCGGTCAGCTTGTCCTCGTCACCACCCGACGCCGCCTCCTGCTCGGCGTTCAGGTCCTGCCGGGTGACGGCACGCAGCCCGTCCGGCAGCACCGCCGCGGCCTCGCGGGCGAGCCGCTGCTCGGAGGTGCCGTCGCGTGCGGTGAGGGTGAGTGCGGTGTAGGCGTCCGGCGCGGGGGCGAACCACCGCTGTGCGGTGCCGGTGTCGAAGAGGGTGAGGGTGCCGCCGGAGACCAGCCGGGGGTCGTGGGCGGTGACGATGCCGACCAGCCGCTCGGTTCGAGCCCCGCCGCGTACGACGATGCGTACGTCGTCGCCGACGCGGTGGCCGGCCCGGCGGGCCGTGGACTCGTCCAGGGCGATCTCGCCCGCCGTGCGGGGACCGCGGCCGGCGGTGAGCGGATAGCGCGGATCGCTGCCGCCGCGCACGGCAACGAAGTTGGCGCCGCCCGCCGTCTGCCGGGGGCCGACCAGTTCGCCGTCGGGGCCGACGACGAAGGCGGTGCCTTCCGCCGTGCCGCGGGCGGCGGCCGCGTCCGGGAGTGCGCGCAGCCGCTTCAGCAGCCGCTCGTCGAGCGCCGGTGCCGTGGCCTTGCCGGTGTCCTCTGGGGAGGGGTCCGGCTGGACGGTCACGGACGCGTCGGGCTGGGCCGCGGTCCGCGCCTGCGTCAGCACCGTACGCACGGACTGGGTGTAGAGGAGGGCGCCGGAGGTGAACGCCACCCCCAGCAGGACAGCCAGGGCGGGCAGCAGGAAGCGGCGCCGGTGGGCGCACAAGGAGCGCAGTGCGGTGCGGAGCATGAGGAGGGCCTTCGGACGAGTACGGACGGGCGGGTCGGGGCGGTGCGACCGGGCGGCCGGTGACCGGACGGCGGGTCGGCGTACGGCCGGGTTGTGACCGGCGGGCGGTCAGCCGGCGTGGTCGAGCGCCTTCATGCGTTCCAGCACCGAGTCGGCGTCCGGGCGCGCCAGTTCGTCGACGATGCGGCCGTCGGCGAGGAAGACCACCCGGTCCGCGTACGAGGCGGCGATCGGATCGTGGGTGACCATCACGACGCTCTGGCCCAGCTCCCGTACGGAGCCGCGCAGCAGGCCGAGCACCTCGGCGCCGGACCGCGAGTCGAGGTTGCCGGTCGGCTCGTCGGCGAAGACGATCTCGGGCCGCGCTGCCAGGGCGCGGGCCACCGCGACGCGCTGCTGCTGGCCGCCGGAGAGCTGGTTCGGCCGGTGGTCGAGCCGGGCGCCGAGCCCGACGGTGCTGATGATGTGCTCCAGCCACGACCGGTCGGGGCGACGGCCGGCGATGCTGAGGGGCAGTGTGATGTTCTCCAGGGCGGTGAGCGTCGGCAGCAGGTTGAACGCCTGGAAGACGAAGCCGATCCGCTCGCGGCGCAACCGGGTGAGCTCCTTGTCCTTCAGCGTGCCCAGTTCGGTGGTGCCGATCCGCGCCGAACCGTGCGAGATCGTGTCCAGGCCGGCCATGCAGTGCATGAGCGTGGACTTCCCGGAGCCGGACGGTCCCATGATCGCGGTGAACTGCTCCCGCCGGAACTCCACCGAGACGGCGTCCAGCGCCACGACGCGGGTGTCATCGCTTCCGTAGATCCTGGTCAGGCCGGCCGCGGTGGCCACGGCGGCCGTGGCAGGGCTCAGCTGCATGGGAGAACGCTCCAGTGGGTCGATCGGGGCACGGCGTCGCGGGACCGAGGCCGTGCCCCGGCAGGGATGCGCGGACCGGAATCGGCCCGCGATCCGATCATCCGGCGCCGCCCGCACCCGGCGGATCAGCCGTATTGCCGAGCCCGCGGGGTGTGCGGTCCGTCCGGGTCGGCCGAAAGGCCGAGGCCGGCGGCGCCCGGGCGCCGTAACGTCGAGGACATGATCCGCACGTTCCGGAACCGCTCCGTACTCCAGCAGGCCCTGCTCCTCCTGGCTGCTGCCGCCGTGCTCGCCCTGCTCGTCGCCGAGGGGGCGAACACCGGCTTCGTGCCCACCGCGGTGGCCACCGTGCTGACCGGCGCGCTGTGCGTGGCGGCCCTTGTCGTACGGCCGGCCCGCTTTCCGCTCGCGGCGGCCGTCGCGGTGACCGCTTCGGCCGTCCTCACCGTGGTCACCACGCAGCTGACGCACCGTCCGGAGAACACGCCGGGCATGGTCGAGCTGTGCGCGCTGCTGCTGCTCATCGCCCGCGCCGTCCGGCTGCTTCCCCTGCTGCGCGCCGTGGTGCTCGTCCCCGCCGCGGCGTGCGCCGCCGGTCTCCTGCTGCTGCGGATGCCGGACACCGAATGGCACACGGCAGGCACCTTCGTCGCCCCGTTCGTCCTGCTCGGCGCGGCGCTGGCGGTCGTCCTGGGCCTGTACCTGCGCGTGCTCGACACCCTGCGGGAGCGCGAGCGGCTGGCCGACCGGCAGGATCAGCGTCTGGAGTACGCCCGGGAGCTGCACGACTTCGTGGCCCACCACATCACCGCGATCGTCGCGCAGACCAAGGCCGTACGGTTCGCCACCGCCTCCGGGCACGCGCCGGCCCCCGCCGAGCTGGACACCATGCTCGGCCGGATCGAGGAGGCGGGCTCCGAGGCGATGGAGTCGATGCGGGGCATCGTCTCCGTCCTGCGCACTTCGGCGGACGCGGCCGACACCCGGCCCGGCGGCACCCTGGCCCGGATCCGCCCGCTCGTCGCGGACTTCGCCCGGACCGGCCCGCCGGCGGAGCTGACCCTCGACCCGCGGCTGGCGGACCGTACGCTGCCGCCCGCTGTCACCACGGCGGTGCACGGGCTGGTCCGGGAGAGCCTGACCAACATCCGCAAGCACGGCGTCGACGTCGGCCGCGTCACCGTCGACGTACGGCTGAGCACCGATGACGCGGGCCGCCTGGAGGTCACCGTGGCCGATGACGGACGGGCGGCCCGGCCGGGCCACCGCACGCGGGGCGACGGCGGCTACGGCCTGCTCGGCCTGGCCGAACGGATCGAAGGAGCCGGCGGGCACTTCACCGCCGGGCCGGGGGCGGGCGGCGGCTGGCGGGTCGTCGCGGACCTGCCGCTGGGGGCCGAACGCCGCTAGGGGTGCCCCGTCGCGCTACTCCCAGGTCGCGGTGTCGGGGTCGATGCCGTGGGCGCGCGCACTGGCGTCGACGAGGTGCCGGAACCACGTGGCAAGGCCGGCGCGGATGCCGTCGTAGTGGGCGGCGAATCCCGGATCGGCCTCATACATGCGGCCGAGACAGACCTGCATCCGCCGGGTGAGGGGAAAGTAGGAGGCAAAGACCTCGCGGTGCCGCTCGACGAGTCGATGCGCTTCCGGGCTGCCGGGTGCGACGCCGGCGTCCATCGCCTCCCCGAGGGTGCGTTCGAAGTCGGCAACGGTATCGGCGATGGTCCGCCATTCCTCCGGGCCGCGCGAGGCCGAGCGTTCGGCGTACTGCCGCCACTGCGCAGTGTCTCCATAGCGCTGACGGGCCTGAGCCGGCCAGTCCGGGTTCCACTGGGGGCCGAAGATCGCGGCCTGCTGCTCGGCGGTGAGCAGCAGACCGCGTTCGTGGGCGTCGATCATCCGGTCCAGTCCGGCACCGAGCTGCTGGAGACGGTCGATCCGTTCCGCGACCTGGGTGCGCTGCGCGCGCAGTGCGCCGGGCACGTCCGCCGCCGAGCCGTCCAGGACGGTCCGAATGCGGTCCAGGCCGAGACCGAGCTCGCGGTGGACGACGATGCGGTGCAGGCGTTCCAGGTCGCCGGCGGTGTAGAGCCGGTATCCGGCAGCCGTACGCAGCGACGGCCGCGCCAGACCGATCTCGTCCCAGTGGTGCAGCGCGCGGACTGTCACGCCCAGCCGCGCCGAGACCTGACCGACGGTCAGGCCATCGGCCTCAGTGGCATCATCCATGCTTCTCATTGTCGCCGCGGCCGGCGCCCGGTGGAGCGATCCCGACGGCCGCAAGGTCTCGTGCCTCCTGGCCGGCCGGATCGAAGGGCTTCGCCGCGGTGAACACGATCCGTACGTTCTCGGGGGTGGTCACCGCCACATCGCGGGTGTTCCAGGGGGTGTCCCGCGGACCGTCGACCGAGTCCGGGCGCAGTGCGCGACAGGCCTCGACAAGGGAATCGACCTGACTGAGCACGCACGCGAAACTGAAGCTCACCGCCGGTGCCTGCTCCGGAACGCTCGCCGCCGGGACGAGGAGTACGTCCTGGAACGCCCACCGGCGCAGATGCACCACCTGGCCGGGGATGCTGAACAGCTCGAAGAAGCCGAGCCCGCGGGTCCAGAAGTCCACCGACGCCGCCAGGTCGCTCGTGGGGATCGTCGGGAACGCGGGCATGCCGTAGATGCCGCGGAACGGCTCCGGCGGAACGGCGTCCGGGCCGGGAGTGGGCACGGGGCTCATCTCGAACGCGTTGTAGTAGTCGCTCATGCACCCGACTCTCCGGCCTCACGCGACGTGAGGGTCAAGCCGGGTCGGAGAATCCCGCCGCCGAGGGCTGTCATCATGGGCGGCATGACGATCCGGGTGCTCATTGCCGACGACCAGGAGATGATCCGGTCCGCCTACCGCATGATCCTGGACTCCCAGCCGGACATGCAGGTCGTGGCGGAGGCCGCGGACGGTGCTGCCGCGGTGGAGCTGGCCCGCTCGCTCCGCCCGGACGTCTGCCTCCTCGACATCCGCATGCCGGAGCTCGACGGCCTGGAAGCCACCCGGCTGCTGGCGGGGCCCGACGTCCCCGATCCCCTGCACGTCCTCATCGCCACCACCTTCGACCTCGACGAGTACGTGTACCGGGCACTGCGCAACGGCGCCTGCGGATTCCTCCTCAAGGACGGCTCCCCCGCCCTGCTCACCGAGGCCGTCCGGGCGGCGGCCAAGGGCAATTCCCTGATCTCCCCCACCATCACCGTCCGGCTGCTCCGGCACATGGCACCGCCGGAGCCGCCCCGCACCACGGCCCGTTCCCGTGCGGGAGCCGCGCCCCGGACCACCGCACCGTCCGAACCGCTGACGGAGCGGGAGCGGGACGTCGTACGCCTCGTCGCGCGCGGCCGCACCAACGACGAGATCGCCGCCGAACTGTATGTGACCCTCTCCACCGTCAAGACGCACCTCGGCAACGTCCAGCGCAAGCTCGCCGCCCGCAACCGCGTCGAGATCGCCGCCTGGAGCTGGGAGAACGGCCTCTGCGACGACAGGGGCGCGGACGTACCGTGACGCCGCGGAGAGCCACCGACAGGAAGGGCCCGGACTCTGAGAGAGTCCGGGCCCTTTCGCATCCTGCCGGAGAGGCCTCGGTCCGTCGAGGGATCAGCCTGCCGAGAAATCAGTAGATGTTGGCGTCGACGCCCGCGCCTTCGCTGCGGGTGCTGTTGATCTGCGCCCGGAGCGCGATCTCGTCGTAGACCCGGACCTCCTTCACGATCCGGCCGCCCTGGATCAGGAACTGGGACATGCCCAGCACGGTGACCGGCCTGCCCGTCAGCGGGCCGAACTCGGGGTTGCCGCGGTAGGTCCCCTGCATCGTCCACATGACGGCCACCCGCAGCCCCGCGTACCGCTCGGCGTAGTTGGTCTGCACGTCCCGCACCTCGAAGCGCGCGTCGGGGAACGGCCCGACCATGGCCAGCAGGTCACGCTGGTAGCGCTCGGGACGGATGACGGTCCGGTCGCCGATCGTGTGCAGGAAGAGGTCCCGCGCCATGAAGTCGTTGACCTTCTGCAGCCGGCGCTGGGTCCACACCTCGTCGATGAATTCGAGGACCATCTCGCACTCGGGCCGGTAGTCGTCCGGGCGCGGCCCGCTGACGCCCTCGGCGAGGACGTCCTTCGGCGGCGCGTCGAGCATCGAGCCGGTCCAGCCCTGGAAGCGCAGGGCGCGGGCCGCCTCGTCCGGGTCCTGGCCGCACTGGAGGCAGTCGGCGAGTTCGTCGCGGACGACCCACTCCTCGACCATCCGGCCCCTGCGGTAGAGGCAGTTGGGGATGGTGCGCTTGCGGATCCGGACGTTCTTGCCGTCGACGAGGTGCTCGTCGGCGGAGAAGACCAGGTGCGAGCTGAGGAAGGCGTCGTCCCCGCGGGCCTCCCACACCACGTCCTCGGCCTGGCCGATGTGCTGCGGCGTGCTGCCCATGCGCATCGTGCTGCCCTCGATCACCCCGTCGCGGCCGACGACGGTGCCGAGGCTCGTGTGGACGATCGAGTCCGGCTCGTAGTTGTCCACGATGTAGGAGATGTCGCGGCCGACCCAGATGCGGTCGGTGACCTCGCGGATGAAGTCGTCGGGGTCCTCGTAGGGGCGGTAGGCGACGGGATCCAGTGCCATGGTGGTGTTCCTTTCCGGTGATGAATGCGTATGCATGTGAGGGGCGGTCGAGTGGTTCGGATCAGGGCGCTTGACGCGGTCCCTGACGGTGCGTCGGACCGCACGAGCGATGGCGCTCAGCGCGCGAACTTGTCCGCACCCAGGTGGCTCCGGTACGTCTCCGTCATGAAGGAGGTCACCACGACGAGGGCCAGCACCGCGGCCGCGGCGAGGTAGACCCACACGGCGTAGATCGTGCCGAAGGAGGAGACCAGGAGCGTCGCCACGAAGGGCGTGATGCCCATGAAGATGGAGAACGAGGCGTTGTACGCCATTGCGCCGGCACTGAACCTGGTACGGGTCGCGAAGAGTTCCGCGAGGCAGACCGTCACGATGCCGGTCAGGAAGAACTCCGGGACGATATAGATGAGTTGGCTGGCGATCGCGGCGCCGAAGGTGGCCCGCTCGCCGACGTAGAAGGCGAGCGGCACCAGCCCGATGCAGGCGACGGCACCCATGATCAGCATCGGTTTGCGGCCGATCCGGTCCGAGAGGATACCGGCGAGCGGCAGCAGCGGGATGAGGACCGCGACCGAGATCGCGTTGGACGCCAGCGCCATCCAGCGGGGCAGCCCCAGCGTCCCCGTCAGGTACTCGGGATAGAAGGTGACCCAGCTGTACGACAGGATCGCCAGCATGATCGAGACACCGCAGTAGACGAGGATCGGCCGTAGCTGGGACCGGAGCGCCTCGCGGATCGGCGCCTTGACGACCTGGGCGCCGTCCGCGGTGGCGCGGACGAACTCGGGGGTCTCCTCGATGCGCTTCCGCAGCCAGACGCCGACCGCGCTGAGCGGCAGGGCGAGCAGGAACGGGATGCGCCAGCCGTAGGAGTCGAGCGCGTCCCCCTGGAACACCGCGCTGGTCAGCGCCGCGGTGCCGGCCCCCGCGAGGATGCCGAAGAAGCAGCTGTTCGAGGCGTACGACGCGTAGTAGGCGCGCCGGCGGGGTTCGGCCCACTCCACGACGAAGGCCACCGCACCGACGTACTCGCCGCCGGAGACCATGCCCTGGACGATGCGGATCACCAGGAGGAGCAGCGGCGCGACGAGCCCGATCTGATGGTACGTCGGCAGCGCACCGATCATGGCGGTGGACACGCCCATGACCACGATGGTCCACAGCAGTGTCTTCTTGCGGCCCACCCGGTCACCCCAGCGGCCGACCAGGCTGCCGCCGAGGGGGCGGAACAGGCACGCGATCGCGATGACCGCGTAGGTGCTGAGCACCGCGACGGTGGGGTTGCTCGCCGGGAAGAAGGAGGGGGCGAGGATCGGGGCCAGGTAGCCGTAGAGCCCGTAGTCGAACTGTTCCACGAAATTGCCGATACTGCCCGCGCCGATGGCCCGGCGTATCGCCTTCCGCTTCTCGGGGTCGGCGGTCTGCGTGCCGTCGACAGCTGTGGGTGGCGCTACAGCGGACATGGCTTCTCCGTTCGCGCGATGGGGGAGTCAGAGGGGATTCACAGGGGGGGGTGAGGGGGTGCGCGTACGCGATGTGCATACGTATGAAATGCGATGCGCCGACACTAGAGAGGGCGGTGGGGAGCGTCAAGAGGTGCGACGCGGTCAGCGGCCGTCTTCTCCGGCTGCCTCGGCACCGGGCGCGGTGAGGGTCCGGAAGGTGTCCATCAGGACCTGCGTCGCGTTGTAGAGCACCAGCCGCGCGCCGGCCCGCTCGGCGGCCCTGGCGGCGGCGGTGCCGGGCACGATGGACATGACCGCGGTACCGGTTTCGTGCGCCGCCCGGTACGTATCGGCGATGAGCCCGTCGAGGGTCTCCTTCGGCGGGAAGCCGCAGTCCACGGCCAGGTCGGCGGGGCCGACCAGGACCGCGTCGACGCCTTCCGTAGCCACGATCTCCGGGGCCGCCGCACAGGCACGCGCCGTCTCGATCATCGCCACGACCAGGGTCTCTTCCGCCGCCGCCAGATGCTCGGCCGCGGTGACCGTGCCAAAACGGCCGGCCCTGCTGTACGTGGCGAACCCTCGCTCCCCCAGCGGTGGATAGCGGTCCCCGGCCACCGCCCGCCGGGCGTCCGCCGCGCTGTCGATGTGCGGATGGATGATGCCGGCCGCCCCCAGATCCAGGCAGCGCAGGGCGAGCGCGGGCTCGGCGGAACCGACCCGGACGAGTACGTCGATGCCCTGCGCCGCGGCCGCGGTCAGATGGTGCTGGAGCGCCGTCGTGTCGGCCGGGCCGTGCTCGCAGTCGATGACCACGTAGTCGAGGCCGGCCACCCCCGCCATCTCCACCAGCGTCTCCGACGGCAGCCGGAACAGCGCGCCGTACAGCCGCTCCCCCGCGGCCAGCCGCTGTTTGAGCGTGGGACGCGGCCGCGGTGCCGGGCGCCCCTCCGTCGCCTCCGTCATCGCGCCACCATCCCCGCTGACAGGTCGATGTCGGCACCGCACAGGCCCGGCATTCGCAGCATCGCCGTCACGGCAGCGCCCACCTCTTCCTCGGTGACCATCCGGCCGAGCGCCGAGCGGGACACGAAGGCCGCTTCGGCCTCCTCGTAGCTGCTGCCGGTCCGCTCCGCCTCCAGCCGGAAGTTGCGCGCCATCCGAGGGCCGGAGACGGGGCCGGGCGAGAGCGAGTTCACCGTGACGCCCTGCGGGCCCACCTCGCCCGCCAGCGTCGTGGTGAGGCCGATGACCGCCATCTTCGACGCGCAGTAGGGGGTGCGGCGCAACAGTGGCCGCTTCCCCGACACCGAGGCGATGTTGATGACGTCGCCCGCGCCGCGCGCCGTCATGGCGGGCAGGAAGGCGCGGCACATCAGGAACACACCGCGGACGTTGACCGCGAAGACCTCGTCCCAGTCGTCCGCCCGGATCTCGGTCAGCGGGGCCACCGGCCCCGCGATGCCGGCGTTGTTGACGAGTACCGAGATCTCCTCAGCGGCGAGGCTGTCGGCGAGCGCGGCCACCTCGGACGGGTCGGACACGTCGCAGACGCGGGGGAAGACACCGGGGCCGAGCCGCGCGGCGGTCTCTTTCAGGGCGCGCTCGTTGCGGCCGGTGATCACCACCCGCGCGCCGTCCGCCAGCAGGGCCTGTGTGATGGCGGCTCCCAGGCCGCTGCCGCCACCACTGACGAGTGCGGTACGCCCGGCCAGTGGTCCCGTCCCGGCCGTCATGCGGCACCTCCGGTGGTGCGTCGCGGCATGCCGTTGTGGACGCATGCCTCTCCGGTGGGTTCGGTGGGTGGTGGACATCGGAGCATGACGGACTCTCCTCGGCGGGGGTGTCGAAAGCGGTGACGTGGTGGGGCGCGTGGGTGGTGAGTGTTCGGGTGATGGGCAGCGCGACGAGCGAACCCGCAGGTCACGCGGGCCGGTAAGCCCCGGCCCCGCCGGTCGTACGGAGCGCCGGCCGGGCCCCTTCCGCGGCCGCGACCAGGGCGCGCAGCGCGGTGGTGACGGGCTCCGGCTGCTGGACCGGCAGCAGGTGGCCGGCGCCGGGGACCGCGGTCAGCCGGGCGTCCGGTACGGCGTCGGCGATCGCGCGGTGGAAGTCCGGCGGGCACAGCGCGTCCCGCGTGCCGTACAGGACGGTCACGGGGCAGCGAGCAGTGCGCAGTGTGTCGTGCGCGTCCGCGCGGGTGGCCTGGGCGGCGAGCTGGGCGCGGGCGGTGTCGGGGCCGACCCGGTACGCCATGTCCCGGTAGCGGGCGGCCAGTTCGGGCGGCGGGGAGGGCACATCGAACATGCCGGGCAGCGTCTGCGCCACGGCCTCCTCGAAACGGCCCTCGGCGATCAGCCCGTCCATGGCGCGCCAGGCGGCGTACTGCTCGGGGCGCGGCGCCCCCGCGTTCGTCGACATCGCGCAGAATCCCGCGACCCGCTCGGGCGCCCGGCGCAGTACCTCGAAGCCGACGATCGCCCCGAGGCTGAGCCCCACGAGGACGAAGGGGCCGGGTACCGCCGACAGCACCTCTTCCGCCTGCCGGCCGATGTCCGGCCTGGTCAGTGCGACATGCCGGACCTGGTGGTGCTCGGGGAACGCCACGCCGGACCAGAGGCCGTGGTCGCACAGCATGCCGGGCACCACCACGAGCGGCAGCGCGCCGGGCGCCCCGTCCGGAAGTGCGGTGGACATCAGCGGCGCGCGGAGCGGGGCAGCAGTGCGTACGGGGCGACGTAGCCGTTGTGGTCGACGCCGAGACCGGCGTCGGCCGCGGCCTTGACGACCTCCTCGTCCCACTCCAGGCGCACCCGGGCGTCCCCGCCGTTGACGATCAGGACGTCGCCCTCCGACTCCCCCGCGTTCCGGAAGGTGCGCCAGGCGCCCTCGGGGACGGAGAGGATGTCGCGCGGCCCCAGACGTACGGAGACCGGGTCGGTGCGGTTCAGTGTGACCTCCCAGAGCCCGTCCTTGACGATCAGCGTCTGGGTCTCCTGCTGGCGGTGCAGCGAGACGCCCTGGCCGGGCTCGGCGCGCAGCCAGGCGGCGTTGTGGCCGTGCGGGTTGTGGATCCGGGGTTCCTGATGCAGGTCCTCGGTCATGCCGTAGCCGATGACGCAGCTCAGCCGCGCCCCGCCGCCGGGCAGTGTGCTGTCGAGGAAGGGGCGGTCGGACCAGACCAGTTCGTCGGAGGCCGCGATGCGCCGCTTCATCTGCTCGGGGCTGTAGCTGCGCAGCCGGTCGATGTACTCCTGCGCCATCGGCTTGGTCAGCTCGGTGTCGGCGGGCACCTCGTCGCCGGCGACCGTGTCGATGAGCTTGTTGTCGGCCGTGAGGTACAGGCCGTGGCCCTCCGCCTCGCGCAGCACCGAGGGGCCCCAGATGATGCCGCCGGTGTTGTCCATGCCGAGCACGGTGAACATCCAGCCGTCGTCCGGTCCGGTGTTGGTGAAGCCGCGGAAGATCCAGGTGGGGACGGATGCCACGTCGCCGGCCTTGAGGGTCAGTTCACCCTCGGTGCCGTCGGCGCCCCAGCGCAGCAGGTACTCGCCCTCGGTGCAGACGAAAACCTCGGCGGTGTAGTGCAGGTGGAGGTTGTTGGTGATGCCGTTCGGCATGGCCGCGGCGCCGATCTGGAAGCCGTGCGGCAGGCGGAGGTTGACGTGCTGCCCGGAGGACTGCGAGACCCCGGGCCCGATCATCGCGTAGTTCTCCTTCCGGTCCGAGCCCGGCGTACGGCAGTCGATGAAGGCCTGGTTGCAGGAGACGAAGTCGCTGCGGCGGATCGTGCGGCGATCCAGTTCTTCGGTGGTCACGACGGCGTCGTTCACGGTCGCTCCTTCTCTCGGAATTCCCCGTGGAATACGTATGCATTGATCTGACAGTCACGCCTCCTGCACTGTCAAGAGGTCGGCGAAGATCGATTGCAGACGTATGCTTGATCGGGTCGGACCACGAGGCCGGACCTGAGGGCCGCCACCCGCACCGTGGATACATACGTATACTCATGGCCGTGCGGACAGTGCGGCGGAACAGGGCGAGGGGATGAGTTCGGGTGGCGATCACGAGTCACGATGTGGCGAGGCTGGCGGGCGTCTCGCAGGCCACGGTGTCCCGTGCGCTCCGTGACGACCACCGGGTCTCCGCGGCCACCCGCGAGAAGGTCCGGCAGGCCGCGCAGGCGCTGAACTACTTCCCCAGCGAGGCAGGACGCACCCTGTCCACCCGCGCCACGCGCCGCATCGGGGTGATCGTCACCGATCTGACGAACCCGTTCTACCCGCATGTCGTCGCCCCGCTGCACGACGAGCTCCAGGCCCTCGGCTACCGCATGATGCTGATCACCGAGCGGTCCGACGAGGCGGTGGCGGGCGAGAAGCTCCTGGACCAGTCCCTGGACGGGGTGGTCCTGGCGACCGCGACCACCGAGTCCCGGCTGCCGGCCCAGCTGGACCGCCGCGACATCCCGTATGTGTTCCTCAACCGCGACACCGGACAGCCGGGCGGCTACGCGTCCGTCGTGGACAACGAGGGCGGCGGCCGGCTCGTCGCCGGCGTCCTCACCGAGCTGGGCCACCGCCGCATCGCCGGCATCTTCGGCTCGCCCAACACGACCACCGGCCGGGACCGCGAGCTCGGCTTCCGCCTGGCGCTGGCCGAAGCGGGCCTGGGCCTGCCGGACAGCCGGGTCGTCCGCGGGGCCTTCGAGTACGCGACGGGGTACGAAGCGCTCCCCCGGCTGCTGGACGCCGACGAGCCGCCCACCGCCGTCTTCTGCGGCAACGACGTGGTCGCCATCGGCGTGCTGAACGCGGCCATCGCGGCCGGGCTGCGGGTGCCGGACGACCTGACGGTGATCGGCTTCGACGACCTCCCGATGGCGGACTGGGAGGTGTTCCGCCTGACCACGGTCCGCCACGACCTGCGGGAACTGGCCCGCCAGGCGGCACGTCTGCTGGTGCGCCGGATCGCCGGGGAGGCCGACCCGGCCGGTGAACGCCTCGTCCTGCCGACCGAATTCGTCCCCCGGGCGACCCACGCGCGCCTGCACTGAACCGCTCGCCGGATCGCCGGTCAGCGCCGCTGCGCGGTCCCGTGCCGGGCGGCCGGGTCGTGGGCACCGTCGTCCGGCGGTCCCGCACCGTCGTTGTGGCCGGTGCCGCTGCCGTACTTGCGCTGGAGCCGCATGCCCATGGTGACGAGGACCGCGGCGAGGCCGAACGAGAGCCACAGTTCCAGGCGGTGCCCGGGCAGAACCGCCATGAGCACCAGCACTCCCGCGATGAACACGATGGTCGCCACGGTGAGGTACGGGAAGAGCCACATCCGCACCTCGGCGGGCTCCTCCTGCCGGCGCCGGGTGGCGTACTGGGTGACCGCGATGACCAGGTACATCATCAGGGCGATCGCGCCGCTGGACGCCAGCAGATACGTGAAGACCTGCGGCACGAGGTAGTTGGCGGTCACCGCGACGATGCCGACGACGGTGGAGGCGGCGACCGCGTTGCGGGGCACGCCACCGCGCGAGACCGTCGCGAAGGCCGCCGGGGCGTCCTTCCGCCTGGCGAGGGAGAAGGCCATGCGGGAGGCGGTGTAGATGGCCGAGTTCAGGCAGCTGCACACCGCGATGACGACCACCACGTCCATGATCTGGCGAGCGCCCGGGACGTTCATGCGCTCCAGGACGGCCTGGTAGGAGCCGGCGGCCAGCCCGTCGGCATTCCAGGGCACCAGGCTGACCACGAGGAAGATCGACCCGATGTAGAAGAGGCCGAGCCGCCAGACGACGGCCTTGATGGCCTTCTTGATGTTCTTCTTCGGTTCCTCCGACTCGGCGGCGGCGATGGTGACGATCTCGCTGCCCTGGAAACTGAACATCGCGGTGAGGAGGGCGGCGAGGACGGCGATGCCGCCCTTGGGCGCGAATCCGCCGTTGCTCCAGAGGTTCGACACCCCGCTGGTGCCGGAGCCGGGCAGCACGCCGAAGACCGCGAGGAGGCCGAGGACCAGGAAGCCCACGATCGCGATGACCTTCAGCAGCGCGAACCAGTACTCGAACTCACCGTAGTTCCGGACGGCGAGCAGGTTGGTGCCCGCCAGTACGGCGATGACCGCGAAGGTGGGGATCCAGGCCGGCACCCCGGCCATGCCGCCGAGGACCTCGCCCGCGGCGATGGCCTCGATGGGGATGACGAGGACGTAGAACCACCAGTAGAGCCAGCCGATGGAGAATCCCGCCCAGCGCCCCAGCGCCCGGTCGGCGTAGGTGGAGAAGGAGCCGGTGTCGGGGTTGGCGACGGCCATCTCGCCGAGCATCTGCATGACCAGGACCACCAGCGCGGCGGCGGCCAGGAACGCGAGGATGACGGCGGGGCCGGCGGTGGCGACGGCGGTGGACGAACCGACGAACAGGCCGGCTCCGATCACCCCGCCGATGGAGATCATGGTGATCTGGCGGCCCTTGAGCCCCTGGGTGAGTTCTGCTCTGCCGGGTTCGCCGGACGGCGGTGGGACGGGTGACTCGTGTGGCATGGGGTGGTCCTCGGGGAGTGTGACGGGCCCCGCCTCCCGGTTGCCGCGGAGGCGGGGCGGACGAGGCTACAGCTGCTCGCGCAGGGCCTCCGGGACGGAGTCGAAGGCACCCGAGTGCCGGCCGATCTCGTCGATGCGCAGGGTGGCGGTGGCGCCGTGCGCTGCCAGCCCCTCGAAGGCGGAGATCCGCTCGACGGCCGGGGCCAGCGCTGCCGTGCCCTCCTTGGCGGCCCGCTGGTAGGTCAGCGGCTTGAGGAAGCGGGAGACCGAGAGCCCGGCGTTGTAGCGGGCCGTCTTGCCGGTCGGCAGGACGTGGTTGGTGCCGGCGATGCCCTTGTCGGAGTACGCCACCGTGCTCCAGGGGCCGATGAAGAGCGAACCGTAGTTGGTCAGGTTGCGGAGGTAGAAGTCGTCGTCCTCGGTCTGGATCTCCAGGTGCTCGGGGCCGAGGATGTCGGAGACGGCGACGGCCTCGTCGGCGTTGCGTACGACGATGACGGAGCCGTAATCGCGCCAGGCGGCGCCGGCGATCTCCCGGGTGGTGAGGGTTTCGAGCTGCCGGTCGATCTCGGCGATGACCTTGCGGCCCAGTTCCTCGGAGGTGGTGATCAGCGCGGCCGGCGAGTTCGGCCCGTGCTCGGCCTGGCCGAGCAGGTCGGCGGCGACCCACGCCGGGTCGGCGGTGTCGTCCGCGATGGCGGCGACCTCGGAGGGGCCGGCCAGCAGGTCGATGCCGACCTGCCCGAAGAGCTGCCGCTTGGCCTCGGTGACGAAGGCGTTGCCGGCGCCGACGAGCATGTCGACGGGGGCCTCGCCGAGCAGCCCGAAGGCCATCGCGCCCAGGGCCTGCACGCCGCCGACCGCGAAGACCCGGTCGGCCTGCGAGAGGTACGCGCCGTACAGCACGGCGGGGTGGGCACCGTGCTCGCCCGAGGGCGGGGTGCACGCCACGACGGTGGGTACTCCGGCGGCCTTCGCCACGCCGACCGTCATGAAGGCGCTGGCCAGCAGGGGGAAGCGGCCGGCCGGGAGGTAGGCGCCGACCCGGGTGACGGGGACGTAACGCTGGCCGCCCCGCACTCCGGGGGCGAGCTCGATCTCGAAGTCGGTCAGGTGCTCGCGCTGAGCGGTGGCGAAGCGGTTCGTCCGCTCGTAGCCCATTTCGAGCGCGGTGCGGACGTCGGGCGGGAGCGCGTCGCCGGACTTCTTCAGCTCCTCGGCGCCGATCTCCAGCTCCCCGGACCAGCCGTCGAGCTCCTCGGCGTAGGCGCGTACGGCGTCGAGGCCCTTGCGCTCGATGGTGGAGAGCATCTCCGAGACGCGCTCGACGACCTTGGGGTCGCGCTGCGCGGGAGGGCCGTCGACGGCCGGCTTCTTGAGCCACTGGAACGGGGCGAGTGCTTGCGCTTCGTCGTGCGTGATCTGCATGTCAGGGACGGTAGACGCGGCTGTGTCACAGGACTAGAGGAGTGATTCCTGGGCTTCCCACAGGTTTACCCTATGGCTCTTTCCTATGGCTCTTTCCTATGGTTCCGGCGTCACCCGCTGCGCCTCGTCACGAAGCTCGCGGATGGTGTCCTCGGCGAGGCGGGCGAGCTCGCGGGTGGCCCGGGACAGCGGGTGGCCCCGCCTTCTGACCAGGGCGATGGTGTCGTACAGCGGCTCGGCGAAGGGCGCGGTGTGCAGCCCGGCCGGGAAGCCGGGGCTGTTGATCACCGCACGGCTGGTGATGGTGTCGCCCACCCCGGCGGCGGCGAGGTTCAGCGCCGCTTCCACGCGTTCCAGCTCCATCAGCGGTTCCACCCGGACGCCGGCCAGCTGGGCGCGCTCGGCGATCTGCCGCCGGGTCGGGTCCTGCCAGCCGTAGTGGGCGTCGTACAGCACGAGGGGCGCCGCGGCGAAGGCCTCGATGGTCACAGGCGCCGCGGCGCGTTCCGGGTCCGCGGTGACGTAGAAGACCTCGTCCCGCATGAGCGGCCGTACGACCAGGCCCTCGTCGTCGATCGGCAGCACCACCAGGCCCGCCTCGATCTTCCCTGCGGCGACGGCGTGTGCGGTCTCGGCGGAGTTCTGGCCGACGAGCCGTACGCGGACGGCGGGGTACCGGGCGTGGAAGGTCTGCGCGAGGTTGGCGAGGAGGTAGTAGTCGGCGTTGCGCAGGACGCCGAACGTGGCGGTGCCGCCGCCCAGCGAGCCGAGGGACCGCACCGCCTTCACTCCGCTGTCCGCCGCCCGCAGCGTCTCCTGTGCGTAGGGCAGCAGCTCGCGCCCGGCCGCGGTGAGGGCGAGCCGGCGGCTGCCGCGGACGAACAGGACGGCGTCGAGTTCCTCCTCCAGACGGCGCACCAGCTCCGACACGGAGGCCTGCGCGATGTCCATGGCGGCCGCCGCGGCGGTGAAGGAACCGAGCCGCTCCGCCTCGGCGAAAGCACGCAGCTGATTCAGCGTCATGATGTCGCCCGCCGGGCCGGAAGGTGCAGCTCGGCGGGGGTGCGGGGACGGTGGTGACCGTCCGGTGCGACGGCCGCACCGCAGGGTGTTTCTGTACGCATGCGCGGCACTATAGGACAACCCCGTGCACCCGCCCCGGGCGCCCGACGGTGCTCCCTGCAGGCGGCCCTGCTCGCGCTCGTTCCACAACAGCCGGCCGAGGTAGGGCGAGCCGACCCTCGACGCGGCGCTCGCGCTGGGCAGCCAGCCGGTCGGGGCCACCGCGGGACGCGGCCAGCAGAGCGTGTCCAGCTACCTGGTGGCGAAGGACGCCGAGGTCGTCGCCACCGTGGCCGAGCCCGACATGGAGAAGCTCGCCATGCTCCAACCAAGCTGGACACCATCGACGGCGAAGCTGTTCTTCGGCACGCTCGGCAGTCAGGCCGACGGCAGGAAGGCGTACGGCGAGGCCCGGAAGGTCGCGAACTTCACGAAGCTGAAGGCGGAGCGGGAGAAGCACACCGTGGTGAGCAAGGGTTCGGCCGTGGAACAGCTCCGGCGGGCCGATCGCCGCGCGTGCCGTGCTCGGCGACGTGACGCGGGCTCTCGCCGGCCGAGTGGATGCCTGATGGGCCCCGGTGGCGCGCCGCTCCGCGCCACCGGGCTCACCGGCTGCCGGACGGGCCCCCGGCGGCGCCCGCGCGGTCCGGGCCGGTCACTCCGTCGGTCAGCCAGATCCCGTCGGGCGAGCCGAACCACGGCTGCGCGCCGCGGCCGTCGTAGATCACCTCGCCGCGGCGTACGGTGACGTCCGGGCGACCGGTGAAGGTCCAGCCCTCGTAGGCCGACCAGCCGCACTTGGACCGGATGTGTTCCCCGGACAGGAACCAGGTGCGTTCGGCGTCGAAGAGCACGAAGTCGGCGTCCAGCCCCGGGACGATGCGCCCCTTGCGCCCGGCCAGGCCGAACAGGTCGGCGGGCGTTGCGGAGGCCAGCCGGGCGACCCGCAGCAGTGCTTCGTCGGCCGTCAGCCCCGGGTGGCGGCGTCGCATACCGGTGTGGACGGCGGTCAGCAGCTCCTGCGTGCCGGGCAGTCCCGGCGGTGCGTCCGGCACCGCCCGTACCTTCTCCTCGATGGTGTGCGGCGCGTGGTCGCTGCCGATCGTGGCGACGCCGCCGGCCATCAGCGCCGCCCACAGCCGGTCCTGGTCGTGGGACGTGCGGAGGGCCGGGCTGAGCCGCAGCCGTGCGCCCAGCCGCCGGGTGTCGGACGCGGAGAACGACAGGTGGTGTGCGGTGACTTCATGGGTGAGGGGCAGTGCGGCAGCGGCCGCGGCACGCAGCAGGTCGGACTCCTCGGCGGAGGAGACGTGCACGACGTGCGCCGCGGTGCCGTGCTTGCGCACCAGCTCGATGACGCGGGCCGCGGCCACGATTCCGCCGCTGCGCGGCCGGCGGGACTCGTAGGACTCGTAGCTGTCCGGCGGGGCCAGAAATGCGTCGAGCAGGGTGAACACGCCGTCGTCCTCGGCGTGCAGGACCAGGCGGAGACCCCGCTCGGCGGCGATGGCGAAGATCCTGTCCAGGGTCTCCGGGGCGCGGATGACGTGTGGTGCGGTGTGGTGCCCGGTCATGAACACCTTCACCGAGGTCGCGTGCCGAGGGGTGAGGTGCCGGAGGTGGTCGACGGTCGCCTCGGTCACTCCGAAGTGGAAGCGGTAGTCCACCAGGGAGGTGCCGTCGATGAGCGCGGCCTTCCCGGCGGCCTGCTCCGGATCGGTCAGCGGGGGTTCGGTGTTGGGCATGTCGATGACGGTGGTCACGCCCCCTGCCGCCGCCGCCCGGCTGCCGTGCTCCCAGTCCTCCTTGTGCGTCAGGCCGGGGGTGCGGAAGTGCACATGCGAGTCGATCACACCGGGCAGCAGGTGGCGGCCCGCGGCGTCCAGTACGGACCGCGCGGCGGTCCGTGCGTCCGGTGCGGTCAGCGCGGTGATGCGGCCGCCGTCGACCGCCACGCCGGCGTGGAGCACACCGTCCGGGGTGACCACCCGCGCGTTGCGCACCAGGAGGTCGTGGCCCCCGTTCGCGGCGGCGTCGCCGCCCCTGGTCAGGCGGTCAGCGGCCGGCATACCGGGTCCTCCTGGGGGTCGAAGTCGCACAGCGAGGTGATGCGGGCGCTGCCGGTCAGGTGGGCGAGCTTACGGCTGACGCTGACCCACTGGAGCGCGAGGGACTCGTTGTCCTCGCCGGGTGCCTGGTCGGCCGCGGGCACGACGGCCGCCGTGGCGGCGGTGGATCCGCTCGGGGTGTCGATCTCGATGGCGCCGCGGGGACAGCCCGCTTCCGTGGCCAGCCGGTGCGGAACGGTACCGGCGATGGTGGTCGCGGCGGCCAGGCAGGTGGCCCCGGTCAGCGCGACGCTGGGGTGCCAACCGGGTACGGAGACGGCCCGGACGGCCAGCCTGCCCGACTCGTAACCTCCCACCGCCGCGATCTTGGGGAAGGCCCCGCCGCCGGGCAGGCCGAGCAGTTCGGTGGCGGCGGTGCGGATGTCCTGCAGCCGGCCGAAGACCTGCTCCCCCGCCGCGAACAACGCTTCCTTGCTGGTCAGGCCGAGCGAGCGCGCATCGACGAAGACATACGGATTACCCACCGCGACGAGCGAGGCATCGTGCACACCGGCCCGGGTCAGCAGCTGGTCGATGGTGCGGCCCGTGAGGAGGAGCCGGGTGAGCGGCAGCGCGGTGTCCTGGACGAAGTGCACGGTAAAACTGCCGCTGTGGCGGCGTACCTCGTCCACCTCGCACACCACGTGGTCACCGTTGTTGAGTACGCGGACGCGTACGCGGCCGCCGGGTGCCAGCCGCGGCAGCCAGCCGCGTTCCTCCGCCGCGACGATGGACGCGAGGATGGAGTGGCCGCAGTTGCCCCGGAAGTCGAACCGGTCCAATCCGCCGGGGAGCGCCTGGACGAAGCGGTAGTCCAGGTCGAAGAGCGGGTGCTCCGAGGGGTTCACCAGCGCCATCTTGAGCACATGTCCCCGGCCGGTGTCGGTCAGCCACTCCCTTACGGTGGTCAGCGCGGGCCGCAGCACGTCCTCGTTCCGCGGCAGCCGGGCGGCGTCCAGCACCACGGTCGGGCACGGTGCGCCCTCCGCCTGCGCGATGTGCGCGGTCATCGGGCTCCCCACGGCACCACCACCGCCGCTTTCCGGCAGGCCGGTGGCGGCGGGGCAGAACTGCTCCAGCCACAGCTCGTGCACCAGCAACGACCAGATGGCCAGTGCGGCGGTGTCATTGGGCGTATCGGCCTGCTGCTTGAACAGCCCGGCCACCCGTTGTGGGTCCAACTGGCCGCGGCGGCGCAGCCGTTCGCCGGTGAGGAGCTCCCGCGCGTACTCCATCAGCGCCTCGCCCGGCCGCAGCATGGCGGTGACCGGGAGGGTGAAGGGCTGCTTGGGCCGGCGGAGCACGGAGTCGGGCAGCCGGCCGGCGGCCGCCCCGTAGAGCACCTTCTTGCCCTGCTCCCCCGCCACCTTCAGCGCCTGCGGCAGGGTACGCGCGTACCGGAGGAGGGACGGCTGGCAGAACGGCAGCCGCACCTCGACCGAGGCCGACATCGACAGGTGGTCCACGCGGCGCAGGTGGTAGGCCGGCATCCGGGAGGCGATCTCGAAGTCCGTGAGCGTCCGCAGCCGGCCGGTGCCGGCGGAGCGCAGCCGCTCGGCGATGCCGTCGGCCACGGAGCCCTCCTGCCGCACGAACGCGCGGTAGTCCTCGGTGTAGAGCGATTCGCGCAGCGCGCGGGGCACGGCGGCCAGCGCCTCGACGTACGGTTCCACCCAGTCGGTACCTGACGGTGCGTCGACCGCGGTCCTCATCCGGCCGTAGCCGCCGAAGAGTTCGTCCGCCGCGTCACCGGTGAGCGCCACCTTGAAGCCGGCGTCCCGCACCGCACGGAACAACGCGTAGGTGCTGAGCGTGATCGGGTCGGCGTTGGGCTGGCCCAGGTGCCAGATGACGTCCGGGAGCAGGCCGGGGAAGTCCGCCGGGTCGATCTCCACCTGGTGGTGGCGGGTGCCGCAGCGTTCGGCGACCTCGCGGGCGAAGTCCCGTTCGTCGTAGGGCCAGGTGCCGCGGTAGGCGATGTTGAAGGTGTGCAGGTCGGCGACCTTCTCCGCGGCCAGCGCGGTGACGAGGCCGGAGTCGAGTCCGCCGCTGGTGACCGCGGAGACCGGGACGTCGGCGCGGGTGAGCCGGTGGACTTCGCGGCGCAGCAGGGCCAGCGTGCGTTCGGCGGCCTCCTCCGGGTCCGGCTGCGTGTCGTCCTCGTCCGGCGGCCCGGCGGCCGAGCGCCGGACGAGGCGGAGCCCGGCGGAGCGGGTGAAGCGGGCGGTGGTAGCGGGCGGCAGCACCTTGACCCCCTCGAACATGGTCTGTTCGCCGAAGGGGGTCTTGGTGGCGAGGTAGGCGTCCAGCCCCGGTTCCCAGGGGCGCGCGGCGACGGCGCGGAAGGCGAGCAGGGCGGGCAGCTCGGAGGAGAAGTGCAGGTGTCCGCGCGCCTGGTCCCAGTGGTAGTAGAGCGGCTTCATGCCGACGTCGTCGGTGACGAGCCAGAGGGTGGGTTCCGTACGCAGGTCGACGACCGCCACGGAGAACATGCCGTCGAGGTGTTCGGCGAAGGCGGGGCCGAACTCCTGGTACAGCGCCGGAATCACCGAACCGTCGCAGCGGTCGGCGAAGGTGTGGCCGCGGGCGGTGAGGAGGTCGCGCAGCTCGTCGTGGTTGTAGATCTCGCCGTTGAAGACGGCCACGATGCCCTCGCCCAAGGTGTAGGGCTGCTCACCTCCGTCGAGGTCCACAATGGCCAGCCGGTCGACGCCCAGGGCCCATCCGGCGCCGGTCGTACGGGTCTGCGCGTCGGGGCCGCCGTGCCGCTGGAGCGCGCCCACCGACCGGAGCTCGTGCGGTGTGGTCCGGGCGTCGAAGTGTCCGTAGATTCTGCACATGCGCGTGGATCACCGAACCTCGGTCGGGTGCCCCGCGGGACGACGCGACAACCGGCGGCCGCCCACTCTCCTCGCCGGAGAGCGCACACCGCGGTGGCGTTGGCTGCGTCTCCGGCTTTCAGGCTGGGCAGCCGGCCGGGTGCCCGCAATTCGTCACCGGGCGCGATGCGCCCCGCGGGCCGGCGGATCCTCGCTCCCCCAACAGATGCGGCGCCCGGCCGGCCTCACCCCGATTAGCCCATCCAGGTGAATTCGGCCGCGGTTCGGTGCCGTGCGGTGCCGTTGCCCCTCAGACGCTTCCCGCGGTGAGGCGGGCCGCGACGCAGGGCGGCAGGTTGGGGGCTGCCGTGGACGGCTCGATGTAGACCATGCCGTCCGCGACGAGGACCTCGTGCGTACGGACCGGACGCCGGGCCGGCGGCGCGTCGACGCTTCCGGTCCGGAGGTCGAACTTCGAGGAATGCAGGGGGCATTCCACCTCGCAGCCCTCCAGCCAGCCGTCGGCGAGCGAGGCGTCCTGGTGCGTGCAGGTGTCGTCGATGGCGAAGATCTCGCCGTCGTCGGTATGGAATACCGAGATGGGCGGATCGATGTCGAGCCGGAAGGCCTCGCCTCGGGGCAGGTCCACGAGACGGCACGCGGGAATCATCATGACACCTCGGTGCGTATAGTGAAACGGATTGCGTTCAGCGCAACAGCGCGATGCCAGTGTGCGGGCGGCTCCGAACCCGCGTCAAGGCGTTCAGCTCCCACGCCGGCGGGGGCTGTCGCGCCGCGCCGGCCTGTTCCTGGCCGCCCGGTTCGCGCAGCGCGTCCTCCGGCGACGGCGCGGCGGTCCGTGTGTCGTCACTCATGTCGCCCTCCATCTCAACAGGCGTGCCGGCTGCGCGAGCTCGGACGAGGTTGAGGGGCGCACGGCGCGCTGACAACGGGCGCAGGTGCTCGCCCGGTTCATGGACGCGGCCGACGCACGGACCGGGTGGAGGGGTTCACCCTGGATCGGCAACGGGCTGTGGTCGGCCTCCTCGCCGAGGTGGCACACGTAGTTGAGGATGCGGCGATGCTGCCTCAGCACGCGGCCCAGCTGCCAGATCGCGAAGATCCATCGTTTCGCTCGGGCGTCACGCCGTGGCGCCTGCTGCGACGGCCGTTCGGAAGCGTCACGGGCCCCCTGGACGATCACCTGCAGGGCCCGCCGGGCTCGCGTACGGCACCGGGGCGAGCAGTAGACGGAGTCGCGCCGCTGCCGCAGCCTGATCACGTTTCCGCAGACCGGGCACAAGCCGTGGAGGCAGTACTCAGTGAAGGTTCGCTGGCGAAAAAGCGGCCCTTGGCGCTCGACCCACGTGGCATCGGGGGAGCGTGTGGCTATCCCGGGCTCACGTGGTGCGTGCCTGTATGCGCCGTGTGCTCCCCCAGACCTTCATTCGACCGTGCACTCTCAGTATCGCGCTCGTGCCGACGGGGAAAGATCCGAACGGAGCCACCGTGGAGCGAGGCCACGGAAGCGGGTGGACCGAAGGCAGGACCTCCTGCTCCAGCGGCGCAGCGCAAGCACCGCTGTGGGCGCCGGACTGAGTGGGTCAACGCGTCGTATCGGGGTGGTTGGAATGTGCGCGCACGCGGTGGAGGAAGTCCGACGGCTCTACGACACGATGACTCCGGTCATCCTTGAAGGCCTTGGGCATACATACCAGGCGGGCACTCTTGTAACTGCTGGCGACAGCCCGGTACGCGAGACCAATCAGGCCATTGCCGACCGGGCGGGACTGTGCCCCGGGATGCGGGTGCTCGATGCCGGCTGCGGGGCATGCGGTCCGGCGGTTGACATCGCACGCCACGTGCCCGGGGTATCGATCGAGGCAGTCACCCTGTCGCCCGTGCAGGCCGAGGCTGGACGCGCGTATGTCGCAGCCTGTGGCTTTGGCGACCGTGTCCGCGTCACGGTGGGCGACTACCACCACCTCCCTTTTCCCGACGGCGCATTCGAGGCGGCCTACTTCGTGGAATCCGCTTGTTACTCCGCCGACCTGGAGTCCCTGTTCCGTGAGACGAGGCGGGTGCTCAAGCCCGACGGTTCCGTGTATGTGAAGGACCTCTTCCTGGAGGACAGGCCGCTGAGCCCGGTGGAGACTCAGGCGTTCGCGGAGCTGAACCAGGCTTATCGCAGCGAGATCCGCTCAACGGCCGACTACGTGCGTGCACTGCGCGTTGCCGGCTTCACTCGGATCCGAGTGGAAGACACGGGGCTCTACGGCAACACCGTGTTCAACGCGGCGATGGTGCGCAGAGAGGGGGACGGGCCGACCCTGACGTCATCCGGTGAGCCCGAACTTACTGCATTCGGCAGGGCGCATTGGTACCCCCTCGCCTTGCGGGGCGTCACGCCCGTCTATGTCACGGATATCCGCGCGGAGGCGCCCTGCAGCACGACGGTGGTGGAGGGATGACGGACACTCCCACGGACATGTCCATGGCCGAGGGCGCGGTCACGAGTCTCGCGAACCTTTCCCCCGAGGCGGCCGGACGCGCCGTGGCGATGGGCGTTGAGGGCGTGCGGGACCTGGTGGAATGCGTGACGGCCTACGCTCCGCTGTTTCACACACCTGTCTGCGACGAGGCGATGCTGACGACCACAGCGCTGGCACCGGCGGTCATGAGTCCGTGGCTCCCCCACGAGAAGCTGCGTACTACCAGCCGCACCACCTTGTGGGCACTGCGTGTTGACTGGGAGATCGACTACGCGGCGGACTCATACGAACACGTCATGGCAGTAGTGCACCGTTGCATGACGGCCGTGGAGGAGGGGCACTGCGCCCCGAACGACCGGCTGGCCGGGTTCCTTGTCGATCTCCGCGCCCGTCTGGCCGCCTCCTCGGCGTTCCCCCAGCTCGGCTCAGCCTGGTCACAGGCGTTGCGGCGAGGGCTGGAGGCCATGGCACGGGAGTGGAAATGGCGAACTGCCCAGTCGGCCTCGAAGCGTGGTGCTCGGCTGCCGACCTTGGAGCAGTACCTCGATAATGCAGACAGTGTCCTGGTCGTCTTTCTCGCCCTTTCGCACTGGATCTCCACCGATGAACCCGGATTGATCCAGAACATCGACGTGCTGATGGCGGCGGCGTACGAAGTGCAGCGGGCAGCGCGCCTGGTGAACGACTTTGCCACCTGCGACCGCGATCGGGCCTGGAAGGACCTCAATGCCCTTCTGCTGCCGGGCGTCACCCAGGATGACGTGGCCCGACGCCTCGGCCACCTGCACGCTCACTGTGCCGAGTTGCTGCAGCCGCTGATCGACACGGGCATACGTCAGGCCGTCTACCTCGACCGGTTTCTGAAGTTCATGACGCACTTCCATACCGTTACCGACGCATACGCCATCACCACCACGGAGCCAGAGCGATGAAGACGACTCTGTATGCGACCGACCGCAGGGGAAGGCGTGCGGCGTGCGTGGGGTGAGCACCATCGCAGAGCGCGCCGTGGCACGCAGGACCGATGTCACGCGGCTTCCGCGCCACATCGGAATCATCCCGGACGGAAACCGGACCTGGGCCCGGAAGCAGAAGAAGCAGAAGTCGGACGGGTACCGGCCGGGGCTGGAGAAAACCTTTGAGGTGCTCGAATGGTGCGACGAGGCCGGGATCGAAGTCGTCACCTTTTACACCCTGTCTGCCGGGAACCTCCGTCGTACCACCCCCGAAGTGGAGTTACTGCTCGCCCACGCCGGACGCATGGCCCAGGGGCTGGCCGATATGGAGCGCTGGCAGATCAAGCTCGTGGGTGCGCTCGACCTCTTGCCCACCGAGAGCAGAGTCCTCTTCAAAAAGGCGGCCCAGAGAACCGATGCCTGCATCGGCATGACCGTCAACCTCGCCGTGGGCTATACCGGACGTCTGGAAATCGTGCGCGCAGTCCAGGACTTCCTCCGCAGTCCAGCCCTCCGGCATCAGACAGATCCCACGGCGATCGCCGATATGCTGACCGCGGAATCCCTCGGGGAACAGCTCGCCACACACGGCCAGCCCGACCCGGACCTGGTGATCCGTACTTCCGGCGAGCAACGCCTGTCCGGGTTTCTCACCTGGCAGGCCGACCAGGCCGAGCTCTATTTCTGCCCGAGGTGCTGGCCTGCCTTCCGCAAGGTCGACTTCCTCCGAGCGCTCCGCTCCTACACGACCCGTCAACGCCGCTTCGGCCGCTGACTCCCAGGCGCCCACAACGCAGCTCCCACACCCGCTCGGCGACCAGCGCGCCGAGCGCGGCCCCGGCCGGGTCGACGTCGCCGAGCCGCGGGTCCTGGGGCATCAGGCCATCTCCCCGGCGAGCTCCTGGCGGACCAGAACGACGCCGTGCCTTGCGGCCGGCGGCCCTGCCGGCCCGCAGTGCGCGCCCGCTACCTGGTCAGCGCGGCTTCCACGCCAGCCCGGAGGTTGTCGGGTGCGGGTCACACCCGGGTCAAGTGGTAGGCCGGTGCCGGTCACGCAGCCGTCGATCAGGTGTGGAGCCTGCTGGAGCGCGCGCATGCCCTTGCGGATGGCATCCTCCAGCTGGCCGCGGTCGGTGAACACAACATTGGCAGTGACGGGGTGGTGATGCCCGTGGTCGCGGCTGTCGTACACGGCCGCTGCAACATCGTCGCAGTTCAGGCGTTTGTCCTTCGAGACCACCACCTGAGCGGACGCCAGATCGACGGCGACGTCTGTCAGTGACCGTCGCCGGATGCGACGGTGAGACGCCTGGCGAAGGTCCGGTCCTACCGCCGCCCTTCGGTTCGAAGACTCCATTTTGGGTGGCGGCGATGACGTGCTTGGCGTCGAAGGTTGTGCGGGCCTGCGGCTGCCCGCCGGGAACCGTCGAGGGCGTGGAAGTCGAGGTCGCCGCCGACCGACTTGTCCCTCCAGGTCTTGCCGGCGCCGATGCTCTCGATGAGGCCGAAGTTGCTGGGTCGTCGTCTCCGGGCGCCAAATGACCGCTGGCCACGAAGGTGCTGGCCCCGGTCACGGTGAAGCCCATGTAGTCGCCATTGCGCTCGCCAACGAGCTGCGGGTCACCGTGCTTACCCGGCGGTGTAGATGCCCTGGTGAGTAGCTACGAAGAGCTTGCCGCGCATGTTCATGGGAGGGTCCTGATGACCGTGTGGCCGACAGGGACCGATGCGCAGCGAGCCGGTGCCGGCAGGGATGACGGACCGGTGGCAGCGGGGATGAGGGCGAGAGCGACGGGCCGGCCGCGGGCCCCAACTGCAAAGGCCCGCGGCCGACCCGTGAACCGCTTGGTCAGAGCCGATCGAGGATCTTGTTCAGCTGCTCGACCTCGGTGGACTGGGCCTTGACCACGTCATCGGCGAGCTTCTTCGCCGTGGTGTTCTTGCCGTTCTTCTGCTCGTCCCTGGCCATATCGATCGCACCGTTGTGGTGGTCGATCATCATCTTGGCGAACATCTTGTCGAAGTCCGTGCCCTTAACGGCCTTGAGCTCCTTCATGTCCTTGTCGGACATCATCCCGGACATGCCGGAGTCCTCGGAGCTGCCGGAGCCGTGGTCCATCCCGGGCATGCTGCTGTGCTCCATGCCGCCGCTGGGCGACGTGGGCCTGCCCCACGCCTTGAGCCAGGACTCCATCTTCTCGATCTCGGGGCCCTGAGCCTTCTCGATCTCCCCGGCGAGGTCCTTGACCTCGGCGTCCTTGGCGCGGCCGTCGGCGAGCTGCGACATCTTCACGGCCTGCTCGTGGTGGGGGATCATCATCTGCGCGAACATCACGTCCGCGTCATTGAACGCGCCCGGTGCCGGGTTGCTCCCGGAGGTGGCACTCGCCGAGGGGCTCTTGCTCCCGTGGTCCATGCCGCTCATGTCGTCGTTGCCGCCGCAGGCGGCGAGGAGGAGCCCCGCGGCGGCGACGGTGCCGACCAGGGCGATACGGCGGGTTCGCGGACGGTGGATGCTTCGCTTGATGGCGTTCATGACAGGAAACCTCGTACTTGTCTGTCGTTGCGTAATGGGCGGCGAACGGGTGATGCGGGCAGCGGCAAGCGCCCGCGGTGCTGTTCGGCCTATATCCGCAGGACTGACAGGCGAGCGAGGACGGGTCTGCGCGGTGGCGGCTCGGGACGCAGGGCGGCCAGGAGACCGGCACGAAGCCGTACCAACCAGTCCGTCCTGCGGCGGAGCGCCGCCCAGAGGAGGCCGGTCAGGACCCACGTGCCGAGCACGGCCACACACAGCGAGGTCATGTCCATCGCCATGCCGGGGGCGTGCGAGGACGCCTTCGCGTCGTGCTCCGCGGCCTGCGAGGAAACGACGACTGTCGGTGTCGTCGCCGCATTCATGCCATGGTCCGCGTGGGTGCTCGCGACAGCACCGTGCGCGGCCGCTCCCCTCTCCAAGGGAGTACCGGTCCCGGAGGTGTCCTTCGGGTGTCCCAGCGTGTGCATCACGAAGATCCCCAGCGCGAGCACGACGACGAGCAGCAGATGCCCCCAGGCACCGGCCGCTTGCGTCTTCCGGCTCACACGCACAGATATGACCTCCACACCCGACCATACCGAAGGACTCCGGCCGGCTCCCTGCTGGTCACCAGGTGTGCCGGTGGAGAGGCCCAGGAGAGGGTCGAGGGCTTCGTCGGGAGTCGGGATGAGCAAGGCGGCTGAGCGCGCCGGTCGAGAGGAAAAAGGGTGCCGTGGGGGGGGCGGGCGCCTCCGTGCTCCTCGGCATCGTGGGCGGCCCGGTGCTCGAACTGCTCGGCGGGCCGCCCGGTGCTCGAACTGCTCGGCGGGCCGCCCGTCCGCTGAACTGGAGCTCCTCCCCGCACGAACCGCGTACTGCGCTCGCATAGTAGGCACTGGCCCGGGAAGGTGATCACGGTGGCCCTGGGGGCACTGGAGAACGACGTCATGCAGGCGTGCTGACGCGAGAAGCGACCGATGTCCGTGCGTCAGGTGCTGGACGTGCTGAACGAGAGCCGTCCGCGGCCGCTCGCGTACACAACGGTGATGACCGTCATGACCCGTCTTGCGGAGAAGGGTGTGCTCGACCGGTCGCGTCACGGCCGCGGGTACGAGTACACACCGGCCGTCGCCGACGAGGCTGCGCTCGCCGTACGAGAGGTGTTGCGCACGCACGGGGAGAACGCGGTCGCGCACTTCGCGGCCGAGGCTTCCCTCGATCCGGAGCTGGGTGAGCGGCTGCGTCGGTTGCTGGAGGAGACCCCGTGACGGACACACCGCCAGTGCGCTGCGGAGGGAACAGGGCGTTCTGACTGCTGGTCACCGTCGGGCTCTGCGCTGCGATCACCTTCGTCACATGCTGTCTCGTCATGGCTCTCGCCTGGCAGATCGCGCACCGCGGAGTGGATACGCCCCGCTCCGGCCCGTTCTTCCCGTTCTGGGCGGGAGCGGCACTGCTCGCGCTGTCCGTCGGTGGCTCCGCCCGCCCGACCGGACGGCTGCGGCAGGGGCTGCGCGCGAGCCGGCGACTGCGGCGCGAATTGCAGGAACGGGTCGCGGCGCGCACGCCGGACGAAGCCGGGGCGCTCAAGGCTGCGGTTCTCCGGGCGGGGATGCAGAGTGAAGTGGTCGTGTTCGACGCCGCGGCGCCGTGCGCGTTCACGTATGGCCTGCTGTGTCCCAGGGGGCCGTCAGCAGCGGCACGTTGAGGCGTACCACAGCGCAGGAGCTGAGCGCGGCGCTCGCCCATGAACAGGAACATGTGCGCGGCCGCGATCCGCTCAGGACCCTCAGCACCGACACGTCCGCGGCACGGTTCTTCGTGGCGCCGCTCCTCGCCCACCTGCGCGAGGCCTTCGCGACTCGGGAACTGGCAGCGGACCGTTGCGCGGTCTCACGCTGCGGCACTCGCGCGGTCGCGGGCGCACTGTCGCGGGCGCACTGATGAAGGTCGCCGACGCTCCGGGATGGACCGGCACCGCGCCCTCCGCGGCCATGGGCCCCAAGAGCCCCTCGAACTCGAAGTGCGTGTCGTTCAGCTGGAGTCGGGGAGTCCGCCACGCATGCCCTCACCGTCGAGACGGCGGTGGCGGTGTCTCTCTTCGGAGCCGCGCCGCCGATCAGGACGGTGCTGGACACCCGCCGATACCGGGATGCGCCCCTGGAGCCGCAGCGCCGGCTTGCCGTCGCGATCACGGATGCCGGGGCAGTGATGCCACTATCCGGAGTACCGGCCCAGACAGCCGATGAATGGCGAATGAATAACGCCGGCCGGTTCCCACCCGACCCGCCGCCCGCAATTCAGAGGATGCAGGTCCCTTTGATCGGAACCTGGGCGCGCAAGCACATGTGTCCACTTTCAGTCACTTCAATAGGCCAATTCACTCCCCGTTCACCGACTTCGTTGCGCAGCACCCCCGGCATGACGCTAGGATCACGGCATGGTCACGGCCCTCCGGAGTTCAGCGCTGCTTCGGGCCCGCCCTCAGATGGCGGGCCCGCTGCGAGTGTTCTGGCTGGCCGCACTCCTGCTGGGATTGCTGTATACGCACGGCGTGAGCGGCGAAAGCGCCGCAGCCCATGCCGCTCCCGGCGCCACTGCATCCGCATCGTCGACAGTGCCCGCCACGCAGGAGCCCGCCGCCTCGCACCACCACGATGGCGACTCTCATCACCACGATGGCGACGGTACGGGGCACACCGCGGACCACTGCGCGTCCGGCCAGCCCCCGCACGGCGCCGACCTGCCGACTCCTTGCATGACGCCGCTCGACGTCACGCCCGTCACGCATGTCCGCACCCTCGCCGCCGCCCGGACGACCGAGCTGGGCGCCGCGTCAGACGGGCCGAGGGATCCCGCCATTTTGCGGGTGTAGATTGTCTTTTTCGAACTGGTTCCCGGTTCTCGGGAGGAATCTCAGGCCGCCTCTTTGAGCTGCCTGCAGAATGCACCAGTTCCCGACGCCTATTCGGCCGCCTTTCTCCCCATGTAATCGATGGATAAAGACCGAGCGGCTGTCCGTCGGTCCCTTTCGTCGTCCCCGCTTGTCCCTGCCTGCCGCCGCCCGGATATCCGGTCGCGTGGTTACGTACGGAGTGCTGTGACACATCTCTCCCGCCGCCTTTCCTCCTTTCCCTTGCCTTCTCAACGGTCGGTTTCCTGTGCCGCGCGAGCGAATAGCCGAGCGTCCCGCATTGGGTTTCCTCAGCCGCAGCGACGACGACATCGGTGGGGAATCGTCCTGGGCGGATTGCTGCTTCTGCTGCTCGGCTGCCCGCTGGCCGCACACGGGGACAGCCACTCCCCTGCCCCACGGGAGGCGCTGACGGCACCGCCCGTGGAGGCGGCGGTCCCCGACGATCCGCACTCTCACCATGACCCGGCCTGCGGAGACCCTGCCCGCAGCCGGACGGGGACACCGCTCGGACCGACGGCTCACCCCACGCCGCCTTGTCCGCCCTTCTCAAGCGCCGTCGCGTTCCCTGCCCACCAACTGGCGCGTGATCATATACCGCCCGCTCCGTACGCATCCGTGACCGGGCAGAGAGCCCTCGCTCAGGTCTGCCGGTGGCTCATCTAGATCCCGCTGCCGCGTGCCGCGCGTATCGCCACGTGCCGCACGCGAATGAGCTGCCCGCACACTCGTACAGCGACTGAAGGCACATCTCATGAACTCGCAATCCCCCACACTTTCCGCTCCGACCCGTCCCGCTGCCGCCGGGCCGCGCCTCCACCCCTCCTCCCACACCACCCCGGGCTTGGCGGGACTGGTCGGCAACACACCGGTACTGCACGTCTCCGAACCACTGACCCCGTCCGGCCGCGGTTTCTGGGCCAAGTTGGAAGGCTTCAACCCGGGCGGGATCAAGGACCGGCCCGGCCTCCACATGGTCGAGCGGGCACGCGCCCGCGGTGAACTGCTCCCGGGCGGTCGGATCATCGAATCGACCAGCGGCACGCTCGGGCTGGGCCTGGCCCTGGCCGGCATGACCTACAGGCATCCGGTGACGCTGGTGACCGACCCGGGGCTGGAGCCGTCGATGACACGGCTGCTGACCGCCTACGGAGCCCAGGTCGACATCGTCTCCGAACCGCACCCGACCGGCGGCTGGCAGCAGGCCCGCCGCGACCGCGTCACCCAGCTGCTGGACCGGCACCCCGGTTCGTGGTGCCCCGACCAGTACAACAACCCCGACAACACCACGGCCTACACCCCGCTGGCCCTCGAACTCGCCGCCCAGCTGGGCCACATCGACGTCCTGGTGTGCAGCGTGGGCACCGGCGGCCACTCCGCGGGCATCTCCCGCGTCCTGCGCCAGCTCTACCCCGAGCTGCGCGTCATTGGCGTGGACACCATCGGGTCGACGATCTTCGGGCAGCCCGCCAGGGCCCGGCTGATGCGCGGTCTCGGATCGAGCATCTATCCGCGCAACGTCGCCTACGACGCCTTCAGCGAGGTGCACTGGGTGGCTCCGTCGGAGGCGGTGTGGACCTGCCGTCAGCTGGCCACGTCCCACTACGCCACCGGGGGCTGGAGCGTGGGTGCGGTCACGCTGGTCGCCGGCTGGCTGGCCCGCACCGAGCCCGTGGGCACCCGCATCGCCGCGGTCTTCCCGGACGGTCCGCAGCGTTACCTCGGCACCGTGTACGACGACGACTACTGCGCCGCGCACGGTCTGCTGGGCTCTTCGCCGGCCGCCGAACCGGAGGTGGTGGGCCGCCTGGACGAGAAGGAGGTCACGCGCTGGACGCGGTGCGCCGATGTGGTCGACCCGCTGACGCCGGCCGAAGCCGCGGGGCCCACCGACGTCGAGCTCGTCTCCGACAACACCCAGGAGGAGACCCGGTGAAGGGCACGTTCGCGCAGCTGCGCTCCTACGAACGCAGCGTTCAGCTGTTGATGGTGAACCAGTTCACCATCAACCTCGGCTTCTACATGCTCATGCCGTACCTGGCCGCGCACCTGTCCGGGACGCTCGGCCTGGCGGGCTGGTTGGTCGGCTTCGTCCTGGGCGTACGGAACTTCAGCCAGCAGGGGATGTTCCTGGTCGGCGGGACGCTGGCCGACCGGTTCGGCTACAAGCCGCTGATCGTCGCCGGCTGTGTGCTGCGGACCCTGGGCTTCGCCACGCTCGCGCTGGTGGACTCGCTGCCCGCGCTGGTGGCGGCCTCCGCCGCCACCGGTTTCGCCGGCGCGTTGTTCAACCCGGCCGTCCGGGCCTACCTGGCCGCCGACGCCGGGGAACGCCGGGTGGAGGCGTTCGCGCTGTTCAACGTCTTCTACCAGGCGGGCATTCTGCTCGGCCCACTGGTGGGCATGGTGCTGACCGGCGTCGACTTCCGAGTTACCTGCCTGGTCTCGGCGGTCATCTTCGCTCTGCTGAGCATCGTGCAGATCAGGGCACTGCCCGCCCGCCGGGCCGACGACGCGGGCAAGCAGCAGGGCGGCAAGCGCGAGAGCGTGCTGTCCGAGTGGCGTTCGGTGGTGGCCAACCCGCCGTTCCTGCTCTTCTCGGTCGCCATGATCGGCTCGTACGTGCTGTCCTTCCAGGTCTACCTGTCCCTGCCGCTGGAGGTACGACGGCTCGGTGGTGACGGCGAGGCCGGCACGGCGGCGGTAGCACTGCTCTTCGCCGTCTCCGGACTGAGCACCATCCTGCTGCAGACCAGGGTGACGGCCTGCTGCAAGGCCCGAATGGCCCCCGGGCGCGCACTCACCTGGGGCCTGGCCCTCATGGGGCTCGCGTTCCTGCCGCTCCTGGCGGCCACCGCCCTGCCCGTGCCGGAGGCAGGCATCGGCCGGTGGCTGCTGGCGGCCGTCCCGCCGGCGCTCGCCGCACTGCTGCTCGCGCTGGGCACGATGGTCGCGTACCCCTTCGAGATGGACACCATCGTCCGGCTCTCCGGCGACCGCCTCGTGGCCACCCACTACGGGCTCTACAACACCATCTGCGGTGTCGGCATCACGCTCGGAAACCTGCTCACCGGCGCTGCCCTCGACGCCGCCCGGGCCGCAGGGATGTCCGCGCTGCCGTGGCTCGTACTGCTGGCCCTCGGCCTCGCCTGCGCCTCCGCCCTCTTCGGACTGCACCGCACCGGCCGCCTCGCGGCACCGGCCACGCCTGAACCGCAGCCCGTGACGGTCTGAGCCGACCGGCCCCATGACGGAGGGACGGGCGACCCGGCATCGCCCGCCCCTCCCCGGCCGTGCCCACCTCCAGGAGCGTTCGATGCCTGCATCCACCCTCTCGGGACCGGGCTCCTTCCGACTGCGCCCCCTCCGAGGGGTCCGCTAGGCCATTTTGTTTGGATCAACCGGTCGTTGGTCCGGATGTGCCGTTGACTGATGCGCAGTGGGCACGGATCGATCCGTTGCTCCCGGACCGAACGCCGAAACGGGGTGGCCGCTGGCGGGACCGTCGCCCCGGCCGGCGAGCCGGACGATCACGCCATCGCCGGTCCCGCGGCGGACTGACCACGAAGATTCACCTCGTGACCGACGGCCGGTGCCGGCCGCTGGCGTTCGTCCTCACCGCCGGTCGAGCCGGCGATGGTCCCGCCTTCACGGACGTTATGGCCCGCCTGCGTGTTCCCCGCCCTCTTGGACGGCCCCGCACCAGGCCGGACCTGGTCCTGGCCGACAAGGCGTATTCCTCCCGCGCGATCCGCGACCACCCGCGCAACCGCGGCATCCGCGCGGTGATTCCGGAACGGGCCGACCAGCGGGCCAACCGGCGGCAGCGCGGACGAGCTGGCGGCAGACCGCCGGCCTTCAACCGCGAGGCATCACACGGGCTCGTCGGGAACAAGAGGTGATCCCCGGTACTCCGCAGGCGAGTTGGAGCGGCATCCGTCGACGTACGCGGCACACCAACTCCCAGGTGAGCAAGGTCGGAACGGGGGCTTGACCGCGGGCGGCCACGCCCGGACCATGTTGCGCATCAAACACGCTGTTGCGTATTGCGCTTCTACTTGGAGGCCCGATGTCCCCTCGACCGCAGCCCGAGCGCGAGTACGTCCTCACCGTCTCGTGCCCCGACCGCTCCGGCCTCGTCCATGCCGTCACCGGCTTCGTCGTCCAGCACTCCGGGAACATCCAGGAAAGCCGGCAGTTCGACGACCGGCTCCAGGACCGCTTCTTCCTGCGCATGCGCTTCGAAATCCCGGATCCGGGCACGTCGCTGGACGATCTGCGCTCCGGCTTCGCCCCCGTGGCCGAGGCGTACCGGATCTCCTGGAACCTCTACGAGGCGTCGACCCCGACCCGTACGCTGATCATGGTGTCGAAGTACGGCCACTGCCTGAACGACCTGCTGTTCCGGCGCAGCACCGGTGCGCTCAACATCGACATCCCGGCGATCGTCTCCAACCACCGGGAGTTCGAAGCGCTCGCGGAGAGCCACGGGATTCCGTTCCACCACATCCCCGTGACGCGGGAGACGAAGCCCGAGGCGGAGGCGCGGCTGCTGGAGCTCGTCGACGAACTCGACGTCGACCTGGTGGTCCTCGCCCGCTACATGCAGATCCTCTCCAACGACCTGTGCAAGCAGCTCGAAGGCCGGGCGATCAACATTCATCACTCGTTCCTGCCGAGCTTCAAGGGCGCGCGGCCGTACGCCCAGGCGCACGAGCGCGGCGTCAAGCTCGTCGGTGCCACGGCGCACTACGTCACCCCGGACCTCGACGAGGGGCCCATCATCGAGCAGGACGTCGTCCGCGTGGACCACGCGCAGGGGCCCGACAACCTGGTCACCCTCGGCCGCGATGTCGAGGCGCAGGTCCTCGCCCGCGCGGTGAAGTGGCACACCGAGAGCCGGATCATGGTCAACGGCAGCCGCACGGTCGTCCTGCGCTGACCGGCCGCCCCGCTCCGGTGCCCGTGTGATTCTGCGCAGGCGAATCCGGCAGGACCGTCGCGCCCTAAGCTTCGAGCCCCCGGCGGGCGGTCACGCGTACCGCGTCGGCAGTCGAGGCCACGTCGTGCACACGCACGCACCAGGCACCCTGCGTAGCGGCCAGGACGGTCACCGCGGAGGTGGCCGCGTCCCGCTGCTGCGGCGGCCGGGCCAGGCCCGTCGCCGGGTCCGCCGGCAGCTCCCCCAGGAAGGACTTGCGGGCCGCGCCCACCAGGACCGGGTACCCGGGCGCGGTCACTTCCCGGAGACGGCCCAGCAACTGCCGTTTGTGCTCGGGGGTCTTGGCGAAGCCCAGTCCCGGATCGAGGACGAGGCGGTCCGGCGCGATCCCGGCGTGCAGAGCCGCTTCGACGCGCAGCCGCAACTCGTCGGCCACACCGGCGGCGACATCGTCGTAGCCCGCGTTGGCCTGCATGCCGTCGGCATGCCCGCGCCAGTGCATCGCCACGTACGGCACCCCGGCGCGCGCCACCAGCGGCAGCATCGCGGAGTCGGCGCGGCGCCGGACGAGGGGTCCGTCATAGCCCTGCTTGCGCAGCGAGCGGGCGGCGGAGAGTCCGGCGAGCGAGGCGCCGACGGCGGCCACGGACGTCGTGCCGCACTCCGGTGGGGTGTACGGCGGCACGGGAGGGCGGCGGGTACGGCGCGGCACCCGCGGGACGACGCGGGGGAAGCATCATGCGCCCGACGGCATGGGCGATCGGGCGGCACGGGCCGTCGCAGTCAGGCAGTACGGACTCGACGACAACGCCGAGGGCCGGGTGCCTGTCGGTCAGGCGCCCGGCCCCCGGCGGGAGATGTGCTCTACTCGCTGCCCGGAGGCCGGAGTTGCTCCCCTTCCGGGAGGTCGGCGGTCACCTGCGTGCGGGCGTCCTTCGGGGCGCGCCGGGCGAGGGTCGGCTCTTCGGTGGTGGCCCGTACGTCGCCGGTCACCTCCAGCCCGGTGACCGCGCGGCTGCCGGCGGCGAGGAGGTACCACTTCTTCGAGGGGCTGCGCCATCGCGTGCTCGCCACGACGTGCTGGCCGAAGCGGCTGCACGCGGCGGTGTCCCGGTCCCGGGCGACCACCGTGGTATCGGCGTCCGGCGCGGCCTCGGGGCGCCGCAGCCCCACTTCGATGTCGCCCGGGCCGCGCCAGGTGTCCGCCCGGCGGCAGGACCACACTGCCTGGCCGCCGTCCTCCGGCAGCCGCTGGCGGGCGAAGTCCCACATGCTGACGCTCCGCACTCCCTTGCCCCGCAACCCGCTCATCCCGCACGCCGAGGCCGCCCAGGCGCGCAGCGACTCCGTACTCGTGGCCTCGCGCGGGGGACGCGGGCGCTCGCGGCCCGGCAGCGGCATGTAGGTGAGGTGGGCCGGGAGCAGGTCGCCGAGGTCGGCGACGACGAAGGTGTGGTGCTCCACGATGCGTGCGGAGGACTTGAGTTGCAGCGCGGGGCGGGCGCCGCAGTCGCCGTACTTCGGCCGGGCCACCGGCTCCGTGACGCCGTCGCGCGCTACGCGTACGGACCGGGCCGGGGTGTCGGGGCGGCGGAGGTCCCGCCGTTCGGCGGTGGCGATCCAGGGGGCGGTGAGGAAGCGCACCTGCCGCGCGGTGCGGCTGACGACCACCGCCGCCGCGGTGGTCACATCGGCGTCGTCGGCCCGCGCGAAGTCCAGCGCGGCCGTGCCGTCGCCGTCGCTCGGCTCGGTGTAGCGGACGATGCGGCGCCCGTCGTGGAGGACGACGACAGCGCGGCCGTCGATGTCGCCGGCGTACAGCAACGCGGGTGGGGTGGCCGGGAGTTCTTCGGTGGTCGCGGCGGCCGACGTGACCTCGGTGCCGGGTGCCGGGTGGGCCCAGGCGGCGAGCGCGCGGTGCAGCAGTTCCGTGTCGTCCACGCGGGCGCCGCGCGGGGCCCAGGCGGTGAAGTCGACGCGCGAGGTGTCGGCCCACCGGTCGCCGGGGGCCCGGACCAGGCGGCCGGCGTCCGTGACGGGGGCGAGGTCCGCGGATATGGCGTCGCCGGCGCTCGGGGTCCCGACGAAACCGTCGCCCGACGTGGCGGGCAGCACGGATATCGTCACCAGGGCCAGCAGTGCGGCGGTGAGGCCGGCGAGCCGCCGCCGTCGTCTGCGGCGCAGCAGATCCGTCGGCCGGGTCTGCACGGAGCACGGGTCGAACTCGGAGGCGTTGCCCAGGTCCGCCGTCGCCCGCGCGCTCAGGTACAGCAGCTGTTCGGCGTCGCGGCGCGCCGCCGCGTCGGGCGGTGTACCGAGCCGGGTGAGCAGCTCGCGGGCCGCTTCCTTCGGCATGTCCTCCAGCGAGCACAGCGCGAACAGCGCGCGTGCCGGGGCGGAGGCCGCGGCCAGCGCCCGGTCGAGCGAGGTGGTGTCCCCGCTGCCCGCACGCGGGAAGAGCCGCAGCCCCCAGACGGCCGGCAGCGCGGGCCGCAGGGCCCGTGGCCACGGCAGCCGACGCGGCCAGCGCCGTGGCCGGGCGCCGTACGACAGGCACGCGGTCAGGACGCGCTCGCGCACCCAGGCGTACTCGGGCTTCGGCCCGGGGTCCGCCGGGTCACCGGGCGGGCCGCCGGCGGCCGGCAGCGCGGCGCCGAGCGGTCCGGGCAGCGCCCGCTGCACCAGCCCGTGGGCCACGAGCACCCGCCGATGGCGGCCCAGCGCCGGCGGCAGCGCCACGAAGGCGATCCGCACGAGCTGCGGATACGCCTCCATGAGCGCGGCCTCGGCCCGCTCCGCATTGATCCGTGCGGCAGTCCCTTTGGCCTGCCGCCCTCCTCGCCCCCACATGCCGATCGCCCCCTCCGGCGGATACGACGAATTCCGCACCAGGCAAACGAGTGACACGAATGACGGTCACGCTGACGCTCTGTCCGGTTCGCGCACGTCACGAAAGCGGTTGGTACGCACGGGAGGAGCCCGTCAGGTACCGAGGCCGGCGGTGGGCTGTGCGGCCGGGCCGCGGCGCGGTGCGGGTGCGGTCCGTGGCACGTGTGCGGGTGCGGTCCCTCCCGTGTCGAGGAAGCGGCTCAGGGGCAGGGTGGCGGCGCCGACGGTGACCGCGTCCGCGCCGAGGCGGCCGAGTTCGATGGTGGCGCGGGCCGCCGGATAGCGCAGCGCGTAGGCCGCGGTGGCCTCGCGTACGGCGGGCAGCAGGCGAGTGCCGAGGAGGAGGCCGGCCCAGCCGGCCAGCACGATGCGTTCGGGGTTGAAGAGGTTCACCAGGTCGGCGATGCCCGCGCCGAGGTACTCGGCGGTCTCGGCCAGCACCTCGGCGGTGGCCGGGTCGTCGGCGGCGAGCAGGGCGGCCAGCGCGCTCTCCTCGTCGGCGCCGGAGGGTGCCGCGCCGCCCGCCTCCCGCCACCGTTCCAGGACCGCTTCGGCGCCGACGTACGCCTCCAGGCAGCCGCGGGCGCCGCACCGGCAGCGGCGGCCGCGCAGCTGCATGGTGGTGTGGCCCCACTCCCCCGCGCCGTGTGCGGCGCCGCCGTACGCGCTGCCGTCGGTGATCACACTGGCGCCGACGCCGGAGCCGATGAGGGCGATGACCGCGTCGCGCGCGCCCCGCCCGGCACCGAACCACATCTCCGCCTGACCGAGCGTCTTGGCACCGTTGGACACGAACAGCGGCGCGGCGTCGCCCAGTTGGGTGGCCTCGCGGAGCAGGGCCTCCAGCGGGACGGCGTCCCAGCCGACGGTCTGGCCGTGCACCACCGCGCCGCCGCGTGCCGGGTCGTCCTCGACGATGCCGGGCACGCCGACGCCGATGCCCAGCAGCGGTCCGTGCGGGACGTCGGTACGGCTCACCGCCTTCAGGCCTTCGGCTATCAGGCGGACAACGTGGGTGACATTGTGGCCCTCGTCCTTCAAGGGATGTTCGCAGCGGGCCAGCTCGGCCATCGACAGGTCGAAGAGTTCCACGCGTATTCGTGTCTCGCCGACATCCACCCCGATGAGTGATCCGGCGCCCGGCGCGACCCGCAGCAGGATGCGCGGGCGCCCGCCGTCGGAGTCGACCGAGCCGGCCTCCTCCAGCAGGCCGTCGGCGAGGAGTTCGGACGTGACGTTGCTGATGGACGCCGAGCTCAGGCCGGTCCGCGCGGCCAGTTCCTGGCGGCTGAGCGGACCCTCCAGATACAGGCGGCGCAGCAGCCGCGCACGGTTGCCGCGGCGCAGATCACGGACCGTCCGGCGGTGGCGTTCGGGCATGTGGCTCCTTCCTCTCCCGGCAACTTACCGGTGCCGAGTGTCTTGACGACCCCTTCTTTCACTACTTAACTCACGCCTTAAGTTAATACGGAGCCGCGTTCAGAGCTTTGATGCTCGCCTCCCGGAGGGGCCACAACGACCATGCGTAGAACCCGTATGGCGGCAGTCGCCGCGCTCACCACCGCACTGACCGCCGCCCTGGCCACGGGCTGTGGCGGCGGCACCGCCCTCGGAGGCGGCGCCAACAACGACAGTCCGAAGGAGCTGACCTACTGGGCGACCAACCAGGGGTCCAGCCTGGAGGCGGACAAGAAGGTGCTCGGTCCGGAGCTGAAGAAGTTCGAACAGCAGACCGGAATCAAGGTCAAGCTGGAGGTCATCCCCTGGGCCACCATCCTCGACCGGATCCTCGCCGCGACCTCTTCCGGGCAGGGCCCGGACGTGCTCAACATCGGCAACACCTGGTCCTCGTCGCTGCAGAAGAGCGGTGCGCTGCTGGCCTTCGACGACAAGACCTTCAAGAAGATCGGCGGCAAGGAACGGTTCGCACCGGCCCCGATGGCCGCCACCGGCGAGGCGAAGAAGGACCCGGCGGCGGTGCCGCTGTACTCGCTGACGTACGCGCTGTACTACAACAAGCAGATGTTCAAGGAGGCGGGCATCTCCCGTCCGCCCACCACCTGGGACGAGCTGGTGGCCGACGGGAAGAAGCTCACCAAGGACGGCAAGTACGGGCTGGCCATCGAGGGCGGCAACGTGGCGGAGAACTCCCACCACGCCTTCGCCTTCGGCAAGCAGCACGGCGCCGACTTCTTCGACGCCGCCGGAAAGCCCACCTTCGACAAGCCCGCGAACGTCAAGGCCGTCAAGCAGTACATCGACTTCCTGGCGAAGGACAAGATCGCCGCGCCCGGCAACGCCGAGTACGCGCAGAACCAGTCCGTACGGGACTTCGCCACCGGCAAGGCCGGAATGCTGCTGTGGCAGGCCGCGCGCACCTCGCTGCTCGCGCACGGCATGAAGGCGGACGAGTACGGGGTGGCGCCCGTGCCCTTCCAGTCCGGCGACACGGGCGGCCGGCGCAACGTCAACTCCATGGTCGGCGGCATCAACATGGCCGTCTTCGAGAACACCGACAACATCGACGGCGCGCTGAAGTTCGTGAAGTTCATGACCTCCACCGAGGAACAGCAGATCCTCACCTCCAAGTTCGGGGCGCTCTCCCCCGTGCTGGACGCGCAGAAGAGCAAGCCGCGGGACCCGGACGAGGCCGTGCAGCGCGAGGTGCTCGCCAAGAGCGCGGCGCCGCTGCCGCAGGTCCCCGACGAGTCGCAGTTCGAGACGCTGGTCGGCGGCGCGATGAAGGAACTGCTGGCCGACGCGGCGGCGGGCAAGAAGATCGGCACCGCTGAGGTCCAGGCGAAGCTGACCGAGGCTCAGCAGCAGATGCAGAAGTGAGATCCGCCGCCATGACCACCACCGCACAGCACGAAGCGGCCGGGACAGCGGCGCCGGGCACGCCGCTGTCCGGCACCGCCCCCGAGCACCGGCCGCCGCGCAGGTCCCTCCTCCCCGACCGGATCAGGCGCGGCGGCCTTCCCTACCTCCTGCTGCTCCCCGCCCTCGCGCTCGAACTGCTGATCCACATCGTGCCGATGGTCATCGGCATCGCGATGAGCTTCAAGCAGCTCACCCACGAGTACATCCGCAACTGGGGCGCGGCGCCCTGGGCAGGGCTGGACAACTTCCGCATCGCGGTCGACTTCGACGCCCCGGTCGGCAAGGCACTGCTGCACTCCTTCGCGGTCACCTGCGCCTTCACCGCGCTCGCCGTGGGGCTGGCCTGGCTGCTCGGCGTGACGGCCGCGATCCTCATGCAGGACCGGTTCCGCGGCCGCGGTCTGCTGCGGGCCCTGTTCCTCACCCCGTACGCGCTACCGGTCTACACCGCCGTCATCACCTGGTCCTTCCTGCTCCAGCGGGACAACGGGCTGGTGAACCACGTGCTCCACGATCAGCTGGGTCTCACCGAGACGGCCACGTTCTGGCTGGTCGGCGACAACAGCTTCACGGCGCTCGTGGTGACGTCGGTATGGCGCACCTGGCCGTTCGCGTTCCTGATGCTGACGGCGGCGCTGCAGAACATCCCGCGGGAGTCCTACGAGGCGGCGCAGCTGGACGGCGCCGGGATCTGGAAGCAGATCCGGCACATCACCCTGCCGGCCCTCCGCCCCGTCAACCAGGTCCTGGTACTGGTCCTCTTCCTGTGGACCTTCAACGACTTCAACGTGCCGTTCGTGCTCTTCGGCAAGGCGGCCCCGGAGGCCGCCGACCTGATCTCGATCCATATCTACCAGGCGTCCTTCGAGACCTGGAACTTCGGCTCGGGGTCGGCCATGTCCGTCCTGCTGCTGCTCTTCCTGCTCGTGGTGACGGCCGCGTACCTGCTGGTCACCGGCCGTGGAAGGAGGGGCGAGCATGGCTGAGGCCGGCAAGTCGCCCACCGCGCCGCCCCGGTCCTTCGTCTGGACCCGGCGGGTACTGCTCACCCTGCTGACGCTCTTCACGGCCACCCCGCTGTACGTGATGCTCAGCAGTTCGCTCAAGCCGCTGCAGGACGTGACCGGGGCCTTCCGGTGGTTTCCCAGCCGGGTGACGTTCCAGCCGTACCTGGACATCTGGGAGACCGTGCCGCTGGGCCGGTACTTCGTGAACTCCCTGATCGTCGCGGGCGCGGCGACCGCCTGCTCGGTGGTGATCGCGGTGTTCGCGGCGTACGCGGTCAGCCGCTACCGCTTCCGGGGGAAGCAGCTGTTCACCGTCACGGTGCTGTCCACCCAGATGTTCCCCGGCATCCTCTTCCTCCTCCCGCTGTTCCTGATCTTCGTGAACATCGGGAACGCCACCGGCGTCGCGCTCTACGGCTCGCGCGGCGGCCTGATCCTCACGTACATGACGTTCACCCTGCCGCTGTCCATCTGGATGCTGGTGGGGTACTTCGACTCCATCCCGCGCGACCTGGACGAGGCGGCGCAGGTCGACGGCTGCGGGCCGCTCGGCGCCCTCGTACGGGTCGTCGTGCCGGCCGCCGTGCCCGGCATCGTCGCGGTGGCCATCTACTCCTTCATGACCGCCTGGGGCGAGGTGCTCTTCGCCTCGGTCATGACCAACGACGTCACCCGCACGCTCGCGATCGGCCTTCAGGGCTACGCCACCCAGACCGAGGTGTACTGGAACCAGATCATGGCCGCCTCGCTCGTCGTCAGCGTCCCCGTCGTCGCGGGCTTCCTGCTGCTCCAGCGCTACCTCGTCGCCGGACTCACGGCCGGCGCCGTCAAGTGACCACCGCGGAAAGGAACTCCGTGTCCGACTCGTACCTCGACTCGCTCCCCGACGACTTCGTGTGGGGAACGGCCACCGCCGCGTACCAGATCGAAGGCGCGGCGGCCGAGGACGGCCGCGCGCCGTCCATCTGGGACACCTTCAGCCACACCCCCGGCAAGGTCCACAAGGGCGACACCGGCGATGTGGCCTGCGACCACTACCACCGCTGGCGCGCGGACATCGGCCTGATGGGGCAGCTCGGCGCCGACGCCTACCGCTTCTCGGTGGCCTGGCCCCGGGTCGTGCCGGGCGGCGACGGGCCGGTCAACAAGGCGGGCCTGGACTTCTACGACCGGCTTACCGACGGCCTCCTGGAAGCAGGCATCACGCCGTACGTCACGCTCTACCACTGGGACCTGCCGCAGGCGCTCCAGGACCGGGGCGGCTGGCCGGAGCGGGAGACCGCCGAGCACTTCGCCGCGTACGCCGCGGTCGTCGCCGAGCGGCTCGGCGACCGCGTCACGCAGTGGGGCACCCTCAACGAACCGCTGTGCTCCGCGTGGATCGGCCACCTGGAAGGGCGGATGGCGCCGGGGCTGACCGATGTCACCGCCGCGGTCCGCGCCTCCTTCCACCTGCACCTCGGGCACGGCCTCGCGGTGCAGGCGATCCGCGCCGCGGTGCCCGGCGCGCAGGTCGGCATCGTCAACAACCTCACGCACTGCGAACCGGCGAGCGACAGCGACGCCGACCACGCGGCGGCACGCCGCTCCGACGGGCACACCAACCGCTGGTGGATGGACCCGCTGCACGGCCGCGGCTACCCGCAGGACATGGTGGAGCTGTACGGCACCGAGCCGCCGGCCCGCGCGGGCGACCTGGAGACCGTCGCAGCTCCCCTGGACTGGCTCGGCCTGAACTACTACTTCCGCAACGTCGTCGCGGACGATCCCGCCGGCTCGCTGCCGTACGCCCGGCAGATCGAGCTGCCGGCCTCCCGCCGCACCGGCATGGGCTGGGAGGTGCATCCGGCCGGGCTGACGAAGACGCTGCTGCGGATGACGGAGGACTACGGCGCCCGGCGCCTCTACGTCACCGAGAACGGCTCGGCCTACCCCGACACCGTCGGCCCCGACGGGCAGGTGCACGACCCGGAGCGGGTCCGCTACCTGGAGGAGCACCTGGCCGCGTGCGCCGACGCGGTGTCGCAAGGCGTGCCGCTCGCCGGGTACTTCGCCTGGTCGCTGCTGGACAACTTCGAGTGGGCCTACGGCTACGACAAGCGCTTCGGCCTCGTCCACGTCGACTACGAGACCCAGCGGCGCACCATCAAGGACAGCGGGCGCCGGTACGCCGACATCGTCCGCGCCCACCGGAACCGGGAGCGCCGCGCGGCATAACCCCCACAAGCCCCGCGCGGGCGCGTCGTCACATCGGATCGTCAAACCCTGCCACGACGCGCCCGGGCGGTTCTGCAACGCCTGTACACAACACGGCCCGCATCTGTCGGAGGAGCCGCATCATGGAACACAGGCACCATCAGCATGCCCAAAAAAGATCGCCCGGGACACGGTGGAGGAGGGTGATGGCCGTCTCGGCCGCGCTCGTCGTGACCGCCGCCGGCTACGCCTACGCCGCCCCCGGGCCCGGCCGGACCGCCGCGACCACGGCGCAGGTGTGGGTCACCACGGCGGACGGCACGAAGAAGCTCAGCAGAGCCGGCGACGTGTCCTTCGACGGCGGCAAGCAGCAGATCGACATCAGCGTGGACTCCCGCGAGAAGAGCCAGGAGTTCACCGGTGCGGGCGCCTCCTTCACCGAGGCCTCGGCACACCTGGTGGCCGGGCTGCCCGAAGGGCAGCGCACCACCCTGATGAAGGACCTCTTCTCCCGGGACGGCGCGGGCATCGGCCTGGACTACCTGCGCCAGCCCCTCGGCGGCACGGACTTCGTCGCCCGGCTGCCCTACTACACGTACGAGGACACCAAGGGGTCCTTCTCGATCGGCCGGGACGGCGAGGAGATCCTGCCGCTGCTGAAGCAGGCCAAGGGCATCAATCCCGGCATCCGCGTGATGGGCACGCCCTGGTCGGCCCCCGCGTGGATGAAGGACAGCGGGAAGCTGGAGGGCGGCAAGCTCACCCCCGAGCACTACGGGGACTATGCCGACTACCTGGTCAAGGCGGTCCAGGCGTACGGCAGGGCCGGCGTGGCCGTCGACGACCTCACCGTGCAGAACGAGCCGCTGTTCCAGACGACGTACCCCTCGATGGGCATGTCGGCCGAGGAGCAGGCCGACTTCCTGCGGGTCCTGGACGGCCGGCTGACCGCCGCGGGGCTGCCCACCCAGCTCTTCGCCTACGACCACAACTGGGACCGCTCGGACTTCCCGCTCACCGTCCTGGACCGCACGAAGGACATCGCCCGCGTCCAGGGCGCGGCCTTCCATTGCTACGGCGGCAGCCCCGAGGCCCAGCAGCAGGTGCGGGACGCGGGCAAGCGGGTGTTCTTCACCGAGTGCTCCGGCACCGACAGCGACGACCCGTCGCGCACCTTCGCGGACTCGCTGAAGTGGCAGACCGAGAACCTGGTCATCCGCAGCATGCGCGCGGGCGCGGAGACCGTGGTGCTGTGGAACGTGGCCCTCGACAAGAACGGCGGACCGCATTACGGCAACTGCGGTACCCGCTGCAACGGCGTCGTGGAGGTGAACGGCTCCACCGTCACCAGGAACGCCGAGTTCTACACCCTCGGCCACGTCGCCAAGTTCGTGGACCGCGGCGCGCACCGCATCGCCTCCACCAGCCAGGGCTCCGGCGGGGTGCAGAACGTGACCTTCGAGAACCCGGACGGCTCGCGGGTCTCCGTGGTGCTCAACGCCACCGGCTCGGCACGGGCCTTCTCCGTCACCGAGAGCGGCAGGTCGCTCCGGTACGAGCTGCCGGCGGGGGGGGGGGGCCCCCGGGGGGGGGGCGGGGCCCCCCCCCCCCGCCGCCCGGCCCCCGCCCCCCGCCCCGCCCGACCGGCGGGGCGGGTGCAAGGAGGCCCCGACCCCCGAGCGGGGCACGCGGC
>NZ_JBITXI010000008.1:0-86182 GCF_044544605.1 Streptomyces sp. NPDC053560 | reverse complement strand
GCCCCCCGCGCGGGGGGGGGGGGGGGGCCGGGGGGGGGGGGGGGGGGGGGGGGCGGGCCCCCCGCCCCCCCCCCCCCCCCCCCCCACCGGCTGATCGACGCGCGCCTCAGTCGGCCAGCAGGGCCGTGATGGCCTTGTCCAGGGCGCCGCCGACGTCCTCGATGTGCAGGTGGCGCCCGTCCTCGACGATCGGCTCGCCGCCGACGACGACATGACTGACATCGGCGGCGGTGCCGGCGAAGACGGCGTGGGCCAGCGGATCACCGGCCCGCGCCCCCGCCGTACGGGGCGAGTCCAGCCGTACGGTGGTGAGATCGGCGAGCCTGCCCGGGGCGATCCGGCCGGCGGTCCAACCGAGCGCGGCCGTGCCCGCCGAGGTCGCCGCGGTGAGGAGTTCACCGGCGGTCCAGTGGCCGCGGCGGCCGCTGATCAGCCGCTCGTCCAGTTCGATGGCGCGGGCCTCCTCCCACAGGTCGATCATCATGTGCGCGTCGCTGCCGAGGCTCAGCGGCGTGCCGGCCGCCGCCAGCCGGCCGGCGGGGCCGATGCCGTCGGCGAGGTCGCGTTCGGTGGTCGGGCACAGGCAGACGCCGGTGCCGGAGCCGCCGAGCAGCGCGATGTCGGCGGAGTCCAGGTGCGTGGCGTGCACGGCCGTCGCGCCCTCGCCCAGTACGCCCTTCTCGTGCAGCAGGCGGGTGGGCGTACGGCCGTACCGCTGGCGGCAGGCGGCGTTCTCGGCGGGCTGCTCGGAGAGGTGGACGTGGAGCGGCACGCCGCGGCGCCGGGCGTCGTCGGCGACGAACGTCATCGCCTCGCGCGGCACGGCGCGCACGCTGTGCACGGCCGCGCCGATCCGCAGCCGCTCGCCGTCCCGCAGGGCGCGGGTGCGCAGGGCCCAGTCCTCCGCGCTGCCGTCGCTGAAGCGCCGCTGCACGCCCTCCAGCCGTCTGCCGTCGATATCGGCCATCAGGTAGCAGGTGTCGAGGAGTGTGAGCCGGATGCCGGCGTCGGCCGCCGCGCCGGCGAGCGCGCGGCCCATGGCGTTGGGGTCGTCGTACGGGGTGCCGTCGGGGTTGTGGTGGACGTAGTGGAACTCGCCCACGGCGGTGATGCCGGACAGCGCCATCTCGGCGTACGTGGCGCGGGCGAGGGCGTACATCCGGTCGGGGTCGAGGTGTTCCGCTGCGTCGTACATGACGTCGCGCCAGCGCCAGAAGTCGGTGACGCCGCTCTGGCTGCGGCCGCGGATGGCGCGGTGGAAGACGTGGGAGTGGGTGTTGGCCAGGCCCGGGACGGTGAGTCCGGGCAGTCGGACGGCACCGGGGGGTGCCGGGGTGTTGTCGGTGACGCGGGTGATCCGGCCGTCGGCCACTTCTATGAGGACTTGCTCGGCGACGCCGGTGCCGCCGAGCCAGGCGTATTCGCAATGAAACGTCATCCGGCCTCCCTGACGACGGGCCGCCCGGCCGGTCACGCACCGCGGCGACCACGAAGCTCTCCGTCAACGGTAGTTGATCTCCGTACGACTGGGAACGCCTCTGACGGAGGTGGCCTCAAGGGGGCGGTGGCGGGGGCGAGTTCAGGATGTCCGGGGCGGTCCGGAAGGGCCTTCTTGCGCCACCGCTGCCGGTGCGGGGCCCGTGCTGCCCCTGGGCTGGATACGGGGCAGTGGTTCCTGGGTGTGGCCTGCGGGGGCGCCGTCCAGCAGGGCGGTGAGGGCCTGGGCCGCGTGCCGGCCGAAGGCGGCGGTGTCGCGCAGCGGCGCGGTCAGCGCCGGGTGCACGCTGCGGCACAGCACCGAGTCGTCCCACGCGACCAGGGAGAGCCGGTCGGGGACGGGGATGCCGCGTCCGGTGGCGACGGCCAGCCCGGCGACGGCGAGTACGTCGTTGTCGTAGATCAGGGCGGTGGGCGGCTGCGCCTGGTCCAGCACCCGGCGGGTGGCCGCCGCGCCCTCGCTGTCGGAGTAGTCGGTGGTCACCGAGGCGGCGTCGGTGAGCCCGAGGCGGGCGGCCTCGGTGCGCAGGGAGGCGATCCGCCGCTGGGTGTGGGCGAATTCGGGCAGTCCGGCGATGTGCGTGATACGGCGGTGGCCCAGCGCGTGGAGATGGCCGACGATCGCCGCCATGATGCCGGCGTCGTCGGCGCCGAGGGTGGAGACCGCCGGCGGCTCGCCGTCCTCCGTGCCCCGGTCGGCGGCGCCGATCATCACGGCGGGCAGCCCGAGCCCGCCGAGCAGGCCGGGGCGCGGGTCGTCCTGGCGCGGGTCGACGACCAGGACACCGTCCACGCGGTGCTCGGCCCACCAGCGGCGGTAGGTCGCGCACTCCGCATCCAGCCCCTCGACCACCTGGAAGAGCAGCCCCAGCCCGCGCCGGGAGAGCTCCTCCTGGATGCCGGAGACCAGCTGGAGGAAGAAGGACTCCACGCCGAGGGTGCGGGCGGGGCGGGCCAGGACGAGCCCTACCGTGGCCGAGCCCTCGCCGGACAGCGCGCGGGCGGCGGCGCGGGGCTGCCAGCCGAGCTGTTCGGCGACCCGGCGGATGCGCTCCCGGGTCACGGGCGAGACGCCGGGGCGGTCGTTGAGCGCGAAGGAGACCGCGCTCTCGGACACCCCGGCGCGCAGGGCGATGTCCTTCATGGTCGGCCGCCGGGCCGGCGTACGGCGCATGCTCCCTCTTCCGCTTCCCTACTAATGCGCTTGAGTGCGGAAAGACTAAAGCGCATTAGCGATTCGCGCAAGAGTCCCGCACTCACCGCTCTGACCTGCGATTTCGAGGGGAGGAAAAGAAATTCTCGAAAAGAGTGTTGACGTAACTCTGCGGCTGCGGGCACCTTTTGGGACGCCCACCCAGGACCGACCGAAGGAGCCGCGCGTCCATGCGCACTTTCCGGGGTACCCGTGTGCCGAGACCCGCCCGTACCGCCGTACCGCTGCTGGCGGGCGCGCTGCTCCTGAGCGCGTGCGGGGGCGGTGCCGACAGCGGCGGCAGCGCCCCCGACGGCAAGGTCGGCGGCCACATCACCTTCCAGACCTGGAACCTGCGGGCACAGTACAAGGACTACTTCAACGGCCTCATCGACGAGTTCGAGAAGGCGCACCCCGGCACGAAGGTGAAGTGGATCGACCAGCCGGCGGAGAACTACCCCGAGAAGCTCAGCGCGGACGCCGGCGGCGGCACCCTGCCCGACGTGGTGAACGTCTCGCCCGACCTGTCCTACCCGCTGGCCAAGGCGGGGCTGCTGATGAACCTCGACAAGGAACCGGTCACCGCCAAGGCCGAGCGGGACTACACACCGGAGGCCTGGCAGGGCAACGAACTCCCCGGCCTGGACGGTGCGTACGCCTTCCCCTGGTACCTCAACACCGGCCCGCTCTTCTACAACAAGGCACTCTTCAAGAAGGCCGGGCTGGACCCGGAGAAGCCGCCGACGACGTACGACGCGCTCTTCGCCGACGCCGGGAAGATGGCGAAGTCCTCCGGCGGGAAGGTCGCCACGCTGGCCGGGGTGCCCGCGATCGAGGACTTCGGGCGGTACGGCGTACGGCTGATGAACGCCGACGCGACGCGGTTCACGTACAACGAAAAGCGCGGCGTTGAGCTGCTCACCGCGTACAAGAAGCTGTTCAGGAGCGGCGGGCTGGACTCGCAGGCGCTGAGCGCCACGCCGGAGAGCGCCGGCCGGAAGTTCCTCCAGCAGCGAGTGGCGATGAACCCGGGCAGCGCGCACGATCTGGCCAACTTCAAGGAGAACGCACCGGATCTGTACAAGAACCTCGGCATCACCGACGCGCCGGCCAACACCGGCAAGCCCAACATGTACGTGATGGGCCTCGGCATCAACGACCGCAGCGCGCACAAGGCGACGGCCATCGCCTTCGCGCGCTTCGTCACCAACCAGCGCAACCAGGAGTCCTTCGCGCACCAGGTCGCGGTCTTCCCCAGCACCAAGGGCTCGCTGGACAAGCCGTACTGGACGAAGGACGACGGCACCGACGAGGGCCGGGTGCGGGTGGCCTCGGCGAAGATGCTGGACGGCGCGGTCAACTACACACCCGTGGTGATGACGGAGGAGATGAAGACCGTCCTGCAGAACGAGGTCGCCAAGGCGCTCCAGGGCGACAAGTCGCCGAAGCAGGCACTGGACGACGCGGTCGCGCAGAGCAACCGGCTGCTCCAGCAGGGCTGAGCGATGAGCGCACGTACCCATCGCGCGGCCAGCCCCTGGCTCTTCCTGCTGCCCGGCCTGGCGGTGGTCGCGGTCTTCGTCCTCCATCCGTTCCTCAGCACGGTGCAGCACGCCTTCACCGACGCGCGCACGCTCACCCCCGGTGTCTGGGTGGGGCTGCGCAACTTCCAGGAGATGCTGCACGACCCGCAGTTCTGGACCGCGCTGCGCAACAGCGTGCTGTACGTGGTGGTCGTGGTGCCCTGCACGGTGCTGCTGCCGCTGCTGGTGGCCCTGCTGGTGGAGAAGCCGCTGAAGGGCGTGGTGTTCTTCCGGGCCGCCTTCTACACGCCCGTGGTCGCGTCCGTGGTCGTCGTCGCGCTGATCTGGGTGTGGATGCTGGACGACCGCGGGCTGCTCAACAGCATGCTGGAGGTGGTGGGCGCGGGCCCGGTGTCCTTCCTCGGGGATGCCTGGCTGGTACTGCTGTGCGCGATGGCCCTCACCGTATGGAAGGGCCTCGGCTATTACATGATCATTTACCTGGCGGCGCTGGCGCAGGTGCCCAAGGAGCTGCACGAGGCCGCGGCCGTGGACGGCGCGGGGCCGCTGCGCCGCTTCGTCACCGTCACCGTTCCCGCGGTGCGCTCCACGATGGTGCTGGTCGGCGCGCTCTCCTCGGTCGCCGCCTTCAAGGTGTTCTCCGAGGTGTACCTGCTGGCCGGGCCGACCGGCGGGCCGGCCGGTGAGGACAGCACGCTGGTGATGCTCGTCCAGCGCTCCGGCACCGGGCTGTCCGGGCGGGTCGGCTACGCCTCCGCCCTGTCCCTCGTCATCTTCTGCATCGCGCTGCTGCTGATGCTGCTGGTGCTGCGCGCCGACCGTAAGGAGAAGACCGCGTGACCCGCGTCGGCCGCACGGAGCGGATCGTGCGCTACGTGCTGATGCTCGCCGTGCTGGCGATCTCCGTCGGCCCCTTCCTGTGGCAGCTGTCCACCTCGCTCAAGGGCCCGAACGAGAACATCTACCCCTCACCGCCCTCCTTCGTCCCGCACGATCCGACGCTCGCCAACTACGGCGAGGTGGCCCGCATCATCCCGGTGTGGGACTACACACTGAACTCGCTGAAGGTCGCGGCCGCCAACGTCCTCACCAACTGCTTCGGCGCCTCGCTCGCCGGATACGCGCTGGCCCGGCTGCGGTTCCGCGGCCGTACGGCGGCCGGTCTGGTCTTCGTCGCCGCGCTGCTCGTGCCGCTGGAGTCGATCATCATCGCGCAGTTCACCACCATGCGTGACCTGGGCCTGAACAACACATTGGTGGCCGTGGTGCTGCCCGGCAGCGTCGGGGCGCTCAACGTGCTCCTGATGCGCAACGCCTTCCGCGCGATCCCGTACGAGATCGAGGAGGCGGCCGTCGTGGACGGCGCCAACGTCTGGCAACGCTTCTGGCGCATCGCACTGCCGTCGGTCAGGGGCACGCTCGCGGTCGTCGCGATCTTCGCGTTCATGGGCGCCTGGGACGACTTCCTCTGGCCGCTGATCGTCCTCTCCGACCCCGACCGCTTCACCCTCACCGTCGGCCTGAACTTCCTGCACGGAACCTTCGCCGACAAGCCCCGTGTGGTCGCGGCCGGCACGATCATCGCGGTCGCCCCGCTGATCGTGCTGTTCGCGTGCCTCCAGCGGTACTTCTTCCGCGGCGTCGGCGAGGGCGCGGTCAAGGGCTGACTCACCACCGAAGGGACAGGACCCCTGCGTATGCCCCCCTTGCGCTTCGGCGTGAACTACACGCCCACCCGCGGCTGGTTCCACCACTGGCTCGACTTCGACCTGGACGAGGTACGCGCCGACCTGGACTCCGTCGCCGCACTCGGCCTGGATCACGTACGCGTCTTCCCGCTCTGGCCGCTGTTCCAGCCCAACCGCACCCTGATCCGGCCGCGCGCGGTGGACCAGCTGGTCGCGCTCGCCGACGCGGCCGCCGACCGCGGCCTGGACGTCGCCGTCGACGGCCTCCAGGGCCACCTCTCCAGCTTCGACTTCGTGCCCGCCTGGACCACCACCTGGCACCGCCGCAACCTCTTCACCGACCCGGACGTGGTGGGTGCCCAGGCCGCTTACCTGGAGACGCTGGCCGCGGCCCTCACCGACCGGCCGAACTTTCTCGGCATGACGCTCGGCAACGAGACCAACCAGTTCTCCGGCGACCCGCACCCGGATCCTGACAGGATCACGCCCGACCAGGCGAGCGCATGGCTGGAACGGATGCTGGCCGCCTGCGAGCGGGGTGCGCCGGACCGCCTCCACCTGCACGCCTCGTACGACGCCGCCTGGTACCTCGACGGGCATCCGTTCACCCCGGCCCACTCCGCCACGCTCGGTGCGCTGACCGCCGTGCACGCGTGGGTGTTCAACGGGACGGCGCAGCGGTACGGGCGGGAGTCCACCGCCACCAGGCAGCACGCCGCGTACCTCATCGAGCTGTCCAAGGCGTGGGCGGAGGACCCGGCCCGGCCGGTGTGGCTCCAGGAGGTGGGCGCGCCCGCGCCGCACATCCCCGCCGCGCACGCGCCCGCCTTCGTCCGCGACACCGTGCGCGCCGCGCTGGACTGCCCGGACCTGTGGGGCATCACATGGTGGTGCTCGCACGACGTGGACCGGGCGCTGGCCGACTTCCCGGAGCTGGAGTACAGCCTCGGGCTGCTGACCAACGACCGCGAGGCCAAGCCGGTAGGACGGGCATTCGCCGATGCCGTGCGGGAGGAGCGGGCCGCGCCCCACTCCCCCGCGCCGCGCACCCTCGCGCTCGCCGTGGAGAGCGGTACGCCGTGCGCGCCCGGCGGGCCGGTCTTCGAGGCGTGGATGCGGCTCGCGGAGAGCGGCCTGCGACCGGCCTGCGTACGGCGTGAACTCGCTTATGACGCAGCGCACTTGAAGGCGCGCGGCATCACGGAAGTACGCACCCCCGAAGAGGCCTGATCCCGTCCCCGTCCTGAGGAGCCCCACCGTCATGCACGACCACCGCACCACCACCGAAGCCCGACTCAAGCGGGTCCTCGAAGAGCGCCTGTGGCCCGCCGTGTATCCGGAGTCGGTGCCGCTGACCGTCGGCGTGTGGCACGCGCCCGGCGAACCGGTCCCGGTCGCCGAGGGCATCGCCGCACCCCGCACCCCCATCGAGCCCGGCGCCCCCTGGGGCCCGCCGTGGGGCACCAGCTGGTTCACGGTCAGCGGCACCGTTCCCGAGGAGTGGGCGGGCCGGACCGTGGAGGCGCTGCTCGACCTGGGTTTCGACGAGAACATGCCGGGCTTCCAGTGCGAGGGCCTGGTGTACCGGCCGGACGGCTCACCGGTGAAGGGGCTGAACCCGCGGAACCAGTGGGTTCGGATCGGTGCGCCCGTGCGCGGCGGTGAAGAAGTGCGCCTGCACGTCGAAGCCTCCGCCAACCCCGTCATCCTGGACTACCACCCCTTCCTCCCCACCGAGCTGGGCGACCGGGAGACGGCCGGTGACGTGCCGCAGTACAAGCTCGCCCGGCTGGACCTGGCCGTCTTCGACACCACCGTGTGGGAGCTGGTGCACGACCTCGAAGTGCTGGGCCAGCTGATGGCCGAGCTGGGCGAGGACACGGCGCGCCGGTGGGAGATCCTGCGCGCGGTGGAGCGGGCGCTGGACGCGGTGGACCTCCAGGACATCGGCGGCACTGCGGCCCGCGCCCGGGAGCAGCTGACGGAGGTGCTGTCCGCGCCCGCCCACGCCTCGGCACACCGGATCAGCGCCGTCGGGCACGCGCACATCGACTCGGCGTGGCTGTGGCCGCTCCGCGAGACGGTGCGGAAGGTGGCACGTACCGCGTCCAACATGACCGCGCTGCTGGAGGACGAGCCGGACTTCGTGTACGCGATGTCGCAGGCGCAGCAGTACGCGTGGCTGAAGGAGCACCGGCCCGAGGTGTACGCGCGGGTGAAGAAGGCGGTGGCGGACGGCCGGTTCGTGCCGGTGGGCGGCATGTGGGTGGAGTCGGACACCAACATGCCCGGCTCCGAGGCGCTGGCCAGGCAGTTCGTGCACGGCAAGCGGTTCTTCCTGGAGGAGTTCGGGGTCGAGACCGAGGAGGTGTGGCTGCCGGACACCTTCGGGTACTCGGCGGCGCTCCCCCAGCTGGTGCGGCAGGCCGGTGCGAAGTGGTTCCTGACCCAGAAGATCTCTTGGAGCCAGACCAACAAGTTCCCGCACCACACGTTCTGGTGGGAGGGCCTGGACGGCACCCGTGTGTTCACGCATTTCCCGCCGATGGACACCTACAACGCGCAGCTGTCGGGCAAGGAGGTCGCGCACGCGGCCCGCAACTTCCGCGAGAAGGGCGCGGCGTCCCGCTCGCTGGCGCCGACCGGCTGGGGCGACGGGGGCGGCGGCACGACCCGCGACATGCTGGCGCGGGCGCGGCGGCTGGCGGACCTGGAGGGCTCGGCGCGGGTCACGTTCGAGAAGCCGGCCGACTTCTTCGCGAAGGCGGAGGCGGAGTACCCGGACGCGCCGGTGTGGACCGGTGAGCTGTACCTGGAGCTGCACCGCGCGACGCTGACCAGCCAGGTCCGTACGAAGCAGGGGAACCGGCGCAGCGAGCATCTGCTGTACGAAGCGGAGCTGTGGTCGGCGACGGCGGCGGTACGCGCCGGCCACCCGTACCCGTACGAGGAGTTGGACCGGCTGTGGAAGGAGGTGCTGCTGCACCAGTTCCACGACATCCTGCCGGGCACGTCCATCGCGTGGGTGCACCGGGAAGCGGCCGAGCGGTACGCGCGCATCGCGGCCGAGCTGGAGGAGCTGATCGGGGCTGCGCAGCGGGCGCTGGCGGGCGATCCGGCGGCGGGCACCACACTGGTGTTCAACGCGGCCCCGCACGGCCGGGAGGGCGTGCCGGCGCGGGGCGCGCTGCCCGAGCCGGCGGCGCCGAACGGCACCGGTTGCGTGCCGCGCGCCGGCGGCGGCTACGTGCTGGACAACGGGCTGCTGCAGGCCGAGATCGACGGCCGGGGGCTGCTGGTGTCGCTGTACGACCTGCGGGCCGAGCGGGAGACCCTCGCCCCGGGCAAGGCGGCCAACCTGCTCCAGCTGCACCAGGACTTCCCGACGATGTGGGACGCCTGGGACGTGGACGAGTTCTACCGCAACACGGTGACGGATCTCGTCGAGGCGGACGAGGTGACGGCGGTGGACGGCGGCACGGCCGGGGCCATCCGCGTGCGGCGCACGTTCGGCGACTCGTCCGTCACGCAGGTGCTGACGCTGCCGCCGGGCGCGGCGCGGCTGGAGATCGCGACGGAGGTGGACTGGCACGAGACGGAGAAGTTCCTCAAGGCGGCCTTCCCCCTCGATGTGCACGCCGACCGGGTGGCGGCGGAGACCCAGTTCGGCCACCTCTACCGGCCCACGCACACCAACACCAGCTGGGACGCGGCGAAGTTCGAGGCGTGCGCGCACCGGTTCGTGCATGTCGAGGAGCCGGGCTGGGGCGTCGCGCTGGTGACGGACTCGACGTACGGGTACGACGCCTCGCGCGCCGCTCGCGAGACGGGCCGCGGCACCACCACGACCGTACGGCTGTCCCTGCTGCGGGCGCCGCGCTTCCCCGACCCGCGCACCGACCAGGGCGTGCATCGCTTCCGTTGCGCGCTGGTGCCGGGCGCGGGGCTCGGCGACGCGGTGCGGGAAGGCTGGGCGCTGAACCTGCCGGAGCGGCGGGTGACGGGCGCGGCGGCGGTGGAGCCGCTGGTGTCGGTGGCCGACGACGCCGTCACCGTCACGGCGGTCAAGCTCGCGGACGACGGCAGCGGGGATGTGGTGGTACGCCTGCACGAGGCCCGCGGCGGACGCGCCCGCACCCGGCTGAGCTGCGGATTCCCCGTGGCGTCCGCCGTGCGGTGCGATCTGCTGGAACGGCCGGCCGGGGACGGCGGGGAGGAGTGCGAGGACGGCGTACTGGACCTGGCGCTCCACCCCTTCGAGATCGTCACCCTGCGGCTGGCCCGCGGCACGACCGGTGAGGCGTGACGTGGCCATCGGGTGCGCGGGCCCGACGGCGGTGACTCACTCGCCGTAGACGTAGGGCGTGGTGGTCGTCAGGGCGGCGAAGCCGAGCCGCTGGAGGATGGGGCGGCTCTGGTCGGAGGCGTCGACCTGGAGGTAGCGGTGGCCGCGCGCCGCGGCGATGCGGACGCGGTGGGCGATGAGAGCGCGGTAGAGGCCGCGGCCGCGCCACTCCGGGAGGGTGCCGCCGCCCCAGAGCGAGGCGAAGGGGGCGTCGGGCGGCAGTTCCGCGCGGGCCGCGCTCACCGGGGTGTCGCCGGCCATGGCGACGACCGCCGCCACCGTTTCCGGCGCCTCGGCGAGCCGGTCGAGGAGCTGGGTGCGGAAGTGGGCGCGGCCGGGCCCGAAGACCCGTTCGTGGACGGCGACCATGAGGTCCACGCCGGCGGGGCCGGTGACCTCTTCCAGCCGGATGCCGTCGGGGAGGTCGACGGCGGTGGGCAGGGCAACGGTCTCGGCGACCATCAGGGTCTCCTCGTCCTCGGGCTCGAAGCCCGCGGCGCGCAGCCGCTCGGCGAGGCAGGCAGGGCGGTCGTGGGCATGCAGCTTCCACTCGAAGACGCGGCCGAGCGCGGTGAAGTGCTCGATCTGGGCGGTGATCGCGGCGTCCACGGTGGCGGTGGTGAGGTCCGACCAGAGCACACCGTTCCAGCCGTCCGCGGTGCCGGCGGTCTGCCGGACGACGCCGTCCACCCGCTCGATCCGGGCGCCCGGCCCGTCCGGCCGGGCATCCTGCCGCATGCGCCGGTCGTACTCCGTAAGCACCGATTCGTGATTCATCCGCACACTTCAGCAAGGAGCATGCTTTCGGACAACCGAATTTGCGCCCCGCAATGTGTGGTTGCGGGGGTGCGGGCGGGTAGGCAGTCTGCGGTTCGCTCCTCGCTGAAGGTACGGAAGCGGCTGGTTCGCCGATTCGCACCACCTCAGTTGCAGATTTAGGTTTGCCTAACCTAACGTAACGACGCGTGGTGATGAACGAACCACCAGCCACCGAAGCCCCGTTGGCCGGCGCCCATCGCCGTCCCGCACCACCCCGGACCAGAAGGGGCCCTCTCATGCGGATGCATGTGCTCGCACTCAACCCTACCGACTCGGTCACCGACGGCTTCCTGCCCGCCGCCGCCCGGCTCGGCCTCGACGTCACCGTGCTGACGGACCGGCCCGCAGCCCACCGCGGAAAGTATCCGGACGCCGAGCTCGTCGAGTGCGACGTCCACGACGTCCGCGCGGTCATCGGCCGGATCGCCGCGCTCGGCCCCGGCGACGCGGTCTTCACCAACAGCGACCACCTGCAGACCCAGGCCGCGCTGGCCGCCGAATATTTCGGCCTGCCCGGCAAGGACTGGCGCGCAGCGCTGCGTGCCAAGGACAAGGCCGAGATGCGCCGCCATCTCGCCGCCACCGGCCTGGACACCGTACGGTCCGCGCAGCTCGCCCCCGGCGAGGACGCGGAGGCACTGGCCGCCGGCCTGCCGTACCCCTGTGTCGTCAAGCCCCGCGAGGGCGTGGCCAGCGAGGACGTCGTGCTGGCGGACGGCCCCGGCGAACTGGTCGAGCGGGTCGAGGAGATACGTTCCCGGCGTCCGGAGGCGACGCTCGTCGCCGAGGAGTACCTGCCCGGCGAGCTGTACACCCTGGAGACCCTGGGTGACGGCCGGACGCTGCACGTCCTCGGCGGCTTCCACACCGCGGTCTCCGCTCCCCCGGCCTTCATCGAGGAGCGCCTCGCGTTCGTCGCCGCCCACCCCGAGCCGGTCACGGCGCAGGTGTTGGCCCAACTGGACGCGTTGGGCGTCGGTTTCGGCGCCTGTCACACCGAGTTCGTCGTCCACGAGGGCCGGGCCCGGCTCATCGAGGTCAACTACCGCGCCATCGGCGACCAGTGCGACCTGCTGCTCGCCGAGGTGCTCGACGTACCGCTCTTCGCCCACATCCTCCGTACCCACCTGGGTGAGCCGCTGCCCGCCGGCCTCGGTGCACGGACCGACGGTGCGGCGGGCGTGTGGTACGCCCTCGCCGACCGCGCCGGCACCCTCACCGCCGCGCCCGCCGCACAGGACCGTACGGCCGACGGGGTGCGCCTTTCGTACCGTCCGCTGCGCGCCGTCGGCACCGAGCAGCCGCACCACCGCACCAACCGCGACTACCTCGGCGCACTGCGGGCCATCGGCAGCGATCAGCGGGCCGTCGACCGGGCGGTCGAGGCGTTCTTCGCCACCGAGCGCTGGGAGATCACCCGGTGACCGCCCCGACGGGGGCCCCGGCCGGGCCCGGGACGGACCGGGCGCCGGAGGAGCGCGCGCTGCTGGTGCGTGTGCTGAGCACGCTGCTGCGGGAGGACGTGGTCGGCCTGCGGACCCGCAGCACGGTCCTGGACCGCCCGGACGGGCCGTGGCTGCGGCTGCCCGCCCGGACCGGCGAGGCGCTGCTCCTGCCGCTGGCGCCCGACGGCTACCAGGCCGAGTACGCAGCCCGGCTGCCGCTGCTCGTCCGCGAGTCCAACGGCACCCGGCTGACCGGCACCGGCGAGGTCCTCGCCGCGCTGCGGGCGCTCGCCGACCCGCTCGACCGGGACGGCTTCGACGCGTTCGCGGCGGAGTGCCGGGAGGCCCTGGCGGCACTGCGCCTGCACACCGCCACGCACGACGAACTCACCACCGCGCTGGCGGACCGGTACGGCCCCGATCCCGCCCACTGGACCGGCCCGGCCGCGGGGCTCGCGCACGACGCGCTCGCCGCCCGCCTCGACCACCCGGTGTACCCGGCCTCGCGCGGGCGCGCCGGCCTGGACGAGGCCGGGCTGCGGGCGTACGCACCGGAGTTCCACCCGCGTTTCCCGCTGCGCCGGCTGCTGCTGCCGCGTACCGCGGTCACCGTGGCGGGCGACGCGGACGGCCACGCGCCACTCGTCGATGACTCGGACGCCCCCGAGCAGAGTGCCACTCACTTCGCGTTACCCGTGCACCCGTTGACCGTCGGGGCACCGCTGGATGCCGCGCTGCGCGAGACGGGACTGGCCGGAGAGGCGGTGCTGTCCCCGCGCCCGGGGCCGCTCGCCGTGCCGACCCTGTCGATGCGCACGGTGGCGCTGGCGGCCGACCCACTGCTGCACCTCAAGCTGCCGCTGGCCACGGCGACGCTCGGGCTGCGCAACCGGCGCACCATCAAACCCGGCACACTGGTCGACGGGGCAGCGGGCCAGCGGCTGCTGGAGACGGTCCTCGCGCGCGAGCCGCGTTTCCGGGAGTCGGTGCTCCAGGCCGACGAGACGGTGTACGCGCACGCCGGGCACGAGCTGCTCGCCGTACTGTGCCGCCGCTACCCGGCCGGGCTCGCGGGAAGCACCGTCGTCCCGCTGGCCGCGCTGCTCGCCCCGGCCCCCGGCGGCCGGCTGGTCATCGACCACTTCGCCGACCGGTTCTACGGCGGCGACCCGCTCGCCCTGCTCGACGCCTTCCTGACCCTGCTGTTCGACTGGCAGACCACGCTCTTCGGCTATGGCATCGGCCTGGAGTCCCACCAGCAGAACGTGTCGCTGGTGCTGGACGGGACGGGACCGCGCGGGACCCGGCTGCGGCTGCTGTTCAAGGACAACGACGGGCCCCGGATCAACACCGTGCGGCTGCGGGAACGGCTGGGCCGGGACGCGCCGGGCCCCGCGGACTTCGCCGACCGGCGGATCTGCGGCGACAGCGACGGGCCTGTGTGCGAGGTGTTCACCACCATCACCGTCCACCTGTGCGCCGGCTCCTACGCCTTCGGGCTGGCACGACACGGCCGGGCCCCGCTGGACCGGCTGCTGGCGCTCGTCCGCGACCGGCTGGCCGAGGCCGTCGAGCGACTCGGCACCGGCCCCGGAGAGCCCGGCGCCGTCCTGCGCGCCCGGCTGCTGGACGCCCCGCGGCTGCCGGTCAAGGCCATGGTGAGCGCCGGCACGCTGCTGACGAAGGAGCGCTCGGGCGCTGCCGACATCAACAAGCACTACACCACGGGCCCCAACTACCTGCTGCCGACGGCGGGCGTCCGGTGAACAGCGGCCCCGGTGCCCGCCCGCGCACCCGCCCGACCGCCATGGCTCCCCGCCCCCTTCCCCCGTCTTCCCGCTACTCGCAGGAGCCCCTGATGCCCCCGCTGACCAATCACGCCACCGGACGGACCGAAGCGCCCACCGCCGCCCCCACCGGACTGCCGACCGCCGACGACGCCGTGGCCCACACCCTGCTCAACTGCCTGCTCCGCGAGGTCTCGGGACCCGAGCACCAGACCGCCGTCCACCGGGGCCACCTGCTGCTGCGACTCCCCCGCCGCGGTGTCCGGCTGCGCGTCGCGCTGCGCCGCACCTCGCTGACCGGTGCGCACCGCTTCACCGGTCCGGTGGCCGAACGCGACGGCGAGGGCTGGACCGAGATCGACTGGCGCCGGCTGGCCGAGTACGTGCACGCGGAGCTGACCCTGCGGACCGGCGTCACCAACGACGAGTTCCTGTCCCAGGTCGCCGCCGGCCACCGGGCGACCACGGCGGCCCTGGCCGCCCGGGATGCCCGCGCCCCCGACGACGCCGGCGCCGCCCAGCACGGCACCGGCGACTGGCGCGACACCTACGTGGCCTCCGAGCAGTCCCTCGTCCTCGGCCACCGCTTCCACCCCACCCCCAAGGCCCGCACCGGCGACCCGGAGGCCTGGCGAGAGTACGCGCCCGAGACCGGCGGCACCTTCCCGCTGCTGCTCCTCGCCGTACGCGACCACCTCATCGCGGAGGAGACCGCGGCGCCGGACGCCGCCGATCCGCTGGACGCGGCCGCCGTACCGGTCCCCGACGGGTACCGGCTGCTGCCCGCACATCCCTGGCAGTACGAGCTGCTGCGCGACCACCCGGGGCTCCGGGTCGCGCTGGCCCGTGCCGACATCCGCGTCCTGGGCAGGGGCGACGTGCCCTACGCCGCGACCGCCTCGGTCCGCACCCTCTACACGCCCGACACCTTCCTGAAGTTCAGCCTGAACGTCCGCATCACCAACTGCCTCCGCAAGAACGCCCGTTACGAACTGTCCGGCGCCGTCGCGCTCACCCGGCTGCTCGCCCCCGTCCTGGACGACCTGACCGCCCGCTTCCCCGGCTGCGCCGTGCTCCGCGAACCCGCGTACCGCAGCCTCGCTCTCCCCGGCCCCGACGGCACCACCGACACCGCACTCCTCGAAGGGTTCGGCGTCATCGTCCGCGAGGGGCTGTCCCGGCGCCTGCTGCCCGGCACCACACCCCTGCTCGCCGCCGCCGTCGCCGACGAGTACCCGGCCGGCCCCGCGCACCTCTCCCGGCTGCCGGCCGGCACCGACCGGCCCACCGCACTGAAGTGGTGGGCCGCCTACCTCGACCTGCTCATCCCGCCGGTACTGGCCGCCTATTTCGACCACGGCCTGGTCTTCGAACCGCACCTGCAGAACGTGCTGATCTGTGTCGACGGCGACGGCATGCCCGCCCAGGTACTGCTCCGCGACCTGGAGGGCACCAAACTCGTCGACGACCGGCACACGGACACCCTCGCCGCACTGCCCGCCGAGGTCGCCGGGCCGCTGACCTACGACGCACAGCGCGGCTGGGACCGCGTCGTGTACTGCCTGCTGGTCAACCACGTCGCCGAACTGGTCGCCGCGCTCGCCGACCTCCACCCGGACAGCGAGGCCGAACTGTGGCGCGAGGTACGCCGCACCCTCCGGCGCCACGCGGACCGCCACGGCTGCCCGCCGCGGCTGGCCGCACTGCTCGCCGGCGTACCCCTGCCCGCCAAGGCCAACCTGCTCACCCGCTGGGCCCGCAAGCCCGACCGCGCGGCCCGCTACGTCCCGTTGCCCTCCCCGCTCGCCGAATCCGTCCTCTCCGCCACCACGGGGACCGCCCGATGACCGAACCCACCCCCGCGGTCCGCGCGCACGTCGACACCCTGCGCCCCGAGGACCTCCCCTCGTACTGCTATGACCTGACGGCGCTCCGCGACCATGCCGCCCACGTGCGGGCCGCCCTCCCCGGCCGCGTCGAGCTGTACTACGCCGCCAAGGCCAACCCGGAACCGGAGATCCTGGCCGCGCTGCGCCCGTACGTGGATGGCTACGAGGTCTCCTCCGGCGGTGAGCTGACGCACGTCCGCAAGGCCGTGCCAGGCCTTCCCCTGGCGTTCGGCGGCCCCGGCAAGACCCCGGCCGAGCTGGCCGGAGCGCTGACCGCCGGCGTCGAGCGCTTCCACGTGGAGAGCCTGCACGAGCTGCACCTGCTCGGCCACCTGGCCGCACGGCACATCCCGGGCCGGCGCGTCGCCGTCCTGCCACGCGTCAACCTGCCCGTCGACGACGGTTCCCTGGACGGCGTCCCGCTCGCGATGGGCGGCCGCCCCGCCCCCTTCGGCCTCGACCCCGCCGACGCCGACGAGGCCGTGCGCCTGCTGGCCGACGACACCTACCCGCAGCTCGAACTCCGGGGCGTGCACGCCCACTTGGCGAGCGGGCTGGCGGCGGCGGAACAGCTCACGGTCGCCGGGGCGGTCATCACCTGGGCCACCGCACTCGCCGCCCGCCACGGCGTCCCGCTCTCCGAGGTGGTCGTCGGCGGCGGCATGGCCGTCGACTACACCGACCCGGCGGCCCGCTTCGACTGGGCGGCCTACGGCGCGGGCCTGGCCCGGCTCACCGCCGCCCACCCCGGCCTGACCCTGCGCATCGAGCCGGGGCGCGCCCTCACGGCCTACTGTGGCTGGTACGTCACCGAGGTGCTCGATGTGAAGCGCAGCCACGGCGAGGAGTTCGCCGTCGTCCGGGGCGGCACCCACCACCTGCGCACCCCCGCCACCAAGGGCCACGACCAGCCCTGCACGGTACTGCCCACCGGCACGCCCTGGCCGCACCCCTGGCCCCGCCCGGCGGCCAACGGTGACCGCGTGACGCTGACCGGTCAGCTGTGCACGCCCAAGGACCTGCTCGCGCGGCATGCGCCGGCGGCCGGGCTCCGGGCGGGCGACCGGGTGGCGTTCGGGATGGCCGGGGCCTACGCCTGGAACATCTCGCACCACGACTTCCTCATGCACCCCCGCCCCGGCTTCCACTTCCTGGGCACGCCCGAAGAATGCTGAGGCCGTCCGGTCCCGGTGTCCAGTGGGGCGTGCCCGTCCGGGACCGGGTTCGTGCGGTCGGCGACGTATCCGGTGGACACCGGGGCGCGGCGGGACGACGCTGGACCGACGACATTCGCACCCGTATGTCACGGAGGGGAGCCACCATGTCGCAGGCAGCACCCCACGCAGCGGGCCCCAAGCAGCCCCGGGCGCACGGCCCGGAGAACGTCTGGGCGGCCAGCGGCACGCTCTTCGCCGGGGTCCTGATGCTGGTCTCCGGGGTCCTGGGCGTCCTGGAGGGCATCGCCGGCATCGCCAACAACCAGGTGTACCTGCTGAGCAACGAACTGACCGGCACTTACGTCTACGAGTTCGACACCACCGTGTGGGGCTGGATCCACCTGATCCTCGGCATCGTCGTGGCCATCACCGGCTTCGGCCTGCTCAAGGGCGCCCGCTGGGCCCGCACGTCCGGCATCGTGCTGGCGGGCCTGTACGTGATCGCGCACTTCATGTGGCTGCCGTACCAGCCCGTCTGGGCCACGGTCGGCATCGCGCTCGGCGTCTTCGTCATCTGGTCGCTGTGCACGGACCGCACCCGCTACATCCCCTGACGACAGCGGTGCCGGCGGCCCGTCGGACCGCCGGCACCCTGATGCACCGTCAGCGCTGCAGCACCGACGCCAGTGCCTTGCCCAGCCCGGCCCGCGCCTCGTCCTCCGTACCGGGCGCGCTCTCCTGACGCCAGGCGATACAGCCGTCGGGACGTACCAGCAGGCAGCCGGACTCGTCGGTGCCGCACAGCCGCCGCCAGTCCCCGTACGCGTCCCGGGCGGCGTCCGAGCCGATCCGTACCGTACGGAGCGGAATGCCGAGCCCGGCCGCACAGGACTCCGCCGCGATCTCCCACACGGTCCCCGAGACGCCGGTGACCAGCGTGAACCCGCCCTTCCCGACGAGGTCGAGGGTCGAGACGCGGTGCCCGCCGGCGTCCGTCAGCCAGACGTGCGGCAGCTTCGCGCCGGGCCGGGTGCTGGGCTGGTGGTACAGCTCCCGGTCGCGCGGCCACTCCTCCGCCGCACCCCCGTCGTCGAGGACGGCGGCCGAGACGTACCGCTGGTTCAGCTCCACGCCGTGCGCGTTGAACTCGTAGTTCTTCAGCTCGATCGCCGCGTCCAGCTCGCGCCGCCGCCGCGCGCCCTCGGCGTCCGGCGCGCGGCAGGCGGCCAGCGCGCCCGCGATGCCCTCCTGGTCGGCACCGCCGCCGACGCCCAGCGCCTGGAAGATCGGGCCGAACTGATCGCGGCTGAGGTTGGCACGGTCGACGATCTGCCGGCCGACCGGCGCGCGCTCGGCGGTGTAGGTGTCGAGCAGCCCCTCGCCCGCCTGGCCGCGCACCACCATCGCCAGCTTCCAGGCCAGGTTGTGGGCGTCCTGCACGGAGGTGTTGGAACCGAGGCCGTTGGACGGCGGATGGCGGTGCACGGCGTCACCCGCGCAGAAGACCCGGCCGGTGGAGTAGCGGGTGGCGTAGGTGTGGTTGACGGTCCACAGCGAGGTCGAGGTGATCTCGACGTCGATCGAGTCGTCACCGATCAGATCGTGGACGATCCGCCGGGCCTCGGCGCCGTCGATCTCCGGCGGCGCCTCGTCGATGTCGTACCCCCACGTCAGCAGCCACTCGTTCCAGGGCCGGACCATCCGCACCAGCCCCATGCCGATACCGCCGGTCTCAGCGCCGGGACGCATCACCCAGTACAGGACGCTGGGGCGGTGGGCGACATGTGCGCTCAGGTCGGCACGGAAGACGATGTTCATGCTGCCGGCCTTGCCCTCCTGCCCGGCGATGGGCAGGCCCGCCTGCTCGGCGACCCGGCTGCGGGCACCGTCCGCACCGACCAGGTAGCGGGCCCGGACCGTGAACTCATCGCCCCGCAGCCGGTCGTACAGGTACGCGGTGACACCGTCCTCGTCCTGCTCCAGGCGGACGAACTCGGTGTCGAAGCGGACCTTTGCGCCGCGCGCCGCGGCGTTGCCCACCAGGATCGGTTCCAGGAGGTGCTGCGGCAGGTCGGTCATCGGGCAGGGGCTGGCGGCGGTGTACTCCGTGAGCCGGTCGTCACCCGTCCCCCAGGTACGGATGCGCCCGATCTCCTCGCCGGTCAGCGCGGTGCACAGCACCGTGTCACCCATCAGGTGCTGCGGGGTGCCCGCGGCCAGCGCCTGCTCCTCGATGCCGAGGTCGCGCAGCACCTCCAGGGTGCGCTGGTTGGTGATGTGGGCACGCGGGGTGTCGGCCGTCCAGCCGTACTTGCTGACCAGGGTGGTGCGTATGCCGTACGTGGCGAGCAGCAGGGCGGCGCTGCTCCCGGCGGGTCCGCTGCCGACGACGAGGACGTCCGTGTCGTAGGCGGAGTCGGGGATGGTGCGGTCGGTCATGTTCTTACCGGTCTCCGGGGGTGGGTGCGGGGGCGAGGCGGAAGGTGTAGTCGAGGGAGCGCCACGGGCCGTCGGCCGGGCGGCCGTCGGGGGTGGGCCCTTGATGCTCGGGGAAGTCGACGACCAGCGCGTCCTTGACGCCGAAGACGGTGTCGTCGTCGATGTGGGCGCCGCCGGCGACGAACAGTTGGGTGACGAGCGTGTGCCGCCCGGGCGCGCTGATCATGAAGTGGACGTGCGGGGCGCGGTAGGGGTGCCGTCCGACCGCGGCCAGCATCCGTCCCACCGGGCCGTCGTCGGGGATCGGGTACTCCGAGGGCAGGATGGAGCGGAAGCGGATGCGGCCCTCGTCGTCCGCGCGGAAGCGGGCCCGCAGCTGCGGGCCGTCCAGATCGGGCAGCTGGACGTCGTAGTAACCGTCCTCGTTGGACTGCCAGACATCGGCCACCGCGCCCGCCAGCGGCTTCCCGTCCAGGTCCGTGACGCGCACGGAGGCATACATCGGCGTACCGGACAGCCCCTCGGCGAGGTCCGCGCCGTCCGGCAGCGGCGGCGGCCCCTCCACGTAGAACGGTCCGAGGACGGCCGACGGGGTGCTCTCCGCCGTGCGGGAGTTGGTGAGCAGGTCGACCGCGCTGGAGATGCCGAGGGTGTCGGAGAGCAGGATGAACTCCTGCCGGGTGTCCGTGCACTGCTGCCCGGTGCGGGTCAGGAAGTCGATGGCGTACCGCCACTCGGCGTCGGTGAGGTCGTTGTCGGCGACGAAGCCGTGCAGCCGGCGGGTGAGGTCGGTGAGCAACTGCCGCACCCGGGCGTCGGGTGCACCGGCGAGGCTCGCGGTGACCTGTCCGAGGAGGGTGTGCAGGGAGTCCGCGAGGGGCTCGGCGGGGGCCGGGCGGCGGCCCTCGAAGGCGTCGGCGAGGAGCTGAGCGATCCCCTCCCTGGTGACCTCGCGGGGGTTGGGATAGGGCGTTGCGGTGGCGAGTTCGGCGGCGCGCGGCAGATCGGATTCCGCCAGACCGAGGTCGGCGAGGTTCGTCGGGGCCCCGAGGCGGCGGATCAGGTCGTGGACGGCGGTGGGCGCGTCCGGGGCACCGAGCGCGCGGGCGATGCGGCGCATGGCGTCAGGCACCGCGGGCGCGTTGTGGGCCATGGCGTACGGGAGGACGACGGTGTGTGTGGGAGCGTGCGGCAGCCCGAAGGAGCCGCCGAGGGTGTGGCACAGCTTGTGGTGCAGGCCCATGCCGACGCTGCCGAGGCAGGTCCCGGCCAGCCAGGCGGCCTCCAGCGCGTCGGCGCGCGCCGCCCGGCCGCCTGGCTCGGCGGCGATCCGGGGCAGCGCGTCCGCGAGCAACTCGATCGCCCGCAGCGCGAGCTGATCCGTCACCGGGTCCGTCTCCGGCGCGTACAGCGCCTCGACCGCGTGCGCCATCGCGTTGATACCGCTGGTGACGGAGACCGGTACCGGCAGGCCGAGGGTCAGGTCGACGTCGTACAGCACCGTGCCCGGCCGGATCTCCGGGGCCGAGCGGGTGGTCTTCACCCCGTTCTCCGTCTCGCCGAGCACCGCCGTGGCCTCGGAACCGGCGTACGTGGTGGGCACGACGACCTGCGGCAGCCCGGTCCGTACGGACAGCGCCTTGGCCAGCCCGGTGGTCGACCCGCCGCCGACCGCCACCAGGCAGTCCGCGGCCGACTCCCGGACGACGGCCAGGGCCTGTTCGGTGACCTCGACGGGGGTGTGCATGACGGCACCCGTGAACTCCCCGGCGGCCGCCGGCCCCAGGAGCTCCCGGACCCGGCGGGCGAGGTCCGCCCGGCCCGGCGTGCTGAGGACCAGGGCACGTGTGGCGCCGAGGCGGCTCAGCTCCTCGGGCAGGCGCCCGATCGTCCCGGCACCGAAGACCACTCGGGTGGGGTGGCCGGCGTAGGTGAATGCGCGCATAGGACTCCGCTCCGACTCCGACGGGTGAACAGGACGCCGCGTAACGGCAGTAGTGGCAGTGACGGTGGAGCATCGCGGATCGACCGCGCCGCCGCCCCGACACCGGAATGATCATGCCCTGCCGCGATGGGGGGAAACGCGGGGGGTGGGGGTGGGGCGGGGCCATGGGGGTGGGGTGGGGGCGGCGGACCGTTTCCGCCCGCCTTCTCCCCCATGGGGGTGACGAGGTCCCCTTCTCAACACAGTACTTGGGGGTACTGACATCGCACCGCCCCCACCGCTCCCGCCCCCGCTTTCTCCGCCACCCCGCCCCTCCCCCTCCCTCAACGCGCGTACTCTACAAGCCTGTAGATCATGGCGGTGCGGCCGAGACGGCGGAGGTACGCGATGGCGTCACACCGAGTGCCCCCGTGGCGGGTGCCATCGGCTCGCGGCGGGCCGGTTCCGGATGCCGCCTCCGTCAGCTACCGGCAGACCGGGCCCGCGGTGCCGGGCGGGCGCCGGGAGATCGGGATGTGGGACGCGGCGGGGCGGGCCGTGGGCCGGCTGGACTATCAGCTGTGCCACGAGTGCCGGCGCGGCTGGATCCGCAACATCGCCGTGGCCGAGCACTGGCGGGGCCACGGCCTGGCCCGCGAAGCGCTGCACCGCGCGCTCGCCCCGGCGGCGGCCTACCGCTGGTACACCTCTCGGCAGACGGCGGACGGCCGCCGGTTCTTCGCGGCGATGGCCGAGGAGACCGCCGTCGCCTTTCCGGCCCCGTTCCTCGCGCGCGGCGCACGCTGCCGGCACATGACGTGCCGCCGCGCGCGGAGCCGGCAGTGACTTCAGGCAACGACTTCAGGCAATGACTTCATGACTTCAGATGGGGCTGCGTCCCCATCGGGGGCCGACGCGGGCCCATTCGCGCTCCCACTCGGCGAGGCGTACGCGGTCCAGGTACCGGCGGCCGCCCCAGCGGACGGCGAGGAGGGCGAGGACGAGTGCCATGCCGGTGCCGAGGCCGGCGGCTACGCCGTCGTCGGCCGCTTGGGCGGTGGTCATGGGCGGGTCGGCGAGGCGTCCGTCGCGGTAGGTCCATACGGTGACGGCGGCGCCTTTGCGGGTGCCGGTCTCCACATCGATGGTGCTGGTGTGGCGTTGGCCGTCGGGGCCGGTCCAGCGGACCTTGGCGGGTATCCGGTCGATGCCGGCGGTGAAGCCGGTGGCCGAGGGGTCGGCCGGTACGGGTTCCAGGAGGCGGCCGGTCAACGTGCGGCGTTCGGCGAGCTGTTCCGCGCGCTCGACGCGCTGGGCTCCGTAGGTGGCGAGGCCGGCGGAGAGGCCGACGGCCGGTACGCCGACGAGCAGGGCGAGGGCCGTCAGCAGGCCCAGCCAGGCGTCCAGTACGTCCCACCGGCGGCGCAGCGGGCACCGCCGCCACCGCCATCGCCCGCCGATGTGCTGCATGGCTGCCGCCTCCCTCGGCTCGCTTCGCTCCCTCTTCTCTCCGCTCCCCCGTGTCGCTCTGCAGTCCGGCTACCCCCTTTTCCACGGAAGGTGCCGGATGAGAGCCGGAGAATGCGCATATGAGTGCGTTGTTACTCACGTTTCGGCCGCCGAGTGGCCCTGTCAGCAGGCTAGCCCGTCTCCGGGCGGGGCGCGCCTCCGCGCGGTGGCCGGGTTCGGGCGGTGTGGTTTGCGGTGACCGGGGGCCGGTACTCGTACCGCCAGGGATTCGAACGCGAGAACGCCCGGAGAGGACTGTGCCGATGACCGCGCGTCCGAATACGGACCCTCCGCATGCAGACCCGCCTCGCGCCCCGGTCGATGGTCCGCTGTACGCGTACGGCATCGTGCGAAGAGGGTTCCGGCCCCGGCCGGGGCTGGTTGGGGTCGGTGGCGGGTCCGTGATCGTGGTGTCGGAAGGGCCGCTGGCCGCGCTGGTGTCGGTGTCGTGCGGTTCTGGTGGAGGGCTGGGTGGCGACGGTTTCTCTCTGGCGTCCGGTGCGGCCGGCATGTCCCCCGCCGAAGCGGCGCAGGACGCCGCCGACGCCCATCGCAGGGTCGTCGACGAGGCGGCCGCCACGGTCTGCGTACTGCCGCTGCGCATCGGCACGGTCCATCACGGCGAGGCGCAGGTGCGCCGGGTGCTCACCGATCGGGCCGACCTGTACGAGCGGCTGCTGACGCGGCTGGACGGACGGCTGGAGTGGGGCGTGAAGGCGTACGCGGACGACGCGGCGGATGCCTGGGCTGCGTGCGACGGTGACGGGGCGGCCTCGGCGGACGGGGCCGGCGAGCCCGTGGACAAGCTGGCGCGGGCGGCGCACCACGCGCTGGCGGACGTCGCCGAGTGCAGTCGGGTGCACCATCGGCGGGACGCCTGTCCGCACGGTGCACTGCCCGGCGCGGCGGCTTCTTGTGCCACCTCCGCGTACTGGACCTCGCCGATTTCCGGGGCGCCGTATCCGCACGGGCGGAATCTGCTGGACAGCGCGTATCTGGTGCACCGGGAGGCGGCAGGGGTCTTCGCGGAGACGGTGGGCGGGCTGGTCGCGCGCTGTCCCGAACTGCACATCGAACTGACAGGCCCCTGGGCGCCGTACTCGTTCGCCGACCCGTACGAGCTGGCGGAGCTGCCCGGCCTGTCGGACTGAGCGCCGTCCCGCCTCGTTCCTGACCACCGCACTACCGCCCCTCGGCCAGCAGCGTCTCCGCCTGGCGGCGGGCCTGGCCCAGGGCGTCGGGGAAGACCGCCATCCCGTGTGTGACGAGGGCGCCCTCGTGCAGCAGCATCAGCGTGCGCCCCAGGTCCTCGCCCCGGCCGGGGTCGATCTCTCGCGCGAGCCGTGTGAAGAGCGTCAGCATCCAGGTCTTCTGGCCGGTGATCACGGGGTACGCGGGGTGGGCCGGGTCGCTGATCTCGGCGTGCGCGTTGACCATGCTGCAGCCGCGCCCGCTGTGCTCGCCCGCCCATTCCCGTGACGCGTCGAAGACCGTCAGGATCTGCGTCGCGGGGTCCGGCGGCGCGACCGCGAGGCGGTCGTCGAGGAAGGCCCGCCAGCGTTCGTCCCGGTCCGCGAGGTATTCCACGACGATCCGGTCCTTGGAGCCGAAGCGGTCGTAGAGCGTCTTCTTGGTGACGCCGGCCTCGGTGGCGATGAGGTCCACGCCGACCGCGTGGATGCCGCGCTCGTAGAACAGCCGTGCCGCGGCGTCCCGTACCCGGCGCGCGCCGGGCGTCATGGGGATGCGCTCGACCGCCGCCGTCGTGTCCGTCGTGCTCTCGTTCACGCTCACCCCTCCACTATACCGATCTGTATAGTACGGTCGACTCAAGCGAGGTATACCGATCTGTTTACTCACGGGAGTCTGTATGAACCTCCTTCTGTCGGCCGCCTTCGTGCTCACCTGGAGCTCCGGTTTCATCGGCGCCAAACTCGGCGCGGGCAGCGCGGGCGCGCTCACGATCCTGATGTGGCGCTTCCTGCCGCTCGCCGTGGTACTGCTGGCGGTCGCGGCCGTCCGGCGGGCCGCCTGGCGCGGGGTGACCGCCCGCGACCTGGCGCGGCAGTCGGTGATCGGCGTGCTCTCCCAGAGCGGCTATCTGCTCAGCGTCTACGCAGCCATCCAGCTGGGCGTGTCCAGCGGCACCACGGCCCTGATCGACGGCGTGCAGCCGCTGGTCGCGGGGGCGCTTGCCGGGCCGCTGCTGCACCAGTACGTGTCGCGGCGGCAGTGGCTCGGGCTGGGGCTCGGCGCGGCGGGCGTCGCGGTGGTCACGCTGGCCGACGCGGCGTCCGGCGGGTCGCCGGGCGGCCCGGCCGGGGGCGTGCCGTGGTGGGCGTACGCCGTGCCGTTCCTCGGCATGCTGGCCCTGGTCGCCGCGACTTTCCTGGAGAGCCGCTCGCGCACACGCTTCGCGCCGGCCGTTCCGCTGACCGTCCACTGCACCGCCAGCGCGGTCGTGTTCAGCGTCCTGGCGCTGTGCACGGGGGCCGCGGTCCCGCCGCCCGAGGCGTCGTTCTGGCTCGCGGTCGGCTGGCTCGTGGTGTTCGCGACGTTCGGCGGCTACGGCCTTTACTGGCTGGTGCTGCGCCGCCGCGGCGTCACCGCCGTCAACACGCTGATGTTTCTGATGGCTCCGGTCACCGCGGTCTGGGGCGCCCTGATGTTCGGCGAACCCTTCTCCCTCCGGACCGCGGCCGGCCTCGCCCTCGGGCTCGTCGCGGTCGTCGTGGTCCACCGCGACTCCGGCGCGGCAGGCGGGCGCGGCCGGGGCGGCGGGCCGCGTCAGGATCCGCCGCGGACCGTCGTCACCGGCACGCCGAGGTCCCGCATGCGGCGGATTTCGGCGACCGGCAGGGCGTCGTCGACGAGGACGGTGTCGAAGTCGGTGAGCGGGGCCAGCGCGTAGATGCCCTGGCGGGTGAACTTGGTGTGGTCCACCAGCAGCACCCGGCGCGAGGCCCGGTCCATCAGCGCCCGCTTGACCTGCACCGTCTCCTGCGACTGGTGGTAGCAGGTGTCACCGGTGACGGCCGTGGTGGACATGAACAGCACGTCCGCGCGGAAGGAGCGGACCGCCTCCGCCGTGTGCGGGCCGAGGAACGCGTCGTACGCCGGGTAGTAGGCGCCGCCCAGCGCGAGCAGGCTGATGCCCGGCTCGCCCGCGAGCAGCTTGATGACCGGCAGGAAGTTGCTGATGACGGTGAGCGGGCGGCGTTCGGTGAGGTGCTGGGCCAGCGCGAGGCAGGTCGTCGACTCATCGATCATGACGGTCTGGCCGGGGGCGAGCAGCCGCAGCGCGGCGCGCGCGAGCCGGTGCTTGGTGGTGTTCATGGCGGACATGCGCTCGCTGAGGTCGCCGTGGAAGAGCAGCGAGGGCAGGGAGGAGGCGCCGCCCCTGACCTTGCGCAGCCAGCCCTGCGCCTGGAGGACGTCCAGGTCGCGGTGGACGGTCATGATGCTGACCGCGTACTCGCGCGCGAGGTCGGCGGTGCGTACGAAGCCCTCGGCGGCGACCCGTTCACGGATCCGCCGCTGCCGGTCGTGCTGGATGTCCTCCCGCCGCGCGGCGCCGCCGGGCGCGCTGCCGTGGTCCTCGGTCACTGCGGGAACCTCTCGTTAACTTCACGCGGATGTCACACGGCGGAGCTGCGCCCGCGTCCCAGGTCAGCATGGAAATGCCGAGCTCACGCCGCATTGCCGCCATGTTAAGCCCGCGGTACGGAGGCCCGCCGCCGGCGGATTTCACCCGGCGGCCGGGCCGCCTCGCGAGAGGTCGGCCGGCGGGCGTTGACCGGTTCGGCGCGGCCCGCGTTGCATCAGTGCCACACGGGCCCGGCCACGCCGGTCAGGGGCGCCGAACGGCCCGTACCGCTGGAAGATCCGTACGAGGGAAGAGGTGCCGTGGTGGCCAGTGACGCTCCCACATCTGCCGGGCCGCCGGACGCGGAGCGGCGGCCCGCCTGGACCGAACGGCTCGGCATGCCGCGCGGGCTCGCCTGGGGCTTCCTCGGCGTGCTCGTCTTCATGATCGGTGACGGCGTCGAGTCCGGGTACCTCTCGCCGTACCTGGCGCAGGAGGGTCTGTCGGCGCAGCGGGTGGCGATGCTGTTCACCGTGTACGGCATCACCGCCTCCGTCGCCGCGTGGCTCTCCGGCGCGCTGTCGGACCTGTGGGGGCCGCGCCGGGTGATGATGGCGGGGTTCGGAGCCTGGATCGGCTTTCAGGTGCTCATGCTGGCGATCGCGGTGCCCTCGATGAACTATCCGCTGCTGCTCCTCAGCTACGGCCTGCGCGGCATCGGCTATCCCCTCTTCGCGTTCGGTTTCCTGGTGTGGATCGCGGCGACGGCGCCGGAGCGGCGGCTCGGCACGGCGGTCGGCTGGTTCTGGTTCGCGTTCACCGGCGGGCTGCCGACGCTCGGTTCGCTCACCGCGAGTTTCCTCGTCCCGCAGATGGGCGCCTACCGCACCCTGTGGTTCTCGCTCGGGCTGGTCGTCCTCGGCGGCCTGATCGCCCTGTTCCTCGTCCGCGAGCGGACCGGCTTCGCTCGGCTGGCGCCGGCCGGTGAGCGCCCGATGGCCACGCTGTTCGGCAGCCTGGCGCTGCTCGGGCGCAATCCGCGTATCGGTGCCGGGGCCGTGGTCCGCATGATCAATACGGTGCCGGAGTTCGGCTTCCTGGTCTGTCTGCCGGCGTTCTTCACGCAGACCATCGGGCTGAGCCTGTCCCAGTGGCTGCGGCTGCTGTCCGTGATGTTCGCGGTCAACATCGTCTTCAACCTGCTGTTCGGTGCGCTCGGGGACCGGTTCGGCTGGCGGCGCACGGTCGCCTGGTGCGGCGGTTTCGGCTGCACGGTCACCTCGCTGCTGCTGTACTACGTGCCGACCGCGCTCGGCGGGCAGTACGCGCTGTGCCTGCTGGTGGCCGGGCTGTTCGGCGCGACGCTGGCCGGGTACGTGCCGCTCTCCGCGCTGATGCCGTCGCTGGCCCCGGCGCACAAGGGCCAGGCGATGGCGGCGCTCAACCTCGGCGCCGGCGCCAGTACCTTCGTCGGCCCGGCCCTGGTCGCGGTCTTCCTCGGGCCGTTCGGTGTCCAGGGTGTGATCTGGATCTTCGCCGGTCTGTACGCGCTGAGCGGGGTGCTGGCCCTGTGGCTGCGAACGCCCGCCGAACGCGACGTACCGCCTCCCGTCCCGGCCGCTCCGGCCGCCGTCGGCGCCTCCGAAGGAGTGTGACCCGTGTCCGTACTCTCCATCGACGTCGGCACCTCGCTGATCAAGTCCGTGGTCTACGACGCCGGGGGCCACGAGGTGGCCGTCGCCCGGCGGGCCACCGAGGTCGACCGGCCGCACCCGGGGTGGGCCGAGCAGGACATGGACGCCGTGTGGGACGCGGTGGTGCACACCGTGCGCGAGGCGCTGGCCGCGGTGCGGGACCGGGGCGCTGAGCCGGTGTGGCTGGTCACCTTCACCGCTCAGGGCGACGGCTGCTGGCTCGTGGACGAGGACGGGCGGCCCACGGGCCCCGCCGTCCTGTGGTCCGACGGGCGGGCCGCGGACACGGTCACCGCATGGCAGCGTGCCGGGGTGCTGGCGGATGCCTTCCGCCGGAACGGGTCGCTCACCTTCGCGGGCCTGCCGAACGCGATCCTCACCTGGTTCGGCGAGCACGACCCCGCGCGCCTGGCCCGTTCCGCGACCGCTCTCACCGCCGCCGGCTGGCTCTTCCTGCGGCTCACCGGCGAACGGGTGATGGACGAGTCGGACGCCTCGGCGCCCTTCCTCGACCACGCCACCGGCGCGTACGACCAGGAGGTCATCGACCTGTTCGGGCTCCGCCGGCACGCGGGGCTGCTGCCCGAGGTGGTCGGTGACGAGCGGCGCATCGCCGAGATCACCCCGGCGGCCGCCGCCGAGCTCGGCGTGCCCGCCGGGCTGCCGGTCGTCTTGGCCCCGTACGACATCGCCGCCACCGCGCGCGGCATCGGCGTGGTCAATCCGGGGCAGGCGTGCGCCATCCTCGGCACCACGCTCTGCGCCGAGGTCGTGCGTACGGCCGTCGACACCGCCGGCGAGCCGAGCGGCATCAATATCGCCTACCGCGGCCGGGAACGCGTCCTGCGCGCCTTCCCCACCCTCTCCGGCACCGAGGTCCTGAACTGGACCGCCGGGGTGCTCGGCCTGTCCGGAGCCGAGGAGCTGTGTGCCGAGGCGTTCCGCTCCGCGCCCGGCGCCCACGGCCTGGCCTTCCTGCCGTACCTCTCCCCCGCCGGTGAACGCGCGCCTTTCCTCGACCCGCGCGCCCGCGGCACCTTCTGGGGGCTGAGCCTGGAGCACTCCCGGGCCGACATCGCCCGCGGTGTCCTCGAAGGGCTCTCGCTCACCCTGCGCGACGCGCTCACCGCCTCCCGTACGGAGGTCAGCGAGCTGCGGCTGTGCGGTGGCGGCGCGCGGAGCGACGCGTGGTGCGGCCTGATCGCGGACGTCACGGGCGTGCCGACCACCCGCTCCACCGACACCGAGCTGGGCGCGAAGGGCGCCTTCCTCACCGGTCTCGTCCTCACGGGCGCCGAGTCCAGCATGCACCGGGCCGCCGACAAGTACGTCCACATGGGCCCCGCCTGGGAGCCCGACGCCGAGCGCGCCGCGCTGTACACCGAGCGGTACGCGGCGTTCCTGTCCTGGCGCGCGCTGGCCCGCGAGGCCGGGTGGCAGCCGCACGCACCGAAGGAGGAGATCTGATGCCCCGCCCCGCCGACCCCGTCCGGCTCGGCCTCGACCTGGGCACCCAGAGCGCCCGCGCCGTCGCGGTGGACGCCGCCGGCCGGGTGCTGGCCGCCGCCTCCCGTCCGCTGCGCAGCAGCCGGGCCGGCGAGCGCCACGAGCAGGACCCCGAGGAGTGGTGGCACGCGCTGGCCGCTGCCTGCCGCGAGGCGCTCGCGGGCATCGACCCGGAGCGGGTGACGGCCCTCGCCCCGGACGGCACGTCCGGCACGATCCTGCTGGCGGACGCGGGTGGCGCCCCGCTCACTCCGGGCCTGATGTACGACGACGGGCGCGCCGCGGCGCAGGCCGTACGGGTCAACGAGGCGGGCGCGGCGGTCTGGGAGGAGCTGGGCTACCGCACCATGCAGCCCTCGTGGGCGCTGCCGAAGCTGGGGTGGCTGCTGGAGCACTCGGCGGCCGCCGCGGCGCCGGGCACCCGGCTGCTGCACCAGGTGGATCTGGTCACCTGGCGGCTGGCGGGCCATCAGGTGGCGAGCGACGCCAGCCACGCGCTGAAGACCGGCTACCACCTCCTCGCGGAGCGCTGGCCGGAGAAGGAGCTGGCCGCGCTCGGCGTACCGGACTCCCTGCTGCCGGAGGTGGTGCGGCCCGGGACCGTGCTCGGTACGGTGTGCGCCGCCGCGGCGCGCGCCACCGGCATTCCCGAGGGCGTGGAGATCGTCGCTGGCATGACGGACGGCTGCGCCGCGCAGATCGGGGCCGGTGCGCTGGCGCCCGGCGCGTGGAACTCCGTCCTCGGCACGACGCTCGTCCTCAAGGGCGTCAGCCCGCGCCTGGTACGCGACCCCGGCGGTCTCGTGTACTGCCACCGCGGTCCCGGTGACACCTGGCTGCCCGGTGCCGCGTCCAGCAGTGGCGCGGGCGCGCTGACCCGCGAGTTCCCGGGCGCGGACCTGGCGGACCTCACCGAGCGGGCCGTACGCGGCAGGCCGGCCCCGGCAGGTCACGACCCGGTCGCGTATCCGCTGGCGGGTACCAGTGGCGAGCGGTTCCCGTTCCGGGCGTCCGACGCGGAGCCGTTCGTCCTGGGCGACCCGGCGGGCGAGGCGGAACGCTTCCACGCCCATCTGCTCGGCGTCGCCTGCCTCGAACGGCTCTGCTTCGACTACCTCGACCGCCTCGGCGCCCCGGTCGACGGCCCGCTGACCCTCACCGGCGGCGGCACCCGCAACGCGTACTGGAACCAGCTGCGCGCCGACGTGCTCGGCAGGACCGTCACCCTGCCGGAGCATGCCGAGGGCGCCCTCGGCATGGCCGTGCTCGCCGCCACCGCCGACGGCACCCCGCTGACCGAAGCCGCCGCCGCGATGGTCCGCGTACGCGCCGAACACCGTCCCGATCCCGAGCGCACCGCCCGCTTCCGCCCCGCCTACCTGGCGTTCGTGGCGGCCCTGAACGACCGCGGCCGGATCGGCCCCGACCTGGCCGAGTACGCCGTCAGAAAGGCCCAGCAGTGACCGACTTCCTTCTCGTACGCCACGGCGAGACCGTCTGGCACGCGGAGAACCGCTACGCCGGGCGCACCGATGTCGCCCTCACCGAGCGGGGCCACGCGCAGGCCGCCGAGCTGGCCGCGTGGGCGGCCGGGGCGCGGATCGACGCGGTGGTCTCCTCCCCGCTGTCCCGGGCGCGGCTCACCGCCGACCCCGCCGCGCGCGCCCTCGGGCTGCCGCTGCGGACCGACGAGCGCCTGGTGGAGGTCGATTTCGGGCGCGGTGACGGGCTCACCCGTACCGAGATGCGGGAGGTGTTCCCGGAGCGGCTGGAGGCGTTTCTCGCCGATCCCGTCGCTCACCATCTGCCCGGCGGCGAGGACCCGGCGGCGGCCGCGGCGCGGGCGGCGGGCTGCCTGGCCGGTCTCGCCGAGGAGCTGCCGGACGGCCGCGTCCTCGTCGTCGCGCACTCCACCCTCGTCCGCCTGCTGCTCTGCCGCGAGCTGGGCATTCCCCTCGGTACCTACCGCAGGGTCTTCCCGGCCCTGGAGAACGGCGCGCTCACCGAACTGCGCCTCCGCCGCGGTCAGGCGTCGTTGCTGCGTCTGAACGCCCCCTGTGCCGTGTCCCCGGCCGGCACCCACTGACCCGTACCGCACCCACGGAGAGACCACGCATGTCCACCACCGTCCTCGCCGCCGGCGACCACTTCGTCCTGCCCCGTCTGTTCACCGAGCAGGTCACCGCCGCGACCGGCGGCGCCGCCGAGGTCCGCGAGCTGCTGCTGCCCTGGCCGCACACCCCCTTCGGCCCGGTCGCCGAGGTCCAGGAGGCCTCCGGGACCGAGGACGAGATGATCGAGGCGCTCCAGGGCGTCCGCGTCTGCGTCACTCAGCTGGCCCCGCTCACCGAGCGCATCCTCGACAACTGTCCGGACCTGGAGCTGTTCTGCGCCAGCCGGGGCGGCCCGGTCAACGCCAACCTCGAAGCGGCCACCCGGCACGGCGTCGCCGTCTGCTACGCCCCCGGCCGCAACGCCGTGGCCACCGCGGAGCACACCCTCGCGCTGATCCTCGCCGCGGCCCGCGGCCTGGGTGACGTCCACACCGATCTGCGGCGCGGCGTCTGGCGCGGCGACTACTTCGACTACGGCAACTGCGGGATCGAGATCGAGGGCGCCACCGTCGGCCTGATCGGCTTCGGTGCGGTGGGCAGCCGGGTCGCCAAGGTGCTGCTCGCGCTCGGTGCGACGGTCCTGGTGCACGACCCGTACGCCGGTCCGGAGCGGCTGGCGGGCGTCGCCGAGCAGGTGTCGCTGGAGGAGCTGCTGCGCCGCTCGCGCATCGTCTCGCTGCACGCCCGGGTCACGGAGGAGACCACCGGGATGATCGGCCGGAAGCAGCTGGACCTGATGCCCGAGGGGGCCGTACTGGTCAACTGCGCCCGCGGCGCGCTGCTCGACTACGACGCGGCGTGCGAGGCGCTCGCCACCGGCCGGCTGTCCGCGGCCGGCTTCGACGTGTTCCCCGAGGAGCCGGTCCCGGCCGGGTCGCCGCTGCTCACCGCGCCGGGTGTCGTGCTCACCCCGCACATTGCGGGCGGCAGTCAGGGCGTCGCCCACAAGGCCGCCCGGATCGTGGGGGCCGAGGTGGGCCGCTTCGTCCGCGGCGAGGCCCTGGCCCACTGCGCCAACCCGGAGGTGCTGGAGCACCGCTGACCACCTGGCCCGCCGCTTCCGACGCCGGAAGCGGAAGGCCGTGCCGCCCCCGGCCGGTACCTGGCCGGGGGCGGCTTTTCCCGTCCGGTGCCGGGCTGGGAGCACCGGAGGGGAGGGGCTTCACACCACCGCTGATTCAGTGCTTCTTGTGGTGGTGGTTCTTCTGGTGAGGGGCAGTGGTCGCGCAGCTGTTGCCGAAGGCCGGGTTCAGGAGGCCGATGACGTCCACGGTGTTGCCGCAGGCGTTGATCGGGACGCTGACCGGAACCTGGACCACATTGCCCGACAGCACGCCCGGGGAGCCCACGGCAGCGGCGGAGGCCGACGCGCCCCCGCTGCCGGTGCCGTGCGCGGAGGCGACCGTCGCCCCGCCGAAGAGCGCGGTGGTCGCAAGAGCCGTAAGAGCGGTGAGCTTCGCCATTCGTGACATGACAACTGGCCTTTCTGCAAAAGAGTGAGAGGCGGCCGTACTGCCGCTTACCTTCTCCCTCTTGATCGGGTCAGTCGCGTCCATAGTTGCGCGGCCAACCATTTTTCACCTGTTCGGCCGCACATATTGCCGCACCCGGCTTTCCGTCCGGCCGCTTCCCCGCCATTCGGGCGTGCCCGCGGCGCTGGCAGCCGACCGCCATACAGAAGGTTTGTTAGCTTAGCGTTTTAGTGACCCGTTCGACCTATGAGCGACATACGTAACGAGGGGTAGCGTGCCGTTCTCCCGGAAAACTGTCATGGATCAGCGCGGTGGCCACCCGTCGGTCGCGGTCAGCAGCCGTTCAGCGCAAACGGAGGACGGTGCGGAAACCGAAGTGCGCTGCTCGGCCGACGAAACGCCGTCCGTTCCTCGTTACGACTACGAGAAATTCAGCCGGCTGGCCGGGCCGCTGACGGTGCCGGACACCGACGCCGGGCCCTACCGGGTGCAGTACCGCCCGCTGTTGAGCAGCAGTTCGCACCGGCTGCTGACGGCCCTGCTGCTGGCGAGCGCGCCGCTGGCCTCGCTGGCGCTGCTCATCTGGCTGATGCGGCCGCAGCACTGGGTGCACCGGGAGTACGCGGCGGGCTGGGAGATCTTCGCGGACACCGTCATGCTCGTCTCCATCGGGCTGCTGGAGGCCTTCCGCGTTCTGAACGTCGTCTCCATCGCCCATGCCACGCTCGTCGCCCGGGACCCGGTACCGGTCAGAGCGGCGCCCGGCACCCGGGTGGCGTTCCTGACCACCTTCGTCCCCGGCAAGGAGCCCCTGGAGATGGTCCGGGCGACGCTGACGGGGGCCGCCGCGCTGCGGCACGACGGACCGCTGGACGTGTGGCTGCTGGACGAGGGAAATGTGCCCGAAGTGCGGGAGCTGTGCGAGGAGCTGGGCGTCCGGCACTTCTCCCGCAAAGGAGTGGAGAAATGGAACCAGCCGGCCGGCCCGTTCCGTGCGAGGACCAAGCACGGCAATTACAATGCCTGGCTCGAAGCGCACGGCGACGGTTATGAATTCATGGCCGGGGTGGACACGGACCATGTGCCGCTGCCCGCTTACCTGGAACGCATGATGGGCTTTTTCCGGGACCCGGACGTGGCGTTCGTCGTCGGCCCGCAGGTCTACGGGAACTACGACAGCACGGTCGCGAGGGCCTCCGAGAGCCAGCAATTCCTCTTCCACGCGCTGATCCAGCGCGCCGGTAACGCGTACGGCTCACCGATGTTCGTCGGCACCAACAACTGCGTACGGATCAGCGCCCTGAAGCAGGCCGGCGGTTTCTACGACTCGATCACCGAGGACATGGCCACCGGGCTGGAGATCCACCGCCGGGAGAATCCCGCGACCGGCCGCCCCTGGCGCTCGGTCTACACCCCCGACGTGCTGGCGGTGGGCGAGGGTCCCGCCACCTGGACCGACTTCTTCAACCAGCAGCTGCGGTGGAGCCGCGGCACCTACGAGTCGATCATCCGGCAGTTCTGGCGGGCGGTCGTCCGCCTCTCCCCCGGCCAGGCCCTCAATTACGGGCTGATGGTGACCTACTACCCGATCGCCGGGATCAACTGGGTGATCGGCGGCCTGTCCTGCGCGCTGTTCCTCTGTCTGGGCGCCTCCGGCGTCCAGGTCGAGTCGCAGATGTGGATGATGCTGTACAGCGACGCCGCGGCCCTGCAGATCGGGCTGTACATGTGGAACCGGCGGCACAACGTCAGCCCGCACGAGCCGCAGGGCTCCTCGGGCGTCGCAGGGATGGCGATGTCCGCGATGTCGGCGCCGCTGTACGCGCGCTCGCTGACGGGGGCGGTGCTGCGGCGGAAGGCCGGCTTCGTCGTCACCTCCAAGGGTGACACCGCCAATCCGGACCGGCTGCGCACGTTCACCACCCACCTGGCGTGGGCCGGGCTGTTCTCCATGACGCTGATCGCCTCGGTCTTCCTCGGCCACACCCACGTGGCCATGCGGACCTGGGCCGCGATCGCGCTGGTGATCGCCGTCGCCCCGCTGGCGGTCTGGCGCCTGTCCCCGGTCCTCGAACGGCGCCGCGCCGAGCAGGCCCCGGCCCCCGCCCCGGCCCCGGTCCCGGCCGCCGCCGGGGAGCTCGCGCCCGGACCCGCCGAAGCACCCGCTACCGACGTTCCTGAGGAACCCACCACCGAAGCCACCGAATCCTCCGGTGTCGCCGATGCCGCCGGGGGGCCCGAGGCCGGCACTCCCGGCACGCCCGGCGAGACCGGCGACACCGGAGGGACCGACGAGACCGAGGACGACGAAGCGGAGCGGTTCCGGGAGCTGGTGCGGCACGCCCTCGACTCGGAAGCGCCGTTCTCCTGGGTCACCGCCGACGCGGCGTACGGGCGGGACCGGCCGCTCCGCGACTGGCTGGAGGAGTCCCGCGTCCCGTACGTCCTGGCGCTCGGGGGCGACGACACGGTGCACACCGCGGACGGCGCCGACGCACGCGTGGACGCGCTGGTCACCACGCTCCCCGTGCAGGCGTGGAAGTACGTGCGGGGCCGGATCGACCCGCGGGAGGCATGCGAGTACGCCTGGGCGCGGGTCACGATCCGCCCGGCCCCGCAGGACGGGTTCGGGCGCTGGGTGCTGGCCCGGCGGAACGGTGGCGACCCGCAGCGGATCGCCTACTACGTCTGCTACGGGCCGTCGGCCGCGCGGCTGACGGACCTGGTGAAGGTCGCGTCGAGCCGGTGGGCGGTGGAGGAGTTCCTGCGCAGTCCGGACACCGGGGGCGGTCCGCCCGTCCTCGACGGGGCCGACGCGTCCGCGCCGTCCTGACACCCGGGCAGCTCCCATCCCTTCTCTCTGGTCCTCCGGGACCGCCTCACCCTCAGGAGGCCCCCACGTGAGATTCAGGCCCAGCCCCCGCACCCGCAAGGTGGCGGTCGGCGCCGTCGCGCTGAGTGCGGTCGGCGCGATGAACGCGCCCGCGGTCATCGGCTTCGCCTCGCACAAGTACCACGACTACAAGATCAACCAGCCCTCCTACAAGGCGCAGTACGGCCACTGGGACCTGGCGGACGTCCCGGAGCGCTTCCGGATCAACTCCATCCACGCCGCGCTGCTGCACACCGGCAAGGTGCTGATGATCGCCGGTTCCGGCAATGACGAGCAGAACTTCGACGCCGGCACGTTCCAGAGCGTCCTGTGGGACCCGGTGAAGAACACCTTCAAGGAGATCCACACACCGAAGGACATGTTCTGCGCCGGCCACGCCCAGCTGCCGGACGGCAAGCTGCTGGTCGCGGGCGGCACCCGCCGGTACGAGAAGCTCAAGGGCGACGTCACCCGGGCCGGCGGCCTGATGGTCGTCAAGAACGAGGACCCCGACAAGCCGCGCACCCTGCCCAAGGGCACCGTCTTCCGCAGCCCGAAGGGGATCGAGTACCGCTCGCAGTTCCCGGTGGTCGTGCCGCGCGCCAAGAAGACGCCCGCCCGCGACGGGAGCGGGAAGATGCGGGTCACCGCGCGCGAGGCACGCGTGTTCGTCGAAGCCGTGCGGCGGGGGAAGGCCGGGGTGACCAACACGGCGGCGCAGTACGACATCAAGGGCCTCAAGGGCGCGGACGCCCGCAACCACTACGGTCTGGCGACCAAGCTCGGCCTGGACAAGAAGGACTTCCAGGGGCTGAAGGACGCGTACGAGTTCGATCCGGTCGCCGAGCGGTACCTCCGTGTCGACCCGATGAGCGAGGCCCGCTGGTACCCGACGCTGGTGACCCTCAAGAGCGGCAAGGTCCTCGCGGTGTCCGGGCTGGACGACATGGGCGAGATCATCCCGGGCAAGAACGAGATCTACGACCCGAAGACCCGCAAGTGGTCCAAGGGGCCGAACCGCTATTTCCCGACCTATCCCGCGCTCTTCCTCACCGGCAACGGCAAGCTCTTCTACTCCGGTTCCAACGCCGGTTACGGCCCGGCCGAGAAGGGCCGCGTGCCCGGCATCTGGAACCCCAAGAAGAACACCTTCAAGCCCGTTCCCGGCCTGACGGAGGCCGACCGGACCGAGACCTCCGCATCCGTGCTGCTGCCGCCCGCGCAGAAGCAGCAGGTGATGCTGTTCGGCGGGGGCGGAGTCGGCGAGTCCCCGCGCTCCACGGGGCGTACCGCGCTGGTGGACCTGACCGAGAAGAACCCGCGGTACCGCCCCGGGCCCGACCTGTCGGAGGGCACCCGCTACCTGAACGCGGTGCTCACCCCGGACGACAAGGTCTTCACCAGCGGCGGGTCCCGCGACTACCGGGGCAAGGGCGCCAGCGACAACCACAAGGCGCAGATCTTCGACCCGCGCACCCGGGCCTTCACCCGGGTCGCCGACCCGACAGTGGGCCGCAACTACCACTCCGAGGCGCTGCTGCTGCCGGACGGCCGGATCGCGGTCTTCGGCTCCGACCCGCTCTTCTCGGACCGGGCGGACAGCCGGGGCGGGGAGTTCGAGAAGCGCATCGAGGTGTACACGCCGCCGTACCTCTACGAGCGGACGCGCCCGGCGGCGGCGCACGGCCCGGTCGAGGTGGAGCGGGGCGGGACCACCCGCTTCACCGTCGCCGGCGCCGGGAAGGTGAAGACCGCCCGGCTGATGCGCCCGAGCGCCGTCACCCATGTCACCGATGTGGAGCAGCGGTCCATCGCGCTGGACTTCACGCGCCGGGGCGGCACGCTGTCGGTGAAGGTGCCCGGCAGTCACTCACTGGTGCCACGGGGGTGGTACATGCTCTTCCTCATGGACGCGCGGGGGACGCCGTCGCAGGCGAAGTGGGTGCACGTGAAGTGACCGGGGCCGCGGCCGGTGCCGGGGAGGGCGCGGCGCCGGCCTGCTGCTGCTCCGGCCGCTGCGGCGGCTCCGGGGACGGCTGCTCCGGGGACGGCTGCTCAGGGGACGGCGGGGCCGGGCGGCGCGGCGGCTCCGGGGCCTGCGGGCGTTCCAGCGAGCCGCGGACCAGCTGCAGCGCATAGTCGGTCCACCACTGGCCGGCCGGCGGTCCGCCGCGGCAGGTGCCGTCGGACTCACCGGGCCGCTTGATCCACAGGTAGGCGTCCACGAGCGGGTGCCCGGTGCGGGTGGTGGGAGGTGTGCCGAGCGCGCGGTCGGGCGGGTTGCACCAGCTCTCCTCGCCGCTCGCCGGGTCCTGGTCGGGCGGGGGCGGGCCGTTGCCGTTGCGGCTGGTGTCGATCACGTAGTGGGCACCGCCGAGCGCCCGGGAGAGCTTGTCGCCGTACTCCTCGCTGGCCTTGGTGGTCTGGAAGTTGGAGACGTTGAGCGCGAAGCCGTCGGCGTACTTGACGCCCGCCGACGACAGGAATCTGGCGAGCGCGTCGATGTCCTTGATCCAGGAGGCGTTGCCCGCGTCCACGTAGACCGAGGTGCCCGGGCGCGTCTTGAGCGTGCGGACCGCCTCGTTCAGCAGGGCCAGGCGGTCGGCGCGGGCGCGGTTGCGGCAGCCGGCGACGGCGTGCGGCACCGCGTCCGGCTCCAGCACGACGACCGCCTTGCGGCTGCCCAGCCCTTGGGCCAGCCGGGCGACATACTGGCGGTACGCGTCGTCGCTGCCGGCGCCGCCGGCGGAGTAGTGGCCGCAGTCGCGCTGCGGGATGTTGTAGGCGACGAAGACCGGTACCTGGCTGTCGACGGCCGCCTCCTTGGTGATGCGCGCGACGCGGGAGGCGGGGTTGTCCTCGGTCAGCCAGACGGCCACGGGCCGGTCGGCGATCCGGCGCAGCAGGCCCGCCTCCGTCTCCCGGCCCCGTTCGGCGAGCACCCGTGCCTTGCGGGCGCCCGCGGTGTCGGGGTCGACCCAGAAGCCGGTCTGCTTTCCCTCGGGTGCCGCGGCCCAGCACGCGGCGGTCAGCGTGCCGAGCAGCGGCAGCACACCGAGGGCCACGCCCGCCCGGTTATTTCGCCAACTCATCAGCGGCCTGCCCAGTCATCGGCGTCCTCTCCTTCGCGGTGCGCGCCGTACGGCACACCGCACAACGAAACGGTCATTCCATGTCATACCCCTTCAGAGTGACACGGAATGACCGTCGTTCGTGTTATTTACTGCCCGACCGTGCCGGACCGCGAGGGAGTGGCACCCCGTCAGGGCACCTCGGGCCGCGCGTACTCGGACATCGCGTCGACCAGCCAGTGCGCCAGGTGGTCGGCGAACGAGGAGCGCGGGAGCAGCCGGTAGGTGTCCTCGGCCGTCCGCCAGAGGATGACGGGGACGGGCCCGAGCTGGGTGCTCACCGCCCGGCCCGGGGCGAAGACCCGCGGGTGCAGGTCGAGCGGACAGCCCTTGTCCAGCACGTCGCGGGCCGCCGGGCCGCGCAGTTCGAGGACGGTGCGGTTGCCGGAGACGTCGACGGCCGAGCCGGGCTCGCCCGCCAGCGCCTCCTGGAGTTCGGCGGTCAGCGGGTCCGCGCCGGGCGGCGCGACGACCAGCCACTCGTCGGGCCCGAGCCACAGGATGGTGCGTGGCCCGGCCGGTGCCGTCTCCCCGCAGCGCGCGGGCAGCGCGGCACCGAGGCACTTCTCGACCCGGGCGCCGGCGAACGATTCCGGGTCGACGCGCAGGCTCACCATCGTGGCGCACGGCCATTCGCTGACGGCGACCCCGCGCGGTCCGGTGACGGTGGCGTCCCGGAGCAGGCCGGCGAGGTGGGCGAGCGGGCTGCGGCGGAGTGCCGCGGGCCCGGCGGCGGTGTCGGTGAAGGTCGGCTCAGCCATCGCGCTTGGTCCCTTCGGGGTCGTAGAGGACGGGTCCGGCCACCTCGACGGGTACGAGGTCGTCGCCGACGACGGCGAGCAGCGTCTCCCCGATCCGGTCGCGGCCCGCCTTGACCAGCGCCAGACCGAACGGGCGGCCGAGTGCCGGGCTGTAGTAGGCGGAGGTGACGTGGCCGAGCATCGGGACCGGCCCGGCCTCCGGTGTCACGGGCACTCCCTGGTCGATGATCTGGGTGCCTTCGGGGAGGCGGGTGGTGCGGTCGGTGGGCAGCAGGCCGATCAGGTGCTTGCGGTCGGCGCGCGCCGTGTCGGGCCGGGTGAACGAGCGCTTGCCGATGAAGTCCTTCAGCTTGGAGACCACCCAGGACATCCCGGCGTCCTGCGGGGTGACCGTGCCGTCGGTGTCCTGGCCGACGATGATGAAGCCCTTCTCGGCCCGGAGCACGTGCATGGTCTCGGTGCCGTACGGGGTGATGCCGTACGGGCGGCCCGCCTCGTGGACCTCGTCCCAGACCGCCCGGCCGTACCAGGACGAGACGTTGATCTCGAAGGCCAGCTCGCCGGAGAAGGAGATCCGGCAGACCCGCGCCGGAACCCCGGAGGCGAGGGTGGTCTCGCGGAAGGTCATGAAGGGGAAGGCATCGTTGGAGACGTCCAGGTCGGGCGCCACCTGCGCGATGACGTCACGGGACTTCGGACCGACGACGGCGACGGTGGTCCACTGCTCGGTGACCGAGGTGCACTTCACGTCCAGCTCAGGCCACTCGGTCTGCAGCCACTCCTCCAGCCAGTCCAGGACGGTGGCGGCGTTGCCGGTGGTGGTGGTCATGAAGTAGCGGTCCTCGGCGACCCGCAGGGTCACGCCGTCGTCGAAGATCATGCCGTCCGGCCTGCACATCACGCCGTAGCGCGCGAAGCCGGTCTTCAGCTTCTTGAAGCCGTTGGTGTAGATGCGGTTGAGGAACTCGCCGGCGTCGGCGCCCCATATCTCGATCTTGCCGAGGGTGGAGGCGTCCATGAAGGCGACGCCCTCGCGGGCAGCCCGGCACTCCCGCTCCACCGCGGCGTCCATGTCCTCGCCGGACTGCGGGTAGTACCACGGCCGCTTCCACTGCCCGACGTCCTCGAACTCCGCGCCCTGCTCGACATGCCAGTCGTGGACCGGGGTCCGGCGCACCGGGTCGAAGAGTTCCCCGCGCTCACGCCCGGCCAGGGCCGCGAAGGCGACGGGCGTGTAGGGCGCACGGTAGGTGGTGGTGCCGATGTCGCCCGGCGAGCACGCCGGGGAGCCGGCCTCCTTCAGCAGTTCGCCGATGACCCCGATGGCGTTGACGCCGGAGGTCTTGCCCTGGTCGTTGGCGGTGCCCAGCGAGGTGTACCGCTTGACGTGCTCGGCGCCGCGCATCCCGGCGCCGGTGGAGCGCCGCACGTCGGCGACGGTGACGTCCCGCTGGAGGTCGACGAAGTGGGTGTCCCAGGCGCCGGGGTCGTCGCCCTCGCCGGGGACCAGCCAGACCGGCCGTACGGGCGCGGGCGGTTCGGGCGCCGGCGCGTCGGGGACGACGGTCGCGAAGCCCGCTTCCGCGGCGGCCAGCGCACCGGCCCGGGCCCCGGCCGCTGCACAGTCCGCCCGGCCGTACGTGCCGCACACCGCGCCCGCGAGGTGCTGTCCGGGCACCGCGGCCACGGGCACGAACCCGGCCACGTCCTCGTCCCAGCGCACCTTGCCCTGCCGCTGGGAGTGCAGGTGGACGACCGGGGTCCAGCCGCCGGAGACCGCGAGGAGGTCGCAGTCGAAGGACCGGGCCGGGCCGCTCACCCGCCCGTCCTCCTCCAGGGCGCGCACGGTGACGCCGGTCAGCCGCGGGTCACCTTCGGTGCCGGTGACCACGCTGCCGGTCAGCACCTCCACCCCGGTCTCCGTGGCGAACTCGCCTGCGCGGTCGGACAGTTCGGTGCGGGTGTCGACGACGGTGGCGACCGCGACGCCGGACGCGCAGAGGTCGGCGGCCGTCTCGTACGCGCTGTCGTTGGTGGTGGTGACGACGACCCGGGCGCCGGGCGCCACGGCGTACCGGTTGAGATACGTCCGGACGGCGGAGGCGAGCATGATGCCGGGGCGGTCGTTGTCGGCGAAGACCAGCGGCCTTTCGTGGGCGCCGGTGGCCAGCACGACCCGCGACGCCCGGATGTGCCACAGCCGCTGCCGCGAGACGCCTTCGGGTGCCTCGGCGCCGAGGTGGTCGGTGCGCCGCTGCACGGCGAGCACGTAGTTGTCGTCGTAGGAGCCGAAGGCGCTGGTGCGGGTGAGTACGGTCGTCTCGGGCGCGGCGTCCAGCGCGGCCCGGGTCTCGCGCACCCAGTCGCGCGCGTCCCGGCCGTCGATTGTCTCGCGGCGGCCGGAGAGCAGCGCCCCGCCGGGCTCGGGCTGTTCGTCGATGAGGAGGACCCGGGCTCCGGTGGCCGAGGCGGTCGCTGCGGCCGCGAGTCCGGCCGGCCCGGCGCCGATGACCAGTACGTCGGTGTGGACGTACTTCTTGTCGTGGACGGCGGTGTCGGGCGTCGGGTCGAGCCGGCCCAGCCCGGAGAGCGTGGTGGCGGCGAGGCCGTCGTACAGCTCCACCGTGGTGGCCGGGAGCATGCCCTCGGAGCAGGGCCCGGCGAGCTGGAGGAGCGCGTTGGGCTCCTCGACACCGGCGGCGGTGATGCCCCGGGGCCGGCCGCGGTAGATCGAGGGCGCCGCCTCGACGGCGCCGGCCGCCAGCAGCGCGGAGGCGACGGTGTCGCCCGGGTGACCGGTCAGTTCGCGTCCGTCGACGGTGAAGCGCAGTGTGGTGGCGCGGTCGACGCGGCCTCCGTGGGGAAGGCGGCAGGGCTGCTCGGTCATCGGTTCCCTCCCTCGGACAGGACGTCGGGGCGCGGCTCGTCGAGCCGGTAGGTGGCCAGTACTTGGTAACTGACGGTGTCGCGGACCGCGTTGAACCAGCGGCGGCAGCCGATGGCGTGCGACCAGCGTTCGGCGAAGGGGCCCTTGGGGTTGTCGCGGTAGAAGACGTACTGGGCCCACTGCGGGTCGTCGAGATCCGCCGGGGAATCGGGGTACGGAAGGTGGGCCTGGCCCCCGTAGTGGAATTCGGTCTCGTCGCGGGGCCCGCACCATGGGCAGTTCAGCAGGAGCACCGTGCGTCCTCTCAGTGGGCCACGGCGGCGGCGCCGTGTTCGTCGATCAGGGCGCCCGTGACGAAGCGGTCCAGGGCGAAGGGGGCGTTGAGGGGGTGCGGCGAGTCGGTCGCGATGGTGTGCGCGAAGGTCCAGCCTGCGGCCGGCGTGCCCTTGAAGCCGCCGGTCCCCCAGCCGCAGTTGACGTACATGTTCTCCACCGGCGTGGTGGAGATGATCGGCGAGGCGTCCGGGGTGACATCGACGATGCCGCCCCAGGTCCGCAGCACATGGGCGCGGGCGAAGATCGGGAAGAGTTCGACCGCCGCGGCCATCTGCTGCTCGATGACGTGGAAGGCGCCGCGCTGCCCGTATCCGTTGTAGGAGTCGACGCCCGCGCCCATCACCAGCTCGCCCTTGTGCGCCTGGGAGACGTAGACGTGCACGTGGTTGGACATCACGACGGTCGGGTGGACCGGTTCGTGCAGTTCGGAGACGAGGGCCTGGAGCGGGTGGGACTGGATGGGGAGGCGGAAGCCGGCCATTTCGGCGAGGACGCTGCTGTGGCCCGCTGCCGCGAGCCCGACCCGGCCGGCGTTGATGCGGCCGCGGTTGGTCTCCACGCCGACGACCCGGTCGCCGTCCTTCACGAAGCCGGTGACCTCGCAGTGCTGGATGATGTCGACGCCGAGTTCGTCGGCGCGGCGGGCCAGCGCCCAGGCCACGTGGTCGTGCTTGGCGATGCCGGCCCGCGGCTGGTAGGTGCCGCCGAGTACGGGGTACCGGGTGTCGCTGGAGGTGTTGAGGATCGGGCAGACCTCGGCGACCTCGTCAGGGCCGAGCCACTCCGCGTCCACGCCGTTGAGCTTGTTGGCGCCGACCCGGCGGACTCCTTCGCGCACGTCCTGGAGGGTGTGCGCGAGGTTGAGGACACCGCGCTGGCTGAAGAGGAAGTCGTAGTCCAGCTCGGCCGGCAGGCCCTCCCACAGCTTCAGCGCGTGCTCGTATATCGCCGCGCTCTCGTCCCAGAGGTAGTTGGAGCGGATGATGGTGGTGTTGCGGGCCATGTTGCCGCCCGCGAGCCAGCCCTTCTCCAGGACCGCGACGTTCGTGATGCCGTGGACGGTGGCGAGGTAGTAGGCCGTGGCGAGACCGTGTCCGCCGCCGCCGACGATCACCACGTCGTAGGAGGACCGGGGCTCGGGATTGCGCCAGAGGTGATCGGGGTGCTCGGGCAACGGCTTCGTGCTCATGCGGTGGCTCCGTTCGGGCCCGGGTACAGGGGGAACTCGTCCGCGAGCGCCGCGACGCGGCCGCGCAGCGCGGCGGCGCGCGCCTCGTCGGGCTCGTCCATCAGCGTCTGCGCGATGATGTCGGCGACCTCGCGGAACTCCTCGGTGCCGAAGCCGCGGGTGGCCAGGGCCGGGGTGCCGATGCGCAGGCCGGAGGAGACCATCGGCGGGCGGGGGTCGAAGGGGACGGCGTTGCGGTTGACCGTGATGCCGACGCGGTGCAGCCGGTCCTCGCCCTGCTGCCCGTCGAGGGTGGAGTTGCGCAGGTCGACGAGGACGAGGTGGACCTCGGTGCCGCCGGTGAGGACGGAGACGCCGGTCTCGGCGACATCGTCGGAGAGCAGCCGCCCGGCCAGGATGCGGGCGCCTTCCAGCGTGCGGCGCTGCCGCTCCTTGAACTCCTCGGAGGCGGCGACCTTGAACGCGACGGCCTTGGCGGCGATCACGTGCTCCAGCGGGCCGCCCTGCTGACCGGGGAAGACGGCCGAGTTGATCTTCTTGGCGAGCTCCGCCCCGGACAGGATCACACCGCCGCGCGGGCCGCCGAGCGTCTTGTGGGTGGTCGTGGTGACGACATCGGCGTACGGGACGGGGCTGGGGTGCAGTCCGGCGGCGACCAGCCCGGCGAAGTGCGCCATGTCGACCATCAGGTAGGCGCCGACCTCGTCCGCGATCCGGCGGAAGGCGGCGAAGTCCAGCTGTCGCGGATACGCGGACCAGCCCGCGACGATCAGCTTCGGCCGGTGCTCGCGGGCGAGCCGCGCGACCTCGTCCATGTCGATGCGCAGGTCGTCCTTGCTGACGTGGTACGGGACGACGTTGTAGAGCTTGCCGGAGAAGTTGATGCGCATGCCGTGGGTGAGGTGGCCACCGTGCGCGAGGTCCAGTCCGAGAATGGTGTCGCCCGGCTTGAGGAGGGCGAACATCGCCGCGGCGTTGGCCTGCGCGCCGGAGTGCGGCTGCACGTTGGCGGCCTCGGCGCCGAACAGTTCCTTGACCCGGTCGACGGCCAGCTGCTCGACGACGTCGACGTGTTCGCAGCCGCCGTAGTAGCGGCGGCCGGGATACCCCTCGGCGTACTTGTTGGTGAGGACCGAGCCCTGGGCCTCCATGACGGCGGCGGGCGCGAAGTTCTCCGACGCGATCATTTCGAGGGTGGACTGCTGGCGGTGGAGTTCGGCATCGACAGCGGCCGCGACCTCGGGGTCGAGCGCGCCGAGCGGGGAGTTGAGGGCGTTCGAAGATTTCGCTGCCATCTGCGGCGCTCCTAGAATCCGCTTGAAGCCCGACTGATATATCAGACTGTGCGGTAACGTATGTGAGCCCGGAGAACAGGTCAAGAGGTGCCCCGATGAATGGTTCCGAGTCCCCCGCGGAGGAGCTGTCGCTCGCCGAGCGGGCCTACCGCGCGATCCGGGACCGGCTGGTCATGCTGGACATCAGACCCGGCGCCCCGATCAACGAGGAACAGCTCTCCCAGTCCCTCGGTTTCGGCCGGACCCCCGTACGCGAAGCGCTCAAGCGGCTGCAGTACGAGCGGCTGATCGCGACGTTCCCCCGCCGCGGCACCTTCGCCACCGAGGTCAACATCACCGACCTCGCCCACATCTCCGAGGTCCGCCGGGAGCTGGAGCCGATGGCCGCGGCCCAGGCCGCCCGGCGCGCCACCGCCGAGGACCGGTCCCGGCTGACCGCCCTGCTGCACGAACTGGAGAGCGCGAGCGAGCAGGGCCGCAGCCCGGACGACCTGATGCGCCTGGACCTGGCGGTGCACCGCGCGATCTACGCCGCCACGCACAATCCGTACCTGGAGGACACTCTCGTCCAGTACGACAACCTCGCCACCCGGGTCTGGTGCCTCTTCGTCGACCGGCTGCCCGGCATGGCCGGCCACATCGGCGAGCACGGCCCGCTGCTGCGCACCATCGCAGCGGGCGACCCCGACAAGGCCGCCGAGCTGGCCCACAGCCACGTCCAGGGCTTCGAGCGCGCGATCCGCGAGGCCCTCTGACCGCCTCCGGCACGGGCGCACCAGCCCACTCCGGTCCGTGATGTTCTGACCTTGATTTCCCTGGGGCGGGACGGTTTTGGGACCGTATACCGGAGGGGACCGGGGGAACTCGACAGCACCGCGCGGCACTGGCCTGCGGCGCGGCGGGGCCCGGCGGCGACGGTCCACCGTCGAGCCACAGCGCGGCGGCCACGCCCCGCGCCGGACCAGTCGAGGTGACCCGGATGACGACCACAGCCCAGCCCGCAAAAGCGGCTCCGCACGTGACGACGGCCCTGCCCCAGGCGGAGCCGCCGCCCGTCGCCGCTCCCCCGACACCCCGGCAGATGCGCGCCCTGGGCACCTTCGCGACCGGGGTGACCGTGGTGACCGGCCTGGACAGCAGCGAACCGGTCGGCTTCACCTGCCAGACCTTCGCCTCGGTCTCCCTCGCTCCCCCACTGGTGCTCTTCTGCGCCGGCCACGACGGCCGCAGCTGGCCGCGGATCAGGGCCGCCGGCCGGTTCACGGTCAATGTGCTGGCCGAGGACCAGACGGAGCTGAGCACACGCTTCGGGTCGCGGACGGGACGGAAGTACGAGGGGCTGGGCTGGGACCTGTCGCGGTGGGGCACACCGTCACTGCCCGGGGTGCTGCTGCGCGTGCACGCCGAGATCGCCGACGTGTACGGCGCCGGGGACCACGACGTGGTCATCGGCCGGGTCCTCGCCCTGGAACCGGGACGCGAGGCCCGCCCGCTCCTCTACCTCCGCGGCCAGTTCGTCGGAACCACATCCGCGCCGCCGCCGAGTTGGGCCCGGTCCCGGCCCGCGTGAGGAGGCCCGCAGGAAGGCCCGCGTGCAGAAGTCTGTGTGCAGAAGCTGTCCGCAGGAGGGGGTTCGACGGGCGGCTATAGGGTGAGCGGGCGAGGCCGAGAGACAGGGGAGGACCGGTGCCGAACGGGTACGACGTGGCACGCGCCGCCGGGGTGTCGCAGACCACGGTGTCCCGGGTCTTCCGGGGCGACACCCTCGTCGCCGCACGCACCCGCGACCACGTCCTGGAGGTCGCCCGGCGCCTCGGGTACGCCCCCAACCTCGCGGCCCGGACCCTGACCACGAATCGCGCGTACACCGTCGCCGTGATCACCCCGGACGTGGTGAACCCCCTGTACCCCCAGGAGATCACCACGCTGCACGGCGAGTTCAGCGCGGCGGGCTACCGCACGATGCTGCTCACCCGGGGCGCTCCGGGCGCGGACGAGGACAGCGCGCCGCGCGACCTGGACGCGCTGCGCGGCCGGGCGGTGGACGGGGTGGTGTTCGCCGCCGCGACCGTCGAATCACCGGCGGTGGCCGAGTTCCTGGCGTCGGGCATGCCGCTGGTGCTGCTGCACCGCGACACCGAGCGGGGCGAGGTGGACCGGGTACTGAGCGACGAGCGGGCGGGCTGTCGGCTCGCGGCGGAGTACGCGGTGGGCCTGGGCCACCGGCGGATCGGCGTGCTCACCGGGCCGCCGGACACCTCCAGCGGGCGGTACCGACGGCAGCACTTCGAAGATGCGCTGGCAGAGCTGGGGTGCCCGCTGGACCCGAAGTACGCGCACTGGGGCAGCCATTCGCACGAGACCGGCTTCGCGCTCGCGGCGGAACTGCTGGCGCTCGACCCGGCGCCGACAGCCGTGCTGTGCGGCAGCGACATCGTGGCGTACGGCGTGCTGGACGCGGCGCGGCGCCGGGGTCTGCGGGTCCCGGCGGACCTGTCGGTGATCGGCTTCGACGACATCGCGATGTCCAGCTGGTCGATGATCGGACTGACCACGGTCCGCCAGCCGCTGGCGGAGATGGCCAGGGCCGCGGCGACGACGCTGCTGCACCGCATCGAGCAGCCGGCGGCCCACACCCCGCGGCGGCAGGTCTTCGACGTGGAGCTGATCGAGCGCGGCACATCGGGTCCCGCGCCGCACTGACCGTCCGCACTGATCGCACCGCGCCGGGCCGCGGCCCGGCTCAGCCGACCGTCGCCGAGCCCTCGGGCTCCTGCCCCTCGTGCCCCGGCATCCGGGCGGCGATCACCGCGATGTCGTCGCTGCTGTCCGCCGACGGCCCCACGACCAGGGCCCGGCAGAAGTCGTCCAGCGGCTCGGTGGCGAGCCCGGCCGCCTGCCGGCGCAGCCGTTCCAGCCCCTCGTCGATGTCCTCGTCGGGGCGCTCGACCAGGCCGTCGGTGTAGAGCAGGACGGTGCTGCGCGGCGGCAGCGGCTCGATACTGCTCGCCCGTTCCTGTTCGGGGGCGAGCCCGCCGAGCATGATGTCCTGGGCGGCGTCCAGGAACCGGGCCTCGCCCTCGGCCGTGACCAGCAGCGGCGGCAGATGTCCCGCGACGCTGAAGTGCAGCTGCCGGGGCCCGCCCTCGGGGCCCTCGATACGGGCGTACACACAGGTCGCCGTGCCCTCCTCGGTTCCGAGGATCTGGGTGCTCACGTCCAGCCGGCGCAGGATGTCGCCGGGCGGCTCCTGCCTGTCGACGACCAGGCTGCGCAGCATGTTCCGCATCTTGCTCATGGCGACGGCGGCGGTCAGGTCGTGCCCGGCGACATCGCCGATGATCAGGGTGGTGGCGCCGTCGGGCAGCACGAAGGAGTCGTACCAGTCGCCGCCCACCTCGTCCGCCATCGAACTGGGCAGATAGCGGGCGACGATCTCCAGGCCGTCGACCAGCGGTGGATCGGTGAGCAGGCTCCGCTGCAGCGCGAGGGCGATGCGCTGGGTGTGCCGGAGCTCCAGGGTGTTGCTGAAGACCGGCAGCGACTGGTCCAGGACGGCGCGTACGAGGCTCAGCTCGCCGCGGCCGAACGACTCCCGCTCGCGGCACGCGTAGACGGCGACCACCGCATGCACGCTGCCGGCGATGGTGACGGGAAACATCACCACGTCGTGCACCTCCGCCAGCTCCGCCCACGGCGCGACGCCCGGCGGCACCTTCTCGGGCGGCACGGGGCCGGGGCGGAGCCTGCGGTGGATCGGGCGGCGTTCGTGGATCACCTGGTCGAAGGCCGAGCCAGGGGTGACCCGTTCCGGGCGCAGCGGGGCCACGGCCGCGGGCAGCCCGTGCCGGATGGTGGACGAGATCCGGTGAATGATGCCCGCCCCCCGTTCGGCGCCCGGCTCGCTCTCGGGGAAGAGGTACACGCCGCAGGCGTCGGCCAGCTCCGGCACGATCACCCGGCCGACCGCCGCGAAGGCGCGGTCGGCGTGGGCCGACTCGGTCACCGCGGCGGAGGCCCGCGCCAGCAGCTCCTTGCGGCGGTCCGCGACCCACTGGTCCTCGATGTCGGCGCAGGCGCCGACCCACTCCACGACCTGACCGTTCTCCCGGATGGGGACCGCGCGCAGCTCGCAGTGGCGGTAGCAGCCGTCCCGGTGCCGCAGCCGGAACCGGTGCTGGAACAGCTGCGGCACCTCCTGGACCGCGCGACCCCACGCCTCGGCGAGCGCCGGCCGGTCCTCGGGGTGCGCGGCGTCCAGCCAGCCGCGCCCGCAGAGCCGGTCCCAGGGCATGCCCGTGACCCGCTCCCAGCCGGGGCTGCCCTCCACGAGCCCGCCGTCCCGGTCGGTGACCCACACCTGCTGGGCACCGGCCGTGACCAGGCTCTGGTAGCGGTGGAGGACGCGCAGCCGCTTCTCCGACAGCATGCGGGCCCGCTCCTTGGCGGTCACCTCGCCGGTGACCTCCATGGCCACCAGCAGGACGCCGACCTCGTCCGGGGTGCCGGCCCGCCCCTCGGGCGCGGCCCGGGAGAGGCTGAGGCTGAACCAGCGATCGCGTACTTCGCCCTGCGCGTCCTCGATGCGCACCGGCCGGTCGGGACCGATCCGCGCCGGCCGGCCCGTGCGGTACACCTCGTCCAGAAGGGTGAAGGCCTCCTGCCGTTCGAGATCGGCCATGACCTCGCGGGCGGGCACGCCGAGCGGCCGGTCGCCGAAGAGTTTGCGGTAGACGGCGTTGGTGTACGCGAGGACGTGGTCGGGGCCGCGGAAGACGGCCACGGCGACCGGCGCCGGGTCGAACACGTCCAGCGCCGGGATGACGGGGGACGTGCTGCGCCCGCTCCCGTGCGGCTGTTCAGTCACCATCGCGCCCTTCCACGTCGCCTAAGCGTCATTATCCACTCAATAGAGCAGGTTTCCGCTGAAAAGTACGCGTGAACGGGCGGGGCGGACCCCGGGTGCACCCGCCGTCGGGGCTTGACGTCGGCGCCACCCCGTCCTTAGCTTCGACGCACCCGTATGACTGCGCAGTCATAGCGCCCATAGAGCACTGTCATCCAGAGTGAGGAAGCCGGCGATGTGTCCAGGTAACGGTCCGCTGCGCATCGGGATCATCGGCGCCGGGCTCATGGGCGCCAAGCACGCCGGATTCCTCACCCGGGAGCAGGACGCCCGGCTGGTCACCGTGGCCGACCCGTACAGCTCCGCGCTGGCCGAACGGTGCGGCGTACCGCATGTGAGATCGCATCAGGAGCTGCTGGCCCGGGGCGACGTGGACGCCGTGATCATCGCCAGCCCCAACCAGGCGCACGTGACGACCGCGGTGGACTGCCTGGCGGCCGGCATCCCGGCCCTGCTGGAGAAGCCGGTGGCCACCTCGCGCGCGGCGGCCGACGTGCTGCTCGCCGCCGAGCGGGAACACGGCGTCCCGCTGCTCGTCGGACATCACCGCCGGCACCACCCCGCCGTGGCCGCGGCCCGCGACTTCGTCCGCGGCGGCGGCCTCGGACGGCTGGTGGCCGTCAACGGGCTCTGGCTGACGAAGAAGGACGAGGCGTACTTCGACCAGGAGTGGCGGCGCAGCAAGGGCGCGGGGGTCATGCTGATCAACCTGGTGCACGATCTGGACCTGCTGCGACACATCTGCGGGGAGATCACCACCGTGCAGGCGCGTACCAGCAACGCGGTGCGGGGCCACGAAGTGGAGGAAACGGCGAGCGTCATCGTGGGTTTCGAGTCCGGTGCGCTGGGGTCGTTCCTGATCTCCGACACCGTGGTGGCGCCGTGGGGCTGGGACCAGGCCACCGAGGACGATCCGGCGTTCCCGTACCGGCCCGACGGCTCCTGCTACTCGATCGCCGGGACCACCGGCTCGCTGTCCTTCCCGCAGCTGGCGCACTACCACCACGAGGGCACCTCGGACTGGACCCGGCCGCTGAGCACGCGGTTCGTGCCGAAGGGCACCGGGGATTCGTACACGAACCAGCTGCGGCACTTCCTCGCGGTGGTGCGCGGCGAGGCGGAACCGGCCGTTTCGGTCGCGGACGCGGCGCGCACCCTCGCCCTGATCGAGACGGCGCAGCGTGCCGCGGAGTCCGGCGCCACGGAGACCGTCCGCTGAGCGGCGCCGGCGGGATTTTCGGGGGTGCCGGACGGCAGTGACGTGCACCGGCCGGAAACCGTCGGCCCGGCGCGCGGGCACGCCGGCCGTGCCGAAAGCGCTGGCAGGATGCTCGGCATGACCGACCATCCGCTGCTCGGAACGCACGAGGTGCCCGCGCTGGAACCGTTGCTCGCCCGGGTGGGCGAGGTGTTCGCCGCCGGGCCGGTCCACGACTCGGGGTGCCGGACGTACGGCGTACGGCTGCCGGACGGCGAACGCTGGTGCGTGAAGGAGGCCGTGACGGACGCGGCGGAGGAGTCGCTGGACCGCGGCTGGGCGTTCCACCGGGCGGTGCGGCACCCCGTGATCGTGCCGCAGGTGCACCGGCTGCGGGTGGGTGCGCGGTCGGCGGTGGTACTGCCCTGGCGGGACGGCGAGTCGCTGTACCACCGGGTGCCGGCGGCCGGCCCCGGGCAGCGGCCGGGCGGTGCGCTGGCGCGCTTTCGCGCGCTCCCCGTGGCGCGGGTGCTGGCGGCGCTGGACGCGATCCTGGACGCGCACCTCGCGGTGGAGCAGGCCGGGTACGTCGCGGTGGACTTCTACGACGGCGCGGTGCTGTACGACTTCGCCACGCACACTCCGCACCTCGTCGACCTGGACGAGTACCGCCGCGGCCCGTTCGCCGTGCAGGCGGACCGGTTACCGGGGTCGCGGCGGTTCATGGCGCCGGAGGAGTCGGTGCGCGGCGCGGTCATCGACATCCGCACGACGGTGTTCACCCTCGGGCGGACGGCGCGGCTGCTGCTGGACGCGGGCGACGAGGAGCGTGCCTGGCGCGGCACACCGCGGCAGCGTGCCGTGATAACCCGGGCGACCTGCGCCGACCCGCCGCACCGCCACTCCGGTGTGCAGCAGTTCGTCGAGGAGTGGCGTGCGGCGTGCCGCGAACCGGCGGTCGGCGGCTCCCACGCACCCCTTGGCCACGGCGAGTTGATGCATTAATCTACCGAGCAGCACGGTGCATTAATGCATCGAGGAGGGATGCGCGCACCGCGGCGGCGCCGGTCAGGCTATGGCGTCGTCGGACGTGGTACCCAGCGGGTCGAGCGCGGAGAGCAGATCCGGATGCACCTCGAAGGATTCGAGCAGGCCGGTCAGGCGCAGCACGCGGACGACACAGGCACTGTCGCCGTCCGAGATGAGTCGCAGCCGTCCCTCGCGCGCCAGGATCCGCAGCCGCGCCCGGCACAGCAGCGACAGTCCGCTGCAGTCCACGAACGTGACCTGCCGCAGGTCCACGACCAGGTCGGGGCTGCCCACGCTGGTCAGCACGTCCATCCGGTCGGCGAGATTGACCTTCGCCAGAATGTCCAGTTCCCCACAGAGTTCGATGACCGTGGTGGCTCCCACGGCCCTTTCACGGCCCCCGAAGGACCGCCTCTCTTCGGCCATCCCCGTCCCCACTTCACTGTTCGGCCGAGACGCGCGATCGCGCCGTACACCGGCGATGGAGGCTTGCGGAGGTGGGGGACACCCGCGGAGAAAGGTCAGCAACGACCACCGTCGACGTTCGGGGATCCGCGCCGTGCCGGCCGTCGGCAGGGTCCGGGTCATCGGCCGGTCCGTTACGTGTGAATACGGTGTACCCGGCTCTGCTGGCCTGAGTCAACAACTTGGTTCTACCGGAAAGTTGTTGACCCCCTCACGCCACTCCTCGCCACCCCCCGCGCTTGCTCCTCTCCGCGTATGCACAGAGGGAAGGCCCGCGTGCCGTGGAATGTCCGGGTGGGCGGGGAGCGCCGGCCCAAACAGACATGTGCCGGCGCCCCCGCCTTCCCCCGTGCGGCGCACCCCGGCGCCGCTGGGCACCAGCCTGCCGCCTGCGACGGGCCCGTGGGAAGAAGATCCTGATAGGCCTTCGGCGCGCATTGATGCGCCGGTGCTTATCAATGCGCGTACGTGTGCGGCGGTCCGGTGCCCACGGCCCGTCACCCGTACGGACGCGAGTCCGTCCCCCGTACCTACGTGTCGCGAATCGTCATCACTCGGGTGATTACCACTGTCCTCGCGGGGCACCCGGCGCACCTGGAATGCCGGTACTCACCCGGTCGCACGACCGGCCCCGGCCCGATGGCGGGCCGGAGGGGTGCGTGCCAGCGTGTCCAGGGGTGGCGTCGCCACCGGGCCCCTGCTGCCGATATTGCGAGGACCGTGATGGAACGACCCAGAGTGCTGATCGTGGGCGGTGGTTTCGCCGGCGTGGAATGCGCCCGCGCCCTGGAGCACGGCCTGGAGGCCCGCGAGGCCGAGCTGACTCTGGTCTCCCCCACCAACTACCAGCTGTATCTGCCACTCCTGCCGCACCTCGCGGCCGGCGTGGTCACCCCCCAGTCGATCGCCCCGTCGCTGCGCCGCATCCTGCGCCGGACCCGGCTCGTACCGGGCGGTGTGATCGGCGTGGACACGGCCAACAACGTGTGCACGGTCCGCCAGATCACCGGCGATACCGTCAACCTGTCCTACGACCACCTCGTCCTCACCCCCGGCTCCGTCACCCGGACCTTCGACATCCCGGGCCTGACCGAGCATGCGCTCGGCATGAAGACACTCGCCGAGGCCGCGTACATCCGCGACCACGTCATCGCACAGCTCGACATCGCCGCGTGCTGCGCCGACCCGGCCGAGAAGGCGGCCCGATTGCAGTTCGTGGTGGTCGGCGGCGGTTACGCGGGGACCGAGACGGCGGCGTATCTGCAGCGGCTGACCAGTGCGGCGGCCGAGCGGTACGCGGGCCGTATCGAACCGGACGAGATCAAATGGCATCTGATCGACATCGCGCCGCGGCTCATGCCGGAGCTGGGCGAACGGCTCGGCACCAAGGCGATGGAGCTGGTGCAGAAGCGGGGCATGGAGGTGTCGCTGGGGGTGTCCGTCGAGTCGGTCACCGCCGACACCGTGACGCTCACGGACGGCCGGGTACTGCCCTGCCACACCCTGATCTGGACCGCCGGGGTGGCCGCGAGCCCGCTGATCGGGACGCTCGGCGCGGAGACGGTGAAGGGCCGGCTGGCGGTGCACGCCGATCTGTCCGTGCCGCGCATGCCCGGCGTGTGGGCCTGCGGTGACGCGGCCGCCGTACCGGACATCACCAAGGAGGGCGGCGCGGTCTGCCCGCCCACGGCGCAGCACGCGCAGCGGCAGGGCAAGCACGCCGCGAAGAACATCATCGCTTCGCTGCGCGGACAGCTCTGCACGCCGTACCGGCACAAGGACCTGGGGCTGGTGGTCGACCTGGGCGGCGCCGACGCGGTGTCCCGGCCGCTGGGCAAGGAACTGGTCGGCCTCCCCGCGCAGGTGGTGGCCCGCGGCTATCACCTGATGGCCCTGCGGACCGGTACCGCGCGGTTCCGTACCGTCGCGAACTGGCTGCTCAACGCCACGGCGGGCGATGACTTCGTACGGACCGGATTCCAGTCGGGCCGGGACGCGACGCTGCGCGACTTCGAACGCACGGACGTCTATATCTCGCCGGACGACGTACGGGCGCAGAACGGCGGCAGTCGCAGAAAGAGCTGACGGCCGGACACCTCGGCAGCGGCCGGGCGGGGCTCAGTCCCGCTCGGCCGCTTCGTCGTCCGACGGCAGGTCACGGGCGCCCAGGCGGAGGTGCTCGATGTGGTAGACGGCCTCGTCAAGGAGCTGCGCGACATGGTTGTCGTACAGGCTGTAGACGATGCGGCGGCCCCGGCGGGCGCCGGTGACCAGGCCCAGCGCGCGCAGCAGCCGCAGCTGGTGGGAGACGGCCGACTGCTCCATGCCCACCGCTTCGGCCAGCTCCCCCACCGGACAGGCGCCCTGCCGGAGCCGCGTGAGGATCATCAGGCGTGACGGCGTGGCCAGCGCCTGAAGTGTGGCGGCGATGGTCGCGGCGGACTCCGCGTCCAAGTGCTCGGCCGGCGTGACCCGGGCGTCGACTCCATGTCCCATGCGCCCATCGTAACGACCAGCATATTTGAAGACCTCTTCATGTATTCCGCTATGGTGGCACCGATGCGTACGCATGAAGCCCTCTTCATGCGTACGTGTCTCCCCGTCCGCACCCTCGTGCCCCGGGCCCCGCCCGCGCACGTCCCCGCTCCCGAGGTGTCTCCCATGGCTTCCACGCTGGCCGACGAGCACACGGCCACCGCGGCCACCGCTCCGGCGCCACCGGCCCCCGCGGCGCTCCCCCGCCGCACCCGGCTCTTCGCGCTGCCCGAGGTCCGCTGGGCCGCGCTCGCCGCGCTCGCCTTCCTGATCGCCTTCCCGCTCGACCTCGCGGGCGCGCCCGCCTGGGCATGGGGCCCGCTGTACGCCGTGTGCTACGCGGCGGGCGGCTGGGAACCGGGCTGGGCAGGCCTGACGGCGCTGCGCGAACGCACCCTCGATGTCGACTTGTTGATGGTCGTGGCAGCGATCGGCGCCGCCGCCATCGGCCAGTACCTCGACGGCGGGCTGCTCATCGTGATCTTCGCGGTCTCCGGCGCGCTGGAGGCGCTGGCCACCCGGCGCACCGAGGACTCCGTACGCGGCCTGCTGGACCTCGCCCCGTCCACCGCCGTACGGCTGACCGCCGACGGCGAGGAGACCGTGGCCGCCACCGCGCTGGCGGTCGGCGACACCGTCCTGGTGCGCCCCGGCGAGCGGCTGCCGGCCGACGGCACCGTGCTGGACGGCGCGAGCGAGGTGGACCAGGCGTCCATCACCGGCGAGCCGCTGCCCGCCGAGAAGCGGAGCGGCGACACCGTCTTCGCCGGCACCCTCAACGGCACCGGAGCGCTGCGCGTGCGGGTCGAAGCGGACGCGTCGGAATCGGTCATCGCCCGCATCGTGACGATGGTCGAGGAGGCGAGCGGCACCAAGGCGCCGACCCAGCTGTTCATCGAGAAGATCGAGCAGCGGTACTCCGTCGGCGTGGTCGTGGCCACCCTCGCGCTCTTCGCCGTCCCGCTGGCCTTCGGCGCCGCCCTCACCCCGACGCTGCTGCGTGCCATGACCTTCATGATCGTGGCCTCGCCGTGCGCGGTCGTGCTGGCGACCATGCCGCCGCTGCTCTCCGCCATCGCCAACGCCGGACGGCACGGCGTGCTGGTGAAGTCGGCGGTGGCGATGGAGCGGCTGGGCTCGGTCACCCGCGTCGCGATGGACAAGACCGGCACCCTCACCGAGGGCACGCCGCGGGTCGCCGCCGTCCGGGCGCTGCCCGGCTTCGACGAGGACGAGGCCCTGTCGGCGGCCGCCGCTGCCGAACTCCCCAGCGAACATCCGCTCGCCCGCGCGGTGGTCACCGCGGCCCGCGACCGCGGCCTGCGCCCGGCGGACGCGACGGACTTCTCCTCCGTACCGGGCCGCGGCGTCCGCGCCACGGTGGCGGACCGCACGGTCGAGGTCGGCAGCCCCTCGGGCCTGCTGACGGACGAGCAGCCGACGGGCGTTCTGCAGACGGACGGTCTGCCAACAGGCGCCGCGAGCCCGGGAGGCGCGGCAGCCGCCGGGAAGCCCGTCGCCGGACCCGAGGCCGCCCGCCAGGCCGTCGCGGAGTACGAGGAGGACGGCCGCACCGCCGTCGTCGTACTGATCGACGGCACGCCCGCCGCGGTACTCGCGCTCGCCGACCGGCTGCGCCCCGGCGCGCCGCGCGCCGTCGCCCGGCTGCGTGCGCTGGCCGGCGCCGAGCCCGCCCTGCTGACCGGTGACAACGGCCGTACCGCGGCCCGTACCGCCGAGGAGTCGGGGATGACGGACGTACGCGCCGGGCTGCTGCCCGAGGACAAGGTGGCGGCGGTACGCGCCTGGCAGGAGCAGGGCGAGCGGGTGCTCGTCGTGGGCGACGGGGTCAACGACGCGCCCGCGCTGGCCGCCGCCGACAGCGGCGTGGCGATGGGCCGGGCCGGCTCGGACCTGGCGCTGGAGACCGCCGACGCGGTGGTCGTCCGGGACGAGATCGGCGCCGTGCCCACCGTGGTCGCGCTCTCCCGTCGCGCCCGGCAGCTGGTGAAGCAGAACCTCGTCATCGCGTCGGTGTGCATCGGCGGCCTGGTCGTCTGGGACCTGGCGGGCCACCTCCCGCTGCCGCTGGGCGTACTGGGGCACGAAGGTTCGACCGTCCTGGTGGGCCTGAACGGCCTGCGGCTGCTGCGTACGGCAGCGTGGCGGCGCGCGGCGGCCTGAGCAGCCGGCACTTTCGTGGCGGGGTCCCTTACGACCCCGTCCCGCCGGTCCGCCCCTGCTCGACGAGCTCCGGGATTCATCCCTTCTGCTGAGTCTTCGAAGGAAGCAATTGACCTCAACATTGGTTGAGGTCATAGCTTCCTGATGTGTCGCCGGTCAGTCCCGACCGCGACGGATGACCGCATCCCGGAGGTCCGCGATGGACATGGAAGTCGCCGCCTGGCATTCGATGCACAGCACCATCACCGCGCAACAGGACAAGCGTCCGTTCTCGCGCGGGACGGTGCGCCGCATCGCGGCCTTCGCCCGCCCGCACCGACGCAATCTGGTGGCGTTCCTGCTGCTCAGCACGGTCACCTCCGTGCTCGCCGTGGCCACCCCGCTGCTCGCGGGCAAGGTCGTGGACGCGATCGAGCACCGCTCCTCCACCGGACTGGTACTCGGCCTCGCCGGACTGATCGCCGCCATCGCCGTCGCCGAGGCCGGGCTCGGCCTGCTGACCCGCTGGCTGTCCGCGACCATCGGCGAGGGCCTGATCCTGGACCTGCGGACGGCCGTGTACGACCACGTCCAGCGCATGCCGGTCGCCTTCTTCACCCGTACCCGCACCGGCGCCCTGGTCAGCCGCCTCAACAACGACGTCATCGGCGCCCAGCGGGCGTTCAGCGACACCCTTTCCCAAGTCGTCGGCAACATCGTCACCCTGGTCCTGACACTCGTCGTGATGATGGCCCTGTCGTGGCAGATCACCCTGATCGCCCTCGTGCTGCTGCCGGTGTTCGTGCTGCCGGCCCGGCGCGTCGGCCGGCGCCTGGCGCAGCTGCGCCGGGAGGCCGCCACGCACAACGCCACGATGGGCACCCAGATGACCGAACGCTTCTCCGCACCCGGCGCCACGCTGGTCAAGCTGTTCGGGCGGCCCGACCGCGAGTCCGCCGAATTCGCCGCACGGGCGAGCCGGGTACGGGACATCGGCGTCCGTACGGCCATGGTGCAGACGTACTTCGTCACCGCCCTCACCCTCGTCTCCGCACTCGCGCTGGCCATCGTCTACGGGCTCGGCGGCTACCTCGCCCTCAGCGGCAGCCTCGGCCCCGGCGCGATCGTCTCCCTCGCCCTGCTGCTGACCCGCCTCTACGCGCCGCTCACCGCGCTCTCCGGCGCCCACGTCGAGGTCATGAGCGCCCTGGTGAGCTTCGAGCGGGTCTTCGAAGTACTGGACCTCAAGCCGCTGATCAGCGAGAAGCCGGACGCCCGCCCGGTCCCCGACGGCCCGCTGGCCGTGGAGTTCGACGACGTACGCTTTGGCTACCCCGCCGCCGACAAGGTGTCCCTGGCCTCCCTCGAAGAGGTCGCGACGCTCGACACCCGGGGCGGCGACGACGTCCTGCACGGCGTGTCCTTCCGCGCCGAGCCCGGCCAGATGATCGCCCTGGTCGGCTCCTCCGGCGCCGGCAAGTCCACCATCGCGCAGCTGCTGCCCCGGCTGTACGACACGGACGAGGGCGCCGTACGCATCGGAGGCGTGGACGTGCGCGACCTGTCGGCCGCCTCGCTGCGCGACACCCTCGGCATGGTCACCCAGGACGGCCACCTCTTCCACGACTCGCTCCGCGAGAACCTGCTGCTGGCCCGGCCCGACGCGGCCGAGGAGGAGCTGTGGGACGTCCTGCGCCGGGCCCGTCTGGACGGCCTGATCGCTTCCCTTCCCGACGGTCTGGACACGGTCGTCGGCGAACGCGGCTACCGGCTCTCCGGCGGTGAGCGGCAGCGGCTGACCATCGCCCGCCTGCTGCTGGCCCGCCCCCGGGTCGTGATCCTGGACGAGGCCACCGCCCACCTGGACAACACCTCCGAGGCGGCGGTGCAGGAAGCGCTGGCCGAGGCGCTGGCGGGCCGCACCTCCCTGGTGATCGCCCACCGGCTGTCCACCGTACGGTCCGCCGATCTCATCCTCGTCCTCGAAGACGGCCGCATCGTGGAACGCGGCACCCACGAGGCGCTGCTCGCCGCGGGCGGCCGCTACGAGGAGCTGTACCGCACCCAGTTCGCCGACTCGGCCGCCGAGCGGAAGGTGGTCGTGAACTGACCGCGGCCCCGGGCGGCCGGAGTCATCCGATCACGTACGACATCCGATCAAGTACGACAGCACCGGCCGGTCCCGCCTCTTGGCGGCGACCGGCCGATGCCGAACACTCGAAGGGTGACTCAGCGCGCTGAACACTCGACCGTCATGGACCGCCTCGCGATCGACGACCTCGTCACCGATTACGCCATCGCCGTCGACGACGGCGACTGGGCCGCGTACCGGCACCTGTTCACCAAGGACGGCCGGGCGGACTATCGCTCGGCCGGCGGTATAGAAGGCGGCTGGGAGGAGATCGCCGCCTGGCTCGCGGAGATGATGCGGCACTTCCCCGTCCGCCAACATCTGATCGTCAACCGCCGGATCACCCTCGACAGCCGGGACGGCGCCCCCGGCGACACCGCCACCGTACGGGCCGACTACCTCAACCCGATGCTGCTCGCCGACCCGTCGGCGCCGCCCGCCACCGCCCCGACCAGCACGGACCCGCACGGCCACGCCGCACTCGCGCCGAACTACACCTGCGCGGGCCGCTACGACTTCGCCGCCCACCGCACCGCGGACGGCTGGCGCCTGGCCGAGGTCGTCGTCCACGAGCGATGGCGCCAGATCGGACCGGCGAAGAAGGCATGAGTAGCCCTCCTGGCCGCCCTCCGGACCACGCCCCGGCCGCTCCCCCGCACGGCTTCCTCTGAGCACGGGACGCCGCGCCCCCTGTGCCTGATCGCCGTCGTGGCGCACACTGGGCGTCCGACCCGAGAGGGGGCCGATCGCAGCGGTCCCGGAGGTCCCGGAGGTCCCGGAGGGGAGACACGGTATGCGCCGCCCGGCCGCCCGAGAGGGCGGGAGCCCCGGCTCCCCCTGGTGGCGCGCCGTCGCCGCATTGGTGGCGGGCGCGCTGCCGGCGCTGTGCTTCCCCGCGCCCGCCCTCTGGTGGCTCGCGTACATCGCGCTCGTTCCCTGGCTGGCCCTCCTCGCCACGGCCGCCACACCGCGGCGTGCCGCGCTGGAGGGCTGGCTGGGCGGCACCGCGTTCATGCTGGCGGTGCACCACTGGCTGCTGCCCAGCCTGCACATCTTCCTCCTCGTCCTGGCCGCACTGCTCGGCGCGCTCTGGGCGCCCTGGGGCCTGCTCGTCCGCGACCTGCTGCGGCGCACCACGGCGGGCGCCCGCGCCCCCGGGCCCGGGCCGGGCCGGTGCGCGGCGGCGCTGGTCCTCGTACCGTCCGGCTGGCTGCTGATCGAACTGGTCCGCTCCTGGGAGTACCTGGGCGGGCCGTGGGGCGTGTTCGGCGCGAGCCAGTGGCAGGTGGCGCCGGCGCTGCGGCTCGCCTCCCTCGGCGGCGTCTGGCTGCTGACGCTGCTGCTCGTCGCGGTGAACACCGCGCTGGCCCTTCTCCTGACCCGGACCGCGTGGCGGACCGCGCTCGCCGGGCTGCTGACGATCGCCGTCGCGGCGGGCGCCGCCTGGCTGTGGACGCCGCGCCCGCAGCCCGCCGGCACGACCCGGATCGCGGTGGTGCAGGCGGGCGTGGTGGCCGGCCCGGACGCCCGGTTCGCGCGGGGCGAGCAGCTCACCCGTCGCCTCGCGGGCCGCGGCGTTGACCTGGTCGTCTGGGGCGAGAGCAGCGTCGGTGCCGACCTCAGCGGCCGCCCGGACCTGCGGGCCCGGCTGGCCGCGCTCTCCCGGGAGGTGGACGCCGACCTGCTGGTCAACGTGGACGCCCGGCGCGCCGACCGCCCCGGCATCTACAAGTCGTCCGTACTGATCGGCCCCGACGGCCCGACCGGTGACCGCTACGACAAGATGCGCCTGGTGCCGTTCGGCGAGTACGTACCGGCCCGCTCGATACTGGGCTGGGCCACCAGCGTCGGCAAGGCCGCCACGGAGGACCGGCACCGCGGCACCCGCCAGGTCGTGATGACGGCGGACACGCAGGCCGGTGCGGGCCTGCGCTTCGGTCCCCTCGTCTGCTTTGAGACGGCCTTCCCCGACATGAGCCGCCGGCTGGTTCGCCAGGGCGCGGGCGTACTGGTCGCCCAGTCCGCCACGTCCTCCTTCCAGGAGAGCTGGGCCCCCGCGCAGCACGCCTCCCTGGCCGCGCTGCGCGCCGCCGAGACCTGGCGGCCGATGGTGCACGCGACGCTGACCGGCGTCAGCGCGGTGCACGGCCCGCGCGGCGAGCGGGTCGGCCCCCGGCTGGGCACCGACCGCGCCACCGCCGCCGTCTACGACGTCCCCCTGGCCCACGGCACCAGCCCGTACGTCCGCCTCGGCGACTGGCCCCTGTACGCGGCCCTGCTCGCGGTCGCGGTCTACTGCCTGCGGAAGGGTGCCCGGGCCGTGCGGAAGCCGTCGGCGACGGCGCGGCCCGCCGAGCGGTCTGCGCCGGCGCCTCGCTGATCACTCACTGATCACTCGCTTGCGGCCTGCGCGAGGGCCCCTGATTCCTCGCTGGGCGGCCTGCGCGAGCGCTAGGCGGCTTGGGCGAGCGCCTCGTTGATCACTCGTTCGCAGAGTTCGTGCGTGCGGAGGGCGTCCTCGGCGGTGAGCAGCTTTCCGGTACGTACGGCGTCCAGGAAGGCCAGCGCCACCTGCTCGATGCCGCGCTGCCGGGCGACCGGCACCCAGTCGCCGCGCCGCCGTACGCTCGGCTGCCCCTTGTGGTCGATCACCTCGGCGAGGTTGACGACCTGCCGCTTGGTGTCCTGCCCCGAGACGTCGAGGACCTCCTCGGCCGAGCCGCTGAGCCGGTTCATGGTGCCGATGGCGGAGAACCCGTCGCCGGCCAGATGCAGCACGACGTGCTCCATCAGCCCGTTCCGGACGCGCGCCCGTACGTGGACGTCGTCCACGGTCCCCGGGGCGAGGAACCGCAGCGTGTCGACGACGTGGATGAAGTCGTCCAGCACCAGGGTGCGCGGGTCCTCGGGCAGCCCGACGCGGTTCTTCTGCATCAGGATCAGCTCACGCGGGTGCTCCAGGCACTGCGCGTACGCGGGCGCGTAGCGGCGGTTGAAGCCGACGGCCAGGCTGACGCCGCGGTCGGCCGCCCGCCGCACGATCTGCTCGCTCTCGCCGTAATGGTAAGAAATCGGCTTGTCGACATAGGTGGGAACGCCCGCGTCGACGAGCCGGCTGACGATCTCCGGGTGCACCCCGGTCGGCGCGTGCACGAAGGCCGCGTCCAGCCCGGCGCCGAGCAGCGACTCCAGGTCGCCGTGGCGCTGTGCGGCGGGCAGATGCAGCGTGTCGGCGACCCGTTCGAGGGTGGCAGGGGTACGGGTCTGCACGTGCAACTCGACCCCGGGCTGCGCCCCGAGCACCGGAAGATACGCCTTCCGCGCGATGTCACCGAGGCCGATGCAGCCTAGCTTCACTGTGCTTCACCTCTGAGGTATCGGGCCGGGAAACGGGCCGGGGTTGCTGATCGTCCCCGAGCCTACGCGGACGGGCGAGGGCGGCGGACGAGTGGGCGGGGACTACTGCGGACGGCCGGGCGAGCGGCGCGGGCGAGCGGCCGGGGCGACCCCCTCCGCAAGCAGGCCGGGTGAGCGGCGCGGGCGCGTGGCCGGGCGGCTCCTTCCGCAAGCAGCCCGGGCCGTCCGCCGCATCCCATTCCCGCAGGCTGGCGCAAAATTGCGGGCCGCGATGGCCGAACCGGGAAAAACCGGGTCGGCACGCGCCGCAGCGGCCATGCTGGGCGGCATGACAGCAACCGATCCAGCACGCACCATCCCCACCGGAACCGGCGACGAACTCACCCAATCGGTGCGCTGGCTGGACTACCACCGCGCGACCCTGGCCATGAAGTGCGCGGGGCTCACCGAGGAACAGCTTCGGACCGCCTCGGTGCCGCCCTCGGAACTGACCCTGATCGGCCTGCTGCGCCACATGGCGGAGGTGGAGCGGCACTGGTTCCGGCGGATCATGACCGGCGAGGACCTCCCGTGGATCTACTGCGACGAGGAGGACTGGGACCGCGACTGGCACTTCGGCGAGCAGGACACCGCGGCCGAGGCGCTGGCCACCTGGCAGACGGAGGTGGAGCTGGCCACGAAGGCCGCGGAGGGCCGCACGCTGGACGAGCCGGCGCCCGACCGGCTGCCGGGCAAGGAACTGACGCTGCGGTGGATCTACCTCCACATGATCGAGGAGTACGCCCGCCACAACGGCCACGCCGACTTCCTCCGCGAACGCCTCGACGGCGACACGGGCGTCTGACCGGCGGCTGACCGGCCGGTACCTGACCAGCCTTCTGCCCCGGGGCTGACCGGGCCGCCGCTACGCGCGGGGGCCACTCCCGCGGGGGCCGCTACGCACGGGAGCCGCCCGCCCGGTCCAGGCGGCGCTGAAGGCGCTCGATGGCGGCGCGAATGCCCTGCCGGTGCGGGTCGTCCTCCAGCGCGTCCAGCGCGGTACGAGCCCGGCCCAGCTCCCAGCGGGCCTCGGGGTGCCGGGCCAGCCGGGCGTAATCCGCCGCGAGGTCGAGATGGATCGCGGGCAGCAGCGCCCGCAGCTCGGCACGCCCGGCGTCCGCGTGCCCCCGGCTCCCCTGAGCCGCACTCAGCGCCCGCAGGTCCCAGCGCAGTTCCTCCATGGGGCTGTCCTGGGTGTCGGCCAGATAGTGGGCGAGCGTGCAGCGCTGGTACGCGTCGGCGGACGGCCCCAGCTCATGCCACAACAGGGTCATCCGGCTGCGGGCTTCCTCCCGGTCACCGCCCCGGTGCAACATGACGGCCTGTCCGATTCTGGTCAGGACGGCGTGCTCGGCCGTCATCCCCTGCCGACTCTGTGCCACTGCGCTCTCCCGCATCCGTACGCCGCCCGGCCACCTGCTCTCCCGACGCTAACCGCGCCCCGCTCCCCCGGCACGGCGAACGGTCCGGACGGAGCGGAGCCCGGGAGTCCCGGGCGGGCAGACGGGCGACCGGCATCGGGCGGCCGGCACCCACCTGCCTACCTCGCTCAGCCCAGGTCGGGAATGCGCCAGTCGATGGGGGTGTGCCCCTGGGCGGCGACCGCATCATTGATCTGCGTGAAGGGGTGCGAGCCGAAGAACTTCTTCGCGGAGAGCGGCGAGGGGTGCGCCCCCTGCACGACCGCATGCCGCTGCCCGTCGATCAGCGGCAGCTTCTTCTTGGCGTAGTTCCCCCACAGCACGAACACCGCCGGGTCGGGCCTGCTCGCGACCGCCCTGATCACCGCGTCCGTGAACTTCTCCCACCCCTTGCCCTTGTGGGAGTTGGCCTCACCGGCCCGCACGGTCAACACCGCGTTCAGCAGCAGCACCCCCTGCTGCGCCCACGGCATCAGATAGCCGTTGTCCGGGATCGGGGTGCCCAGCTCTTCGTGCATCTCCTTGTAGATGTTGCGCAGCGACGGCGGCGTCTTGACGCCGGGCCGCACCGAGAAGCACAGGCCGTGCCCCTGGCCCTCGCCGTGGTACGGGTCCTGGCCGAGGACCAGCACCTTCACCTGGTCGTACGGCGTGGCGTCCAGCGCGGCGAAGACCTCCTCGCGCGGCGGGTAGACCGGGCCCCGGGCGCGCTCCTCCTCCACGAAGGCCGCCAGCTCCTCGAAATAGGGCTTGGCCAGCTCTTCGCCGAGTACGCCGCGCCAGGATTCGGGCAGCATGTCGGGCATCACGTCAACGACCTCCGGGTGGGTTCCGCGTCTTTCCCTGGAGAACCTACCGGCGACCACTGACAACGCGGTCCGCCGGGACCCGGGCCTGTGGACAACCCGCGAGGAGAGACGAAAAAGCCGGTGGCGGCGCCCCCTGGGGACCGCCGCCACCGCCGCCAGAACTCCGCAACCGGCGGAGCGTACCTACGTACCTGGCCGGGAGATCACACCCCGGCGTTCAGGAAACGCCCGCCGTCGATGACGAGGTTCTGACCCGTGATCCAACCCGCGTCGTCCGACAGCAGGAACGCCGCGGCCCCGCCGATGTCCTGCGGCACGCCGAGCCGCGCCATCGGGTACTGCGCCGCCGCCTCCGCCTCGCGGTCCTCGTACAGCGCGGCCGCGAACTTCGTCTTGACCACGGCGGGCGAGATCGAGTTGACCCGTACCGTGGGCGCGAACTCGTGCGCGAGCTGCTGCGTGAGGTTGATCATCGCGGCCTTGCTCATGCCGTACGCGCCGATGAAGGGCGAGGCGGAGACACCCGCGATGGACGCGATGTTGACGATCGCCCCACCGTTGTCCTTCTGCCACGCCTTCCACGTCTGCTGGGCGAAGCCGAGCGCGGAGACGACGTTGGTCTCGTACACCTTGCGCGCGACCCCGAGATCCAGCTCGGCCATCGGTCCGAACACCGGGTTGGTACCGGCGTTGTTCACGAGGTAGTCGACCCGTCCGAAGGCCTCCATGGCCCGCTCGACGGCGGCCGCCTGGTGGGCCTCGTCGTGCGCCTTGCCGGCCACGCCGATCACCCGGTCGGCGCCGAGCTTCTCGACGGCCTCCTTGAGGGCGTCCTCGTTGCGGCCGGTGATCACGGCGCGGTGGCCGCGCGCGAGCACTGCCTCGGCGACGCCGTACCCGATGCCGCGGCTGGCGCCCGTGATGAGGGCGACCTTGGCGTTGTCCTGCTCAGTCATGTTCTTTGGCTCTCCTGGCGTCGGTTGACCGTGTCCCGTCGGCTGACCTTTTGATGTACCTGCGTACGCGTCAGTCGATGTACCTGCGTACGCGTCAGTTGAGCGGGCCGCCCGCGACATACATGACCTGGCCGGAGACAAACCCGGCCTGCTCGCCCGTGAAGAAGGCGATGGCGTTGGCGATGTCCTCGGGCTTGCCGACGCGCTGGACCGGGATCTGGGTGGCGGCCGCGGCCTGGAACTCCTCGAAGCCCATGCCTACCCGCTCGGCGGTGGCCGCGGTCATGTCGGTGACGATGAAGCCGGGCGCGACGGAGTTGGCGGTGATGCCGAACTTGCCGAGCTCCTTGGCGAGCGTCTTGGTGAAGCCCTGGAGGCCGGCCTTGGCGGCCGAGTAGTTGACCTGGCCACGGTTGCCGAGCGCGGAGCTGGAGGAGAGGTTCACGATGCGGCCGAACTTGGCGTCCACCATGTGCTTCTGGCAGGCGCGGGACATCAGGAACGCACCGCGCAGGTGCACGTTCATGACGGTGTCCCAGTCGCTGTCGCTCATCTTGAACAGCAGGTTGTCGCGGAGCACACCCGCGTTGTTCACGAGTACGGTCGGCGCGCCCAGCTCGTCGGCGACGCGGGCGACAGCGGCTTCCACCTGCGCCGAGTCCGAGACGTCGCAGCCCACCGCGATGGCCTTGCCGCCGGCCGCGGTGATCTTCTCGACGGTGTCCTTGCAGGCGGCCTCGTCCAGGTCGAGTACGGCGACGGCGCGGCCCTCGGCGGCCAGGCGCACGGCGGTGGCGGCGCCGATACCGCGGGCGGCGCCCGTCACGATGGCTACGCGCTGCTCGGTGGTGGACATGCGGGGTTCTCCTCACCTCGAAAGCGGCTCACCGCTCCCGGAAGGCGGGTGAGCAACCGCTTAGTCGCTTCAGCAGAGCTGACGCTAGAAGCCAGGCCACCCGCTGTCAACGCCCCGCCGCCAGCCGTTGCGCACCTCACCTGCGACATCGGACGACAAGGGCGGGCACGGAACGTCCGTACCCGCCCCCATGGCGCAGCCCCCGTACGCTCACCGCACCTGCACTCACCGCACCAGCAGATCCAGCAACCGCTCCGCTTCCTTGGACGGATCGGCGGTGAGCCCGGTGTGCACCGGCCCGGGCTGCACGATGGTGCTGCGCGGCGCGATCAGCCACCGGAACCGGCGGCCCACGTCGTCCGCCGCCGCCTGTCCGGCCCGCTCACCACCACAGCAGACGCCCTCGACGGCACTCAGCGCGGCCCGCACCCCCTCCATATCCACCGAAGGATCCAGCGCCCGCAGCCGCGCCTCATCCAGATGCGTACGCGCCTCCACGAAGCGCCGCGCGTGGCAGTAGACGACCACCCCCGCGTTGATCATCTCGCCGCGCTCGACCCTGGGCACCACCCGCAGCAGCGCGTACTCGAAGACGTCCCGTCCGTTGTGCAGTCCGCTCACTTCACTGCCCTCCGCGGAAGCTTGCCGGCCAGCCAGCCCGGCACCTGCGAAGGCTTCTCCTCCGTACGCTCACCGACCTTGATGTTCTCGCTGATCACCGCGGCCCGCGCGGCCAGCGTCCGCACGTACGCCTGCCGCACTTCCTCGGCCGACTCGAACCCCGGCTCATCCACCAGCCACTCGTCCGGCACATCCGCCACGACCTCGGCCAGCAGCTCCTCCGTGACCAGCGGAGCAAATTCCTCGGCCGCTGCCGCCACATCCGGCCCGAAGGTGGCCAGCACATGATCCGACGCGTCATACGGCTTCACGGCCGCCTTCTCCGCACCCGGCCAGTTGTGGTGCCAGATCATCGTGGCCCCGTGGTCGATCAGCCACAGCTCCCCGTGCCACACCAGCAGATTCGGATTCCGCCACGACCGATCAACGTTATTGATCAAGGCGTCGAACCACACCACACGCCCCGCCTCGCGCGCACTCACCTCAAAAGCAAGCGGATCAAACCCCAGCGACCCCGGCAGGTAGTCCATGCCGAGGTTGAGGCCCCCGCTGGCCTTGAGCAGCTCCTGCACCTCCTGATCGGGTTCACTCAGCCCGATCACCGGATCCAGCTGCATCCGCACCAGCTCCGGCACCCGCAGCCCCAGCCGCCGCCCGAGCTGTCCGCAGACCACCTCGGCAACAAGCGTCTTCCGCCCCTGCCCGGCCCCGGTGAACTTCATGACGTACGTCCCCAAATCGTCACCCTCGACGATCCCGGGAAGAGACCCGCCTTCACGCAAGGGCGTGACATAACGAGTCGCAATGACTTCTGTAAGCATTTGCCCAGGTTATAGGGCCGTTCACGTCCGGACCCACGACGGGCCGCCGGGCCCATCCCCACCTGGCATCCCACCATGATCACGCCTGGGGAGAATCTGGGGAGTTTCAGCTGCTGCCGACCGTCCGCCCCCTCTCCAGCAACGTCCCCGCCACTGAACACAGCGTCGACGCCCCGCCCGGATTTCGGCACGAACTGGGTGGGGTAGACCGCGCCGGCTTGATGCTCACCCGCCACGGACAGGACTATCTGCCCAGTCGTACGGCGACGAGAGGGCGTCTGAGTCTCAGCAGGTGATTCCTCCCCGACCTCAGGGGCACAGGCACGGAGTACCGAAACATGCCGCCATGAGCACTACCGTCAGCGGCGGACCTCAACGGCCACCACGCCTTCGAAGTCGACACCGAACCGTGTGCGTCCGATGGGTCCGACTGCTCGCCGTGCGACAACAAGGTGCCCGACAGCCACTGACCCCGCACCCCACAGGCACTACAGTGCGTGCCCCGTCCGCCTCCCCGCGGGCGGGGCGCCGCCCTCCCGACCCATGACGCACCCCGAGGATGCACGTCGCCCGTGCAGCACCGCTACGACGACGAACGCGACAACTGGGACGCCTACGCCCGCAGCACCCGCGAAAAGGTTTTCGACGACGCCGAGCCCGTCTTCTGCTGGACCCTGTACACCGGCCACGGCCCCGGCCGGCACCTGGCCCACCTCACCAAACGGGCATCAAGACGACCGGCGTCGGCATCTCCCCCGTCGCCGTCGAGCAGACGAAGGAGGAATGGGGACCGCTGGGCGGGCAGCTCCACTGCGCCGAGGCACTCGACTTCCTGAGGTCGACCACCGAGACCTACGACGCCATCCACTCCATCTTCGGCGCGGCCTGGTTCACCGATCCCACCCGCCTCTTCCCCCTGGTGCACGAACGGCTCAACCCCGGAGGCCGGTTCGTCTTCTCCCAGCCTCCCACCATCCCCGGCGCGTACGGCCCACAGGGCATGTACAAGGGCGGATTCGCCGGCAAGGAGACCTTCCTCTACCGCTACTCCTACGCCCGGAAGGGTGGGAGAACTTCCTGACCGCAACCAGCTTCAAAGAAGTCACCGGACAGGTACTCCGGGCCCGGAAGAGGACTACATCGGCATGCTGATCGTGCAAGCGAGCCGCTGACCGACAGCGCCCTCTTGAGAGACATGCCCAGACTTGCAGGCGGCCTCGAGGGCGTTGGCGGAGACTCGTCGAGTTGTAGCAGCACCCGACGGGCAGTATCCGGAGGAGGACCTTCAATGCGCCGCAGACTGAAATGCTTTGTCACCGGGTGAAGGAACCGACGGGGCTCGGGACAGCTGAGCACGGCCGCCCATCAACCGCTGCCCCTGCCCATCAGCGTCATCACCGTGTTTGTCACTGTGCCGATGAGTGCATCGATCGCTCCCGGGCCAGCCAGCCCGGTGAGCGGGTTGGGAAAGAGTTCGTTGACCTTGCGACGAAGGCCGGGCCGTAGCAGTAGGTTGCGTGCTCGCTGCCACTTGCGCTGCTCCAGATGACAGCCACGGAGCAGCCCGTGCCCATTACGGCGACAGGTTTGGTCGGCCTTGCGGATACCAGCGCCACACGGCATGGGAGCCTGCACCAGGAACCACAGGAGACTGAGGACGAACAGTGCTGTCAGCCCAACAGGGCCTGTGTCGGCGGTCAACCACCCCGACACAGCAACGACAAAAGTGATGAGCCCCCAGTACGGCCAGAGCTTCTTCAACACCACACGGACAATGCCCGCCACCGCCAAGCCATGGTCACCCTCGCCTTCTACGACTTTGACTGCCATGACTTCGAGGACATGCTGACAGGATGGACCGGTTCTGCACGGTCGGGGCCCCAAGCCGTTCGGCGGCCTCGGGCGTGGGCGACTGCCCGGCTCACTGTCCCGAGCGTGGTGGGCGCGCTGGGCGGTGCCGCCATCCTGGCCGCCGGAGTCTCGTTCCCGAGCTCCGGCCCCTTCAAGAGCTACCGGGACTGCATCGAGCACGCGGGCCCGCAGACCCAACGCAGCGCTGCGCGGCGGACTTCAAGGACCGTACGGGCAACTGACGCGCCACCCGCACCGGCTTGAGGAAGGAGACCTCGGATCTCGGGCCGGGCGCACACCCCGGCCCGAAGCCCGGTCCCGCGCGGCACCGGGGTTCAAACCCGCAGCACCCGCGGACCCATCAGCTGATAGCGGTGGGCCTCCGAGGCCGGCAACCCCGCACCGGTGACGATCGCTTCAAACTCGGGCACGTCGGCGAACCTGCAGAAGCTCGTGGCGCCGAACTTGGTGTGCACACCGGTGAAGATCCGCCGCCGGGCCGATCTCATCGCCTGCGCCTTGACCTCACCGACCGCCGGGTCCGGGGTGGTCAGGCCGTGGGTGCGCGAGATGCCGTTGCCACCGACGTACGCCAGGTCGATGACGAAGCCGGACAACATGCCGACCGCCCAGTGGTCGACGGTGGCCATCGTGCCGCTGCGGACCCGGCCGCCCAGCAGCAGGACGTTCGCCCGGTCGTTCTTCGCGAGGGCGCTCACCACCGCGAGCGATGCCGTCACCACGGTCAGCGGGCGGTCGCGCGGCAGCGCCTCGGCGATGAGCTGCGGGGTGAAGCCCTCGTCGATGAAAACCGTCTCGGCCTCGCCGAGCAACTCCGCTGCCGCGGCGGCGATCCGGGACTTCTCCGGCACCTGCTGGGTCGCGCGGAACGCCAGGGTGGTCTCGAAGCCCGCGCTCTCCACCGGATACACACCACCGTGCGTGCGGCGCACCAGCCCGTGATTCTCCAGGACGTTCAGGTCCCGCCGGACCGTCTCCTTGGACACCTCGAACGTCTCGGCCAGCCGTACGACGTCGACCGATCCGGTACGGCGGACCAGTTCGAGCATGCCCCTGCGGCGTTCTTCGGCGTCCACGACTCTCCTCCTGCGCTTCGGGCCGGCACTTCGCCCATACGGGCAAGTGAGGTGATTCAAACAAGCTCTTGCGCCGCTGGCCACCCGATCGACCTCGGACGCCGCACGACCGCTCCGAGCGTCTCCGGACGGCTCTGCACGGATACGACTTGATGGAAACGGTCACTAAGTCCACAGCGATACCCCGGAAAACCCAAAGCTTTGTTGTTCCGTTTCCTCGTCTCACCTGAATGTTCAACACGCAACTACCGATTGGAGGTTGCACGGCGAAACGGAACCGCGGGCAGTCCGGCGTAAAAATCGCCGGTGAGCTACGCGAAACATCCGGCGGAACACGCATTGCGCGGCAGGCGACCGGCCTCGTCGGGCGCGGCCCCTTGCCGACTTGCCACAGAGGGAACATTCGGACCGCGGCACCAGGAAGCACCAAACAGTCAGGGTGGGCCGCCGAACGGTCGGCACGCTCCCGTGCGATGCCCATAGACATCGGACGCCGCGCGGCAGCACAGGTCTATTGCGTCCGCGTTAAGGGCGAATGACCAAAGGAATGGAGGGTGCAGAAACACTCGTGTCGCCGTGCACGGCCTCGGAGGAGGCGGGGCGACGGCGACACAGGCGTGGAGGGTGGCGGTCGGGTGGACGGTCGGAGTGACGTGCGGGCGATGGGCCCGCCGGGGCTACTTGATGAAGTCGTCAACCACCTTCGGCGGCCAGGCGCCGACGTTCAGCACGCCCATCGAGTAGGCGCGCGAGACGAGCGCGGCGCGGTTGGGCACCCGCAGCTTCCGTAGCAGTCCGGTGACGTGGTACTCCACGCCCTGCCGGCTGAGATACAGCCGCGAGGCGAGCGGGATGGTGGAGAGCCCGGAGGCGATGCCTTCGAGGATTCGCGCGTCGATCTCGGTCAGGATCTTCTTCCGGCCGGCCACCAGGCCCGTGTCCGCGGACTCGGCGCTGTCGGACGAATGCATCAGGACCAGGATCGCCGCCACGTCCGGCGTCTCGCCGGTCACCGCCGACGCGGTGAGGGTGCCGGCGAACGCCGAGTCCTCGGCCCCCACGGCGACCACGTGCGAGGCGAAGCGGTGCCGCTTCCCCTCGATCAGGCGGGAGAACTGGCGCATCAGCGGTTGCCGCACGCTGGGGTGCATCAGGTCGCGGAAGCTGCGGCCGCAGACGTCGCCGGAGGAGTCGCCGAAGTGGCGGTAGAACTCCTGGTTGGCCTGCTGGACGGTGAGGTTGCGGTCGAGTGATGCCATCAGGCCCGGGCGACCGGGTTCCCCGGCCGGTGCCACCTGCTCGGGTATCGCCTCGCCGCCCTTGCCGCGGGTCTTTTCAGTGAGGGAAGCCATTGCCACGAGACCGCCATCCTTTCGGATAACCCCCGTAATTCAAATTCCTTGAGAAAGAACTTCGCCAGAAATTCGATTGTATTCGACTGCGTGAAGAGTCGAATGAATTTCTATTTCCTAAAAAAGAGACTAGTAAGAGGCAGGTCCGTGCGTCAACGCGAGCACTGGCCAGGAAGCTAAACCTGTGGTCCGCACTCCACGAGGTTCGGTGCGCAAGCGAGGTACTGCGGTGGGCCAAATCCGGCACTCCGGGCAAGATCACCTGAATGGAAGCCGGACATCGAAGCCTCCACTTGAGGTTCCTCTGAGGTTCCTGTCTGTGCCCGTACGGGCATGCCGCGTCGGATCGACTCACAGATGAGGTGCGGAGCGCCGCTTCGGCGCGCGTGGACTGCCCGTTCGGGCACCTCAGTTGGGCAGCGCGGCCACGAGCTCGCGCCGACCGGAGACCCCGAGCTTTCGGTAAGAGCTCGTGAGGTGCTTTTCCACGGCACGGGAACTCACACCGAGTTCTTTCGCGATTTCCTGATTGGTGAGTCCATGACCCACCAACGACACCACGCGCCGCTCGCTCGGCGTGAGCGTGGCGGTCGGCGGCACGGTTGCGCTGTCGAGGCCGTGCTCGGCCCGCTGGGCGAGCCACGGCACACCGCACGAGGCCGCGATGTCGGCGGCCTCCCGCAATACGGCCTCGGCCTCGGCGCCGCCGCGCAGCCGCCGGCCGAGGATGACGAGCGTACGGGCGAGCTCGACCTCGTACGACGAGGTGCGCAGCGTCTCGACGGCTTCGCGCAGCAGGTCGAGGCCGTCGCCGCGCAGCAGCCAGCCCTTGAGCCGCAGGGCGCGGCCCAGGCAGGCGGGTGCGCCCCACTCGCGTGCCCAGCTCAGTTCGCCCTCGGCGAGCCGCAGTGCGGCGGCGGACTCCCCCAGCCGCTGGTGCAGGCCGATCGCGTAGGGCCGCCAGGGGAAGAGCGCGGAGTTGCGCCAGCCGGAGATCTCCAGCTGGCGGCCGCAGGCCAGGAGCGTGTCCAGGGCCCTGCGGTGCAGGCCGCTCTGCTGGTCGGCGGCGGCCTTCTGGGTGTCGGCGACGGCCTGGAGGATCTGCGCGGTGGCGGTGAGCGCGAGTCCGGCCGGGCGGCGGTCGCGGATCCGCTCCAGTATGCGTTCGCTGAGCGCCTGGTCGCGCAGCTCGAAGGAGACCGAGGCGAGGATGATGACGGCCGGTTCGAGCCAGTCGGCCGCGTCCAAGGCCAGGGCACGCTCGACGTGTTCGCGGGCCGGTGCGAGGCGCCCCTTCGCCATGAGGACGAACGCCCGCTCAGCGCAGAGCAGCGCGTCGTCCGCACCGGTCGCGTACAGGCGTCGGGTGCGCTGTTCGCTCGCCAGCCAGGAGGAGGCGCCGTGTACGGACTCGGCGGCGAACAACGTGGCCATGACGAGCGGCAGGGTGGTGTGCGCCCGGGCCGCGGTGGCCGGCTCGCGTTCCAGGACGCGGTTGCCGGTCCTGGCGATCTCCGCCGCGCTGCGCCGGCCGGTGAGGGTGACCGCGCACAGCAGGACGGAGACCAGTTCCCGTTCGGCGGAGGTGTCGAGCGACGGTTCCGGGCCGAGCTCGCGCAGCCGCTCGGACGAGGATTCCAGCTCGACGGGGTTCTCGTGGCCGTGGTGCCGCAGCCATGCCTCCAAGCGCAGCGCGAGCTCGGCGGAAGTGCCGTCGGTCGCCTCCACGGCGGCGAGCGCGGCGGCGGCGTTCCGCATCAGTTCGGCGGCGGACGGACTGGACGTGCCGAGCAGTGCCGGCGGGATACGCAAGGCGGCGGCGGCCCGGTCCTCCGGGGTGTCGAGCAGCGCGATGGCCTGAGTGATGTGGCGCTCACAGGCTTCGGGGTCGACGGCGCGCTCGGCGGTGGCCAGGTCGACGAGGACGCGGGCGCGGCTCCCGTCCTGAACGCGGTGGTGCAGCAGGGCACGGCGCAGGTACCGGGCGGCGTCAGCCGCCCGCCCGTCGCGCAGGGCGGCATCGGCTGCGGACCGCAGCACAGTCGCCGACCAGGGCCGCCCGGGATGGACAACGGCCATGAGGTGGGCCGCGACCTCCTCGGCGGGCCGGCCGCAGCGATAGAGCAGGTCGGCGGCGGCGTCGTGCGAGCGTTCCCGTTCGTCGGGCGACGAGGCGGCGTCCACTGCGTCGCGTACGACACCGTGGACGAAGCGGATGGCGCTTTCCGGGGCGAGCAGGCCGGCCTCGACGAGTGCGCGCCGGGCACCGGCGAAACCGACCTCGTCGATCCCGGCGAGCTGGGCGAGGAGCGCCGGGTCGCGGTGGTCGCCGAGCGCGGCGACGGCGGCGGCGACGTCACGCACCGGCTGGGACTGGACGCGGAGGTGGCCGGCGATGCGGTCGCGCAGTGCGGTGGGGCGCAGTTCGCGGACGGCGGCCTGGTCGTGGGGGTCGGGGAGGCCCGCCGTCCGCAGTGCGTGCCGGAACGCGGTGAGGAACAGCGGGTTGCCGCCGGACGCGTCGTGCAGGGCGCGGACGAGGGTCTCCCGCGGTGGGCGTCCGTGTGCTTCGGTGAGCAGGGCACGGGTGGCGTCGAGTGTGAGCGGCGCGAGGCGCAGCACGTGGTGGGCGGCGCCGGCCACTTCCCGTACCAAGGGGTGGCGGGTGCGGCGGTCGCCGTCGGCGAGGGTGCACACCAGGACGGCGCGCAGCCCGTGCAGCCGCCGGGTGAGGTGCGCCAGCCAGCGCAGCGACGGCGCGTCCGCCCACTGGAGGTCGTCGATCAGGACCAGCAGCCGCTGGTCACCGGCGTCGGCACGGAGCGCCTGCGCGCCGTGCAGGATCGCTTCGGAGACCGTGTCGGCGCAGTCGGCATCGCCGGGCGGGCAGTGACCGGTGAACAGCGCGTGGCCCGCACGGCCGGCCCCCGCGGTGCCTCGGGCGTACTCCTCGGCTCCCGTCCCGGACCACAGGTGGTCGAAGAGCTGGCGGACCACGCCGAAGGTGAAGTCGCGCTCCATCGGCGCGGCGTTGGCACGCAGCACCCGGGTCTCCTCGTCGACGAGCTCGGGCAGGGCGCGCAACAGCGCCGAACGGCCGCTCCCGAGGGGGCCGGTGAGCAAGGTGAGCGAGGAGTCGCCCGAGTCCGCGGCGTGCAGTGCGGCACGCACCCGGGCAAGTTCGTCCTCCCGCTCAAGAAGCATCCGCCACCGGTCCTTCCATGGAGCCGAGGAGTCTGCGCAGTTCCTTGCGGCCACCGATCTGCAGCTTGCGGTAGACGTTGCTCAGGCGGAGTTCGACGGTGCGTCTGCTGACGCTGAGCTGTTCGGCGATCTGGCGGTTGCCGTGGCCGCGGCCGGCGAGCCGCACGGTGCTCTTCTCCGCTTCGGACAGCGCCTGCCAGCCCCGTGGCACGACGGGCGCCGGCGGTGGCGTGTCCGGGGCGGCGCCGGGGGCGATGAGAGCCCGCACGGTGGCGAGGCGACTGGCCGGGTGTGCGGTGGTCATGACCGACACCTCGTCGAGGGAGCGCGCGGCCGCGGCGGTGTCCCCGCGTACGGTCTCCGCGCCGGCCTGCCGGAGCAGGGCCCACAGACAGGCCAGGCGGGCAGGCGAGCCACGCAGGATCGCGGTGGCCTCGCGGGCCCGCTCGACGGCACGCTTCGGGGTGTCGTCGAAGAGCCGCCCGGTCCGCACCCGGGCGAGACCGCGGACGCAGGGGGTGCCCCAGCGGTCGGAGAGGGCCAGCTCCTCGTCCCGCAGGCGGTACGCCTCGGTGCGGTCGCCGGTCTCCAGACAGGCCTCGGCAGCCAGTGGTCGCCAGCCCAGGAGGGCCGGGTTGAGCCACCGTCGGCGCAGCAGCCGGCGGCCGCTCTCCTGGGACAGCCGCAGGGCCTCCTGCCAGTTGCCGTCCTCGGCGGCGATCCGGGCGCGGGCGAAGAGCAGCGTCGCCCACCACACGCCGTCCTCGGCGCCCGCCGGCACCGGCGCTTCGGCGAGGCGGCGGGCCCGGGCCGGGCGACCGGTCTCCAGCGACACGCAGATCCTGGCCGCGAGGAGTCCGGGCAGGGCCATCGGGTGCCAGCTGGTCGTGGGCAGGGAGCGTTCGGCGCCGTCCAGGTCGCGTTCCGCGGCCTCCAGGCGGGCCGCGCGCAGGTGCAGGCCGGCCCGGACAGTCAGGATGCGGGCGGCGATGCCGCGCAGGTGGGCGCCGCGGGCGGTGGCGAGCATGCGGTCGAGCATCTCGCCGGCCTCGTCGTAGTCGTCGGTGCAGATCAGGGCGTTGCACGCCGCGAGCCGCGGCATCATCGGCGTGTCACTGGTCGGGTCTTTGGCGAGCGCGATCCGCGCGAGCTTCCTCGCCTTGTCCGCGTCCTCCCCGGCGGCGGCGAGCTGCCAGGCGCGGACCCCGGCCTGCGCGGGCGGTACGGGCCGGTCGGGCAGCCTGGGCACTCCGGGGACCATCGGCTCGTCGTCGTCACGGAAGGAGTCGGCCAGCCAGAACAGCGCGATGAGGTCCTCGCGGTCGGCCGGCCCGGCGTCCGCCAGGGCCTCGGCCGCGGTGCGGCGCACCCAGTCGCCGTTGCCGCGGGCGAAGCCCAGGTCGACCGCACGCACCCGCACGCCGGCGGTTGCGGACGACGTGGTGGCGGGGGCCGCACCGCGCACGAGCTCCCCCAGACGGCGGTCTCCGGCTTCGGGCCGGGCGACGGCTTCGGCGGCGGCGAGCTCCAGGGTGAGCCGGGTGCGTTCGCGGGGGTCGAGGGGCTCCTGCAGGGCGCGGGTCAGGCACGCGCAGGCGCGGTGGTGGTCCTCCCGGCGCAGTGCGGCGGCGAAGCTGCGGCGCAGGACGGGCACCACCCAGGCCGCACCGAGCTCGGGTGATCGCAGCAGGATGTGGGCGAGGTCCTCGTCGTTGACGGACGAGCGGTGGGCGAGATCGGCGGCACGGGCGTAGAGGCCGGCGCGTTCCCCGGCGGGCATGTCCTCCAGCACCCGCGCCTTGGCCACGGGGAAGCGGATGTGCACCTTGTCCCCGACGGACACCGTCAGGCCGACGCTTTCGAGCAGGACGCGGATCCTGTCCTCCGGGATCGTGCGGGAGCCGGCGAGGGTGCGTACGAGGGAGAAGTCGAGCAGGTCACCGCAGACGGCCAGGGCCCGCAGGACCGAGTTCACCTCGCCGGGCAGTCCGTCCAGGGCCCGCACGGTGTGGTCGCCGACGACGTCCGCGGTGATGGCGTGCAGCTCCGGCAGGCGGGCGGCGACGGGCGGGTGGCCCTGGGCGGTGAATTCGTGCAGGACGTCGAGCAGGATCGCCGGGTTGCCGGCGGTGGCAGAGGTGAGTGCGGCGACGAACTCCTGGTCCCCCGCGCTGCCGCAGCGGGCCCGTACGGTGGCGGCGACGCCCCGGTCGGTGAGGGCCGGCACCGCGGTGCGCTGGACGGGCACGGTGGTCTCCAGCGAGGTTTCGTCGCCGCACCAGTCGGTGCCGTGGACGGCGATGTCGCCCGCGCTGCTGCTGGCGAGCACGGCGAGCGGGGTGCGCGGCCTGAGACGGCGCAGCAGGGCCTGCATCCAGGTCAACGAGGCTTCGTCGAGCCACTGGATGTCTTCGACCACGATCAGGGTCGGTGTGGTGCGGGCGGCGGTCAGCAGCCCGTCGACCCCGGTCGTGGGGTCGGGCAGTCGGTGACCGGGCAGGGCACCGGGCACGATGTCGTCGACGGGCGTCAGGAGTTGCAGGACGACGCCGTGGCGCAGTTCGCGTTCCATGGGGGTGGCCCGGGCCCGCAGGACCCGCAAGCCTCCGGACCGTGCGCGACAGGCGGCCCAGCGCACGAGCGCGTTCTGTGTGTGGCCGGGCCGGCCGGTGAGGGTGAGGATCGAGGCGGTGCCCTGGCCGAGCCGGTCCAGGAGGCCGCCGACGATTTCCTGTTCACGGCCGCATTCGAGCAGCATCGTCGGATCGCCGTGCGCATCGGGCGGGCACTCGGGCGTGCAGGTGCTCCGGCCGGCCGGCGTCTCGTTGCTGCTGATCGTCACCGGTTCCTCTCGTGCTGTCCTTCTCAACCGCGCCTCCGGCCCTGGGACACCCAGGCCGGCGGCTGCCGGTCGGCGGTGTCCCTGATCTGGAGGATGGCGGCCAGTTCCGTGCGCCGTGCGACGCCGAGCTTGCGGTACACGCTGGTCAGGTGGGTCTCGATGGTCCTCACAGTGACGAAGAGTGTCTCCGCGATGGAACGGTTGCTCGCGCCCTTCGCGGCGAGGCCGGCGACGGTGCGTTCCATGCCGGTGAGCATGTCCAGCGGCGAGGTGGTCATCTTCCGGGCCCGGCCGCCGGCGGCGACCAGGAGCCGCCTGGCCTCGGCGCCGAGGAGCACCGCGCCGCAGCGCTGGGCGAGGTCGCCGGCCGTGCGCAGGTGCTCCCGGGCGGTGCGCTGGTCGCCGGCCCGCAGCAGGGCCCGGCCGAGGAGGCACTCGGCCTGGGCCTCCACCGCGCGCGCCGGGGAGTCGGCGAGCAGGGACACCGCTTCGGTGAGGTGCTCGATGCCCTCGCTGACGGGCGCGGCGACACCGTGGGCCATGCGGGCGAGGCCGAGTCCGCGCGCGGTGCCCCAGCGTGCGGCGAGCTCGCTGCCGTACTCAGCGGTCTCCCTGGCCTCACCGTGGCGGCCGAGAGCGGCCAGGAGGATCGCGCTGTCGGCCCACCACGGCAGGAACGCCGGGTTGCTGAAGCGCGCCTCCTCCAGGGACTTCCCGCAGGCGAGAAAGAGGTCCAGGGCGCCCTGGAGGTCACCACGGGCCCAGCGGGCGCGGGCGCGGGCGGTCAGGTACCAGTGGTACTCGATGACGAAGCGGTCGAGGTTGCCGCGCTTGATGCTGCCGAGCACCTCTTCGCCGCGCTCGGGCTCGCCGCGGTCGGTGAGCACGGTGGCGAGGGCGACGTGCGGCATGACGGCGGTGTCGCGCCAGCGTTCCGCACCGATGATCTCGATGGCGGTCTGGGCGTCGGCGAGGGCGTCCGGGAAGGCCCCGGTGCTCTGGTGCAGGAAGGCGCGCGTGGACAGCGCGAGGACGTACGTCCACACGGCCGCGTTGTCCTGCCCGTACTGCATCATGCGGTCCAGGGCGTACTGGGCGTCGTCGATCTCGTCGGCGAGCATGAGCGCGAAAGAGGAAGTGAGCAGCGACCAGGTCTCCAGTTCGACACCGGGGAAGCCCAGCGCGCGGCGGGCCTGGCCGACGGCCTGCTCGGCGTCCCGGCCGTCCATCGCGGTGAGGACGGTCGTCATGGCGAGCATCTGGCGCTGGGCCGGGGTGTCGCCGGGCGGCACGGTGAGACGGGCCGCGCGGTCCCGGACGGACCCGATGGTCTCCTTCTCGTCGGCGCCGACTATGAGCAGGACGGATTCGACGAGGGTGCGCAGCTCCCGGTCGGCGGGGCCGGGGCCCGGCTCGGCCTCCAGCTCGGCGAGGACGCCTTCGAGCATCCGCACACCGGACGGCGACTGCTGCACACTGAGGCAGGTCAAGCCGTACTGCACCGCGACCTGTGCGCGGGTGTGCAGGTCGGGGGCGAGCGGCAGGGCCTCCTTCAGCAGCCGGATGGCCTCCGGCGGGTCCATCTCGGCGAGCGCCCTGGCCATTTGGATACGGACGGAGACACTGTCCGGCTCGACCTCCAGGACGCGGTACAGGCAGCGCACCGCGGCCTCCGGAGCCCCGCGGTTCTCCGCCTGGGTGGCGGCGTCGCGCAGCACACCGGCCATCCACGTCTGGTCGAGAACGGGCAACAGCATGAGCTGGCTGGCCAGTTCCTCGGAGGGCCGGCCCGCGTCGCTGAGTAACAGCGCCGCGCTGGTGCGCCATTCGGCGAGGGTCCGCGGGGCGGCGGAGTCCAGGACGGCGGAGCGGACGACGTCGTGCACGAAGTCGGCGCGCTCGGTGGCCATGATGCCGGCGCGGCGCAGGATCTGTACGCCTTCGTCGACCATGGCCGCGGGGACGCCCGCGAGGGCGGCGACCAACTCGGTGGCCTCCTCGCCGAGTACGGCGATGGCGCGTGCCACGTCCCGTACCCAGGGCGGCCGCCGGTCCAGCAGGGCCTGGACGGAGCGGGCGAGGACGTGGCTGCCCACCTCCGCGGCCCGGCGCTCACCGTCGGCGTCCGGCTTGACGTCTTCGGCGCGCAGTTCGGCCAAGAGGCGCGCGAGGGTGAGGGGGTTGCCGCCGGACACCGCGGCGACGCGCTGCACGAAGGCCGGCGCGGCCGTGGTGCCGAAGACCTGGCGCACCAGCTCCGCGACGTCGTCGTGGCCGAGCGGAGTGAGGCTGATGGTCGTGGGCCGGCGCTGCGCCGCTATGTCGGCCAGTAAGTCCGATGCCAGCGGCTCGGCCTCGCTGCGCTGGGCCAGTACCACTAGCAGGGGCAGGTCCTCGGCGCGCCGCAGCAGGAAGTCGATCCAGCCGAGGGAGCGCGCGTCGCACCAGTGCACGTCGTCGAGGATCAGGACGAGCGGGCGCTCGGACATGAGGTCGGCCGCCAGCCAGTACAGGCCGTGCAGGACCGGGTAGGCGGCCGAAGCGGCGGCGTCACGCCCTGCCGGGGCGGCGGTGAGCGCGGGCAGCGCACGGGCCGCCGGCCCCGACAGCAGGGGTGAGTTACGCGCCTCCTCACCACTGAGCCCGAGCGACCCGAAGAGTTCGCGCACGCCGCTGTACCCGGCACCCGCGGCGGTCTCACCGCAGGAGCCGTACAGGACGGTCGCACCGCGGCAGGCGCCGCTCGCGGCGAAGGCGCGCAGCAGGCTGGTCTTGCCCATGCCGGCCGGCCCGTACAGCATCACCAGGCCCGCGTGTCCGCCGCGCGCGGCCTCTGCATGGCGGACGAGGGTGCGCAGTTCTTCATCGCGCCCCACCAGCGTGGCCGGTGCACCGGAAGGAAGGAGCCGGTTCCGCATCACGTTCTCGCCTCCCCTCAGGGCATCGGACGGGTCGGGCTTGTGCCGCCGCCTTCCCGGGGAACCCGGAACCGGAGTGCACGAAAACCCGAATATCCCAATGCATGCATGCAAGGAGCTAGAAAGTAGCACGCTCCGTTCCTGCCACATCACTTGATCATGGCTCTGTCCAGCAGGAACAGAACATCACCGAGGACACTCGAAGTTCCCTCCACGGCCGGCCGCCGGATGCCCGAGCGGCCGCCCCGTCGTACGCGGGGCCGCGTGCCGCCGTCGGACACGGACGCCGGGTGCTTCGCCGGCCGGGCCTTCCGGGCGCCCCTGGGCGCCGGCCCGACGGCTCCCGGGCCTTCCGGTTGCGGGATTGCCGGACGGCGTCCGCCCGTCCTAAGAGGTGAGGTGTTTCCTGAGGAGGGCGATGATCGCGGGAGCTTCGGCACTGAGGAAGAAATGTCCACCGGGGTAGACCTTGAGGTCGAAGGGGCCGGTGGTGTGGCCGCGCCACGCCTCGGCCTCGTCGAGCGAGGTCTTCGGGTCACTGTCGCCGGTCAGGACGGTCACCGGCGCTCCGACCGTGACGTCGGGTGCGCAGCGGTAGGTCTCGATGGCCTGATAGTCACTGCGGATCGCGGGCAGGATCATCCGCAGGATCTCCTCGTCGCCGAGGAGCGATGTGTCCGTCCCGGCCAGCAGCTTCAGCTCGTCGACGATGCCCTCGTCGGTCCGCCGGTGCACACTCTCGTCGCGTACGCGGGAGGGGGCGCGGCGCCCTGAGGCGAAGAGGTGGCTGAGTTCGCCTCCATCGGCCTCCAGCCGGTGGGCCACCTCGAAGGCGAGGGTGGCACCCATGCTGTGCCCGAAGAAGGTCGTGGGGCGGGCCTTCAGCGAGGGACGCAGCGCCTCGTAGACCTGGTCGGCCAGGGTGTTGAGGTCGGCGGGGGCCACTTCCTTGCGGCGGTCCTGGCGTCCCGGGTACTGGACCGCGAACACCTCGGTCACCGAGGAGAGCTGGGCCGACACGGGGAAGTAGAAGGGGGCCGAGCCACCCGCGTGCGGGAAGCAGAACAGTTGGGTGGGGCTGGCCGGTGCCGGGTGGAAGCACCGGGCCCACAGGCTCTCCTCTGTGGACGTCGTCATGTGAGGATCCTCCTAGGGACGGACCGAGCGGTACGTACTGCCGGACGGTCCTGACGGGACGCCGCGACGGGACGGGCCGCGACATCTCGCAACACCCTTCCGCCGACCGGGACATGCGTCTCACACCGTAAGTCACTTCGTCCGCGACGAGGCATCTGAGCGGCGGAGTTCCCGCCCCGGGGGCCGGAGAGTGGGTGAATCCCTAAATTTTCGACGGCGAACCGGCCGGTAGGGCGGCCGGACACCAGGTCCGACCGCCCTACCAGGCTTTCTCTGTTGTTCACGCCATTTCTGCCGACTGGGTCAGTTCAGTCCGAGTTCGTCGTCCAGCAGGGCGAAGATGTCGTCGTCGGACGCGTCCTCGATGTCCACCCGAGCGGCATCGCCGTCCTTCTCCGCCTGCCGCAGCTCGGCCCACTTCGTCCGCAGCACCTCGATCCGGCCGGCCACCCGCTGGTGCTCCCCCGCGTCCTCGGCGGTGAGGCCGGCGATGGCCTCTTCCAGCCTGTCGAGCGCCGCGAGCACGGAGCCCGCGCCGGTCACCTCCTCCGTGACGAGCTGGGACCGCAGGTACCGGACGGCATCGGCCGGCGTCGGGTGGTCGAAGAGCAGGGTGGCCGGCAACCGCAGCCCGGTGGCCGCGTTGAGCCGGTTCCTGAACTCCACCGCCGTCAACGAGTCGAAGCCCAGCTCCTGGAACTGCCGGTCGGCACCGAGCGCCGCCCCGTCGGCGTACCCGAGCACCGCAGCGGCCTGGCCCCGCACCAACTCCAGCAGGACCTCCGCCTGCTGCGCCGCGCCGAGTCCGGCGAGCCGCTGGGAGAGCGTGCCGGCGGACGGTGCCGCGCCGCCGGCCGCTGCCCGCCGGGCCGGCGTCCGGATCAGGCCGCGCAGCAGCGCCGGCACCTCGCCCAGCGCCCGCAGCGCGGCCAGGTCCAGCCGCACCGGGACCGCCAGGGCCCGGCTCCCGGCCGTGACCGCGTCATACAGCGCGAGGCCCTGCTCGACGGAGAGCGGCGGCATCCCGGAGCGGGCGAGGCGCTCGGCCTCCGCGTCCGTCAGCGTGCCCGTCATACCGCCGGACTGCTCCCACGGGCCCCAGGCGAGGGACACACCCGGCAGGCCCTCGGCCCTGCGCTGTGCCACCAGGGCGTCGAGGAACGCGTTGGCCGCCGCGTAGTTCGCCTGGCCCGCGCCGCCGAAGACACCGGCGGCGGACGAGAACACGACGAACGCGTCCAGGTCCAGTCCGCGCGTCGCCTCGTGCAGGTACCACGCGCCGTCCGCCTTCGGCAGCAGCACCGCGTCCAGGCGCTTCGGCGTCAGCGAACCGATGACACCGTCGTCCAGGACGCCGGCGGTGTGCACGACCGCGGTCAGCGGGCGGTCCTCCGGCACGCTCGCCACGAGCTCCGCCACGGCATCCGCGTCGGCGACGTCGCAGGCCCGCACCGATACTTCGGCACCGAGCGCTTCGAGGTCGGCGACGAGCGCCGCGGCGCCGTCGGCCGCGAGCCCCCGGCGGCTGGCGAGCACCAGGCTCCGTACGCCCCGCTCGGCCACCAGGTGCCGGGCGAGTATGCCGCCGAGGCCGCCGGTGCCGCCGGTGACGAGCACGGTGCCGGACGCGGTGCCGGGCACGGTGTCATGTGCCTGGTCCGTGCTCGTGGACGCCGCCGCGGCGACCCGGGTCAGGCGCGCGGCCCGCACCTCCTCACCGCGCAGCACCAGTTGTGGCTCCTCGGCCACCGCGGCCAGGGCCGCGCCGAGCCCCGCCGGGGACACGGCCCCGGCCGGATCGAGGTCGAGGAGGCCGAAGACGCCCGGGTTCTCGGACTGTGCCGAGCGGACGAGTCCGTGCACCGCCGCGCCCGCGAGGTCCGCGGTGGTGCCGGCGTCGTCGGCGGGAACCGCACCGCGCGTGACGAACACCAGCCGCGCCGCCGTGAACGCGTCCTCCGCGAGCCACTGCTGGACCCGTTCCAGCACGTAGGCGGTGGTCTCCCGGACGGCGGCCGGCACGTCGGCCGGATCGCCGTCGGTGGGCGCACCGCCGACCGGTACGAGGACGACGTCCGGTACCGGCGCCGCCTCGGCACCTGCGAGTGCGGAGAGATCGGCGTGGGCACCGACGGCCGGGACGGCGTCCATGAGCGCGTCGGCGATGCCGAACCTGTCGGCGCCGACGACGGCTACGGACGTGGGCGCTCCCGCGTTCACGGCCGTGGCCGGGACCCAGTCCACGCCGAACAGGGCGTCCTGGTGCGTTCCGCCGGCAGCGGACCGCAGCTGGTCACCGGCGACGGTGCGGGTGAGGAGCGAGTCCACGGCGACGACCGGCGCACCGGCCGGATCCACCGCCCGCACGGACAACGCGTCCCTGCCCGCAGACGCCA
>NZ_JBITXI010000007.1:343993-464785 GCF_044544605.1 Streptomyces sp. NPDC053560 | reverse complement strand
GACCCGGATCCGGCACCACGATCGCCTCCACCCGCACCGGCTCACCCTTCCCCGGTGCGATGACTCCGCGTACTTCCTGCGCCATGGGAGCAGCCCCTTTCGATGATCACGTGCGGGACCCATACCGTACGCGCCCGGCGCATTCCCGCCCAGAGGCCTCGCCCCTGGACGAGCATGCATACCCGGCCGGAAACGGTTCCTCCCGCTCAGGCACCCGCCGGGGCCGGGCCCGCTGCCGGACCGTCCGCCGGGCCCTGGGCCGGGTGCTCCGCGACCTGCGTGTCACCCGGCACGCGGCGCCTGTCGTTGCGGCCGCCGCCCCGTACGAGGGCCACCGTGACCGCGGCGAGGACGCCGACGACGGAGAGGCCGATGAGACCGCCGCGAGTGGCCCCGTGGCGTCCTCCAACAGGCCGAAAGCGGTCGGTGAGACGGAAGCCGCCCAGATTGCCCGAAGCGCTCCATGAGCATGTTGCCGGGGACTTCGAAAAGGCGTACGCGACGAAGAACAGGGCCGCGCCGAAGCCGAACGCGCCGGTACTCCTTCACGTGCGGCTCCGGGGATCAGGGGGCCCCGCGGCGCTGCGGGGCTCCTGGAGGCGAGGGACGCCGGCGGGCGGCAGGGGGATTACCAGCGGGGCACGGCCGGCGTCGTCCACTCCGGGTCGGCGAGTCGCATGGCCGCCGCGTCGTCACGGTCGCGCTGGCTGCCGTCGTCGTCCAGCCAGCGCCGGTGCAGCGCGGCGAGCCGGTCACGGTCCAGCTCGACGCCCAGCCCCGGGGTGTCGGTGACCGCGACGGCGCCGCCTTCGAAGGTGAGCCGCTCGGTGAGCACGTCCTCGGTCTGCCAGGGGTAGTGGCTGTCGCAGGCGTGGTGGAGGTTGGGCACGGTGGCCGCGACGTGCGTCATGGCGGCGAGGCTGATGCCGAGGTGGGTGTTGGAGTGCATGGAGACGCCGACGCCGAAGGTGCGGCAGATCGCGGCCAGTTCGCGGGTGTTGCGCAGGCCGCCCCAGTAGTGGTGGTCGGAGAGGACGACCTGGACGGCGCCCCGCGTGAACGCCTCGGCGATCTCGTCGAAGGTCGTCACGCACATGTTGGTGGCGAGCGGGATCTCCGTACGGGCCGCGACCTCGGCCATGCGGCCGGTGGTGCTGGCCGGGTCCTCCAGGTACTCCAGGACGTCCTTCAGCTCCTCGGCGACCATCAGGGAGGTCTCCACCGACCAGGCGCCGTTCGGGTCCAGCCGCAGCGGCTTGCCGGGGAACTCCTCGGCCAGCGCCCGGATGGCGGCGATCTCCTCCTTCGGCTCGAAGACCCCGCCCTTGAGCTTGAACGAGCCGAAGCCGTAGGCGTCGGCGAGCTTCCGCGCCTGGGCGACGACGCCCGCCGGGTCGACGGCGGCGTCCCAGTCGTCGGCCTCGCCGCGGCCGCCGGGGTGTTCGGCCCAGCGGTAGAAGAGGTAGGCGCTGTAGTCGACGCGGTCGCGGACCTTGCCGCCGAGCAGCGCGTGCACCGGGAGCCCGGCGGCCTTGCCCCACGCGTCCAGGCAGGCGACCTCGAAGCCGGACAGGACGGAGAGCCGCAGCTTGTCGGCGGTCTGGACGCCTCGCAGGCCGCCGACGTCCACCGCGCCGGCGGCGGTCGCGTCCGGCGAGTCGCCGCAGACCTCGGCGGCCAGCACCGGCAGCGCGTTCAGCTCCGTGACCGAGCGGCCGGTGAGGGCCTCGGCCAGCGGGCGGGCGAGGTCGAGGTACTTGGTGTCGCCGTAGGTCTCGCCGAGGCCGGTGACGCCGCCCGCGGTGACCACCTCGACGATCAGCCGGGGGGTGTAGGGCTGGTGCACGCCCTGGGTGTTGAGCAGCGGCGGGTCGGCGACCAGGATCGGGGTGAGCCGTACCTCGGTGATGGCCAGGTCCGCGGCGGGCCGCGGGGGCGTCGTCGGGGTGCCGGTCATCGGGTGGCTCCTACCAGGTCGAGGCCGCGGTCCAGGAGCGCGGCGAGGTCGGTGAGATCGGTGGACGAGGGGTCGGTGAGCGGGGCGCGTACCGGGCCGACGGGCAGGCCGCGCAGCCGGGCCGCCGCCTTGACGAGCGACACGGCGTACCCGGGCACCCGGTCCCGCAGCTCTACAAAGGGGATGTAGAAACCGGTCAGCAGCTTCTCGACGGTGGCGTCGTCCCGCTCGCCGAGCGCCGTGAAGAAGGCGCGGGAGATCTCGGGCGCGAAGGCGTGCACGGCGGAGGAGTACGCGGTGACGCCCAGGCTCGCGTACTGCCGGGCCTGGAGTTCGGCGGTGGCCGCGCCGTTGAAGAACAGGAAACCGTCGGGCGCGGCGAGCTTGAGGCGCTGGAGCCGGTCCAGGTCGCTGTGGCCGTCCTTGAGCCCGATGACGCCGGGGATCTCCGCGATCCGGCGGACGCTCGCGGCGGTGAACGCGACGTGATCGCGCTGGTACGCGATCAGCGGGAGACGAGTACGGGAGGCGACCTCGCGCACCTGCGCGACCAGACCGTCCTGCGGGGCCTTGACGAGGTAGTGCGGCATCAGCAGCGCGGCGTCGGCCCCGGCCTCCTCGGCGATCCGGGCGAACCGGACGGCCTGCGGCCAGCCGTAGCCGACGCCCGCGACGACGGGGAGCCGTCCGCCCGCCGCCTCGACCGCGGCGCTGATCACCTGGCCGTACTCGGTCTCGTCCAGGGAGAAGAACTCGCCGGTGCCGCAGGCCGGGAAGAGCGCTCCGGGCCCGGCCGCGATCCGGCTCGCGAGGTAGTCGCGGTAGGCGGGCAGGTCCAGCGCGCCGTCGTCGGTGAAGGAGGTGAGCGGGAAGGACAGCACGCCGCGGGCCATGCCCGTGCGCAGCCGTTCGGTGACCGTCGGGTCCGGCATGAGGACTGTCTCCATATATAGATGGCGTCCACGGATGAGAATGGAGGCTAGAGATGCGCACCATCGGCGTCAATAGGCCCTGCATCCGTACGGAGCCACCGCCGCCGAAAGGCCCCGCACCCGTACGGGGCCGCCGTCGCCCGCCGCGGCTACCATCGGCCCATGTCGGAGAGGGGCGGCGGGGTCCGCGAAGTGAAGTCGGCGGCCCGCACCGTCGAGCTGCTGGAGGTGCTCGCGGCCCGCGGCGACCGCCCGGCCCGGCTGCGCGAGCTGGCCGAGGAGCTGGGCGTACCGCGCAGCAGCATGTACGCGCTGCTCCAGACCCTCATCGACCGCGGCTGGGTGCGCACCGACACCACCGGCTCGCTGTACGGCATCGGCATCCACGCCCTGCTCGCCGGCACCAGCTACCTCGACACCGACCCCCGGGTGCGGGCCGCGCGCCCGTACCTAGACGAGGCGTCCGAGGCGCTGGGCGAGACCGTGCACCTGGCCCGGCTGGACGGCCCGGACGTGGTCTACCTCGCCACCCGCGAGTCCCACGCGTACCTCCGGACCATCAGCCGGGACGGGCGCCGGCTGCCGGCCCACGCGAGCGCGCTCGGCAAGTCACTGCTCGCCGAGCGCCCGGATGACGAACTGCCGCTTCCGGGCGGTCCGTTGGAGTCGCTGACGGAGCGGACGCTCACCGACCGGGCGGCCCTGGTCGCCGACCTGGCCCGGGTTCGCGCCCGCGGCTACGCGATCGAGCGCGAGGAGGGCGTGGCAGGCATCGCGGGCTTCGGCTTCGCGTTGCGGTACGACCGGTACGAGCGGTACGACTCCCCCGCGACCGACGCGATCAGCGCCTCCGTCCCGGTCGTCCGGCTCAGCGAGGAGCACGAGCGGCGGATCGTCGCCGTCATGACCGAGGCGCGCGCGAAGATCGAGGCCGCCGCGCCGCGCGCACCGGGCGCGGGCGCGCCCGAGTGGCGCTGACGCCCCGCAACTCCGCTCCCACGCCCTCGGAACAACTTCTCTCCCACGCCCTCGAACTCCCCTCCCACGCCCTCACCATGCTTTGCCAAGCATTTAATCTCCGCGCGTAGATACGCAGAAGCAACGCCTGCTAGATCTACCGGGGTCCCCCTTTCCGCCCCACCCCGCAGGAGAAGTACATGCGTTTCCGCGCGCGCCTGGGCGCCCTCGCCGCCGCCACGGCCGTCGCCGCCACCACGGCGTTCGGCGTCGGCCAGGCCACCGCCGAGCACTCCGTCCCGCACTCGGACAAGGAGATACCGAACCTCACCCAGGTGCAGGACCGGATCAAGGCGTACTACGGCGACACCGTGACCGCCGACGGGGAGCACTACGCCTCCCCCAAGAGCAACTACGCCCGCCAGGTCCGCGGCATCGAGGCGAAGGCGCAGCGGTACCTGGACTCGGCCGCGCGGCACCACGGCGGCTCCGGCAAGCCCGCCATCGTGCTCGACATGGACGACACCACCCTGCTGACCTACAACTTCGAGCTGGAGATCGGCTTCGCCTTCGACGAGAAGGCCCAGGACGCGTACCTGAAGAGCCACGACATGGAGCCGGTCTTCGGGATGGACGCGCTGGTGAACCGCGCCCGCGCCAAGGGGTACGAGGTCTTCTTCGTCACCGGCCGCAAGGAGGCCCAGCGCGACTGGAGCGTCCGCAACCTCAAGAACGTCGGCTACGACGTCCCGCTGGACCGCGGCCACGTCTACCTCAAGGACAAGGAGCACCCGCCGGCCTACCTGCCCTGCGGCAGCACCTGCTCGACGATCGAGTACAAGGCGGGCACCCGGAAGCACATCGAGTCGCAGGGCTACGACATCGTGGCCAACTTCGGCGACCAGCACTCGGACCTGAAGGGCGGCTACGCGAACCTCACCTTCAAGCTGCCGAACCCGATGTACTACCTGCCCTGACCGGGGCCCGCTTCCGGGGCGCTGCCGGTGTCCGGGGCGTGGCCGGTGCCCGCGTCCGGGGCCGGGCGGCGCTTGGGGAGCGGCACCCGCATCAGGTCCCGGGCGACGGTCAGTTCGCCGTCGTAACCGGCCGCGCGGGCCTCGCGCTCGAATTCCGCGGGGTCCGCGTAGCGCTGTGAGAAGTGCGTGAGCACCAGGTGCCGGACGCCGGCGTCGCGCGCGACCTTGGCCGCCTGGCCCGCCGTCAGGTGGCCGTGCTCCTCGGCCAGCTGCCGGTCGCCGTCCAGGAACGTGGACTCGATGACGAGCATGTCGCAGCCCGCCGCCAGCTCGTGCGCACCGGCGCACAGCCGGGTGTCCATCACGAACGCGAACGACTGGCCCGGCCGTACCTCGCTGACCTCCTCCAGGGTGACCGTACGGCCGTCCTCACGGACGACCGAGCCCTCCCGGTTCAGCCGGCCGACCTCCGGTCCCGCGATGCCGTGCGCGGCCAGCCGCTCGGGCAGCATCCGCCGCCCGTCCGGCTCCTGGAGGCGGTAGCCGTAGGACTCGACGGGGTGCGAGAGGCGGCGCGCGGTGAGCGTGAAGGCCGACGTCTCGGCGAGCGTGCCGCCGTCACCGGACACCGGCTCCTGGCGCAGCCGCACGGTCTCCCGGTACGCCGTCGAATAGCGCAGCCGCTCGAAGAAGTGCGCCCCGCTCGCGGGGTAGTGCGCGGTGACCGGATGCGGCACCCGGTCCAGGTTGATCCGCTGGATCACCCCGGCCAGGCCGAGACTGTGGTCACCGTGGAAGTGCGTGACGCACAGCCGGTTCAGGTCGTGCGCGGCGACCCCGGCCCGCAGCATCTGGCGCTGCGTTCCCTCACCGGGGTCGAAGAGCAGCCCGGCACCGTCCCAGCGCAGCAGGTAGCCGTTGTGGTTGCGGTGCCGGGTGGGCACCTGGCTGGCGGTGCCGAGGACAACCAGTTCGCGTACGGACAAGGTGCTGATCCGCTCTCGTGGCCGTTATCCGGGGGGCCAGTTGAGGCCACGGCCGCCGAGTACGTGGGCGTGCGCGTGGAAGACGGTCTGGCCGGCGCCGGAGCCGGTGTTGAAGACGATGCGGAAGCCGGTGCCGTCGATCTTCTCCTCGGCCGCGACCTCACCCGCCTCGCGCAGCACGTCGGCGGCGATCTGCGGCTCGGCGGCGGCCAGCGACGCGGCGTCCGGGTGGTGCACCTTGGGGATCACCAGGATGTGGGTCGGCGCCTGGGGGTTGATGTCGCGGAAGGCGACGGTCGTCTCGGTCTCTCGGACGATCGTCGCGGGCACGTCGCCCGCCACGATCTTGCAGAACAGGCAGTCGGCCTGCGGTTCTCCCGCCACCGGAGCGCTCCTCACGGGTCGTCGGCTCGTACGACCCGCATCGTACCGACCGGGGGCGGGGAGACCGTCACTACCGTGCCACCCACGTGCCGGAACGGTCCTTCGCACCGTCACCCCGGTCGTCCTTGCCGTCCTTGCCCTCGTCCCACTTGCCTTCGTCCGACTTGCCGTCGTCGCCCTGGTCGTCCTCGTCCCACTTGCCGTCGTCGTTGCCGTCCTTGCCGTTCTCCCACTTACCGCCGTCGTCCTTGCCGCCGTCGTCCTTGCCGTCACCGTTCTTGCCGTCGTCCCACTTGCCGTCGTCGTCGCCCTGGTCGTCGTGGTGCCCGTGGTCGTGGTCGCCGTCGGGGCAGTCGTCGTTGCCGTCGCCGTTCCAGCCGTCGCCGTTCCAGCCGTCGTCGTTCTGGCCGCCGCCCCCGCCGTTGTCGTTCCCGTTGCCGTCCCCGTTGTCGCTGCCGCCACCGCCGCTGTTGCCGCCGCTGTCGCCGGGCTCGCTGCCGCTACCACCGCTGTCGCCGGGCTCGCTGCCGCCACCGCCGCCGCTGTTGCCGTCCTCGCCGCCGCCCCCGCTGTTGCCGTCGCGCGCGGGCCGGGAGGTGGAGCCTTCGTTCGGCCGGTCCGTGCTGCCGGAGGCCGGGGCGTTGCAGTTGCCGATGGTGTTCGTACGGAAGATCACCCGGTCGTCGACCCTGGCGACCATGTCACTGCCCTCCACGCACCGGCCGCTGACCTCCCTCGTCACATTGCCGGTGAGGCTGATCCGCTCGCCCCTGACGGTCTGGCCCTGGCAGCTGACCCGGGCGCGGCCCGTCGCCACGGGGGCGGTGCCGGCCGTCCCCCTGGGTGCCGGTTCGCCGCCGTTGGGCGCCGACGCCGTACAGCTCAGCCAGCTCACGTTGACGCTCTCCCACTCCAGCGCCCGCGTCGCCTGGCGGTCCGTCGTCACCGCTATCGCGGATGTGTTGGAGTAACCGGTGGGCTCGCACGCCGCTGTTCCGACGGCCACCGCACTTGCGGCACCCGCCGCTGCCAACGCCCGTAACCAACGGCCCCGCACGCGTCCCTTCATGCCCCGCAGCGTGCCATCGGGGCCGCGCGGCCCGACAGGCCCGCTCCGGCCAACTCCGCGCGGCGCTGCCCCGACCACGCCGATCATCACTAACCTGGGCCGCGAAGAGTCAAGTTCCGCCACCTACGGGAGCGACCCACCATGGCAACGACGCGCACGGCCAAGACCCACTGGGAAGGCAACCTGATGGAGGGCAAGGGCCAGGTGGCCCTGGACTCCTCCAAGGTCGGTACGTACGACGTGAGCTGGCCGGCCCGCGCCGAGGAGCCGGGCGGAAAGACCAGCCCCGAGGAGCTGATCGCCGCGGCCCACTCCTCCTGCTACTCGATGGCCTTCTCGCACGGCCTGGCGGGCAAGGGCTACACCGTCGAATCGGTCGACACCAAGGCCGATGTCACCTTCCAGCCGGGCGAGGGCATCACCGCCATCGCACTGACCGTGCAGGCAAAGGTCCCCGGCCTGTCCGAGGACGACTTCCAGGCGGCCGCCGAGGACGCCAAGAAGAACTGCCCGGTCAGCCAGGCGCTGGCGGGCGTCAAGAACATCACGCTCAACGCCACGCTGATCTGAGGCCGCGGGGCCGTACGGGCCCCGCTGCGCTCAGTCCCAGCGGCCCGTACGGCCCAGCAGCAGCGCCGTGGCGGCCGTGCCGGCGGTGGAGGTGCGCAGCACGCTCGCGCCGAGCCGGTACGGCTTCGCCCCGGCCGCCGCGAACATTTCCAACTCCTCGGGGGACACCCCGCCCTCGGGCCCGACGACGAGCACGATGCCGCCGTCGGCGGGGAGTTCGGCGCGGGCCAGCGGCTCACTGCCTTCCTCGTGGAGCACGGCGGCGAAGGCGGCACCGCTCAGCAGCTCCGCCACGTCCTTCGTCGAGGCCGCCGCCGCGACCTCCGGGAACGTCAGGCGCCTGGCCTGCTTCCCGGCCTCCCGGGCGGTGTTGCGCCACTTCGTCAGCGACTTGGTGCCCCGCTCGCCCTTCCACTGCGTCACACAACGGGACGCCTGCCACGGCACGATCGCGTCCACGCCGGTCTCGGTCATGGTCTCCACGGCCAGTTCGCCGCGGTCGCCCTTGGGCAGCGCCTGCACGACCGTGATGCGGGGCAGCGGCGCCTCCTCGGTCCGTACGTCCGTCACCGCGACGTCGAGACGGTCCTTGCCCTCGACCGCGGCGACCGTCCCGTACGCGCCCCGTCCCGAGCCGTCGGTCAGCACGATCTCCTCGCCGACGCGCAGCCGCCGTACGGACACCGCGTGGCGTCCCTCGGGGCCGTCCAGGGTGAGGGCAGCGCCCGGCGCGGCGCCGGCCAGCGAGTCGACGAGGAAGACCGGGGCGGTCACGAGGCACTCCCAAGAGGTCCGGATCCGGCGGGGCCGGTGGGGTTCGATACGGCGCGCGCCGCGGCCAGTTCGGCCGCGAGCACCTCCATCAGCTCGGCGGCGGGCAGCCGCCGGGCCAGCCGGTGACCCTGGCCCGCCCACAGGCTCATGGCCTGCGGATCGCCGGCCTTGGCCGCGGCCTTGCGTACCGGGGAGGTGAGGAGGTGGACGGCCGGGTAGGCGGCCGGCGCGTACGGGCCGTGTTCGCGCAGGAAACGGTTGGCCAGCCCGCGGGCCGGGCGCCCGGAGAACGCCCGGGTCAGCTCGGTGCGCGTGTACAGCGGGTCGGTCAGCGCCTGCTTGTGCAGCGGGTGGGCGCCGGACTCGGGGCAGGCCAGGAAGGCCGTACCGAGCTGCGCGGACGCCGCGCCGGCCGCCAGTACGGCGGCGATCTGCGCGCCGCGCATCAGACCGCCCGCCGCGATGATGGGCAGCCGCACCGCCTCACGGACCTCGGCGATCAGCGCCAGCAGGCCGACGCCCGCGCCGGCGCCGTCGCTCTGCGGGTCGTCGCGGTGGGTGCCCTGGTGGCCGCCCGCCTCTATGCCCTGCACGCACACGGCGTCGGCGCCGGCCGCCTGCGCGGCGCGCGCCTCGGCGGCCGTGGTGACGGTCACGACGGTGTACGTGCCCACCCTGGCCAGGGACTCCACGGTCTCGGCGGTGGGGCAGCCGAAGGTGAACGAGACGACCGGCACCGGGTCCTCGCGGAGGATGGCGAGCTTGGCCTCGTACCCGTCGTCGGCGGCGCCCCGGGGGTCGCCGAGCGCGGTCCTGTACCAGTCGGCCTCGCCCGCGAGCTGGTCGCGGTAGACGTCGACGGCCGCGTCTTCGGCGAGCTCCGGATGCGGCATGAAGAGGTTCACGCCGAAGGGCCGGCCGGTCATCCCGCGCAGCCGCTCGATCTCCTGGTACATGCCGTCGGCCGTCTTGTAGCCCGCGGCGAGGAAGCCCAGGCCGCCCGCCCCGTTCACAGCCGCGGCCAGCTCGGGGCACGAGGCGCCGCCGGCCATGGGAGCCTGCACGATCGGGTGAGCGCTCAGCTCGGTCAGCGCGGTGGGCATGCCCATATCGTGTCACGCGTCACGGCCGCCCCCGAATCGGGGGCGGCCGTGCCCCGTACACACCAACGGCTGCTACCGGCCGTTGAACGCATCCTTCAGCCGCGAGAACAAGCCCTGCTGCCCGGGCTGGCTGTGCCTGCCCGGGGGACGACCCCCGAACCCCCGGCCCAATGCCTACCGGCCGTTGAACGCATCCTTCAGCCGCGAGAACAAGCCCTGCTGCCCGGGCTGGAACTGCCCGGTCGGGCGCTCCTCGCCGCGGAGCTTGGCGAGCCGGGTCAGCAGCTCCTCCTGCTCGGCGTCGAGCTTGCCCGGGGTCTGCACCTCGACGTGGACGACCAGGTCGCCGCGGCCGCCGCCGCGCAGGTGCGTGATGCCGCAGCCGTGCAGCGGGATGGACTGGCCGGACTGGGTGCCGGGCCGGATGTCGACGTCGCGTACCCCGTCCAGCGTCTCCAGCGGACACTTCGTGCCCAGCGCCGCCGCGGTCATCGGGATCGTGACCGTGCAGTGCAGGTCGTCGCCGCGCCGCTGGAAGACCGGGTGCGCGACCTCGTGGATCTCGACGTAGAGGTCACCGGCCGGGCCGCCGCCGGGGCCGACCTCGCCCTCGCCCGCGAGCTGGATGCGGGTGCCGTTGTCGACACCGGCCGGGATCTTGACCGTGAGCGTGCGGCGGGACCGGATGCGGCCGTCGCCCGCGCACTCGGGGCACGGGGTCGGTACGACCGTGCCGAACCCCTGGCACTGCGGGCAGGGCCGCGAGGTCATGACCTGGCCCAGGAAGGACCGGGTGACCTGCGAGACCTCGCCACGACCGCGGCACATGTCACAGGTCTGCGCGGAGGTGCCGGGCGCGGCGCCCTCGCCGGAGCAGGTCGTACACACGACCGCCGTGTCGACCTGGATGTCCTTGGTCGTGCCGAACGCGGCCTCGTGCAGCTCCACGTCCAGCCGGATCATGGCGTCCTGGCCGCGGCGGGTGCGCGAGCGCGGCCCGCGCTGCGACGCCGTGCCGAAGAACGCGTCCATGATGTCGGAGAAGTTGCCGAAGCCCGCGCCGAAGCCGGCACCGGCGCCGCCGCCCTGGGAGTTCGGGTCCCCGCCGAGGTCGTAGACCTGCTTCTTCTGCGGGTCCGACAGCACCTCGTAAGCGGCGTTGATCTCCTTGAACCGCTCCTGGGTCTTGGGATCCGGGTTCACATCCGGGTGCAGCTCGCGCGCCAGCCGCCGGAAAGCCTTCTTGATCTGGTCCTGCGAGGCGTCGCGACTGACACCGAGGACCGTGTAGTAGTCCGTGGCCACTTACGACTCCGCGAGGATCTGTCCGACGTAACGTGCCACTGCGCGTACCGCTCCCATCGTTCCGGGGTAGTCCATGCGGGTCGGTCCGACCACGCCGAGTTTGGCGACTGCCTCGTCGCCCGAACCGTAGCCGACGGCGACGACCGATGTGGAAGTGAGGCCCTCGTGAGCGTTCTCGTGCCCGATGCGCACGGTCATGCTCGAGTCCTTGGCCTCTCCCAGCAGCTTGAGGAGCACGACCTGCTCCTCCAGCGCCTCCAGCACCGGCCGGATCGTCAGCGGGAAATCATGACCGAAGCGCGTGAGATTGGCGGTACCGCCGATCATCAGCCGCTCCTCGGTCTCCTCCACCAGAGTCTCCAGCAACACCGACAGCACTGTCGAGACCGTGCCCCGGTCCTCCGTCTCGAAGGACTCGGGCAGGTCCTGCACCAGTTGCGGCACGTCCGTGAACCGGCGTCCCACGACACGGCTGTTGAGCCGCGCCCGCAGGTCCGCCAGGGACGTTTCGCCGAACGGCGCGGGGCAGTCGATCATGCGCTGCTCGACCCGCCCGGTATCGGTGATCAGGACGAGCATGAGCCGCGCGGGCGCCAGCGACAGCAGTTCCACGTGCCGGACGGTGGACCGGGTCAGCGAGGGGTACTGCACCACCGCGACCTGCCGGGTCAGCTGCGCGAGCAGCCGGACCGTACGGGCCACGACGTCGTCGAGGTCCACCGCGCTGTCGAGGAAGCTGTGGATCGCCTTGCGCTCGGGACCCGACAGCGGCTTGACGGCCGCCAGCTTGTCGACGAACAGGCGGTAGCCCTTGTCGGTGGGGATTCGGCCGGCGCTCGTGTGAGGCTGGGCGATGAAGCCCTCGTCCTCCAGCGCGGCCATGTCGTTGCGGACGGTGGCGGGAGAGACGCCGAGCTGGTGGCGCTCCGTGAGCGCCTTGGAGCCGACGGGCTCCTCGGTGCCGACGTAGTCCTGGACGATGGCACGCAGTACTTCGAGTCTGCGTTCGCTGAGCATCGCGCACACCTCCAGTCCCGTGCTCTCGCCGGGCCGTTCGCGGCCCGTCCGTCCGAGGCGGCCCGGCCGGCCGCCCCTGGCACTCGACCTGTCCGAGTGCCAAACCCCGTCCAGTGTACGGCCGGGTAGCACGGCCGGGGCAAGGCCGGGCGACACGGCTCGCGGCCCGGCGGGCCACCGTATCGCGCCGAGGCCGGTCCGTGTCCCCGGGATCGGCCCAGGTCAGCCGGGCGGCCGCGCGCGATTTCCCGGTATACGGGCTAGCGTCGCGGTATGCGCACGACTTGGGAAGAGGCTGGGTGGGAGCGGCTCGCGGACGGCGTCGCGCGGCGCCGGCTGCCGACCTGGGACGCCACCGTCGGCATCGTGGCCGGCACCACCGGCGTTCTCCTGATCGACACCGGGTCCGGGCTGCGCGAGGGCGCCGAGCTGCGCCGCCAGGTGCGCGACGTCCTGGGCCGTGAGGTGACGCACATCGTGCTCACCCATCCGCACTTCGATCACGTGCTGGGCACCGCGGCGTTCGCGGGAGTGACGGTTTTCGGGCCGACCGGACTGGGCGAGCTGCTGCGCCGCGAGCCGGAGGCGCTGGCCGGCGACGCGGTACGGAACGGGGCCGACCCGGAGGCGACGGCGGTGGCCGTGGACACCCTCGTCGTCCCCGATCACCCGATCTGCGGGGAGCGGACCCTCGACCTGGGCGACCGCCGCGTGCTGCTGGCGAACGTCGGACCCGGGCACACCGCGCACGATCTGGCGGTCTGCGTGCGGTGCGGGCCGGGTGAGCCGGAGATCGTCTTCTGCGGCGACCTCGTCGAGGAGTCGGGGGAACCACAGGCCGGGCCGGACGCGCTCCCCGCCTGCTGGCCGGCCGCGCTGGACCGGCTGCTCTCCCTCGGCGGCGAGGACGCGCGGTACGTGCCCGGCCACGGAGCCGTCGTGGATGCCCGCTTCGTCCGCGCCCAGCGCGACGAGCTGGCCCGCCGCTTCGGCGTGTCGCCCGGCTAGCCCACCCGGGGGACGCCCGGCCCGCATATCGTCTGTCGAATGCGCAGCAGAGAATACGGCCCCGACCTGACCCCTCCCTGGAAGAAGCAGCGCCCCGCGCCCGAGGTGCCGGCCGAGCCCGACCTCGTCGTGGAGGAGGTCGCCACGGGTTTCTGCGGGGCCGTCATCCGCTGCGAGAAGACCGCCGAGGGTCCGACCGTCACCCTGGAGGACCGCTTCGGCAAGCACCGGGTCTTCCCGATGACGCCCCGCGGCTTTCTGCTGGAGGGCAAGGTCGTCACTCTCGTACGCCCCTCCGCCGCGTCCGCGCGCCCCCGGGGTCCGCAGCGCACCGCCTCCGGTTCCCTCGCCGTCCCCGGTGCCCGCGCCCGCGTCGCCCGCGCCGGCCGCATCTACGTCGAGGGCCGCCACGACGCGGAGCTGGTGGAACGCGTCTGGGGCGACGACCTGCGCATCGAGGGCGTCGTCGTGGAGTACCTGGAAGGCGTCGACGACCTGCCCTCGATCGTCGGCTCCTTCTCCCCCGGCCCGGACGCCCGGCTCGGCGTCCTCGTCGACCACCTCGTGCCCGGCTCCAAGGAGTCCCGGATCGCCGCCTCGGTCACGGACGCGAACGTCCTGATCGTCGGCCACCCCTACATCGACATCTGGGAAGCCGTGAAGCCCGCCTCCGTCGGTATCCCCGCCTGGCCGTCGGTCCCCCGCGGCCAGGACTGGAAGACGGGCGTGTGCCGGGCACTGGGCTGGCCGGAGAACACGGGCGCCGCCTGGCAGCGCATCCTCGCCTCGGTCCACTCTTACAAGGATCTGGAGCCGGCGCTGCTGGGACGGGTCGAGGAACTGATCGACTTCGTCACGGCACCGGCGGACTGACCCCGACCGGGGTCAGTCGACCAGGTCCCGCACCACCGCGTCCGCCAGCAGCCGGCCGCGCAGGGTCAGGACGGCCCGGCCTGCCTCGTAAGGGGCCGGGTCCAGGAGGCCGTCGGCCAGGGCCTTCTCCGCCGCGGCGAGGCCGTCGGGGCGGAGCAGGGACAGCGGGCACCCGGCCGCCAGCCGCAGTTCCAGGAGGATGCGTTCGACGCGGCGGTCCTCGGCCGACAGGACCTCGCGGCCCGCGCCCGGGGTGCGGCCCTCGGAGAGTGCCTGGGCGTACGCGCCGGGGTGCTTCACGTTCCACCAGCGGACGCCGCCGACGTGGCTGTGCGCGCCGGGGCCCGCGCCCCACCAGTCCGCGCCGGTCCAGTACAGCTCGTTGTGGCGGCAGCGGGCCGGGGCCGAGGTGGCCCAGTTGGAGACCTCGTACCAGGTGAAGCCCGCCGCGCTCAGGGCCTCCTCGGCGATGAGGTAGCGGTCGGCGTGCTCGTCGTCGTCCGTCATCGGGACCTCGCCGCGGCGGATGCGGCGGGCGAGCTGGGTGCCCTCCTCGACGATGAGCGCGTACGCGGACACGTGGTCGGGGCCTGCGCCGACGGCCGCGTCCAGAGTGGCCCGCCAGTCGTCGTCGGACTCGCCGGGCGTGCCGTAGATCAGGTCGAGGTTGACGTGGTCGAAGCCGGCGGCGCGGGCCTCGGCCACGCAGGCCTCGGGGCGGCCCGGGGTGTGCGTGCGGTCGAGGATCTTCAGGACGTGCTGCTTGGCGCTCTGCATGCCGAAGGAGACCCGGTTGAAGCCGCCGGCGCGGAGCTCCGCGAGGTAGCGCGGGTCGACGGACTCCGGGTTCGCCTCGGTGGTGATCTCCGCGTCCGGCGTGAAGCCGAATTCGTCGCGGATGGCGGCGAGCATGCGGGAGAGATCGGCCGCAGGCAGCAGCGTGGGCGTGCCGCCGCCGACGAAGACCGTCTCGACGCGCCGGGGGTCGGCGCCGAGAACCTTGCGGGCCTGCCGGATCTCCTCGATCAGCGTGTCGGCGTAGTTCTCGCGCGAGGCGAGGGCGCCGCCGGAGCCGCGCAGCTCGTTCGCGGTGTAGGTGTTGAAGTCGCAGTATCCGCAGCGGGTCGCGCAGTACGGCACGTGCAGATAGAACCCGAGGGGCCGCTCGCCCGCTCCGGCCAGGGCGGAGGCGGGCAGCGCCCCGTCCTCGGGCAGGGGCTCGCCGTCGGGGAGTGCAGAAGGCATGCCTCCATTGTCCGGTACCCGGCGAGTGCCCTCTCCCCCGTGCCCCTACGGCCGCAGCGCCTGGAGGACCAGCAGCGCCAGGTCGTCGTCGGGCGGGGTCGGCGCGAAGGCGTGCACCCGGCTCCTGAGGTGCTCGGCGACGCCGTCGGCGCCCAGCCCCGCGCACTCCGCGAAGGCGCGCACGAGGCCGTCCTCGTCGTCGAAGAGCCGCCCGGCCGAGCGGCGCTCGGTCACGCCGTCGGTGACGCACAGCAGCGTCTCCCCGGGCGCGAGCTCGAAGGTCTCGGTCTCGTACGCCGTGTCCTCCAGGACGCCGAGCAGCATCTGCGGCTCGGCGACCGCCCGTACCGTGCCGTCCGTGCCGAGGACCAGCGGCAGCGGGTGGCCGGCGCTGGCGATCGTGCAGCGGGCGCCCCCGGCGCCGCCCTCGTGCGGCACGATCTCGCCGTACAGCAGAGACAGGAAACGGGCCTGCTCGCTCTCCTCGCGGTAGCCGGGCCGCATGTCCGCCTCGGGGCCGGCCTCGACCACCGCGGCGGCCACCGCGGCGACGGAGTCGGCGGCCTCCATCGCGACCGTACGGTTCAGCCGGTCCAGCACCTCGCCGACGCCGTATCCCTCGCGGGCCAGCAGCCGCAGCACCGGGCGGGCCAGGCCGGTGACGGCCGCCGCCTCCGGGCCGCTGCCGCAGACGTCGCCGAGCATGAAGCACCAGCGACCGGGCGCCGACTGGAAGAGGTCCCAGAAGTCGCCGCCGGCCCAGGCGCCCTCGCGCGGCTCGTACACCACGGCCGAGGCCACGCCCGGTACGTCGGCGCGCCGCCCCGGCAGCAGCCTGCGCTGCAGCACCCGGCTGATGCGTTCCTGGCGGGTGTAGGCGTCGGCGGTCGCGATGGACCTGGCCACCCGGCCCGACAGGTCCTCGATGAGCGAGACCACCTCGTCGGGGAAGCGCACGATGCCGGCCCGGCCGATCAGCAGCGTGCCGTACTGGCGCACGCCCGAGACCAGCGGGCAGGCCAGGGCCGCGCCGCCGGGGCCGAAGCCGCTGGGCTCGCCGGGCCACGGCCAGGGCCCGGCGCCCGTGGTCTGGCCGTCGACGCCGCGGCCGGTCAGCACCGGCGGGTCCTTCACCAGCAGCTCGCGCAGGCCTTCGATGCGGCTCTCCGTGGCGTGCCAGACGCGGGCCAGGCGGGGCGCGCCGAAGTCGCCGCCGTCGTCCAGCCAGACCGCGCACCAGTCGGCCATCCGCGGCACGATCAGCTGCGCGACCAGCGCGGCCACCTGATCCGCGTCCAGCTGCCCGCTGAGCAGGTCGGAGGCCTCGGCGAGGAAGGACAGCGCGCCGTGGTTGAGCCGTTCGACCTCGCAGCGGCGGAGCGCGGCCCGCTGCGGCCCGGGCGACATCAGGACGGTGGCCTGTCCGCCCGGCGCCGCGCCGTCCGCGTCGAAGGCCTCCACCGGCGGTTCGTACACCGTCTCCGGCGAGTCCGCGGTCACCCGGAACCACACGGTCTTCAGCGTGCGCCGGTAGGTGATGCCCCAGGCGTCGGCCAGCGCGCCGACCAGCTGCAGTCCGCGGCCTGCGCCCTCGGCGGTCACGGCGTCGTGCCGGCCGCGCACCGGGCGGGCCGGATGGTGGTCGGAGACCTCGACGACCACGGCGGTGTGCGGGCCGTCCTCGTCCAGCCGGCAGAGCAGCTCGACGGCGGTCCCGGCGTGCACGACGGCGTTGGTGACCAGCTCGCTCGCGAGCAGTTCGGCCTCGTCGGCGGTGCGCTCGGTGAGGTGCTGCGCGCCGGGCAGCCCGCGGGCGATCCAGTCGGCCAGCGTCGTACGGACCAACTGCCGGGCGGCGCGCGCCGCGATGGGCGAGCCGGGCAGCCCGACGGTGCGGGAGGTCTCGCCTCCGTATGCGCCCTCGGCGCGTTGTCGACCACCCCCGCCGGTGTCGTCGGCGGCCTCGGTGTGCTCCCGGACGGGCAGGGCGTCGGGCCGCGCCGCGGTCCGCCTGCGCACCACGTCGGTTTCCGACGGAGTTGTCGTCCCCATTGAGCACTCCCGAGCAGTTCCGCAATAGCGCCGATTGCGCCATTGCCAGGGTGACAGACTGAGCCCACCCATTCGCACCGAGTTACTGAAGTGGGTCATTATGTCGGTGGATTCCGCAGTGCCCCGCGTTTCGCGGGAGGCAGGAACCGACTGGGTGCGCGCGGCCGACCTCAAACCGCTGCTCTCCGCACTCCTCTCGATGTCCTCAGGTGATTTCCGCGCCCGGCTCCCCGTGGCGCACGACGGCGTCCTCGGCGACCTGCACGGGGCCTTCAACGACATCGTCATCCGCACGCAGCACCACGCCGACGAGCTGATGCGGCTCCGTTCGGAGCTGATCCGCCAGGGGCGGCTGGACGAGCGGATGACGGCCAGCCCGGGCCAGGGCAGGTGGACCTCCTCCGTGCTCGCGGCCAACGACATCATCGACGCGCTGGTGTTCCCCGCGGCCCAGGCGACGAAAGTGCTGAACGCCGTGGCGGGCGGTGATCTGACGCAGCGCGTCGAGCTGCACGACGGCCATCGCAAGCTGCGCGGCGACCGCTGCCAGCTGGGCCGCGCGGTCAATTCCATGGTCGATCAGCTCTCGCTGTTCACCGGCGAAGTCACGCGAGTGGCCCGGGAGTCGGGCAACGAAGGGCGGCTGGGCGGCCGCGCCAAGGTCGCGGGGCTGTCCGGAAGCTGGCGGGACGTCACGGAGGCGGTCAACACCATGGCCGCCCGGCTGACCGCGCAGGTCCGCGACATCGCGGCGGTGACCACGGCGGTGGCGCGCGGGGACCTGACGCGTCAGGTGACGGTCGAGGCGACGGGCGAGCTGCTGGAGCTGAAGCTCACGGTCAACACCATGGTCGATCAGCTCTCCGCGTTCGCCGACGAGGTCACGCGGGTGGCCCGCGAGGTCGGTACGGAGGGCCGGCTGGGCGGCCGGGCCCAGGTGCCCGGCGTCTCCGGGGTCTGGAAGGACCTCACCGACAACGTCAACTTCATGGCCTCCAACCTCACCTCCCAGGTACGCAACATCGCCCAGGTCACCACCGCGGTGGCCAACGGCGATCTCAGCCAGAAGATCACGGTCGACGCGCGCGGGGAGATCCTGGAGCTGAAGGAGACCGTCAACACGATGGTCGACCAGCTCTCCGCCTTCGCCGACGAGGTGACCCGGGTCGCCCGCGAGGTCGGTACGGACGGGCGGCTCGGCGGCCGGGCGCAGGTGCGCGGGGTGTCGGGGATGTGGAAGGACCTCACCGACAGCGTCAACTTCATGGCGGACAACCTCACCACTCAGGTGCGCAACATCGCCCTTGTAGCGACGGCGGTGAAGGAGGGCGACCTCGGCAAGAAGATCACGGTGGAGGCCAAGGGCGAGATCCTGGAGCTGAAGACGACGATCAACACGATGGTCGACCAGCTCTCCGCCTTCGCCGACGAGGTCACCCGGGTCGCCCGCGAGGTCGGTACGGAGGGCAACCTCGGCGGTCAGGCGCAGGTCCGCGGCGCGTCCGGGGTCTGGAAGGACCTCACCGACAACGTCAACTTCATGGCCTCCAACCTCACCTCCCAGGTACGCAACATCGCCCAGGTCACCACCGCGGTCGCGGACGGTGATCTGTCGAAGAAGATCTCGGTGGACGCGCGCGGCGAGATCCTGGAGGTGAAGGAGACCGTCAACGGCATGGTCGACCAGCTGCGCGCCTTCGCCGACGAGGTCACCCGGGTGGCCTTCGAGGTCGGTACGGAGGGCAACCTCGGCGGCCGGGCGCAGGTCCGCGGCGCGTCCGGGGTCTGGAAGGACCTCACCGACAACGTCAACTTCATGGCCTCCAACCTCACCACTCAGGTACGCAACATCGCGCTTGTCGCGACCGCCGTCGCGCAGGGCGATCTGTCGCAGAAGATCGACGTGGACGCGCGCGGCGAGATCCTGGAGCTGAAGACCACGCTCAACACCATGGTCGACACGCTGTCCTCGTTCGCCTCCGAGGTGACCCGGGTGGCCCGCGAGGTCGGCAGCGAGGGCCAGCTGGGCGGCCAGGCCCGGGTCGAGGGCGTCTACGGCACATGGAAGTCCCTCACCACCAGCGTCAACGAGCTGGCGCTGAACCTCACCACGCAGGTCCGGGCGATCTCCGAGGTGACCAGCGCGGTGGCCTCCGGGGACATGACGCGCAACGTCACGGTCGAGGCCCGCGGCGAGGTCGACGAGCTGAAGAACAACATCAACATGATGGTCTCCAACCTCCGCGAGACCACCCGCGCCAAGGACTGGCTGGACGCCAACCTCGCCCGGCTGGCCGGCCTGATGCAGGGCCACCGCGATCTGGTGGAGGTCGCCGATCTGATCCTGCGCGAGCTGACGCCGCTGGTGAACGCGCAGTACGGCGCGTTCTTCCTGGCCAGTGCGGAGACCGACGAGCTGCGCCTGGACTTCATCGCGGGGTACGGCTCGGCGCACGACGCCAGCATCGACACCCCCGGCTCGCACGGCCACGGCCTGGTGCGCCAGGCGGCCATCGAGAAGAAGCGCATCCTGGTGGAGGAGGTGCCCGCCGACTACATCAAGGTCGACTCCGGGCTCGGCGAGGCGGCCCCGACCACCGTCGCGATCATCCCCGTGCTCTTCGAGGACCAGACCCTCGGCGTGATCGAGCTGGCGTCCTTCTCCCGCTTCTCCGACGTCCACCTCGCCTTCTTCGACCAGTTCGTGAACACCATCGGCGTCGCCATCAACACCATCGTCGCCAACTCCCGTACGGAGTCGCTCCTCAGCGAGTCCCAGCGGCTGGCCCGGCAGCTCCAGGAGCGCACGGGCGAGCTGCAGCGCCGCCAGGCCGAGCTGCAGCGCTCCAACGCCGCGCTGGAGGAGAAGGCAGCGCTGCTGGCCAGCTCCTCGCGGTACAAGACCGAGTTCCTGGCGAACATGTCGCACGAGCTGCGCAACCCGCTGAACTCCCTGCTGATCCTCGCCCAGATGCTCATCGACAACGAGCACGGCCATCTCAACCGGCACGAGGTGGAGAGCGCGGCGATGATCCACCGCTCCGGCTCCGAACTCCTCCAGCTGATCAACGACATCCTCGACCTCTCCAAGATCGAAGCCGGCCGGATGGATGTCTTTCCTGCCCGGGTTCCCTTGATCAAGCTGCTCAACTACGTCCACGACACGTTCCGCCCGCTCACCCTGGACCGCGGGCTGGCCTTCGAGGTCTCGGTGACCGAAGCCGTGCCCAAGGAGCTGTACAGCGACGAGAAGCGGATCAAGCAGGTGCTGCGGAACCTCCTCTCCAACGCCCTGAAATTCACCCCCAAGGGCAAGATCGACCTGCGCGTGGACCTGGCGGCCGAGGAGACCGTCACCTTCACCGTCACCGACACCGGCATCGGCATCGCGCCCGAGAAGCTGCCGGTCATCTTCGAGGCGTTCCAGCAGGCGGACGGCACGACCAACCGGAAGTACGGCGGTACGGGCCTCGGCCTGTCCATCAGCAGGGAGATCGCGGGCCTGCTGGGCGGCGCCCTGACGGCCGCGAGCGAGCCCGGCGCCGGTTCCGTCTTCGTCTTCCGCATCCCCGTCAGGTGCCGGGGCACCGCGGAGGCCGTCGAGCAGCCGGGCGCCCTCGCTCGGGAGGTCACCGGGGAAGCGACCGCCGACGACGCTCCGGAGCTTCCCCAGCCGTTGCTCCCCCGCCCCGCACCCAGCGGGTCCCCGGAGGAGAGCTCCTGGCCCGCCGTGTCCAATGTGGAGCAGTGGGCCAAGGGCGCCACCGGCGAGCTGCTGTCGGGCGCGCAGGCGCTGGTCGTCGACGACGACATCCGGAACGCCTTCGCGCTGACGAACGTCCTCAGCCGGGTCGGCATGCGGGTGGTCTACGCCGAGCACGGCCGGGAGGCCATCGAGATGCTCGGCAAGAACCCCGGCATCGACTTCGTCCTGATGGACATCATGATGCCGGAAATGGACGGCTATGAGACAATTCGCGCCATCCGGCGCACGCCCCGGTACGCCGACCTCCCGGTCGTCGTCCTGACGGCCAAGGCAATGCCGGGCGACCGCGAGAAATCCCTGGAGACAGGCGCCAACGACTATCTCCCCAAGCCCCTCGACGTGGACCGGCTGCTGAACGTCGCCGTCGATCTGCTCTCCAAGTACCGCTCGCCCGCGCCGTCCTCCGACGGCGGGGCACCCGCGGGCCGCGAAGACGGCGCGGCTCCGCCACAAGCGGCCGACGGGGACGACGAACACCAGAGTCCGTAGGAGCACACCAGCCAGAAGGCCAGTCATGACCCACGTCACCAGCATCCGCAGCGACGACCGGGCGGGGATCCTCCTCGTCGACGACATGGAAGAGAACCTCGCCGCCCTCGAAGCCGTACTGCGCTCACTCGGCGAACCGCTCGTTCGCGCACGGTCCGGCGAGGAAGCGATGAAAGCGCTGCTCAGGCAGGAGTTCGCGGTGGTCCTGCTGGACATCTTGATGCCCGGCATGGACGGCTTCGAGACCGCGGCCAACATCAAGCGGCTCGACCAGGCGAAGCACATCCCGATCATCTTCCTGACCGGAACCGACGCCGACTCCGGCTTCGCCTTCCGCGGCTACTCCACGGGAGCGGCCGACTACCTCACCAAGCCCTTCGACCCGTGGGTACTGCGCGCCAAGGTGAAGGTCTTCCTCGAACTGCACCAGAAGAGCCGCCAGCTGCGCAGGCTGCGGCAGCAGGACCGGGACCGCATCGAGGAACTGGCCGACCGCATCGCCGTGATGGAGGAAGCGCTGGCGGCCGGCGACCAGCTCGAAGCGGGCGAACTGCGCGCGCGGATGGCCGCACTGGAGGAGACGGTACGGGCACTGCGCCACGGACGCCCGTGACACCTGCCGTACCCACCGGACGCGCCGGGGCCCGGCCATCACACGTGGCGGGCCCGGCGCGCGGCGCTGCTCAGGACTCGCGGGCTCCCGCGTACATGTCGTCCAGCAGGTCCTTGAAGGTCCGCTCGACGACCGGGCGCTTGACCTTGAGGCTGGGCGTGACCTCGCCGTGCTCGATGTCCAGGTCGCGCGGCAGGATGCGGAACTTACGGATCTGCTGCCAGCGCTGGAGTCCCTCGTTGACCCGCTCGACGTATCCGTCGATCAGCTCGCGGACCTGCTCGGTGGCGACCACCGCGGCGTAGTCCTTGCCCGAAAGGCCGTGCTCCTTGGCCCAGGTGAGGATGGTCGGCTCGTCCAGGGCGATCAGCGCCGTGCAGAAGTTCCGGTTGGCGCCGTGCACGAGGACGTTGGAGACGAACGGACAGACCGCCTTGAACTGGCCCTCGACCTCGGCGGGCGCGATGTACTTGCCGCCGGAGGTCTTGATCAGGTCCTTCTTGCGGTCGGTGATCCGCAGGTAGCCGTCGGCGGACAGCTCACCGATGTCGCCGGTGTGGAACCAGCCGTCGGACTCCAGCACCTCGGCCGTCTTCTCCGGCAGCCCGTGGTAGCCCTGCATGATGCCGGGGCCGCGCAGCAGGATCTCGCCGTCCTCGGCGATCCGGACCTCCGTACCGGGCAGCGGCTTGCCGACCGTGCCGGTGCGATACGCCTCGCCGGGGTTCACGAAGCTGGCGGCGCTGGACTCGGTCAGGCCGTAGCCCTCCAGGATGTGGATGCCGGCGCCGGCGAAGAAGTAACCGATCTCGGGCGCGAGCGCCGCCGAGCCGGAGACCGCGGCGCGCAGCCGCCCGCCGAACGCCTCGCGCAGCTTGGCGTACACCAGCTTGTCGGCGACCTGGTGCTTGGCGCCGAGCGCGAAGGGCACCGAGGCGGTGCCGGTCCGCCGGAAGTTGTCCTGCGAGACCTTGGCGTACTCGCGGGCGACCTCGGCCGCCCACTGGAAGATCTTGTACTTGGCCCCGCCGCCCTCGCGGGCCTTGGCGGCCACGCCGTTGTAGACCTTCTCGAAGATCCGCGGCACGGCGGCCATGTACGTCGGCCGGACGACCGGCAGATTCTCAATGATCTTGTCGACCCGGCCGTCCACCGCGATGACATGACCCTGGGCGATCTGGCCGGCGGTGAGCACCTTGCCGAAGACGTGCGCCAGCGGCAGCCAGAGGTACTGCACGTCCTCCTCGTTGACCAGGCCGGTCGCCTGGATCGCGCGGGCCATGTACGACCAGCAGTCGTGCGGCAGCCGGACACCCTTGGGGCGGCCCGTCGTACCGGAGGTGTAGATCAGCGTGGCCAGCTGGTCGGCGCGGAGCGCTGCGACCCGCTCCTTCACACAGCTGGGGTTCTTCTCCAGGTACGCGGCGCCGCGCTTCTCCAGCTCGGCGAGCGAGAGCACCCAGCCCTCGGGGTCGCCCTCGGCCGATACGGCGGCCGCCTCGTCGATGACGATGACGTGCGCGAGGTCCGGCAGGTCGGCGCGGCACTCACGGGCCTTGGCCAGCTGCGCGGCGTCCTCGGCGATCATGATGCGGCTGCCGGAGTCGGCGAGGATGTACGCCGTCTCGTCCGCGTTGGTGCTGGGGTACACGGTCGTGGTGGCCGCGCCCGAGCAGAGCACCCCGAGGTCGGCCAGTATCCACTCCACCCGCGTGCTGGAGGCCAGCGCGACCCGCTCCTCGGGGGCCACTCCGAGCTCGATGAGGCCGGCCGCGGTGGCGTACACCCGCTGTGCGGCCTGGGCCCAGGTGAGCGACTTCCAGTCGTCCGGGCCCTGGCCCGAGGCCGGGGGCACCGGATAGCGGTAGGCCTCGCCTTCGGGGGTGGCCGCAACCCGCTCCAGGAAGAGCGTCGCCACGGAAGGTGGCCGGTTCTCGATCAACGACTGGCTGTCCGTCACGTGTTCCTCCGGGGCCCGCTTCATTGCTGGTGACTCGCGAGTAACCTTCGAGCAGGATCAGACTAGAGTGCGTGGCGCCCCCATGTAAGGGCCTGCCTCACACTCGTTCACCTTGTGACCGATCGGTGCGCGCCGACCTGCGCCGCACCCCCGCACGACGGTCCCTCAGAGCCGTCTTCCCCCGCCCGGCGGCGCCCGAACCCGCCCGCGGCCACCCGAGGGTGAACGCGCGGACACTCACCGTAGGTGACCGGCCGCATCCTTTTCGACACTTTTCCCGAATCGGACCGGAGAGATCTTCCGGCGGACCGGCGCGCACCGCGTGACCGGCGGCGGGACCGGAAAGCGAAGGGCGCCCGCCCCGACCGGGAACGGACGCCCTGCACCGCTCAGCGGTGTCCCGCCGATGCGCGGCGGTCACCCTGTGGCGTTACTTCTTGCCCTTGGAGTCACCATCGGAGTCCGAGGAGAGCACCGAGATGAAGGCTTCCTGCGGAACCTCCACACTTCCCACCATCTTCATCCGCTTCTTGCCCTCCTTCTGCTTCTCCAGCAGCTTCCGCTTACGGGAGATGTCACCGCCGTAGCACTTGGCGAGGACGTCCTTGCGGATGGCGCGGATGGTCTCGCGGGCGATGACCCGGCTGCCGATGGCGGCCTGCACCGGCACCTCGAAGGCCTGCCGCGGGATCAGTTCGCGCAGCTTGGAGACCAGCCGGACGCCGTACGCGTACGCCTTGTCCTTGTGGCAGATCGCGGAGAAGGCGTCGACCTGGTCGCCCATCAGCAGGATGTCGACCTTGACCAGGTCGGCGACCTGGTCGCCGGTGGGCTCGTAATCCAGCGACGCGTAACCGCGGGTCTTGGACTTCAGCTGGTCGAAGAAGTCGAAGACGACCTCGGCGAGGGGCAGGGTGTAGCGGATCTCGACCCGGTCCTCGGAGAGGTAGTCCATGCCGAGCAGGTTGCCGCGGCGGTTCTGGCACAGCTCCATGACGGCACCGATGAAGTCGCTCGGGGTCAGGATCGTGGCCCGGACGACCGGCTCCTGCACCTCCGCGATCTTGCCGCTGGGGAACTCGCTGGGGTTGGTCACCTCGTGCTCGGTGCCGTCCTCCATGGTCACGCCGTAGACCACGTTCGGCGCGGTCGCGATGAGCTCCAGCCCGAACTCGCGCTCCAGCCGCTCCCGGATGACCTCCAGGTGCAGCAGGCCGAGGAAGCCCACGCGGAAACCGAAGCCCAGCGCGGCCGAGGTCTCCGGCTCGTACACCAGCGCCGCGTCGTTCAGCTGCAGCTTGTCCAGCGCCTCGCGCAGCTCCGGGTAGTCCGAGCCGTCCAGCGGGTACAGCCCGGAGAACACCATCGGCTTCGGGTCCTTGTAGCCCCCGAGCGCCTCCGTCGCACCCTTGTTGAGCTGGGTGATCGTGTCACCCACCTTGGACTGCCGGACGTCCTTCACACCCGTGATCAGGTAACCGACCTCGCCCACCGACAGCCCGTCCGCCGCCGTCATCTCCGGCGAGTTCGTGCCGATCTCCAGCAGCTCGTGCGCGGCGCCGGTGGACATCATCCGGATGCGCTCGCGCTTGCTGAGCGTGCCGTCGACGACCTTTACGTAGGTGACGACACCGCGGTACGCGTCATACACCGAGTCGAAAATCATCGCGCGGGCCGGCGCGTCCTTCACGCCCACCGGCGCGGGCACGTCCCGCACGACCTTGTCCAGCAGCTCGTCCACGCCCACGCCGGTCTTCGCCGAGACCTTCAGGACGTCCTCGGGCTCGCAGCCGACCAGGTTCGCCAGCTCGGCGGCGAACTTCTCCGGCTGCGCCGCCGGCAGGTCGATCTTGTTGAGCACGGGGATGATCTGCAGATCGTGCTCCATCGCCAGATACAGGTTGGCGAGCGTCTGCGCCTCGATCCCCTGAGCGGCGTCGACGAGCAGAATGCACCCCTCGCAGGCCGCGAGCGACCGCGAGACCTCGTACGTGAAGTCGACGTGGCCGGGGGTGTCGATCATGTTGAGGATGTGGGTCTGCCCGTTCTCCTCATCCGTACGAGCCCAGGGCAGCCGGACCGCCTGGGACTTGATCGTGATGCCCCGCTCACGCTCGATGTCCATGCGGTCGAGGTACTGCGCGCGCATCTGCCTCTGCTCCACGACTCCCGTCAGCTGGAGCATCCGGTCGGCAAGCGTCGACTTGCCGTGGTCGATGTGCGCGATGATGCAAAAGTTACGGATGAGAGCCGGGTCGGTACGGCTCGGCTCCGGCACGTTCGTAGGGGTCGCGGGCACGCAGTGGTCCATTCAGAGAACGCGGGTCAGAAAACGCGGTAGGCGGGACTCGGGTATTTCGTCCTCCCTATCGTCCCATGAGCTGCGGCCCCAAACTGATCGGGAGGCGCGGGACCGCCGGGAGGGAGCGGGGCCGGCGCGGCCGCCGCGGGGCCCAGGGTCCGGTTTGGGCGGCCGTTACCCCTGCTGGTAGCCTGGTCCACCGTGTTTCGTGCCCTCTCATGTACGCGACACGCAGAAAGCCCGGAGCCGGACGAGCTGCCGCTCGGCCGCCCGGAATCCAACGAACCTGAAAAGGCTCTTTCGTGGCGAACATCAAGTCCCAGATGAAGCGGATCAAGACCAACGAGAAGGCTCGTCAGCGCAACAAGGCTGTCAAGTCGACTCTGAAGACCGCGATCCGTCGCACCCGTGAGGCCGTGGAGGCCGGTGACCTGCAGAAGGCCACCGCCGCCCAGGCTGAGGCCGGCAAGAAGCTCGACAAGGCCGTCAGCAAGGGTGTCATCCACAAGAACGCCGCCGCCAACAAGAAGTCGGCGCTCGCGAAGAAGGTCGCCTCCATCAAGGCCTGACCTTCCGGTGCTTCAGTGAGGCCTTCCAGGTCTTGCGGCCGCCGACCCGGGTCCTGACCGTACGGTCCTGACCTCCACGGCAGCCACCCTGCTTCACCGCTTTACCGCTTCACCGCCGGTGAGGGCCCAGCGGCCCCTCTCTCCGCTCCTCCCCGGCACCCCGCGCCGCACACGGCCTGCGTTCGCCACGCGGGTGCGGCGCACGAGAACCATCCCGAGAACCCCGTCCGGCCCTTCCCCAGGGCTGGGCGGGGTTTTTGGCGTTGGGGGCGGGAGGTGCAGGAGGGGCGGGAGGTGCAGGAGGGGCGGGAGGTGCAGGAGGGGCGGGAGGTGCAGGAGGCGGGAGGTCAGGGAGGAGTGGGGCGGGGATCTTGGCGTTGCGGGGGGGGGCGGGCAGCCGGAGTGGGGGGTTGGCGTGGCGGGGGGCGGCCAGCCGGAGGGGGGATTTCGGCGTTGCGGGGAGGGGCGGGGCGGCTGGTGTGGGAGCGGGGTTCTCCGGGTTGCGGGGGGGGGCGGCACGGGGGCAGGGGTTTCCGTGTTGCGGAGGTGGCGCGGGGCCGACGACTTCGGGGGGGGGCGGGGTCGCGCCGGGGGAAAGGTCCAGGCCGTGGGCAGGGCAGCGGTGGCCGATTCCTGTCGGCTACCCTGCCGCTCATGTCCAACTCGGGGGAACAGCCCAATCCGTACGCCCAGCAGCCGCCACAGCCTCCCCAGGAGCCGGCGCCTCAGGGACCACCGCCTCCGCCCTCCCACATTCCGCAGCAGCCCCAGGGCCCGCAGTCGCCTCAAGGCCCGCAGTCGCCGCAGTCGACGAACCCCTACGGTCAGCCGCCGCAGCCGAACCCGTACGGCCAGCCGCCGGCCGGCTACGGCTACCCGGCCCCGCACGGCGCCCCGATCATGCCCGGCGGCGTCCCCGCCGGCACGCCCGGGGGCTACGGCAGCGCCCCGGCGGGCGCCCCCACCACCGGCGGCAAGGGAGTACCCGCCTGGCTCTGGGCCATCGGCGGAGCCGTGGTCGCCTCGGCCGTCTGGGCCGGCGTGGTCTTCTCGACCGGCGGCTTCGGCGGAGAGCCCAGCCCCGACCTGCGCGGCTACGCCTACAAGGCGGACCTCTGCGGCTCGACCTCCTGGGCGCCGTTCGAGGACGCGCGCTACAAGATGGAGGACAGCAGCACCTCCACCAGCGCGGGCGAGAACCCCGCGGCCAGCGGCCACCAGGCCCCGGCCCTGGACTCGATGTGGTGCAACGCCGACCTGGTCCCGGAGGACGCGGGCAGCGACGACTACTCCACCAACTTCGTCTACACGAAGGCGTTCCTGCACAAGAAGACCGACCCGGGCCCCGAGTTCGCGGCACAGTACCGGTCGTACGAGCAGCAGGAGTCGTCCACCGACTACAAGGTCACGCCCGTCCAGGGCATCGGCGACGAGGCGTACCTGGTGAGCCGCGCGGAGTCCACCGACAGCAAGAGCACGTACGTCGTGCTCGGCATCCGGGACGGCTGGCTGACGTACGAGACGGCCTGGTCCAGCTACTCCAGCAGCGACAGCGCCGACAGCCCCAGCTCCGACGAGGTCGCCGACATGCTCCGCACCAGCGCCACGGAAACCCTCCAGAAGCTGAAGAGCTGAGGTCCCGCGGCCGGACCGGGCGCGCGGGCGGGGTGCGGCGCACCGGCGCGCGGGCGGGGTGCGGCGCACCGGCGCTCGCCCGGGCGCCCCGTTCGCCGACCAGCGGAGACGGCTGCCCGGCGTGGCCGCCGCCCGAGGGGCAGGGCAGCCCGGTACGGACTGGGTGGCTGCCGGGAACCCCGCCCCCGTCGCTGTCGGCATCCAGGCCCGTCAGGGCCCAGGGTCAGCGGCGGGAGCGGGCCGCTCGGGCAATCGTGACGACCGCCTTCTCCAGCGCGTACTCCGGATCGTCGCCGCCGCCCTTGACTCCCGCGTCGGCCTCGGCGACCGCGCGCAGCGCCACCGCCACGCCGTCCGCCGACCAGCCGCGCATCTGCTGCCGCACTCGGTCGATCTTCCACGGCGGCATGCCCAGCTCCCGCGCGAGATCCCCGGGCCGGGCCCCGCGCGGCGCGGAGGCCAGCTTGCCGATGGCCCGGACGCCCTGCGCCAGCGCGCTGGTGATCATGACGGGCGCGACCCCGGTCGAGACCGCCCAGCGCAACGCCTCCAGCGCCTCGGCCGCGCGCCCCTCGACCGCCCGGTCGGCCACCGTGAAGCTGGAGGCCTCGGCCCGGCCGGTGTAGTACCGCGCGACCACCGCGTCGTCGATCGTGCCCTCGACATCCGCCGCGAGCTGCGCACAGGCCGAGGCCAGTTCCCGCAGGTCACTGCCGATGGCATCCACCAGCGCCTGGCACGCCTCCGGCGTCGCCGACCGCCCCGCCGTACGGAACTCCCCCCGCACGAACGACAGCCGGTCGGCGGGCTTGGTCATCTTCGGACAGGCGACCTCACGCGCCCCGATCTTGCGCGCGGCGTCCAGCAGCCCCTTGCCCTTCGCGCCGCCCGCGTGCAGCAGCACCAGCGTGATCTCCTCGGCCGGCGAACCGAGGTACGCCTTGACGTCCTTGATCGTGTCCGCGGAGAGGTCCTGGGCCTGGCGCACGACCACGACCTTGCGCTCGGCGAAGAGCGACGGGCTGGTCAGCTCGGCCAGCGTGCCCGGCTGCAGCTGGTCGGGGGTGAGGTCGCGCACGTCGGTGTCCGCGTCGGCGGCCCGAGCGGCCGCCACCACCTGCTGCACCGCACGGTCGAGCAGCAGGTCTTCCTGCCCCACGGCGATCGTGACGGGCGCGAGGGGGTCGTCGTTTGCTGTCTTCCTGGCCATCGCCGAACAGCATCCCACGCGCCACCGACACTCCGGCCCGCGACCGCCCCATCACCTCGGCGGTCAGCCTCACCCACCACCTCGACAGTCACGCTCACCCACCACCCCGCCGGGGGCGTTCACCGCTGTCGGACAATGGCGGGGTGAGCGATGTTCGACATGTACTGGTGCTGCCCGACCGGGACGCGGCCGAGGAAGTGGCCGAGGTGCTGACCGAGGAGTACGGCGTGGCCCAGGAGCCGCAGCTCGTACGGGATGCCCTGGCCGGCGAGGACGACGCCGAGGACGCGCAGTGGCTGGTCGTCCTGGAGGACCCCGGCTCCACCTGCGACCCGGCCACCCTGGACACCCTGGCCGCCGAATACGAAGGCTGGCTGGAACCGGAACGCTCCTAGCCGAGCCGTCGCGTCACGGCTGTGGCCGGACCGGGACCGGGGCCGGGACCGACGCCGGACCGGGACCGGGGCCGGGACTGAGGCCGGACTGGGACGGGGGCCGGGACCGAGGCCGGGGCCGGTCTGGCACTGGGACTGAGGCCGGGGCCGGGCCTACCGCGGTATCGGCGGGACCGGTGCGACCGGCGCCCGGTCGAGGGTGATGCCGAAGTGGGTGCGGTAGGCGGCGAGCAGCTCGTCCTCGGGGAGCTCGCGCTCCGTCCGGCTGCCGTCGGGCGCCGTGCTCACGAACGTACGGCCCGAGAGCGTGATCCGCCCGCCGTCGTCGGTGAGCCGCGAGCAGACCAGCGACTGCGTGAAGTGCGACTTCGGCGAGGTGGTCTGCCACCAGCAGCCCGCCTCGAAGTCGCCGAGCGCCCGCGGCCGCAGTTCGAGCCGGTACTGCGGCGCCCCGTCCCTCAGTACGTCAAGATCGCCCGCACCCGGCGCCGCGCACTCGCCCGACGCCACGAACCCGTCCGCCGCCGCAAGCTCGTCCCCCGCCGCGAACGGGTCCACCGCCACGAATCGGAAGACTCCGCCCGGCTCGGCCTGCTCCTCGGCCGTGTCCAGCCGCAGCGGGTAGTGGCTGTGCCGCCCGAACCCGACGTCGGCCAGCATCGGCCCGTCAGCCGTACGGACGCGCACGGCCGCGTGATCGTACGGGATGCCCAGCCGCCCGTCCGGGCCGTACACCCGCCCTGACAGCAGCTCGGCGTCGTACCCCAGCGCGGTCAGCAGCATCGCGAACGCGCCGTTGAGTTCGTAGCAGAAGCCACCCCGGCGGTCCCGAACGATCTTGTCCAGCAACGCTCGCTCGGTGAGCACGACCTCCTCACCGAGATGCACGGAGAGATTCTCGAACGGCACCGTGCGCAGATGCTGGACGTGCAGCCGCCGCAACGCCTCGACATCGGGCACAGCGGGCCGCTCGCCCCCGATCCGCCGCAGATACGCGTCGACGTCCTCAGCACGGAGAGTGCCCCCAGCACGGAGAGTGCCCCCAGCACGGGCGGGGGCGGCCGGAACGGCTCCCGCGTCCGTCTTCGCGTCCATCCTCGCGTCCGTCGCCCCGTTCCTCCCCGCGTTCGCCTCCGTACCCATCAGCTGTCCGTCCTCTCCAGGGCGAACCAGCGGCGGGCCCGGTCGGCCGCCGCGTCCGGGGCCGCGGCGAGGATGTCGGCGAGGGTCTGCGCCGCCAGCTCCCGGCGCCAGGCCAGCTCGGCCCGGCGCATGGCCGTGGCGATGCCGCACGGCTGCCGGAAGTCGCGCCCCGACAGCTCGGCACCCGCCCCCTGCTGCCGGATCTCCGCGCACCGGAACGCCTCGTCCGGCCCCTCGACCGCCGCCACCACATCCATGAGCGTGATCGCCTCCGGCGGCCGGGCGAGCCGGAAGCCGCCCCGCGCGCCCGGCGTCGAGCTGAGGATCCCGGCCCGTACGAGCGACTGGAGGCGCTTGTTCAAGTACGCGGCCGGCAGATCGAAGAAGGCGGCCAGCCTCGCCGTGGACACGGGCCGGTCGTCACCGAGCCAGGCCAGCGTCACGCAGCAGTGCAGCCCCCACTCGACGCCCTCACTCATCCTCATATTCTGGAGTTTACATATCCGGGTTCTCCTCCGGATCCCGCTCCGGGCGCCCCCGGCCCCGCCGGACGGCGGCTGAACCTCTGGTGAAGCCTTGCCGAAGCGTGCGCTCTCGCGACACCGCCTCCCTACAGGAGCCCCGCCCAGGACCCCCGCCGGGGTCCGGGGCGGGTGCTGCACCATTCGGAGTCGGGCGTGGTGTCGTCGTACGACTGCACCGACAAGGACCGGGACGAGCGGGCCCGCGTGACGCGCTGCGAGGTGAACAGCACGACGGGGCTGCTCGACACGGTGGACCGGGTGGCGGGCGCGATCGGTTACGCCGAGACCTACGCGGCGGCCAAGCGGCCGCACCTCATCGCCATCCGGCTGGACGGGCACGAGCCCGACATCGAGTGGGGACAGCAGCATGAATACCCCTTCTGGACCGTGGAGTTCCTCTACACCTACGGGCATCCGGCGGACGGCTCGCTCGCAGCGAAGTTCCTGACCTACCTGAACTCCGACACGGGCAAGAACGTCATGCGGATGTACAAACACGTGCCCTGCGCCGACGGCCGGAGCCTGTCGGCCTCCGTATGCCGTCCCTGACGCCCGTCGGGCCGCGCATCGATCGCGGCGGCACCGGACGTCGGCGTACCGGATACCGGCGTCTGCCGTTGCTGGTCACGCCGGCGAGGCCGGTGGTGGCGCTGCCCGTCACGGCGATCGCGCCGTCGGTGTCCGTACGCAGCACCCTGGCGCCCTGTGAGCGGAGCGCGGCGAGCGTACTGGGGGCGGGATGCCCGTACGTGTTCCCGGCGCCCGCGCTGATCACGGCGAGCCGCGGCGCCAACGCCCCCATGAGCGCGGGGTCCTGGTAGGCGGAACCGTGGTGGGCGACCTTGAGCACGTCGACCGCCCGGAGGCCGGGGTGCGCCGCCAGCAGCGCCTGCTGTGCCGGTGGTTCGAGGTCACCGAGCAGGAGAACGGTCAGCCCGGCAGTACGCACGAGGAGCGTGACGCTGGCGTTGTTGGGCCCCTCGGGCATGAAGCCGGTGGGCGGCGGGGTGGGTGGGCCGTCGGCCTGCTCAGCCGGCGTCGAGGTCGGGTCAGGGACCGGGGACGCCGCATCTGGAGCCGGGAACGCGCCCGGGGTCCAGGTCGGGGGCGGAGGCGGAGGCCAGAGGACTTCCCAGGTCACGGGGCCCGTCCGGCGCCGCTCCCCCGGCACGGCCGGGAGCATCGGTACGCCATGGGCGGCTGCCGCCTTCCGTACGAACGCCGCCTGGTCCGGCAGGTCCTCCCGGGTGGTGGTCTCCAGCGCGCCCACGCTGCGTCCGCGGAGCGCCCCGGTGAGGCCGTCGACATGGTCGGCGTGGAAGTGGGTGAGGACGAGCAGCGGGATCCGGCGTACGTCCAGCTTCTGGAGGCAGCGGTCCATGGCGCGGGGGTCGGGGCCGGTGTCCACGACCAGCGCGCTGCCGGGCCCGGTGGCGAGCACCAGTCCGTCCCCCTGGCCGACGTCGCACACGGCCAGCAGCCAGCCGGGCGGCGGCCAGCCCGTGACGATCCGGCTCAGCGGTGCGGGCCGGACGACGAGGACGACCAGCAGCAGGGCGCAGGCGACGCACAGCCCGCGGCGCCGCAGCAGGGTCCGGGCAACCGGTACCAGGACGACGGTGGCAGCGGCCAGCAGGAAGCCCCCGGCCCAGCCGCCCGGCCAGCCGAATTCGGCGCCGGGCAGCGCGGCTCCCGTACGGGCGATGACCGCGATCCACTCGGCAGGCCACCCCGCGCACCAGGCGAGCGCGGTGGCGAGCGGCGGCAGGACGGGCGCGACGGCCAGTGCCGCGAACCCGAGCACGGTCGCGGGCGCCACAGCCACCTCGGCGAGCAGGTTGCAGGGCACGGCAACCAGCCCGACGCGGGCGGCGAGCACGGCGATGACCGGCGCGCACACGGCCTGCGCAGCGGCGGCCGCGGCGATCACCTCGGCGAGGCGGGGCGGAAAGCGCCGCCGTTGGAGGGCGGCGCTCCAGCGGGGCGCGAGGGTGAGCAGGGCGCCGGTGGCCAGTACGGAGAGCAGGAAGCCGTAACTCCGGGCCAGCCAGGGGTCGTAGAGGACGAGCAGCAGGACGGCGGCGGCGAGCGCGGGGAGCAGCGTCCGGCGGCGTCCTGAGCCGATGGCGAGGAGGGTGATCAGGCCGCACGCGGCGGCGCGCAGCACGCTGGGGTCCGGCCGGCACACGACGACGAAGGCGAGCGCCACCGCGCCGCCGATCACCGCCGTGGTGCGCAGCGAGAGGCCCAGCCGGGGCGCGATACCGCGGCGTTCGGCGCGTACGGCGAGGTGCGGCGGGCCGATGAGCAGGGCCAGCACGATGGTGAGGTTGCTGCCGGAGACGGCGAGCAGATGCGTCAGGTCGGTGGCCCGGAAGGCGTCGTCCAACTCCGGTGTCACACGGGAGGTGTCTCCCACGACGAGCCCCGGGAGCAGCGCGCGGGCATCGGGACGCAGGTCCTCGGAGGCGTGGCGCAGTCCTGCCCGAAGGGAGCCGGCGAACCGTTGCAGGGGTGTGGGGCCGCCGATGCGCCGCGGCGGTGGTGCGTCGGCGGCCACCCGCAGCACGGCGGCCGTACGGTCGCCGGGCGGCAGCGGCGGCGCGAACCGGGCCTCGACCCGGATACGCGTGGAAGGCAACAGCGCTCGCCAGGCGCCGGAGCCGGCCGCCGTACCCCGGCCGCCCTCCCGCCCCTGCCCTTCCTGCCGGCCCTCCTCGCCCTGCCGGCCTTGCCGCTGCGGGACGACGACGAGGACAGGGGTGCGGGCGATGGTCACCGCGCCGTCCGGTGCGGTGACGCGCCGCACCTCGGCGTCGAACACGACAGCGGGCGGCATCCGTTGAGCCCCGCGTACTCGCTGCCGGGCGAGGTGCGGGTCCTCGGCCACCTCCAGCTCGACGGTGGCTTGCGCGTACTCATGGGCGAGCCGGGGCACCGGGCCGCGACGCAGATCGGCCCCCTGGAGTGCCGCCGAGGCCGCGCCGGCCACCGCGCAGAGCAGTACAGCGGCCACCGCGACCAGCGTCCCCGCACGACGGCGTACGGCCCGCGAGAGCACGAGACCGGCCAGGACCAGGGCGCCGGCGCCCGTCAGGACAAGCAGGTGGACAGGCGCGTCCAGGGCCAGCGCCGCGGCCCCCCAGGCGGCGAGCGCGGGCGCGACCAGCCGCAGGTCCGCGGGCCCTTCGCCCGGCGACACCACCGACCGCTGGGCCTCCGGCCCGGCCTCCCCGGTCGGCTCGACCGGCCCGACCGGCGCAGCCGACACGGCCGTTGAGAAGTCGGCCCGCCCCGGTGAGGAGTCCGCCTGCCCCGGTGAGGTCGGACCGTACGCGGAGGCCGGGGCGCGAGGGATGGTCATGGCTGCACCAGGGGGCGCAGGTCGGCGAAGCGGCGGTCGCCGATGCCATTGACCTCCTGCAGTTGGTCGATGGAGGTGAAGCCGCCGTGCTGGGTGCGGAAGTCGATGATGTGCTGGGCGAGTACGGGGCCGACGCCTGGGAGGGTGTCGAGTTGCTCAGCGGTCGCGGAGTTCAGGCTGACCGGTCCGGCCGGGGCCGTGCCCGCTCCGGCAGAGCCGCCCGGCACACTTGAACCGCCCGCCGCGCCCGAAGCCGCCGGAGCACCTGCAGAACCGGCGGCACCGGCAGCGGGCTGCCCGCCCGGTCCCGGCGGGGCGGCGACCCGCGCCCCGACGATGATCTGTTCGCCGTCCACCAGGAGGCGGGCGCGGTTCAGCGCGCGAGTGCTCGTCCCGGGGAGCACACCGCCCGCGGCACGCAGCGCGTCGGCGACCCGGGCGCCCTGCGGAAGGCGGTGGATGCCGGGTCGGCGCACCTTGCCGGCGATGTCCACGACGATGCGGCGGGCCGGGGCGGCGGTCGGTACGCCGGCCGCGCTCACGGCGCTGCTCGGGGCGGGTACGGAGGCGTGCTGGGCGGCCGGCGCCCGTACGGCCTGGGGTCGGGCGGTCCAGAAGTGATGGACGGCGAAGGCCACGGCGATCAGGAGCACGACGGCGAGCGCGCCGAGCGCCTTCGGGTCCGTGCCGCAGCGCAGTTGCACCCATAACGGCAGGCGCTCCTGCAGCGCGATCCGCCAGCTGGATGGCGCCGATGTCCCGCACACCGCCGAAGCCGGCGGGACGAAACCGGGTGAAGAGGCAAAGGGCGCGGATGACGAGGACAAGAGACCGGATGGCGGTGGTGGGTCCGGCGGGCGGGCCGGTGGACGGTCCCCCGCACTGTTCGAGGGACGGTCCGATCGACGCTGCGGACGCTCGGAGTCGGGAGCGGGAACATGGGCCGAGGAAGAAGATCGCGAAGTCATGCCGACGACGCTAGAGACATTCCGCCGATCGCGTCGATCACCGTCGAATTCCGTGGATAACCCGGGAGTTGTGGATAACTCGGCCCCCCGATCGAGGGAATCGCGCCGACCGCGAGGACCGACCACCAGAGCCGACCACGGGACCCGCCACCGGGACCAGCCACCAGCGCCGTCTACCGCGGCGAGAGCACGACCCCGAGCAGCCCCGGTCCCGTGTGCGCGCCGATCACCGCGCCGACCTCGCTGACGTGCAGGTCGGCCAGGCCCGGTACGCGGGCGCGGAGGCGGTCGGCCAGGGCGTCGGCGCGCTCGGTCGCCGCGAGGTGGTGCACCGCGACATCGACCGGATCCGTACCCGCCCTTTCCGCCGCGATCTCCTCCAGACGTGCGATGGCCTTGGAGGCGGTGCGGACCTTCTCCAGCAGCTCGATGCGCCCGTCGGTCAGCTGGAGCAGGGGCTTGACCGCGAGCGCGGAGCCCAGCAGGGCCTGGGCGGCACCGATACGGCCGCCGCGGCGCAGGTACTCCAGGGTGTCGACGTAGAAGTACGCGGAGGTGCCTTCGGCGCGCTTCTCGGCCGCGGCGACCGCCTCGTCGATGTCTCCGCCGGCCTGTGCGACCTCGGCGGCGGCCAGAGCGCAGAAGCCCAGTGCCATGGCGACCATGCCGGTGTCCACGACGCGTACCGGGACCGGCGCCTCCTTGGCGGCCAGTACCGCCGCGTCGTACGTGCCGGAGAACTCCGAGGAGAGGTGGAGGGAGACGATGCCGCTCGCGCCGGCGGCCGCGACCTCGCGGTACGTTTCGGCGAACGATTCGGGCGCCGGGCGGGAGGTGGTGACGTATTTTCGCTTCTGCAGCGCGTGCGCGACCGACTTGGCCGAGATCTCCGTTCCCTCTTCCAGAGCCTCGTCGCCGAGGACGACGGTCAGCGGCACTGCCGTGATGCCGTGGCGCTCCAGCGCCGCCCGCGGCAGGTAGGCCGTTGAATCGGTGACGATCGCGACATGGCGGGACATGACTGGGAGGTTATCCGGGGATCCCGGAGCCCGACAGTGCGGGCCCTCTTTCAAGATCCTCTCCCATTCCCGAGCGATGCGCCACAGCCAATCTTGACGGTGCGACCGTCAGCCCGTGCTCTACGGTGCCGCGTCAGCCCGTGCTCTCCGGACGGGCCGTCTTCTGCCAGGGGTACGGGGCCTGTACGCGCGGATCGGGGGCATTGAGGGCCCGCGGGCTCTCCTCGGCCCGGCCCTCGGACGTGGCGGGCTGCTCGGGCGGCGGCCACGCGGCGAGCGGATCCTGCGCGGCGCCCGCGCCCCGGTCGTGCGTGGTCTCGCCGGCACCGGGCGCGGGCGTCCAGTGCCGCAGTGCGCCGGCCTCCATGTCGATCTGCCCCGTCAGCGCGCTCAGGTCGTCGTCGGCGAACCGGCGGGCCCGGTCCTGGGCCGCCCAGCGCAGCGAATCCGCGGCGTGCGTGCAGCGCTCCACGCGGTCGCGCAGTTCGGGGAGGCATTCGGCGATGCGCGCCCGGTCCGGCTCGCGCTCCAGTCGCTTCAGTTCGTCGTCCAGCTCATGGCCGTGCGCACTGAGCCGCCCGAAGAGATTCAGCGCTTCCTGCAGCGACTGGTCCTCGGCGGACGCCGTACGCAGCGCCTCCTGGGTGGCGCGCATCGACGTGCGCAGGGAGTGCCGCAGCTCCGCCAGCTGCCCGGCGGGGCCGGTCTGGGTGTACCGGCGGGCGCGCAGCGTGGTGTCCTCGACGGTGCGGCGGGCCTGCGCGACCGTACGGTCCACCCCGCGCTTGGCCGCCGAGACGGCCTTGACCGTCACGAAGACCCCTGCCGCGACGAACAGCACGAAGAGCAGGGCGAGGATCACGAGCACGGTGGTCATGGGCTTCCCTCACGTGGGCTCGGCCGCCGGGCGGACGGCTTCCTTCTCCCACCGTAAACGGGCCCGGCAGGTCAAGGGTTCCCCAAGAACCCCCAACCTGCCCCTAGTGGTCTTCCCCGGGGCGCGCCCGCCGGACGGGCGCGCCCCGGGCCGGATCATGCCGGAACGATGTTGACCAGCTTCGGCGCCCGGACGATCACCTTGCGGATGCCGGCACCGCCCAGCGCCGTCACGACCGCGGGCTCGGCCAGCGCCGCCGCCTCCAGGTCCGCGTCCGAGATGGCCGGCGAGACCTCCAGGCGGGCCTTGACCTTGCCCTTGATCTGCACGACGCAGGTCACGGTCTCGTCCACGACGTACGCCGGGTCGGCGACCGGGAAGTCCGCGTGCACCACGGAGTCGGTGTGGCCCAGCTTGCGCCACAGCTCCTCACCGATGTGCGGGGCCAGCGGCGCGACCAGCAGGACCAGCTGCTCGGCGACGCTGCGCGGGACGCTGCCGCCGGCCTTCGTCAGGTGGTTGTTCAGCTCCGTGATCTTGGCGATCGCGGTGTTGAAACGCAGGCCGGCCATGTCCTGGCTGACGCCGTCGATGGCCTTGTGCAGGGCACGCAGGGTGTCCTCGTCCGGCTCGGTGTCCGAGACGGTGACCTCGCCGGTGGCCTCGTCCACGATGTTGCGCCACAGGCGCTGCAGCAGGCGGTACTGGCCGACGACGGCGCGGGTGTCCCACGGGCGGGAGACATCCAGCGGGCCCATCGCCATCTCGTACAGCCGCAGCGTGTCAGCGCCGTACTCCTGGCAGATCTCGTCCGGAGTGACGGCGTTCTTCAGGGACTTGCCCATCTTGCCCAGGACGCGGCTGACCTTCTCGCCCTGGTAGTAGTACGCGCCGTCGCGCTCCTCGACCTCGGCCGCCGGGACGGCGATGCCGCGCTTGTCCCGGTACACGAAGGCCTGGATCATGCCCTGGTTGTACAGCTTGTGGAACGGCTCGGCCGAGGAGATGTGCCCCAGGTCGAACAGCACCTTGGACCAGAAGCGCGCGTACAGCAGGTGCAGCACGGCGTGCTCGGCGCCGCCCACGTACAGGTCGACGCCGCCGTGCGGCTGGCCCTCGCGCGGGCCCATCCAGTACTGCTCGATGGCCGGGTCGACCAGCTTCTGGTCGTTGTTCGGGTCCAGGTAGCGCAGCTCGTACCAGCAGGAGCCGGCCCAGTTGGGCATGGTGTTGGTCTCGCGGCGGTAGCGCCGCACGCCCCGGCCGTCGCCCAGGTCCAGGTCGACGTTGACCCACCCTTCGTTCCGGGACAGCGGGGTCTCCGGGGAGGTGTTGGCGTCGTCCGGGTCGAAGGTGCGCGGGGAGTAGTCCTCGACCTCGGGCAGCTCCAGCGGCAGCATCGACTCGGGCAGCGCGTGCGCCACGCCGTCCTCGTCGTACACGATCGGGAAGGGCTCGCCCCAGTAGCGCTGCCGGCTGAACAGCCAGTCGCGCAGCCGGAAGTTCACGGTTCCCTCGCCGATGCCCTGCCCGGCCAGCCACTCGGTGATCTTCGCCTTGGCCTCGGTGACCGACAGACCGTCCAGGGAGACGGCTTCGGACGCCGAGTTGACGATCTTCGCCTCGTACGAGGAGAACGCGTCGTCCCAAGTGGCCGGGTCCGTGCCGCGGTCGTCCGAGGGCTCGACCACGCAGCGCATGGGCAGTTCGAAGGCGCGCGCGAAGGCGAAGTCGCGGCTGTCGTGCGCCGGGACCGCCATGATCGCGCCGGTGCCGTAGCCCATCAGGACGTAGTCGGCGATGAAGACCGGGACCTGCTCGCCGCTGACCGGGTTGGTCGCGTACGCGCCGGTGAAGACGCCGGTCTTGTCCTTGGCCTCGGCCTGGCGCTCGACGTCGGACTTCGAGGCGGCCTGCTTGCGGTAGGCCGCGACGGCCTCGGCCGGGGTGGCGTAGCCGCCGGTCCACACGTCGTGCGTGCCCTCGGGCCAGGCGTCCGGGACGATCGAGTCCTCTCCGGAGACCAGCTCGTGCTCCGGGGCCAGCACCATGTAGGTCGCGCCGAACAGCGTGTCCTGGCGCGTGGTGAAGACGGTGATGCGCCGGCCGCCCACGGGGAAGTCGACCCGCGCGCCCTCGGAGCGGCCGATCCAGTTGCGCTGCTGCAGCTTGATCGCGTCGGGCCAGTCCAGCCCGTCCAGGTCGTCCAGCAGGCGGTCCGCGTAGGCCGTGATGCGCATGTTCCACTGGCGCAGCTTGGCCTTGAAGACGGGGAAGTTCCCGCGCTCGGAGCGGCCGTCGGCGGTGACCTCCTCGTTGGCCAGCACGGTGCCCAGGCCGGGGCACCAGTTGACCGGCGCGTCGGAGGCGTACGCCAGCCGGTACTCGCCCAGGATGTTGGCGCGCTCGATGGCCGCCAGGTCGGCCCACGCGCGGCCGTCCGGGGTCTCCCGCTCCCCCGCCTCGAACTGGGCGACCAGCTCGTCGATCGGGCGCGCCTTGCCGGCCTCGGCGTCGTACCAGGAGTTGAAGATCTGCAGGAAGATCCACTGGGTCCACTTGTAGTACGCCGGGTCGATCGTCTCGACCGAACGGCGCTGGTCGTGGCCCAGGCCCAGGCGGCGCAGCTGCGCCTTCATGTTGACGATGTTGGCCTCGGTGGAGACCCGCGGGTGGGTGCCCGTCTGGACGGCGTACTGCTCGGCGGGCAGGCCGAAGGCGTCGAAGCCCAGGGTGTGCAGGACGTTGTGGCCCGTCATGCGCTGGTGGCGGGCGTAGACGTCCGTGGCGATGTAGCCCAGGGGGTGGCCGACGTGCAGGCCCGCACCCGAGGGGTACGGGAACATGTCCATGATGAACTTCTTCGGCCTTGCCGCCAGCTCCGGGTCGCCGGCCAGGTCACCGCTGGGGTTCGGCGCCTCGTAGGTGCCGTTCGCGTCCCAGAAGTCCTGCCAGCGTGCCTCGATGTCCGCGGCCAGCGCGGCCGTATAGCGGTGCGGGGCCGCCGCCTCGGCGGCCGTGGTCGTCTCGCTCATCGTCCTCAAAGCTCCATCGATCGTCTCTGCCTGCGGAAACGCACCCCTTGCGGGCACCTTCTTGCCGGTCGGCGCCGGAAACAAAAAGGCCCCTCGCACAGGAGGGGACGCCGCGCCGATTCCGACTCGGACCTCGCAGTCTCCGGTCCGGTCGGTACTGATCAGCGCGGCCCGCTAAGCAGAAGGCGTACGGCACGCATGGCGTCAGGGTACCGCAGGGCGCCAGGGGCCCGCGCCGAGGATTCCCTCGCACGGGCCCCCGTCCCACATGCCGGACCGGACAGCGGCCCGGCACACGGGGCCTCAGGGCCGGTAGGAGGCCACGTAGCCCCTGCCCGGCGTGCCGACGCCCGTGACGTCGTCGTAGCCGACGACGGCGTGCAACGAGCTGTCCTTGCCCAGGCTGCGCAGCGAGGTGGTCGTGCACGCAGTGGCGGCCACTCGCACGCGCTGCGTCACTCTTTCGATGATCTGTTCACGCCAGGGACATGGAATGGCCAAGAAGCGTCCAAGGACGGACAAGAAATGACCACGGGGCGCCTATCAACTGTCCTGCATTGACAGTGGCGTTCACGTGGGACGAGGAACGGCCGAGCGGGTGTGCGGGGCGCGAACGGACCGACGTTAGCAGCGGGTCGCGCCGTACGGGCGGGATACGGCAAGCCGCCGCTACGCCCGCGCGACGGCCCCTAGCTTGCCGGGCATGCCACTCTTATCGGGCCGGGCGGCGCGCCGAGCGGCCCGCCCCCGCCGTCCCCGCCTCCCCCGCGCACACCTCCCCCAGCGCCTCCGGAAGCCGCGTCCCGCGCTCACCCTCGGGGCCGGTGCCCTGCTGGCCCTCCCGCTCCTCGCCGCCGCACCCGCCTTCCAGGCGTTCTTCGACCAGACCGCAGGGGTGCTCACGCTCGTTTCTCTGACCTCCGCCGTCGTCTGGGGCCTGCTCTCGACCGGCCGTACCGTCCTGGCGCCGCGCACCAGACTCCTCGCGCAGGGCATCCACCGGGCGCTCGCCACCGCCTCGCTCGGCTTCCTGGTGCTGCACATCGCCGTCAAGGTGGCCGAGGCGCACGCCCGCTTCCTGGACGCGTTCCTGCCCTTCGCCTCCGTGGTGCTCGCCGGGCCCGTCGCACCCGGCACCGCACCGCTCATCGGGTTCGGCACGCTGGCCGGGCTGCTCATGGTGCTGGCCGCCGCGACCGGCGCGCTGCGCAGTGCGTTCGCCGGGCGCGGGCGGACCTCCGGGCGCTGGCGGGCCCTGCACACCAGCGCGTACGCCGCGTGGTGCCTGGCCCTCGTGCACGGACTCAAGTCCGGCCGCGCGCCCGCCGGCTGGGTCACGACGGGGTACGTGCTGTGTCTCACCGCGGTCCTGGGCGCGCTGCTGGCCCGCCTGCTGTGCACCCCGTGCGCGCGCTTCCCGTACCTCACGTTGCGCCGGGACCTGCCCTTCTCCTTGCCGCTGCGCTCCCGGAAGCCGGGCAGGCGACGGACCGGACGCAGGGCGGCGGGCCGTACGCAGACGCACTCCGCCCCCGAGGCGCACACTGCCTCCCAGAAGGTGGCCGCGGCGGGCTTCGAGCACGGCGCGAGCGACGTCCCCGTAAGCGCGGCGCAAGCGGCCCCCTCGTGGGCCCCGGCCGACGCTTCGTGGGCCCCGGCCGACGCTTCGTGGGCCCTGGCCGACGCCCCCACACAGAGGCTGCCGTACGTCTCCGCACCGTACGCGCCGTACGACGACGGCCTCCCGGACAGCGACTTCGCCCCGGGCGAGGTGCACACGGAGCGCCTCCCGTACGCCGGCCTCGGAGCCGCGTCCCACGGCTCCGAGTGGGCCGGGCCGCCCACCCTCGTGCAGCCGGTGGTCACCGAGGGTGCTGCCGTTCCGCACGCGCCGAACGGCCGGACCACGTGACCGTCGCCACGCTGGCCCCGTATGCGGCCGGCGGGCCGCTGCCCGACGTGCCCGGCGTGCAGGTGCTGGGGCTGCCACGATTGTTCGCCGGGTTCGACGACACGGAGCGGCTGAACCGCAAGCAGCACCTGCTCCTCCACGGCTCGCCGCCCGTACTGACCTGGGACCAGCTGGCCGCCGTCGCCGACGCCGTGGCGCTGCGCGGCCGGGGCGGCGCCGGGTTCCCGCTCGCGCGGAAGCTGACGGCGGTCGCCGAGGCAGCGGCCCGCCGCGGGGTACGTCCCGTCGTCGTGGTCAACGGCTGCGAGGGCGAGCCCGCCTGCCGCAAGGACACCGTGCTGCTGTGCCGCGCGCCGCACCTCGTCCTGGACGGTGCGCTGCTGGCCGCCACAGCGCTCGGCGCCCGCCTGGTCGTCGTCGGCGTGACGAAGGCGACCGCCGAGAACTCCGTACGGGAAGCCCTCGCGGAACGCGGACTGGCGCGCAAGCGGCGCGGGCGTGCGCTGCGCGCGCAGGTCGTGCGCTCGCCCGAGCGCCTGGTCTCCGGAGAGGCATCCGCGCTGATCAGGGCCGCCGAAGGCGGGCCACCCCTGCCCCCGGGCCGTCGGGCGCGGGCCGCCGAGTCCGGGCTCGGCGGTGCCCCGACGCTGCTGTCCAACGCCGAGACCTTCGCCCAACTCGCCGTCGCAGCGCGCCTCGGCCCCGACCGCTACGCCGACACCGGTCTGCCCGGCGAGCCGGGCACGATCCTGCTCACGGTCTCCGGCGCCGTCCCCACGCCCATGGTGGTCGAGGCCCCCAGCGGCGTGCCGCTGCCGTACGTCCTGCAGGCCTGCGGAGCGGAGCCGGCACCCCCCGGCGTGCTGATCGGCGGGTACCACGGGGCCTGGCTGGACCCCGCCACGGCGTACGGGACGCCGCTCTCCCGGGAGGCGCTCGCGGCGCGCGGCGGCGCGCTGGGCGCGGGCGCGGTACTGCCGCTGTCCGCGCGGACCTGCCCGCTCGGCGAGGCACTGCGGATCGCGCGGTGGCTGGCGGCGGAGTCGGCGGGGCAGTGCGGGCCGTGCCGGCTGGGCCTGCCCTCCCTGGCCGACGTTCTCGCGGAAGCGCTGGGCGGCGGCGGACAGCCGGCCCTGGAGGCGGTGCGGGCGGCGGCGCGCGGCGTACGGGGGCGGGGCGCCTGCAAACACCCCGACGGCTCGGCCCGGTTCGTCCTGTCGGCGCTCGCCGCCTTCCCCGACGATCTCGCCGCGCACGTCCTGGGCAACGGCTGCGGCCGGCCCACCGCCGAGCTGCTCCCGCTGCCGCCCGAGGAGGCCGACGGTGCGGCGAACGGCGCGGGAGAGGGGTCCGGGGCCCTGGAGGCCGCCGGGGAACGGCTGGCGGTGGACTGGACGCTGTGCGAGGGGCACGGGCTGTGCGCCGGTCTGCTCCCCGAGGCCGTACGGCTCGACCGGGACGGCTTCCCCGTACTCTCCGACGACGTGCTCCCAGGAGCGCTGCGGGCCCGCGCCCAGCGCGCCGTACGCCGCTGCCCGGCCCTGGCGCTCCGCCTGGAGAAGCCGTGACCGCCGACAGCGGCGGCACCGGGGGTGACGCGCGGCACACTCCGGCCGACAGGAGACAGAAGGCCAGGGGGGCAGGGGGCAGGGACTCGCGATTACGGCCGGGCCAGCACCGGCGGGCGGGCGGGCGGGCGGGCGGGCGGGCACTGCGTACCGGGAAATCCCGCGCACACGCCAGAGCGGGCCGTCCTCTTCGGACGGCCCGCTCTGATCACTGTGGAGCTAAGGAGAATTGAACTCCTGACCTCCTGCATGCCATGCAGGCGCTCTACCAACTGAGCTATAGCCCCGTGTTCTGTTGTGGTCTTCGCGGGGTTTCCCTCGCGGCGACATCGACTACATTACACGGCTGCCCCGGGCCTTTGCCAAATCGCTTTCCCGGACCCTTTCCGGCGCCGCTCCGCCGGGCCCCCTGAGGGCCGACGCGGGCGCTCGCGCGGCACCCGGCGAGGCGGTCGGCGGAGGTACTGTCGATCGTCAGTGCTCGAAAGAAACCGGGGGCCTGGAACGTGACCGCGCCGAAGCTCGACCAGTCCGCCGGACTCCGCGGTCCGTCCTCTCCCACGGGCGCGCACCGCCGCGTCCTGGCGGCCGCCCTGGCCTGCGCGCTCTCCTTCACGGTCTTCTGGATCGTCCAGCGGCTGGCCGGCGTGACCATGCTGGACCTGATGGTCTACCGCGCCGAGGGCTGGACCGCCCGCACCGGCGGCGACCTCTACGACATGCTCGCCACCTCCGCGCGGCTGCCCAACACCTATCCCCCCTTCGCCGCCCTGCTCTTCATGCCGCTGACCGTCCTCGGCGTACCGGAGATGCGCACGCTCGCCACCCTCGGCAACCTCCTGCTCCTGGTCGCCGTGGTGCACCTCACCCTGCGGCTGACCGGCCTGCCCTCGGCCGCCCCCGGGTCCCGCGCCCCGCGCACCCGGCAGGCCGCCCTGACGCTCGCGCTCTCCGCGCTGCTGGTGTGGTGCGAGCCCGTGTGGACCACGCTGCGCTACGGGCAGATCAACCTCCTCCTCGCCGTGCTCGTGCTCTGGGACGTCACCCGCCGGGACACCAGCCGCTGGGCAGGCATCGGCATCGGCATCGCGGCCGGGATCAAGCTCACGCCGGCCCTCTTCGCCGTATGGCTCGCGCTGGCCGGACTGCTGCGCGCCCGTCAGCTCCGTCGCCCCGGCCAGGGGCTGCGCGGCACCTGGAACCCCTGGCTGCGTCAGGCATGCGTTGCGGTCCTGGCCTTCCTCGGCACCGTCCTCCTCTCCGCCCTGGCTCTCCCCCGCGACTCGGCCCGCTTCTGGACCGAGATCGTCTTCGCCTCCGACCGGCCGGGCGATGTGGAGATCACCGCGAACCAGTCGCTGCGCGGCGTCCTCGCCCGGCTGCTGCACACCCCCGACACCGGCCTGTGGTGGCCGGCCGCGGCGGCCGTGGCGGCGATCGCGGGGCTGACGCTCGCGACCACCGCCCTGCTGCGGGGACAACGCGCCTGGGCGACCGTGGTCTGCGCGACCACCGCGCTGCTGGTCAGTCCGGTCTCCTGGTCGCACCACTGGGTGTGGGCCGTACCGATGCTGATCCTGCTCGGCACCGAGGCCGTGCGCCGCGGCGGCCGGGCCACCCGGGCGGGCCGCCGGCTCTGGGCCGCGACCGGAGTGCTCGGGCTGCTCTTCGCCTCCTTCGCTCTGTGGTGGGTGCCGCACCGGCCCCACTCCCACGCGGAACTGCACCAGAACGGCGGCCAGATGCTGCTCTCGGGCGTCTACCCGATCGCGGGTGTCGCGCTACTGCTGCTGACCGCCGTCCTCCTGCGCCGGACCGGCGCGCCCCGGTTCAGTGACCCCCGTGGTCGTGGCCCCCGCCCGGCTGGTGGTGATGGAACGCCAGCACCTCCGGAGGCATCACCACGAACGGGCGCATCATCCCCATGTCCTCGTGTTCCAGCAGATGGCAGTGGTACATGAAGCGGCCCTTGGCGCCGTGGAAGCGGCCGATCACGTTCACCATCTGGCCCGGAGGCACCTGTATGACGTCCTTCCAGCCCTGATCGCCCGGGGCCACCGGGACCTGGCCCCCGTACTCCAGTGGGCTGCGAGTGCCTCCCAGCGCGTTGTCGTACGGGCTGTCCGGCACCGCCGGATAGCGGTGGCGGCCGAGCACCTGGAAGTCGACCAGATGGATGTGCATCGGGTGCGTACCGGCGCCGCCCAGGTTCAGGAAGCTCCACTGCTCCCAGTCGTCGTACCGGACCATGAACCCGAGGGCGTCGTCGAACATGCGCGCGCCGCGCTGGTACGTACGCGTCGTGCCGTCGGGCCCCTTGATCTGGATGATTCCCTCGGACGGGATGGTCACGTGGCCGGGGTCGACCTCGTGCATCTCCCACATCTCCGGGTGGCCGTTGCCGATCGGGCCCGGCGGGGTGAGGGCTATCAGGCGGTGTTCGTGCTTCGGCGCGTTGTCATGGGTGATCCGCTCGAAGGTCGGCGAGATCACGGCGGGCAGCACGAAGGAATCGGTCACCTTCTTCGAACCGACCCGGAACTGCATCACCTGGGGGTACTTCACGCCCGGCGCGGCGTTGACCAGCCGCAGCCGCCGGCCGCGCAGCCGACCGAAGTCGATCAGCAGGTCCATCCGCTCGGCGGAGGCCACCGACAGCGTCCCGTCCACCGGCAGCGGGCGCGGCAGCAGCCCGCCGTCCGAACCGATCTGGTGCACCGCGCCGGTGACCGGACGGCCCGTCTCCTCATCGATCAGCTGGAGGGTGTACGTCCGGGCGTTGGAGGCGTTGAGCAGCCGGAAGCGGTACCAGCGCGCGTCGACGTCCAGGTGGGGCCAGATCGTGCCGTTCACGAGCGTGTAGGGGCCCGAGAACGGGATGGTGATGTTCTTCCCCTGGTTGTCCTTGCCGACGATCAGGGTCTTGTGGAGCAGTCTGCCGGTCAGCCGGCCCTCCTCGTCCGTGTCGAGGTTGCGGTCCTGGATGACCAGCGGGATCTCGCGCTCGCCGGACGGGAGGTGCAGCGCGTCCTCCTCGTCGTCCCGCAGGAGGTACATGCCGGCCAGTCCGGAGAAGACGTTCCAGCGGGTGATGTCCATGGCGTGGTCGTGGTACCACCAGGTCGTCGCCCGGTGGTCGTTCGGATACTCGGAGAGCTGGGCGTCTCCGGGCGATACGGCGTTCTCCGACCAGCCGTCGTTGCCGCCGCCGGTCACCGCGCCGTGCAGATGCGTGACGACCCAGGGCGGGAGTTCGGCCACGCCGGGCACCGGGGCGGTCCCGCCGCGCCCCGGCTCGTCCAGCGGCGCGGGCACCTCCGGCGTCGCCGCCACCTCCACGGCGGTCACCGGGAAGGCGCCCGTGAGGCGGTTCGTCCAGGACACCCGGAGCCGCCGGCCGCGGCGGATGTCGATGGTCGGGCCCGGGTAATGCCCCTCGTACGCCCACACCTTGGTGGGCGGGAGCTGGGAATGCAGCCGCACCCAGCTGGTCTTCTGCTCGATGGTGATGCCGCGCAGGGCTTCCGCGCGGCCCGGCTTGATGACGGGCGGCACGCGCAATGCGTCGACGAATGGCGTGAGTCCCGCCGCCGTCGCCCGTCCGTCGTCCCGCTCCGCGATGGTCCCCGTCTGCGGTGCGGCCCCCACAACTGTGTCGGTCACTTGCGACCCCCGTCGCTTCCCCCCTGCCGCCGGCCGTTTCGCGGCGGCAGTTCTGATTCCTACAACGCCTCACGGTACGGCCGGAGTTCCACCCGCAACGTGAATTTTCCGGCCAATCGTCTTCAGTAGGCACATAGAGGAGCGGACCGGTCCGGTCCGTGGCGTCAAAGCTGAAAATAGCTCAGGGCGCTTGTTATGCGCCGAAGTTGTGGAGAAACGGTCATGCAGGGGTGACGGGGGCGCCGCGAGCGCGGTGGTGCGCCGGGAAAGAGGGCTCGGGCGACAGGGCCACGGGAGCCGAACTCGCGCGTGTACCTCAGGCGGTGGCGAAGGAGTAGAACCGCTTAAGCGTGCAGTGCTCGTCGAGCAGGCGGCCGTAGATGGGCTCGCCGTCCAGCTCACGGTAGGTCTCGATGGGGTCGCCCTTGATGACCAGTGCCCGGGCGCATTCCTCGCACCAGTACTGGAAGTCGGGGTTCGGCGGCTCCATGTCACGCACGATGGGCGTACCGCTGGCGCACCAGTCGCACTTCCGGCTGTGTGCCCCCATCAGTCAGCTCCAGCTGTGGCCGCAGGCCGTACAGACGAACGAGATCCCACCGTTGTCGCCCAGCATCTGCGCCACGTGCGGCGAGCCGCAGGAAGGGCATTGCAGCGCGGAGGTGGCAACGCCGAGCAGGTCACGGACCTCCTCGATGATGCTCGTGGGCATCGCGTTCTCTCCTCCCCTGCCGGCGCCGTCCGATTCTGCCACGGACCGCCGACCAGGTCAGGCCCGCAGCCTCGCCGGTTCGGACGTGCTTCCCGCTGTCGCCACGCAGTTACGCACAAGCCATTGCGCGGGCGCTCACCACGGCGCGCACGGCGAGGAACGCGCCCTCAAAGCCCGGAAACAGCAGTGATCCCGCCTCCTGGCGAGGCGGAGAATCGCTCTCCGTCTCCGCCAGAGGGCGGGATCATCCGGGTTGTGGAGCTAAGGAGAATTGAACTCCTGACCTCCTGCATGCCATGCAGGCGCTCTACCAACTGAGCTATAGCCCCGGGTCTTGTTCCGCTCCTCCGGGGTTTTCCCCGGCGGCGCCGCGAACAAGAAGAACTTTAGCCTGCGACCTGCCCAGATGTGAAATCCGGGTCCGGCCGGCCGCTGGACGGCCTCCGGAGAGCCGCCGCCGACCGGTCCGCCGGGCGTCAGTCGTCGTCGCCCAGCACCGGCTCGGGAAGGGTGCCGGCGTTGTGCTCCAGCAGGCGCCAGCCGCGCGCCCCCTCGCCCAGGACGGACCAGCAGCAGTTCGACAGGCCGCCCAGGCCCTCCCAGTGATGCGGCTCCAGGCCCAGCAGCCGGCCGATCGTCGTACGGATCGTGCCGCCGTGGCTCACCACGACCAGAGTGCCGTCGTCGGGCAGCTTGTCCGCCGCCAGCCGCACGAGCGGCGCCGCGCGGTCCGCGACCTCGGTCTCCAGCTCGCCGCCGCCACGGCGCACCGGCTCGCCGCGCTTCCAGGCGGCGTACTGCTCGCCGTACGCGGCCATGATCTCTTCGTGCGTCAGGCCCTGCCAGGCGCCCGCGTACGTCTCACGCAGCGCTTCGTCGTGCGTCACGTCCAGCCGCGTGACCTCCGACAGCTCGGCGGCCGTGCGTCGCGCCCGCTTGAGGTCGGAAGCGATGATCGCGTCCGGCTTCAGCGCGGCGAGCAGCCGAGCGGCACGGCGCGCCTGCTCGACGCCCGCCTCGGTGAGCTCGATGTCCGTGGTGCCCTGGAAGCGCCGCTCCAGGTTCCATGCCGTCTGGCCGTGCCGCCACAGGACGATCTTGCGGCCACGGCCCCCCTTCGTGCCGTTCAGCGCAGCTCTCCGTCCTGCTCGGCGGCGGTCTCCTCGGCGTGCTCCGCAGCCTTGCCGCGGGTCGCCTTGGCGTCCTCCGGAAGCTCCAGCTCGGGGCAGTCCTTCCACAGCCGCTCCAGGGCGTAGAACACACGCTCCTCGCTGTGCTGGACGTGGATGACGATGTCCACGTAGTCCAGGAGCACCCAGCGGGCCTCGCGGTCGCCCTCGCGGCGCACCGGCTTGGCGCCCAGGTCCTTGTTCAGCCGCTCCTCGATCTCGTCGACGATCGACTTGACCTGGCGGTCGTTGGGCGCCGAAGCCAGCAGGAAGGCGTCGGTGATCGAGAGGACGTCGCTGACGTCGTACGCGATGATGTCGTGCGCGAGCTTGTCGGCGGCCGCCTGCGCGGCGGCGTTGATGAGCTCGATGGAGCGGTCCGTGGCGGTCACAAGCCAAACTTCCGGGTCGGTGGCGTTGCTGCCCGGCCCCGTCCGCGGGAAGGCCCGCCGACCGCAGCCGAGTCAGCGGTCAAGTACCCCTCAAGGGTCTCACGGACCGCTGACACCCCGGCGGGCTTGTGGACAAGCACCCATCGCTGCTGGTCAGGCCGTGAAGGGGAGAAGCCCGGCGGGCGCGGGGGCCGCCGTCGTGGCCGACCCCCGCCCCGCGTCGCTCACCCCTTGTAGTCGCTCCCCAGCAGCACCGTGATGTCGGCGTTCGAGGCGACCTTGCCCTTCTTCACCGCACCCGCCGACAGGCCCAGCGTCTTCGCGACCTCCTCGGCGCGCGGCTTGTACGCCTCTTCCGCGTACGTCACCCGGGACGCCGACAGGGAGCCCGCTGCGGTGCCGCCGTCCACGAAGGAGTACCCGCCGTTGACCAGCGCGGCCTGTGCCTGTCCGACCGCCTTCTGACTGCCCGAGGCGTTCCGGACGCCGACCCTGGCGGTCGCGCTCGGATCGGTCTTCTTCACCTTGCCGCCCAGGACGTCCTTGACCACGTCGGAGGCGGTCGCCGCGCTGAGCGTGCCGTCCTGCTGCACGGGCAGCACCGTCGTCCGGTACGCGCCGGTCTTGGCGAGCTCGGCGCGCTGCGCGAGGGAGCTGCCGAGCTGGCCCACGGTGAGCGGCGGGTCCAGTACCTGCATGAGGGCCTTCACCGTGGCGGTCGCACCGTCCGCGTCGCTGGACATCCGCTTCAGGGTGGCCTGCATCACCTGCCCGAAGCGCGCCAGCTGCTTTGTCTGCAGCTCGCCCGGGCCCCGGTAGGTGGCGTACGCGACGGCCGCCTGGCCGTTCATGACGCGACCCTTCCCCGCCTTGACCAGCGGGTCGTCGCCCTTCTTGGCGCCGGGCACGGTGGCGTCGGCGTCCACGGTGATGCCGCCGACCGTCTCGACGAGGTTCTCCAGGTACGGCGTGTCCAGCCGCCAGCTCGCCTTGATGTCGGCGCCCAGCAGCGTGTTCAGGGAGTCGCGCGTCGGCTCGGTGCCGGCGTCCTGCACGGACTTGCCGAGGGTGGTGGCCTGGCCGTCGTCCCCGGTGATGGCGAGGCTGTTGGGGAGCAGGACGGTCGTGCCCTTGTGCGTGGTCTCGTTCTCGACGAGCAGCGCCGTCGAGCTCTCGTCGCTGCCGGTCTGCCGGAGGTGGACCAGCAGCACGTCACGCTTCTGGCCCGCGGCGGCGGCCGCGTCCCCGGTGGCGGCGCCGCCCAGGCCCGGAAGCTTGCCGGCCCACCACAGGTAGCCGACGCCGCCCGCGGCCAGCAGGACGAGGACGACGGTCAGCGCGATGATGCGGCTGCGGCCGCGGCGCTTGGCCTCCTCGCGCCGCTCGGTGCGGCTCTCGGTGAACTTCAGCCAGTCGATGACGTCTTCGGAGTCTTCGTCCTGCTCCTCGATGAACGAGAACTGCTCGGTGCGGTACTCCTCGCCGGACGGGCGGTCCGCGCCGTCGGCGCCGCCGACGCCGCCCGGCCGGGCCTGCATCGGGCCCGGAGGAGCCGCGTCGTGCGCGGACCGGCCACCGGACGGGGCCTGCGCCTCGTACGGCGCCTGTGCTCCGTACGGGGCCTGCGGCTCGTACGAGGGCTGCGCTTCATGGGGCTGCGACTGGACGTACTCCTGTTGCCCGTACTGCGGCTGCTGCGGGACCCAGCTCTGCTGCTGGGTCTGCTGCGCCTGCTGTACGGGCTGCTGGTAGCCGCCGTACGGGTCGTAGCCCTGGCCGTGCCCCTGGTCGTAGCCGCCCTGGCCGTAGCCCTGGTCGCGGCCGTCGTACGGCTGCTCGTAACCCTGGCCCTGCTGATGCCCGTACGGCGTGCCGTAGGGGTCGTACTGGTTCGGCGTCTCCTGGTACACCGGCTGCCCATAGGCGTCGTAGGCGTACCCGGGCCCGTTCTGCTGGTCCTGGCCCCCTTCGTAGGGGTCCTGGGCGTACGGGTCCCGTGGCGCGTACGGATCCTGTCGGTCGTTCACCGGTGCCCTCTTTCCGTCGGCCCCGTCGGCGGTCGTCGTCAGCGGTCGTCGTCGCGGTCGTCCCGGTAGAGACGGCGCTTGTCGATGTAGCGCACCACGCCGTCCGGCACCAGGTACCAGACCGGCTCACCCTGGGCGACGCGCGCCCTGCAGTCGGTCGAGGAGATGGCCAGGGCCGGCACCTCGACCAGGGAGACCCCGCCCTCGGGCAGGCCGGGGTCGGCCAGTACGTGGCCGGGCCTGGTCACCCCGATGAAGTGCGCGAGCGAGAACAGCTCCTCCGCGTCCCGCCAGGTCAGGATCTGGCCGAGCGCGTCGGCGCCGGTGATGAAGAAGAGATCCGCGTCCGTGTGCTCGGTGCGCAGATCCCTGAGGGTGTCGATCGTGTACGTCTTGCCGCCGCGGTCGATGTCGATGCGGCTGACGGAGAACTGGGGGTTGGACGCGGTCGCGATGACCGTCATCAAATACCGGTCCTCGGCCGGGGACACCGCCTTGTGGCTCTTCTGCCACGGCTGTCCCGTCGGTACGAAGATGACCTCATCGAGGTGGAACTGGCTGGCCACCTCGCTGGCGGCGACCAGGTGACCATGGTGGATCGGGTCGAAAGTCCCGCCCATCACTCCGAGCCGCCGCTTCACGGGCCCTGTCTGCTCTCCCATGCGTGCAGACCCTACTGGGCGCCGCTCGCCGAGGGATACGGGTCCCTGCCTCAGCGGTCCCGGTTGAAGCGCGTGGTGATCCACAGCAGGAGCAGCAGCGCGACGAGGGCGCCGCCACCGGTGATCAGTGGGTTGAGGCTGTTGTGGTTGCCGCCGTGCTCGCCGCCCTCGGCGAGGGCGACCAGGACGGAGTGTGCGGTGGTGTGCAGGCTCATCGTCGGCAGAACCAATCCGGGCTGATGCGGGCAGGGACTTCGCTCACATCGTAAGCGCGGGCCGGTCCGGGCCTCACGCCGACTCCGCCGGAACGGCCCACGAGGGGACCTTTCCGGTGGTTTCCGCCCTCATCAGCCGCCCTCGTCGGAGGCTTTACCCGGCGCAACGGGCGGATCGCCCGGCGCCTCGAACGGCTCGCCCGACGCCTCGGGCACGCCTCACTCCTGGTCGCCGCCGTAGCCGCGCAGCAGGAACCAGGCCAGGAAGACCGCGCCGAGCACGCCGACGATGATCACGGAACGCAGGATCCAGCCCGGTCCGTCGGCGTTGGAGGTCTGTGCGGCGAGCAGCACGCTCGGGTCCACCATGAGGGGTCGCGCTCCTTTGGGGGCTGTGCGGGCTCGTGCGCGGCACGGACCCGGGCCGGTCGGCCGGCCGTCCTCCGCCGCGGCGCGCACGCGTGGCGGCCCCCGGGCATCCGCACGCACGGGCCGTCCCTTGCGGGCATCTGCGGCGATTCGTTCCTCCGCCAGCGTACGCCGGGCATCCAAAGCGCTGTCAGTGGCGTCCTCTACTCTGAAATCACGCAGTCGAATTCAGGGGGAGGCCCCAATGACGGATGGCCCGAACGGCAGCGAACGTGTACCGAGCAGGGACCGCAGGCGGTTCCCGGGGATCTCTTCCCGGGCGTACGAGCACCCCGCGGACCGGTCCGCTCTGGTGGCCCTGCGCAAGCTGAGCGGGTTCGACACCGTCTTCAAGGCACTCAGCGGCCTGCTGCCCGAGCGCAGCCTGCGGCTGATGTATCTCTCGGATTCGGTGCGGGTCAGCGACCAGCAGTTCGTGCACCTCAACGACATGCTGCGGGACGCCTGTTACATCCTGGACCTGGAGAAGGTCCCGCCGATGTACGTCAATCAGGACCCGCAGCCCAACGCCATGTGCATCGGCCTGGACGAGCCGGTGATCGTGCTGACCACGGGGCTCGTCGAGCTGCTCGACGAGGAGGAGATGCGCGCGGTCGTCGGCCACGAGGTCGGGCACGCGCTGTCCGGGCACGCGGTGTACCGGACGATACTGCTGTTCCTGACGAACCTGGCCCTGAAGGTCGCGTGGATCCCGCTGGGCAATGTGGCGATCATGGCGATAGTGACCGGGCTGCGCGAGTGGTTCCGCAAGTCCGAGCTGTCGGCGGACCGGGCGGGCCTGCTGGTCGGCCAGGACCTCCAGGCCTCGATGCGCGGCTTGATGAAGCTCGCGGGCGGCAACCACCTCCACGAGATGAACGTCGACTCCTTCCTCGCCCAGGCGGAGGAGTACGAGCGCGGCGGCGACCTGCGCGACTCCGTGCTGAAGATCCTGAACGTGCTGCCGCGCAGCCACCCCTTCACGACCGTGCGCGCCGCCGAGCTCAAGAAGTGGGCCGCGTCGCGGGACCACCAGCGCATCATGGACGGCCACTACCCGCGCCGCGACGAGGACAAGGACACCTCGGTGTCCGACTCCTTCAAGGAGTCCGCGACGCACTACGCCGACTCGGTGCGCAACAGCAAGGACCCGCTGATGGGGCTGGTGCGGGACATCGCGGGCGGCGCGGGCGACCTGGGCGGCAAGCTGCGGGACACGGTGTTCGGCAGCGGCCGGAGCGGGGGCTCTGGCCGGCAGGGGACCGACGGTCCTGACGCCCCGTCCGACGGCAAGTAGGGCGGCAAGGAGGCCGGGAGCCGGACGCCGGAAGGTTCAAGCCCGGAAGGCTCCGAGCTGCTCCCCAGAGCCTCCGAGCGGCTCGGGATGCCCCGGGGCCGCCCGGCCACCGCCCCGGTCCGGCCCCGCCAGTTCAGCGGGCTGGGTTCAGCGGGCTGGGTTCGGCCGACGGGGCCATGACGCCGCAGAGCGAGGCGTTGGTGCTGCCGTGGGCGTAGGGGTCGGTGCCCTGGGGGCGGCCGTTCCCGGCCCGTTCGCCCGCGAGCAGCGGCCGCAGCGCGCTCTCCGGGCCGGAGTTGCAGGACATCGGACCCGCCTGGAGGTAGCTCGACTGGACCTCCAGGCGGCGGTCGCGCAGGTCGTCGCGGTCGAAGCGGAAGTGCAGCTCGCGGCGGACGGTGAAGAGTGACGCGCCGTCGGCCCGCCGCTGCGCGAGAGCGTGTGCCGTGCCGTCACCCGGCTTCGTACTTCCCGCGGGCCGCGCGTCGGCGGCCGGTGCCGCCCTTCCCGAACCGGACGGCGCCGTCGCCGTGCCCGAGGCGGCCGGTGCGGTGTTCCCCGGCCCTCCGGTGCCGGCCCGGTCGCCGGCCGGCCGTACCGCGTAGACGAAGGTGTAGTCGGCGGTGACCTCCAGGGCGTTGCCGCCCGCCGCCGGCTCGGCCGCGAGGGTGCCCTCGACCCGTACGCGCGGATCGGCGAGCCGGACCCGTGAAGGATCGAGGCGCACCAGCCAGCCGGTCGCGGCGTGCCGCCCGTCGTCGGACGGCCGCTCCAGGCTCCGGTCGAACTGGTCGAGCTGCGAGGTCTCCAGCAGCAGCCGCACGCCCCGCGCGGGCCCGCCGGCCAGCGTGTCCGGGTCCAGCGAGGACCGTACGACGTACTCCTTCGCGGTGGTCAGCGCGGTCATGACCTGGTTCTCGGAGAACTCGCCGGTGCGCCGCACCACGGGAAGGTTCACGCCCTCGGCACCGGTCCGGAAGCCTGCCGCCGGACTGCGCTCGTACAGGTCACCGGGGCGCCCGCCGGGCACCGTGCCCACGGGCGCGAGCGGAATGACCGTGCTGCGCAGCGGCGGTGCGGGGCTGGGGTTCGGCGCGCGGTACGGATGGCGGATGCCCATGTAGATGGCGGTACCGAAGGCCAGCGCTATCAGCAGGACGAGGATCAGCGCCTGCCGGGAACCGCCGAAACGCGACCAGGCATGGCGGCTGCGCACCGCGTGTGCGTGGTCCACCATCCGCTCCTGGGCGGAGAACTCCTGCAAGCGCGCAGCGCGTACGAACGATTCGTCGAACACGACGGATCGGTACTCGTCCTCCCCTCCGCCCGGGGCTCCCTCTGGGGTCCCTTCGGGAGGGTCGCCTGGCCCGGTCATACAACAAGAGTAGGTCGGCGGCGGCCGAGGTAAACGCCCAGGTGCGCGCCAACTTCCCCGTGCAGGTCAGGCAGGGCGCGCGGACGGCGCGAAAGGGAGCGGCCGGTCAGGGCACGCGCGGCACGGCGGACGCCGACGGCGGGCCGGAGTCGGCGGAGGCCGAGGGCAGTACGACGGGCGGGGCCGGGCCGCCGCGTTCGGCGCTGGAAGCGGGCGCCTGGCCGATGTGCGCCGTGGGCGGTCTGCCGTCGACGCCGGTGGTCGCGGGCGGCGGGGCCGGGGTCTGGGTGCGGCCGGAAGCGCCGCGGTACACGGCCGTGAAGGCGAGGACGACCATGCCGATGCCCATCAGGACGGCGAGCGCCCAGGCGATGGGGCGGTGCCAGCGGGCCGTACCGCGGTACGGCCGAAGAGCGCCGCCGTACGGGCCGTAGGGGCTGTAGGGGAGGAATTCCCCGCTCCGCTGCCCGTCCGGCGCTCCTGCGGGCCCTCCAGGGCTTTCTCGGCCCTCCTGGCCGCCGGGCGGGTCACCGGCCGGAAGCGGGCGCCCCCGGCCGGCCTCGGTCTCGGCGCGGGCCTGCGCGGCGGCGACCATCCGCTCGACCGCGGTCGGCTCGTGAATGAGGGCGGACCGGACGAACTCCTCGTCGAAGACCACGGCGGCGAACTCGTCACCCTCGTCCCCGCGGGACGAGCGCGCGTCCGCCTCTCCATGGCTCCCGTGATGGTGCTCGTCGGGCTCGCCGCCGTCCGGGAACGGCCCGGCCCCCACGTCGTCCGGCACCCGTCCAGATTAGCCGCGGACGGTCAATTTGGGCAGGGAGAAAGGGAATTCACCTCGATCAGGGAGATCGGGGCGGAAACCGGCCGGGAAACGGGCCGGAACGGGGGCCGCCGAACGCGGCGTGCCGCGCTGCTGGTGCCCCCGCCCACTACTAGCGCGGGCACCCCTGAGGAGCACCGGCCTTCCCGAAGAGGCGTCAGTCCCGTACGTGGCCGTCGCCGGTGACGATGTACTTGGTCGAGGTCAGCTCCGGCAGGCCCATCGGGCCGCGGGCGTGCAGCTTCTGCGTGGAGATGCCGATCTCCGCGCCGAACCCGAACTGGCTGCCGTCGGTGAAGCGGGTCGAGGCGTTGACCGCGACCGTCGTGGAGTCCACCAGCTGGGTGAAGCGGCGGGCCGCTGCCTGCGAGGCGGTGACGATCGCCTCCGTGTGGCCGGAGGACCAGCGCCGGATGTGCGCGACGGCGGCGTCCAGGTCGGGCACCACGGCGGCGGCGATGTCGTACGAGAGGTACTCCGTGGCCCAGTCCTCGTCGGTGGCCGGCGCGACCATCCCGGGACCTGCCTTCTGCCAGGTCTCGTCGCCGTGCACCATCACGCCCGCCTCCGTGAGCGCGGCCAGCGCGCGCGGCAGGAAGGCGTCCGCGATGCCGGCGTGCACGAGGACGGTCTCGGCGGCGTTGCAGACACTGGGGCGCTGCGCCTTGCTGTTGATGAGGATCTTGAGCGCCGTCTCGATGTCGGCGTCCTTGTCGACGTACACGTGGCAGTTGCCGGTGCCGGTCTCGATGACCGGGACGGTGGACTCCTCCACGACCGTACGGATGAGCGAGGCGCCGCCGCGCGGGATCAGCACGTCGACGAGGCCGCGGGCGCGCATCAGCTCCTTCACCGACTCCCGGCTCTGGCCCGGCACCAGCTGGACGGCGTCGGCGGGCAGCCCGGTCGACTCCACGGCGTCGCGCAGGACGGCCACGAGGGCGGTGTTCGAGGAGTACGCGGAGGACGAGCCGCGCAGCAGGACGGCGTTGCCGGACTTCAGGCAGAGCGCGGCGGCGTCCACCGTGACGTTCGGGCGGGCCTCGTAGATGATGCCGACGACGCCGAGCGGGACGCGGACCTGGCGCAGGTCCAGGCCGTTCGGGAGGGTCGAGCCGCGGACGACCTCGCCGACCGGGTCGGGCAGCGCGACGACGTGCCGCACGTCGGCGGCGATGGCGGCGATCCGCTCCGGGGTGAGCGTGAGCCGGTCCACGATGGCGTCGCTGGTGCCGGCGGCGCGCGCCTTGGTGATGTCCTCCTCGTTGGCGGCGACGATCTCCTCGGTCCTGGCCACCAGCGCGTCGGCGACGGCCAGCAGCGCGCCGTCCCGTGCCGTGCGCGGCAGCGGGGCGAGCACGGCGGCCGCCTCCCTGGCGCGGCGGGCGGTGTCGAGGACGGGCGAGGACTGGGCGGCGTCGGATGCGCTGGTCATGGCCCGCAGCCTAACCGGGGCGCGGGCCCCGGCCATGCCGTATTTCACACTGCGGGACGCCCCGGTCGGCACTCCGGGACGCCCTCGCGAGCGCCCCACAGAGGCACAGCGCATGCACCGCCACAGGCGCAGCGCATGCACCACCACAGGCGCAGCGCATGCACCGCCGGAGGAGCAGCGCGTACGCCGCACGCAGGCGCTGCGTACCCGCCCGCCTACGTGCGCGCCTAGGGGTGACCGTTCTCACCACGGGCGATGCGCTCTGCTTCATTACGGGTGGCCCCCGCTGCTCCAGTACGGGGTGCACTCCCGCCGCTTCAGTACGGGTGCGCTCCCACCGCTTCAGTACGAGTGCACCCCGCGCCTCAGTACGGATGCACTCCCACCGGCGATGCCGGTGGCGGGCCGTAACCCTCGGCGATGCGTTGGTGGTAGGTCTCGCGGTCGATGACCTCCAGCCCGACGATCTCCCAGGGCGGCAGCTTCGCCGAGGAGCGGTGCTCGCCCCACAGCCGCAGGGCCACCGCCGCCGCGTCGTGCAGGTCCCGGGCCTCCTCCCAGTAGCGGATCTCCGCGTGGTCGTTGGCGTACCTGCTGGTCAGCAGAAAAGGATGGTCGTGGGCAAGCTGCTCCAGAGCCCGCCGGACCTCCTTCAGCGGCGCCTCCGCACCGGAGACGCTGAGGGTGACGTGCCAGAGCCGGGAGGCCTCCCGCTCCCGTGGGAGCGGTGCCTCCTTGAGCCTTCCGCCGGGCTGCGCACGTTCGTCACGCTCCGGCCCGATGGTCTCCTCACCGGTCCGGGTGCTGGTCCCCACGCTGGTCAGCGTCCGCTCCGCCGTCCCTCGGGGCAGCGCCCCTGGGCGCCCTCGTCTCACCGGCGGCCTCCTGTTTGCGTGTCGCTCCGCTCGCGCGTGCGGAGCCGATCGGTGCTGTCTCACATCGGCGTAGCGCGCTCGTACTGCGCCGGAAACGCCGCTCCCCTTCGGCGTCCCCGCAACAAAGTTGACCAGCCCGCGGCCCGTCGCGGGGGCGTTTTCGAGAAGGTCTCCGTTGAAAGGCTGGTCTTTCGGCCGCTCGGGCGGCTCCTTTCCCGTGCTGTTTCCCTCTCGTGACGGCCGTCAGTGGTGCAGTACGACCAAGTCGTCACGGTGCACGACCTCGCGCTCGTACGCGGGGCCCAGCTCGCGTGCGAGGTCGTGGGTGGACCTGCCGATCAGACGGGGGATCTCGCGTGCGTCGAAATTGACGAGCCCGCGTGCGACGGGCTCCCCCGCCGTGTTCCGCAGCTCCACCGGCTCGCCCGCGCTGAAGCTCCCCTCGACCGCCGCGATGCCGGCCGGCAGCAGCGAGGAGTGCCGCTCGACGATCGCCGCCACGGCCCCGTCGTCCAAGGTCAGCGCGCCGCGCGGGGTCGAGGCGTGGGCCAGCCAGAGCAGCCGGTCGGCGGAGCGCCGCCCGGTGCGCAGGAAGTGGGTGCCGGTCGAGCCGCCGGCCAGCGCCTCGGAGGCGTGCACGGCGGAGGTGAGGACGACCGGGATGCCGGCCGCGGCGGCGATCCGGGCCGCCTCGACCTTGGTGACCATGCCGCCGGTGCCGACGCCCGCCTTGCCGGCGCTGCCGATGGAGATGCCCGCCAGGTCCTCGGGCCCGCTGACCTGCGCTATCCGGGACGTACCGGGGGTCGAGGGATCGCCGTCGTACAGACCGTCGACGTCCGAGAGCAGGACCAGCAGGTCGGCCCGGACCAGGTGGGCGACGAGGGCCGCCAGCCGGTCATTGTCGCCGAACCGGATCTCGTCCGTGGCGACCGTGTCGTTCTCGTTGACGATCGGGACGGCACCCATGGCCAGCAGCTGGTCGAGGGTGCGGTAGGCGTTCCGGTAGTGGGTGCGGCGACTGGTGTCGTCGCTGGTCAGCAGAACCTGCCCGACGCGGCGGCCGTAGCGCGCGAAGGAGGCCGTGTACCGGGCGACCAGCAGGCCCTGGCCGACGCTGGCGGCGGCCTGCTGCCGGGCCAGGTCGCGGGGCCGCTTCTCCAGGCCCAGCGGGGCGAGGCCGGCCGCGATCGCACCGGAGGAGACCAGCACTATCTCCCTGTCCTGGTGCTTGGCGAGCACGTCGACGAGCGCGTCCACCCGGTCCGCGTCCAGTCCACCGGCCGCGGTGGTCAGCGACGACGAGCCGACCTTCACCACGATCCGCCGGGCCTCCGTCACGTCCTGCCGTGCGCCTGCCGCCTGCCCTGCGCCTGTCACCATTACCCCTGTCTCGCTGTCCGTCCGTGCCCGCATCCGGGTGCGGTCCCTTACGGCATATGGATGCCGTGCGGTGTACGGACATGAACGCCCGTACGGGCGAAATCTACGGCAGACGGCCCATCGCCCGCCTGCCCATATCGCCTGCCGGACGGCGCGTGAGCAACGCCGCAGAAGCCTGCGATCATGCGTACCGGCAACCTACGCAAGACGGAAAAGGGCCCTCCTTGGTTCCGAGCGAATCGTCCTGATTCGCGGTGATGCGAACCACAGCAGATTGTCACCGGGGCAGGCAAAGTCATACGGTCGGTTGTCGACCTGTCCCGTGCGCCGCCCCCACGGCGCCCCGTGTCCGGGACTCGGCCGCCCCACCGGCCCCCCACCTGACCGACTTGCCGCCAGGAGCCCCGCCCGTGCCTTCCGCCGGATTCGCCAACCGACGAGCCCCCAAGCTCGTGGCCCTGATCGCGATGCTCATCGCGTTCGTGGCCCAGCTCGTCGGTGCCCTGCTGCCCGTCGTACCGCTGTTCATCGCCGCGTCCGTGGTGAACCTCGGCCTCGACCTCTACCTGCAGCACAAGCAGCCCGGGCTGCTCTCCCTGCTGGGAAAGATCCGGCTGGACATCACGGTCCGCCAGCTCATCCGGGACATGCTGATCCTGGTCGGGCTGCTGCACATCCCGGGTATCAACCCGCTCAAGGAGCAGGCTCCCCTCACCATCGGCCTGCTCGTCTTCTACGTGGCGCACTTCGCGTGCCAGGCGGCCGCCGTCATGGTCCGCCGCACCCGTACGCTGCCGTTCCTCACCCGTAACGTCGACGCCTCCGCGCTGCGCCTGACCAAGGCCCCGCCGCGCCTCCTGGCCCGCCAGACCGGCCGCCGCCTGCTGCGTTTCTCCGTGCCGACCACGCTCGGCATGATGGCCACCGCGATCACCCGGGACGCCCTGTGGGGCGGCATCGGCGTGATCGTCTCCCTGATCCTCGCCATCGGCGGCACGATCTACCTCGCCACCTGGCTGCTCCCGAAGAAGCGCGCCGTGAACGAGCAGCGCGCCCTGGAGTGGCTGGACAACTGGCTCGCCGAGTACCAGCCGACCGTCGGCATGTACTTCTCCGGCGGCACCACCTCCGCGTACCAGGCCAACATGTGGCTGAGCACCCTCGCCGAGCTGGACGGCAAGCCGATCATCGTGCTCCGTGAGCGCTTCATGGTGCAGAAGATCGACGCGACCGACATCCCGATCGTCTGCATCCCCAAGGTCGCCAACCTGATGCGCCTGGAGCACTCGGCCCTGAAGGTGCTGCTGCACCCGGCGAACTCCGGCAAGACCTCGCAGATCCTGCGCATCCCCTCCATCAAGCACGCCTTCATCAACCACGGCGAGAGCGACAAGCTCTCCTCCTGCAACCCCTACGCCAAGGCGTACGACGAGGTGTGGGTGGCCGGTCCCGCCGCGCGCGACCGCTACCAGCTCGCCGACATCGGCGTGGAGGACAAGGACGTCGTCGAGGTCGGCCGCCCGCAGCTGGCGCCGATCAAGGCGTACGAGGGCGCGCCCAAGGGCGAGTACACCACCGTGCTGTACGCCCCCACCTGGGAGGGCTGGGACGGCAACCCCGGCAACACCTCGGTGATCCTGGCCGGCGAGAACATCGTCCGCGAGCTGCTCGCCGACGACAAGGTCCGGCTGATCTACAAGCCGCACCCGATGACCGGCTCGGTCGACCCGCGTGCCGGCGCCGCCAACGCCCGCATCCAGGCGATGATCGCCGAGGCCAACACCAAGCGTTCCGGCGCCCGGCCCGGCCCGGAGGCCGCCGCCGAGCTGGAGGCCCGCGCCGCCGACCTGGCCGCGCTGACCACCTCCGGCTTCCGCCGCAGCGCCGATGAGCTGGAGCGCATGCTCGTCCAGAGCGCCCCCGAGGAGGGCCGCGCCGCCGCCGTCGCGGCCGCGACCACCGCCTGGGAGGAGGCCTACTGGGCGTCCTTCCCGGAGTGGGAGCACCTGATCATCACCACCTCCCGCCCGGCGATCTTCGCCTGCTTCAACCAGGCCGACGTCCTGATCAGCGACGTCTCCAGCGTGGTCTCCGACTACCTGAGCAGCGAGAAGCCGTACGCGGTCGCCAACACCGCGGGCATGACCGAGGACGAGTTCCGGACGAACTTCCCGACGGTCCGTGCCGCGACGATCCTCACGCCCGAGGCGGACGGCGTCGCCGGCCTGCTGGAGACCGTGCGCAACCCGGAGCGCGACACGCTCGTACAGGCCCGTACGGAGCTGAAGGAGCACCTGCTCGGCCCGTCGGACCCGCCGTCCCTGGCCCGCTTCGACGGCGCCGCGCTCGCCCTGTACGCCGCCGCCGAGGAGCGCCGGATCCGGATGGAGGCCCGGCTCGCCGGCGTCCCCGGCCAGCGCGACGAGGGCACGGAGGCCAACGAGGCGCAGGAGGCCGCCGAGGAGATGGAGCTGGACCCGTCGGAGTCCACCGACCCGGCCCGCCCCGCCACGGAGCCCGCCGAAGCGGCCGAGGCCGCGGACGCGGCGGAGCAGGGCGACCAGCCCACGGACGGCTCGGAGGCCCGGGCGACGGTCTGACGCCGCCGGGAGCATGGCACCGGAAAGGCCCCGCGAGGTGATCCTCGCGGGGTTTTTCCGTACCCACCGGCGACGACCACGACGGGGTGCCGCGACACGGCGACGCGCAGCCGCCGCATAGCCCGTCACCATGACACCGCGTGCCCCTGCGGCTCCAGATGTACGGTGAGACTGCCCCCGGGCCGTGACCTAGGGTCGCGCGCCGCGCCCCACGTAGGCGACGAACGCGGCGAATGCCGCGGGCGCTACGACGAGAGCGGGCCCGTGCGGGTCCTTGGAGTCCCGGATGGCGACGCGGGCGGGGAGTTCCACTATCTCCACGCACTCGCCGCCGGTGTCACCGCTGTAGCTCGACTTACGCCAGTGGGCGCCGGCCGAGATCGGGGTGGTACTCATAACGCTCCTCCATCACTCGGGCGATCAGCTCCGCGGAGTCCACCGGGGGCAGCGCGGAGGCCCGCAAGAGATCGTAACGGAGCGAACGGGCCTTGATCTCCTTCGTGTTCACGGTCGCCCAGCCCTCGTCGTAGCCCTCCATGTAGGCAACGTTGCCGTTGTCCTCGAAGGAGAAGAGGGTGAATGAGCCCAGTAGCCCCGCGTGCCTGCCCGCCGTAAACGGCAGCACCTGGATCTGTACCTCGTCCACGTCGCGGTAATCCAACAGGTGCGCCAGTTGCCTTCCCATCACTTCACGGCCGCCGATTTCCCGGTGCAGCACCGCTTCGTCCAGCACGACCCAGAGCAGCGGCGGATTCTCCCGGCTCAGCACGCTTTGGCGGCCCACCCGGGCATCGACCTGGGTATCGAGGTCCACCTGATGCATGACACCGAGCACTTCACGTGCGTACCCCGGCGTCTGCAACAAGCCGTGCACCAACTGGGCTTGGAACGTCCGGATCTCCGAGGCCGTCGCCTCCAGGTCTGCGATCCGCCGGAACCACGACGGCAGACGCTGCCGCTTCGCCATCTCCCACAGCCGCACGAGCGCGCCATCCGCGCCGAGCGCGGCGTCGATGCGCGGGATGTGCTCGTCCTTCGGCGTCTTCGTGGCCGTTTCGATCTGGCCGAGCATCGAGCCGGTCAGGTAGACGATCTCGCCCAACTGCGCCAGCGTCAGCCCGGCCTCCTCCCGCAGCCGTCTCACCTCCGCGCCGAAGAAGTGCAGCGGGGAGGCCCCGGGATCAAGACACTTGACGTTGGGCATGGGAGCTCCCTCGCTCGACCTGCGCCACCCGACGGAGAGTTGCATTCAGATGGTCGCAGAGCGTAATCGACTCCGCACAGACTTGTCCCGTGAATGACACTTCGGACACCCGCATCATCGGCACCCACGGATTCCCGACGCGGGAGTACCGGCTCTCGCTGACCGTCGGTGACCACAGCCCCCGCCACGTACGGCGGGTCGTACGGGCGCTCCTGCGGCTCTGGGGGCTGGCGCGGCTCGAAGACGCCGCCGCGCTGGCCGTGACCGAGCTGCTGGTCAACGTGTACCGGCACGTGCCGGACCGGCGGTGCACCGTGACCGTACGCCGGTACGAGGGCAGCGGCGCGGGGGTGGTGGTCGGCGTGCACGACGACCACCCCGCACTGCCCGGCGTACAGGACGCCGGTCCGTGGGAGGAGGGCGGCCGGGGGCTCGCCCTCGTCGCGGCGGTCACCGACAAGTGGGGCGTGGCGGCGGACGACGAAGGCCCGCAGTGCACCGGCGGGAAGACCGTCTGGTGCGAGCTGCGGGCCTGACGTGGAAAGAGCCGCGAAGCGGCCAGGGAACTCAGCCCAGCGGGTCGAAGCCGTCGTACTCCGAGTCCGCCTCGTCGCGCTCCGCCTGGCGGTCCCTGCGGCGCTGCGCAGCCGGGCGGGGCGCCTCGAAGCGGTGGTCCTCACCGCGGCGGCCCAGCATCTCGGCCCCGGCCATCATCGTCGGCTCCCAGTCGAAGACGACCGCGTTGTCCTCGGGGCCGATCGCCACGCCGTCACCGGCGCGCGCACCGGCCTTGAGCAGCTCCTCCTCGACACCGAGGCGGTTGAGGCGGTCGGCGAGGTAGCCCACGGCCTCGTCGTTGTTGAAGTCGGTCTGGCGGACCCAGCGCTCCGGCTTCTCGCCGCGCACCCGGAACAGGCCCTCGCCCTCGGGCTTGACCGTGAAGCCCGCGTCGTTGACGGCCTGGGGGCGGATGACGACGCGGGTCGCCTCCTGGACCGGCTTCGCCGCGCGGGCCTTGGCCACGATGTCGGCGAGCGCGTAGCTCAGCTCCTTCAGGCCCGTGCGGGCGACGGCCGAGACCTCGAAGATGCGGTAGCCGCGGGACTCCAGGTCGGGGCGGATCATCTCCGCCAGGTCCTGGCCGTCCGGGATGTCGATCTTGTTGAGGACGACCACCCGGGGCCGGTTCTCCAGGCCGCCGTACTGCCGCAGCTCCTCCTCGATGATGTCGAGGTCGGAGAGCGGGTCGCGGTCCGATTCGAGGGTGGCGGTGTCCAGGACGTGGACGAGCACCTCGCAGCGCTCGACGTGGCGCAGGAACTCCAGGCCGAGACCCTTGCCCTGGCTGGCGCCGGGGATCAGGCCCGGGACGTCCGCGATGGTGTAGACGGTCGAACCGGCCGTCACCACACCGAGGTTGGGCACCAGGGTGGTGAAGGGGTAGTCGGCGATCTTCGGCCGTGCTGCGGAGAGCACGGAGATCAGGGAGGACTTGCCGGCGCTCGGGTAGCCGACCAGCGCCACGTCCGCGACGGTCTTGAGCTCCAGGACGATGTCCCGCTCCTCGCCGGGCTCGCCCAGCAGCGCGAAGCCGGGGGCCTTGCGGCGGGCCGAGGCCAGCGCCGCGTTGCCGAGGCCGCCGCGGCCGCCCTGGCCCGCGACGAAGGTGGTGCCCTGGCCGACCAGGTCGGCGAGGACGTTGCCCTTGCCGTCGAGGATGACCGTGCCGTCCGGGACGGGCAGGACGAGGTCCTGGCCGTTCTTGCCGGCGCGGTTGTCGCCCGCGCCGGGCTGGCCGTTGGTGGCCTTGCGGTGCGGGTGGTGGTGGTAGTCCAGGAGGGTGGTGACGTCCTGGTCGACGACGAGGATCACGTCGCCGCCGCGGCCGCCGTTGCCGCCGTCCGGGCCGCCGAGCGGCCGGAACTTCTCCCGGAAGACGGAGGCACAGCCGTGGCCTCCGTTACCCGCGGCGACGTGCAGCTCGACGCGGTCCACGAAGGTGGTCATGGGGGGTGCCTCCAGTAACTACGGGGGTACGTACGCGAGTGCCCTGTCCTGAGCGGCGGCCGCGTACGGGATGTGTCTCTTCGGTTCTTCGGTAACACGCGAAGGGCGGACCCGCTTCCCGTGGAGGAAGTCGAGGTCCGCCCTCGCGAGGAACCGTTCTACGGTGCCAGAAAACCCGTTACGGGATTCAGGCGACCGGAACGATGTTCACGACCTTGCGGCCACGGTGGGTGCCGAACTGCACAGCACCCTCCTGCAGCGCGAACAGCGTGTCGTCGCCGCCACGGCCGACGCCCGTGCCCGGGTGGAAGTGGGTGCCGCGCTGGCGGACGATGATCTCACCGGCGAGGACGGCCTGGCCGCCGAAGCGCTTCACGCCGAGCCGCTGAGCATTGGAATCGCGACCGTTCCGAGTGGACGATGCGCCCTTCTTGTGTGCCATGTCTCCTCAGTCCCTTACTTCGCCGGAGCGTCGATGCCGGTGATCTTCAGCGCGGTGTGCAGCTGACGGTGGCCGATCCGCTTCTTGTAACCGGTCTTGTTCTTGTACTTCTGGATGCGGATCTTGTCGCCCTTGTGGTGGTCCACGACCTCGGCCTGGACCTTCACGCCGGCGAGCACCCACGGGTCGCTCGTGACGGACTCACCGTCGACGACCAGCAGCGTGGAGAGCTCGACGGAGTCGCCGACCTTGCTGGTGGAAATGCGGTCAACCTCGATGACGTCGCCGACAGCAACCTTCTGCTGACGGCCGCCGGTGCGCACGATCGCGTACACGCGGAACTCTCTCTCGCTAGAAACGGGACCACTGATGCCAGCCGCCCCGGGGCCCTGCGGGCCCGGCTATCCGACGCGCTGCGCCCGCGAGGGGCGCGATCCGCATTGGACGAGCGGCCTCCCCCGGTGGAACCGGGAGGTGTTTGCTCAGATGGTGTGGCGCCATACAGACGCCGACGGTCAAGGTTACGGGGCCTTGACCAGGGGGTCAAACCGGGGCCCCGGGCCGTGACGTACGGCCCGGGGCCCCGGGTACTGCTCAGTCCTCCGCGGAAGCCGACACCGACGAGGGTGCGGGCTGCTCGGCGGCCGCGGTCTTCTTGGCGGCGGCCTTCTTGGCCGTCGTCTTCTTGGCCGTGGCCTTCTTCGCGGTGGTCTTCTTGGCCGCCGTCTTCTTGGCGGGCTTCTCCTCGGCCTCCGCGGACTTCTCCGCGGTGGCCTTCTCCGTGGCCTTCTTCGCAGCCGTCTTCTTGGCGGGGGCCTTCTTCGCGGCGGCCTTCTTGGTCGTCGCCTTCTTGGCCGCCGTCTTCTTGGCGGTGCTCTTCTTGGCCGCGGTCTTCTTGGCGGGGGCCGCCTCCTCGGTGGCCGCCTCCTGGACCTCGGGCTCCGGCTCGACGGCGGGCGCCGCCTCCCCCGGGGCCTCCCGCGGTGCCTCCGCGGGGCCGCCCTCGGGGGCCGCCTCGGCACCGGCCGGAGCCGACACCGCGCGGGTCGCCCGGCGGCGGGCACGGGCCGGACGGGCCGCGGGCTGCGGCTCCGGCTCGGCGGGCTGCTCGGCCACCGGCTCCTCGGCCTGCGCCGGAGCCGCGGGGGCCTCCTGCGTACCGGACACCGCCTGCTCGGCGGCCTCCGGAGCGGCCTCGGCGGCCGGCTGCTCGGCAGGGACCACGATCGCGGCGCTGTCGTCGGCGGCCTTCGGGGAGCCCGCCGGCGCGGACGCCTTCCGACTCGCCCGGCGACGGCCACGGCCGCGGCTGCCGCGCTCGGCAGCCGCCTCGGCCTCGGCCGGGCTGGAGAACCACTCGTCGGAGTCGGCGACCGCGGGGGCCAGCTCCGCCTCCGTGACGGGCGCGGGCTCCAGCACCTCCGCCGGCGCGGCCGCCTCGGCGGCCTTCTCCTGCTGGTGGTCGTGCTGGTGGTCGGCGTGCTTGTCGCCGTTGCCGCCCTTGCCCTTCTTCTTGCGCTTGCCGCCACCGCCGGAGCCGGTCGCCTGGTCCATGTGGACGATCACGCCGCGGCCGTTGCAGTGCACGCAGGGCTCGGAGAAGGACTCCAGCAGACCCTGGCCGACCCGCTTACGGGTCATCTGGACCAGGCCCAGCGAGGTGACCTCGGCGACCTGGTGCTTCGTACGGTCCCGGCCCAGGCACTCCAGCATCCGCCGCAGCACCAGGTCCCGGTTGGACTCCAGCACCATGTCGATGAAGTCGATGACGACGATGCCGCCGAGGTCCCGCAGCCGCAGCTGGCGGACGATCTCCTCGGCCGCCTCCAGGTTGTTTCTGGTGACCGTCTCTTCCAGGTTGCCGCCCTGGCCGGTGAACTTGCCGGTGTTGACATCGATCACGACCATGGCCTCGGTCTTGTCGATCACCAGCGAGCCGCCGGACGGCAGCCACACCTTGCGGTCCAGCGCCTTCATCAGCTGCTCGTCGATCCGGTACGTCGCGAAGACGTCGACGTCCGAGGTCCATTTCTGGAGCCGGTCGGAGAGGTCCGGGGCGACGTGCGAGACGTAGCCGGAGATGGTCTCCCAGGCCTCGTCACCGCTGACGATCACCTTGGAGAAGTCCTCGTTGAAGATGTCGCGCACGACGCGGACGGTCATGTCCGGCTCGCCGTACAGCAGGGTCGGAGCGTTGCCGCCCTTCGCCTTCTTCTGGATCTCCTCCCACTGCGCCTGGAGGCGCTCCACGTCGCGGCGCAGCTCGTCCTCGCTGGCGCCCTCCGCGGCCGTACGGACGATGACGCCCGCGTCCTCGGGGACGATCTTCTTGAGGATCTGCTTCAGGCGCGACCGCTCGGTGTCGGGGAGCTTGCGGCTGATGCCGGTCATCGAGCCCTCGGGCACGTAGACCAGATACCGGCCGGGGAGGGAGACCTGGCTGGTCAGCCGGGCGCCCTTGTGGCCGATCGGGTCCTTGGTGACCTGCACGAGCACGGACTGACCGGACTTCAGGGCGGTCTCGATGCGGCGCGGGCCGTGGCCCATGCCGAGCGCCTCGAAGTTGACCTCACCGGCGTACAGGACGGCGTTGCGTCCCTTGCCGATGTCGACGAAGGCGGCCTCCATCGACGGCAGGACGTTCTGCACCTTGCCCAGGTACACGTTGCCGACGTACGAGGTCGACTGCTCCTTGTTGACGTAGTGCTCGACGAGCACGTCGTCCTCCAGGACGCCGATCTGGGTCCGGTCGCCGTTCTGGCGGACGATCATCTCGCGGTTGACGGCCTCGCGGCGCGCCAGGAACTCCGCCTCGGTGATGATCGGCACCCGGCGACGGCCCTGCTCGCGGCCCTCGCGGCGGCGCTGCTTCTTGGCCTCCATACGGGTCGAGCCCTTGATGGACTGGACCTCGTCGAAGCCCGTACCGGGCTCGCGCTCTTCCTTCTTGCGCGGCTCGCGGACCTTGACGACCGTACGCTCCGGGTCGTCGCCGATCGCGGCGGAATCGGCACCGTCACCACTGCGACGGCGGCGACGGCGGCGGCGACGGCTGCTGCTGGAACCGCCGCCCGACTGCTCCTCGGCGCCCTCCTTGGCCGCCTCCGGCTCGCCGCCCTCGGCGGACTCCTCGGCAGGCTGCTCCTCGGCCTCGGCCTCGGACGCGTCCTCGCCGGACTCGCCGGACTCGCCGGACTCCTCCGCACCCTCGGCGTCCGCGGCGTCACCGCGGCGACGGCGGCGGCCACCGCGACGGCGGCGGCGCGAGGGCCGGTCGCCCTGCTCGTCGTCGCCCTGCGCGGCCTCGCCCTCGGGCTCCTCCTCGGCCTCGGCCTCGGCGGTCTCCTCCGCGGCGGGCGCGGGGGCGGCCTGCTGCTGCTCGGTGTCGGCCGCGCCACCACGGCGACGGCGGCGGCGCGCCGGACGCTCGTCGGCGGCCTCCTCCTCGGGCTCCTCCGCGACGGCGGCAGCGGCAGCGGCGGCGGCCGTCTCCGGGGTCTGGAACATCGGCTCGGTGAAGACCGGGGCCTGGAAGACGGCGCTCGGCGCCTGGGCGGCACGGCGGCGGCCGCGGGCCGGGGCCTCCTCGGCCGCGCTCTCGTCGGCGGCACGGTCCTGGTCGGCGGCGGCCTTGTCCTGCGCGGGCTGCGCGAAGGCGGGGGCGGCCGGACGCTCGGCACGACGGCGCGAACGCCGGCGCGGCGCCTCACCGGCCGCGTCCTCGGCCTGCTCGGGGACGGCCTGCTCGGCAGCGGGCTGCTCGGCAGCGGCCTCCGGAGCGGTCTGCGGGCTCTCGGCACGGCGGCGGGTGCGGCGGCGCGGGGCCGCGGCGTCCGGGGCCGGCGGGGCCTGCTCGGCGGCGAGCGCGTTCGCCGCGGCAGCCACCGGCTGCTCCTCGACGTGCTCGGCGACGGGCGCCTGGGTGGCGGTGGCGGCCTGCTCGGCGGGCGCACCCTGGGGGGAGGTCACCGTACGGGTGGCGCGGCGGCGGGTACGCGCGGGCTTGGCGGGCTGCGGCTCGGCCTCGGCGCGCGCCTCCTCGGCGGCGGCCTCGGCGGCAGCGGTCTGCTCCTCGTCCTCGTCCTCGGCGGCGACCGGCTCCTCGGCCACGGCGGCGACCGGCTCCTCGGCCACGGCGGGGGCCCGGGCGGTCTCGGCGGCCTGCGGCGCACCGGCGGGCGCGGAGGCACGGCGGGTGGCCCGACGGCGGGTACGGGCGGGACGCGGCTCCTCGGCGGCGGCCTCGGCGGGCTGCTCGGCCTCGGTCTCCTGCGCCTCCTGCACGGGCTCGGCGGCCTGCGGCTCTGCGGCGGCCGGGCTGCCGGCCGGCGCGCTGACCTTGCGGGTCACGCGGCGGCGCGAACGGGAGGGGCCCGACTCGGCGGCGGCGGTGGCGGGCCGCGCGGCAGCGGTCTCGGCGGCCGCGGTCTCGGCAGCGGCGGCGGACTCGGCCTGCGCCTCGTCGTCGGCGCCCACGGCAGCCGGATCGGGGTCGACGGCGACGGCCTGCGGGGCCACCGGCGCGGCGGTCTCGTCGGTCTGCGGCGCACCGGCGGGGGCGGAGGCCCGGCGGGTGGCGCGGCGGCGCGGACGCGCGGGGGCCGCCTCCTCACCGGTCACGACGGCGGGGGCCTCGGCGGCAGCGGCCTGCGGCAGGCTCTCGGCGGAAGCGGCGAGCGCGGCGGCGTCCTCGGCCGGCGACTCCGCGGCCTCGGCTGCGGTCGCGGCCGGCGCGCCGGCCGGGGCGGAAGTACGGCGGGTGGCACGGCGGCGGGGGCGCGCGGGCGCGGCCTCGTCACCGGTCACGACGGTGGTGGCGGCCTCCTGCGGGGCCTCGGCCGGCTGTGCGGCGGGCGTCTCGGCACCGGCGGTCTCGGCGACCGGCGGGCCCGCGGGACGCGAGGCGGCGCGGCGCCGGCGGCGCGGCGGCAGGGTGTCGCTCGGTGTGCTGTTCTCGGAGCGGTTGTTCCCGGACTCCGTGGATTCCTTGGGCTCAATGGGTTCGAGCATGCGGGCGGTTCTCCCGTCACGCTCCCGGGCGCCGCGACCGGTTCCGGCCACGGCCCGCGTGTCAAGCGCGGTGCCGCGGTCCGGGGCGCGGGCGCCACACGGGAGCTTTAGTCTCGCTCGCCGGGCCCTTGTTTCCGGGACCGGCGAAAGTCTCCTGGTCAGTTCGTTCGCCGGACCGGGGTGGCTCCCTGGTTGATCGGCGACGCGACGACGGCGGTCCTACGCTGCGCCGTCCGCCGCTCCACCGCCGGCAGGCGGTGCCTGCGTCGCGGCGGTCAGCCCGGCGGCCGTGGGTGGGGCGGCCGTGGCTGCTGCGTCGCGGTCGGGCGCGAGCGGGTCGGTCACTGCGCCGGTCTCCTCATCGAGCAGCCCCTGCGCCAGCCTGGTCACCGCAGCGGGGACCGGCGGCGCCAGGTCGGCCGTAGCTCGGAGGCCGGACAGGACGTCGTCGGGTCGTACGGCAGGTGTCAGATGCCGAACAACCAGCCGCAGTATCGCACAGGCATCAGCGCCCGGCCTATCGGCCTCGCACGCCGCGGCACGAAGATCCGCGACCGCCGCACGTGTGTCGAAGGTACGGATGCCCTTCTTCGTCTGCCGCTCGACCGGCACCTCACCGGCCGCGAGGAACGCCTCGACGGCGCGCTCGGCGTCCGCGACGGACACGCCGTCCAGACGCAGCTCCCACACCGAGGCCTGGAGCCGGTCGGCGAGGCCGGAGGTGTGTGCCTCGACCGCGTCGATCACGTCGAGGCCGTCCGGCAGGGACTCGTCCAGCAGCGCGCGCAGCACCGCCGGGTCCCGCCGCTCGGTGACCGCGATCTCCAGGTACTCGGCCTCGCTGCCGGTACCCGTCGGCGCGGCGTTCGCGTACGACACCTTGGGGTGCGGGGTGAAGCCCGCCGAATACGCCATGGGCACCTCGGCACGGCGCAGCGCCCGCTCGAAAGCGCGCTGGAAGTCACGGTGGCTGGTGAACCGGAGGCGGCCGCGCTTGGTGTAGCGCAGTCGGATGCGCTGCACCGCCGGTGCGGGCGGCGGGCCTTCGGGCTGTCGCTTGCCCAGTGTCGTCAGTCCTTCATGAGTGCGGTCGTACTGCTACCTAGAGTACGTGTCTGCCGGGCCGCCGGTTCCCGCCGGGGTGTGCCCCGTCACCCGAAGAGCGCCTGCCGCACTTCCCGGGCGGCGGTGCGCGCCGCGGAGAGCGCGGCCCGTACCGGCGGCCGGAGGACCGCGCGGATCGCATGCCCCACCGGGGTGAGGATCCAGCGGTACACCCAGCGCAGCGGCGCGACGACCAGCCACCGCCACAGGGCGGCGATGCCCCGGCCGACGGCCCGGGAAACGTACCCGGCGATCCGCCAGGCCCACGCGACCGCCGCGCCGACCGCCCGCAGCACGGGCCACAGCAGGTACTCCCACAGCGCCTTGGCGGGCACGACCAGCAGATAGTGCGCCAGCCAGGCCAGCGCGTGCCCGACCGGGGTCAGGACCCACCGGTACAGCAGGCGGACGGGGACCACGAACAGGTAGTACCCGAGCCAGGTCAGCGCGTGTCCGACCGGCGTGAGGACCCACCGGTACAGCCACACCGCGGGAATCACCAGCAGATACCTGACCAAGAAGACCAGCGGCACCACGACCAGGTAATTGATCAGCCAGGCGACCGCGCGCCCCACGGGCGCGAGTATCCAGCGGTACACCCAGCGCCCGGCCGGCGCCAGCACATGCCGCCCGATCCAGCACAGCGCGTCCCACAGCAGCCGCAGCGGAACCACGACGATCAGCACCGGAATCTTGATCAATTGTGCGAGGCAGCAGCCGCCGCCGTCCGGTTCCCACTCCCGTGCCGTGTGCTGCCGGCCCTGGGCATGCTGGTCGACCTTCTCGAACGCCATGCGCTGCTTCCCCCGGTACTACTGCGTTCCGCCGATCATGTGTTACGCCCGCGTCGGCACCCAGTACCGCAGCTTTCCGCCGCGCTCGTCCTCGAAGATCCCGCCGCAGGCCTCGATGACCTTACGTGACGCGGTGTTGGTGGTGTCACACGTGACCAGCGCGGACCTGATCCCGAGCGCGTGCGCCAGCGGCAGTGCCGCGCGCAGCATCGCGGTGGCATGGCCACGGCGGCGGGCCGTGGGACGTACGTCGTAGCCGATGTGGCCGCCGAGCTCCCGCAGGTAGTCGTTCAGCTCGTGCCGCAGGCCGAGGCGGCCGAGGTAGGTGTCGCCCTCGACGTACCAGAGGTTGGTGCACGGTACGTAACCCATCGGGTGGGCGACCTCCGGGCTGGTCATGGAGCGCAGCCAGTCCGTGTACCGGGAGAAGGCGACCGGGTCCTCCCACTCCCCCGCGAACTGCCGGATCTCCCGCCCGACAGCGGAGCCGTCATCGGCCTCGCCCCGCCCTTCGGCCCGCAGCTCCTTCATCGCCTCCAGAAACGACGCCTGGACACGAAGAGCGGGTGCGATCAGCTCAGCCATCACACCAGTGTGCGGGGCATGCATCGGCCCGGCCACCGGTTTACGGTGCCCGGGCCGATGAGGGTGCCGCTCAGGTCACTTCACGACGGACAGCGGGAGCAGCTTCTTGCCCGTGGGGCCGATCTGGATCTCGGTGTCCATCTGGGGACACACTCCGCAGTCGAAGCAGGGCGTCCAGCGGCAGTCCTCGACCTCGGTTTCGTCGAGGGCGTCCTGCCAGTCCTCCCAGAGCCAGTCCTTGTCGAGGCCCGAGTCCAGGTGGTCCCAGGGGAGGACCTCTTCGTAGGTGCGCTCGCGGGTGGTGTACCAGGCGACGTCGACGCCGTAGTCCGGGAGGGTCTGCTCCGCGGCCTGCATCCAGGCGTCGTACGAGAAGTGCTCGCGCCAGCCGTCGAAGCGGCCGCCGTTCTCGTACACGGCACGGATGACCGCGCCGACGCGGCGGTCGCCGCGGGAGAGCAGGCCCTCCACGATGCCGGGCTTGCCGTCGTGGTAGCGGAAGCCGATGGAGCGGCCGTACTTCTTGTCGCCGCGGATCTTGTCGCGGAGCTTCTCCAGGCGGGCGTCGGTCTCCTCCGCCGAGAGCTGCGGGGCCCACTGGAACGGGGTGTGCGGCTTGGGGACGAAGCCGCCGATGGAGACCGTGCAGCGGATGTCGTTCTGGCCGGAGACCTTGCGGCCCTCGGCGATGACGTTGACCGCCATGTCGCCGATCTGCAGCACGTCCTCGTCGGTCTCGGTCGGCAGGCCGCACATGAAGTACAGCTTCACCTGCCGCCAGCCGTTGCCGTAGGCCGTGGAGACCGTACGGATCAGGTCCTCCTCCGAGACCATCTTGTTGATGACCTTGCGGATGCGCTCGCTGCCGCCCTCGGGCGCGAAGGTCAGACCCGAGCGACGGCCGTTGCGGGTCAGCTCGTTGGCCAGGTCGATGTTGAAGGCGTCGACCCGGGTGGAGGGGAGGGACAGGCCGATCTTGTCCTCCTCGTACCGGTCGGCGAGGCCCTTCGCGACGTCGCCGATCTCGGTGTGGTCCGCGGAGGAGAGCGACAGCAGGCCGACCTCCTCGAACCCCGTGGCCTTCAGGCCCTTGTCCACCATGTCGCCGATGCCGGTGATGCTTCGCTCCCGTACGGGGCGCGTGATCATGCCGGCCTGGCAGAAACGGCAGCCGCGGGTGCAGCCACGGAAGATCTCGACCGACATCCGTTCGTGGACGGTCTCGGCAAGGGGGACGAGCGGCTGCTTGGGGTAGGGCCACTCGTCGAGGTCCATGACGGTGTGCTTGGACACGCGCCACGGGACGCCGGAGCGGTTCGGCACGACGCGGCTGATGCGGCCGTCGGCGAGGTACTCCACGTCGTAGAACTTGGGGACGTAGACGCTGCCGGTCTTCGCGAGGCGGAAGAGGAGCTCGTCACGGCCGCCCGGGCGGTCCTCGGCCTTCCAGGCGCGGATGATCTCGGTGATCTCCAGGACGGCCTGCTCGCCGTCGCCGACCACCGCGCAGTCCAGGAAGTCCGCGATCGGCTCGGGGTTGAAGGCGGCATGGCCGCCCGCGAGGATCAGCGGGTGGTCCTCCGTGCGGTCCTTGGCGTACATGGGGATCTTCGCCAGGTCCAGCGCGGTGAGCAGGTTGGTGTAGCCCAGCTCGGTGGAGAAGGAGACCCCGAGCACGTCGAAGGCGCCGACGGGGCGGTGCGCGTCCACCGTGAACTGCGGCACGTCGTGCTTGCGCATCAGCTCTTCGAGGTCCGGCCACACGCTGTACGTGCGCTCGGCGAGCACGCCCTCGCGCTCGTTGAGGACCTCGTAAAGGATCATGACGCCCTGGTTGGGCAGCCCGACCTCGTACGCGTCGGGGTACATCAGCGACCAGCGCACGTCGCACTCGTCCCAGTCCTTGACGGTGGAGTTCAGCTCTCCACCGACGTACTGGATGGGCTTCTGGACATGCGGGAGAAGCGCTTCCAGGCGTGGGAAGACCGTCTCGACAGGCATCGCGGCGTACTCTCTCGGGTCGACACTGTGTGAGCTGGCAAGGGTGACCCTCAAGCCTAACGCGCTCCGGAGGCGGACCTCGACGCACGCCCCACGATCATGGCGGCGCGGGCCCCGGGGCGCCGGGCGGGGCGGGAGCCCGGCGCCCCGCGGGCACGGCCTCACTTCCGGTGCAGTGACCTGCGGTGTTTCGGTTTCGCTGCCTTGGCCCACAGGGCGGGGAGCTCCCGTTCACGGTCCGCCGCGCGCGACTCCTCGCGGCCGTACAGGAGACCGAAGGTGAAGCTGCTCTCCCCCGCGCCATGGGCCTGGATCCCCAGGTCGCGCAGGGCTCCGCGAGCCACCACGCTGTCCTGGTGGTCACCGAGCAGGTCCTGCACGGCGGTCATCCTCTTGGCGAACTCCTTCGCTGGCTTCCCCAGCTCCGGCCTGGCCGCCTCCGCCGCGTACCGCGTGCGCTTGGCGGCCTTGCGCGCGGCGTGCAGCGCGGCGTCCCGCTCGGCGCCCCGCGGAGTGGCCAGCGCCGCGTCGATGCGGCCCGCGAGCCGCCGGAAGTCCCGCTCGATCACCTTCGGCAGCACCTCGGCGGCGGGACGGTCGGCCCAGGCAGCCGTGGGCGGGTCGGCGAGCAGGTCGTCCAGGGTGGCCAGCAGCGCCAGGTAGCGCGGGCCGTCCAGCACGGCGATCAGATGCTTGCGGGAGCCCTGGCGGCGTGCGTGGGACCAGATCTTCAGCCGGGCCCGTACGGGGCCGAGCTGCAGCGTCCTGGGCAGGCCGGTGAGCCCTTCGTGGAGGCGTGCGGTCAGCACCTCGCGGTCGCGGTCGATGCCCAGCTCTCCCGCGAGCCACTTCAGCTCGGCGCCGACCGGATCGGTCCCGGCCCGGTCCAGCACCTTGGCGTACGAGCGGAAAGTGCTGCGCAGGCGCCGGGTCGCCACGCGCATGCGGTGCACGGAGTCGGGCTGGTCGCGCCGGACGGCGGGGTCCAGCTCGACGATCGCGCGGACCTGCTCGGTGACGTAGGCCAGGACGGCCTCGCGGGCGGTGGGCGGGGCGGGCGGCGCGGCCTTCCCGCCCTTGGCGCCGGACGTGGACCTCTTCTTGTTCGCGGGCTTGCCCCGGGGCTTGTCCCCTCGGGGCTCCGCCTCGCTCTCGGGGGCCGTCTCGGTCCAGGCGCGGGCCGCTTTGGAGGCCGAGGCGGAGGGGCGGAGGCCGGCGCGCCGCAGGCCGGCGTCCACGGCGTCCAGGACCGCCGGGTCGCCGCCGGGCGCCAGTTCGACCTCGATCTCCGTCCACGAGGCCGCCCGGCCGGGACCCGACGGCCTGGTCGCGCGGACCTCGTCGACGGCGAGCTCGGCGATCTTCGTGCCGGCCTCGTCCATGAGGTGGCGCAGCTCGCGCCGGGTCTCGATCCGCACGACGGGCAGCAGCTCGGCGTCGCGCACCCGGGAGCGCACCAGTCCGCGGAGTGCGCGCGGTACCCCCTCGGCGAGCGGGGCACGGACCTCGTCGCGTACGTGGTCGGCGACGGGCAGCTTCAGGTGCCAGCCCGCGTCGTCGCCGCCGGTGCGGCGGCGCAGTGTGATGCCGTCGCGGGCCAGCCGTCGCTCGGCGGTGTCGTAGTAGGTGGCGTCGAGGTGGACCGCGTCCCGTTCGGCAACGGATGCGACCCGGCCCACGCCGGTCAGTTCCGGGAGGCCGGCGGCGAGTACGCCCCCGCTGTCGGCCTCGTACTTGCGCTCGGTCTCCCGCACGGTGTCCGCCATGGGTAGAACGTAGGGTCCGGTTGTCCCCATGTGTACCCCTCCGCGCAGCCTTGCGGGCCCGGACCGGGGCCCGGGCCCGCAAGGCGGTGCCGTGGTGGCGGCGTGCCGTGGCTACTCCACGACGATGAGCAGGTCGCCGCCCTCGACCTGGGCGATCGGGGAGATGGCGATGCGGCTGACCGTGCCGCCGGTGGGCGCGGTGATCGCGGCCTCCATCTTCATCGCCTCGATGCTGCCGACGGTGGCGCCCGCCTCGACCTGCTGGCCCTCCTCGACGGCGAGGGTGACGACCCCGGCGAACGGGGCGGGCAGGTGGCCGGGGTTGTTGCGGTCGGCCTTCTCGGCGGCGGGCACCTCGCTGGCCACGGCGCGGTCGCGGACCTGGATGGGCCGCAGTTGGCCGTTGAGGATGCACATCACGGTGCGCATGCCGCGCTCGTCGGCCTCGGAGATGGCCTCCAGGCCGATGAGCAGCTGGACGCCGGGGGCGAGCCGTACGACGTTCTCCTCGCCGTGGTGCAGCCCGTAGAAGAACAGGTCGCTGGAGAGCGGGGAGGTGTCGCCGTAGCGGTCGCGGTGGGCGGTGAAGTCCTTCGTCGGGCCGGGGAAGAGCAGCTCGTTGAGGACTTCCTGGCGTTCGGCGGAGGTGCCGGAGAGCCGCTTGCTCTCGGTGGCGGACAGCTCGGTGATGCCGGGGGCCTCGGCGCGGCCTTCGAGGGCGCGGCTGCGGAGCGGCTCGGGCCAGCCGCCGGCCGGTTCGCCCAGCTCGCCGCGGAGGAAGCCGATGACGGAGCCGGGGATGTCGAAGCGGGCGGGGTCGGTGGCGAACTCGTCCGTCGAGACCCCCGCGCCCACCAGTGACAGTGCGAGGTCGCCGACGACCTTGGAGCTGGGGGTGACCTTGACCAGGCGGCCGAGGAGCCGGTCGGCGCCCGCGTACGCCTTCTCGATCTCCTCGAAGCGGTCGCCGAGGCCGAGCGCGATGGCCTGCTGGCGGAGGTTGGAGAGCTGCCCGCCGGGGATCTCGTGCTCGTACACGCGTCCGGTGGGCGCGGGCAGGCCCGCCTCGAAGGGCGCGTAGACCTTGCGTACCGCCTCCCAGTACGGCTCCAGGGCGCAGACCGCGCCGAGGTCGATGCCGGTGTCCCGGTCGGTGTGCGCGGCGGCGGCCACGATCGCGGAGAGGGCCGGCTGGCTGGTCGTTCCGGCCAGTGCGGCGGAGGCGCCGTCGACCGCGTCCGCGCCCGCCTCCCAGCCCGCGAGGTAGGTGGCGAGCTGGCCGCCCGGGGTGTCGTGGGTGTGGATGTGGACGGGCAGGCCGAAGTTCTCGCGGAGGGCGGTGACCAGCTTCTTCGCGGCGGGCGCGCGGAGCAGGCCGGCCATGTCCTTGATGGCGAGGACGTGCGCGCCGGCGTCGACGATCTGCTCGGCGAGGCGGAGGTAGTAGTCGAGCGTGTAGAGCTTCTCACCGGGGTCGGCGAGGTCGCCGGTGTAGCTCAGGGCGACCTCGGCGACGGCCGTGCCGGTCTCGCGTACCGCGTCGACGGCCGGGCGCATCTGGTCGACGTTGTTGAGCGCGTCGAAGATGCGGAAGATGTCGATGCCGGTGTCCGCGGCCTCCTGCACGAAGGAGCGGGTGACCTGCTCGGGGTAGGGCGTGTAGCCGACGGTGTTGCGGCCGCGCAGCAGCATCTGCAGGCAGATGTTGGGGACGGCCTCGCGCAGCGCCGCCAGCCGCTCCCACGGGTCCTCGTACAGGAAGCGCAGCGCCACGTCGTACGTCGCGCCGCCCCACGCTTCGAGGGACAGCAGTTCGGGGGTGGTGCGGGCGACGTGTCCGGCGACCTCCAGCAGGTCCTTCGTACGGACCCGGGTGGCCAGCAGGGACTGGTGGGCGTCGCGGAAGGTGGTGTCGGTGACGCCGAGCGCGGGCCGGGCGCGCAGGTCGGCGGCGAAGCCCTCGGGGCCGAGCTGCAGGAGCCGCTGCCGGGAGCCGTCGGGGATCGGCCCCGAGGTGTCGATCGCGGGCAGCTTCTCGTGCGGTGCGATGTTCAGGGGGCGTTCGCCGTGCGGCTTGTTGACCGTGACGTCGGCGAGGTATTCGAGGATGCGGGTGCCGCGGTCGGCGGAGCCGCGCTGGGTGAGCAGTTCGGGGTGCTGCTCGATGAAGGAGGTGGTGACCTTGCCCTCGCGGAAGGCCGGGGTGTCCAGCACCGCCTGGAGGAACGGGATGTTGGTGGCGACGCCGCGGATGCGGAACTCAGTGACGGCGCGCCGTGCCCGGCCCACCGCGGTCGCGAAGTCCCGGCCCCGGCAGGACAGCTTGACCAGCATCGAGTCGAAGTGGGCGCCGACCTCGGCTCCCAGGTTGGTGCCGCCGTCCAAGCGTACGCCGGCGCCGCCCGGGGAGCGGTAGGCGGTGATCCGGCCGGTGTCGGGGCGGAAGCCGTTGGCGGGGTCCTCGGTGGTGATGCGGCACTGCAGCGCCGAGCCGCGCAGCACGATCTTGTCCTGGCTCAGCCCGAGGTCGGCCAGCGATTCACCGGCGGCGATGCGCATCTGCGACTGCACGAGGTCGACGTCCGTCACTTCTTCGGTGACGGTGTGCTCGACCTGGATGCGGGGGTTCATCTCGATGAAGACGTGGTTGCCGCGCGCGTCGACGAGGAATTCGACCGTACCGGCGCAGGTGTAGCCGATCTGCTTCGCGAAGGCGACCGCGTCGGCGCAGATGCGTTCGCGCAGCTCGGGGTCGAGGTTCGGGGCCGGGGCCAGCTCGATGACCTTCTGGTGGCGGCGCTGCACGCTGCAGTCCCGCTCGTACAGATGGATCACGTTGCCGTGGGTGTCGGCGAGGATCTGCACCTCGATGTGGCGCGGGTCGACGACGGCCTGCTCCAGGAAGACGGTCGGGTCGCCGAAGGCCGACTCGGCCTCGCGCGCCGCCGCCTCGACGGCCTCGCGCAGCTGGCCGCGCTCGGCGACCCGGCGCATGCCGCGCCCGCCGCCGCCGGCCACGGCCTTCACGAAGACCGGGAACTCCATGGTCTCGGCGGCCGCCATCAGCTCCTCGACGTCCGAGGACGGTGCGGAGGAGGCGAGGACGGGCAGTCCGGCGGCCTTGGCGGCGGCGATGGCGCGCGCCTTGTTGCCGGTCAGCTCCAGTACCTCGGTGGAGGGGCCGACGAAGGTGATGCCCTGCTCCGCGCAGGCGGCGGCCAGGTCGGGGTTCTCGGAGAGGAACCCGTAGCCGGGGTAGACGGCGTCGGCACCGGCCTGCCGCGCGGCGCGGACGATCTCGTCGACCGAGAGGTAGGCGCGCACCGGATGACCGGCCTCGCCGATCTGGTAGGCCTCGTCCGCCTTGAGACGGTGGCCGGAGTTGCGATCCTCGTAGGGAAAGACCGCGACGGTCTGCGCGCCCAGCTCATAGGCGGCGCGGAAGGCGCGGATAGCGATTTCGCCACGGTTGGCGACCAGGACCTTCGAGAACATGGGAGCTGACTTCTCCTGACGGGGCGGCATGCGGGCGCCTGCGTGCGGATACGGAACTCTGTCTCGGGATGCGGACTGTCGTCTCGCTGAAGCTGTTCCGCGACAGCATGCCGCCCGGACGGCGTCACCGCCACGTAAGACCTGTCACAGTCCGTGTCGGCGGGAACTGGGTAGACGCTCCGGAACGTCTGTGGTCCGGCCCCCGTGAGGGGAACCGGACCACGGGCCGTGCTGACGGAAAGTCAGGCGGAGACGGGCCGCTGCACCTTGATCGACTGCAGTAGCCCTATGGCGATCCACACCGCGAACATCGACGTACCGCCGTAGGACACGAAAGGCAGCGGCAGACCGGTGACCGGCATGATCCCCAGCGTCATCCCGATGTTCTCGAAGGCCTGGAAGGCGAACCAGGCGATGACGCCGGCGGCGACGATCGTGGAGTACAGCTCGGAGGACTCCCGCGCGATCCGGCAGGCGCGCCAGAGCACCACACCCAGCAGGAAGATGATCAGCCCGGCGCCGAGGAAGCCCAGCTCCTCACCGGCGACCGTGAAGATGAAGTCCGTCTGCTGCTCGGGCACGAACTGGCCGGTGGTCTGGGAGCCCTGGAACAGCCCCGCGCCGAAGAGGCCGCCGGAGCCGATGGCGATACGTGCCTGGTTGGTGTTGTAGCCGACGCCGGCCGGGTCCAGGCTCGGGTTGGCGAAGGCCGCGAACCGGGCGATCTGGTAGTCGTCCAGCAGGTGCAGCTGCCAGACGGCCAGACAGCCCACGACGCCCAGCGTGACCAGCCCGATGACCCAGCGGTTGGACGAGCCGGAGGCGAGCAGCACGGCGAGCACGATCGTGCCGAGCACCATGACCGAGCCGAGGTCGGGCATCAGCATGATGACCACGATCGGCAGCAGGGCGATGCCGAGCGCCTGCAGCACGGTGCGGTGCCCCGGATGTTCCCGGTCGCCCGCGTCGACCTTGGCCGCGAGGACCATCGCCATGCCCAGCGTGATGGTGATCTTCGCGAACTCGGCGGGCTGCAGGGAGAGCCCGCCGGGTACGGCCAGCCAGGACCGCGAACCGTTGATGGTCGCGCCGAGCGGGGTCAGCACCAGCGCCGACAGCAGCAGCGAGAGGCCGTACAGGATCGGCACGGCGCCCCGCAGGGTGCGGTGGCCGAGCCACACCGTGCCCGCCGCGAGCGCCACGCCGATACCGGTGTTGAGCAGGTGCTTCAGGACGTACGAGTACTGGTCGCCGTGGTTCAGCTCGATGCGGTTGCGGGTGGCCGAGAAGACCAGCACCGCGCCGATGAGCGAGAGGGCCAGGCAGGAGAAGAGCAGTATCCAGTCCAGCCGCCAGATCACGGAGTCCCGGGCGGTGAGCTTGCTCCAGACACCGCGGTCAGGGGCGTAGCGCCGGATGGCGTAGCTGCTGCTGGTCACTGGACCGCCTCTTCCGGCTTCTTCTCGTTGACGATCGGCTTGGTCAGCTTCCCGGACTCGATGTTGCCGTCCCGGTCGATCCGCGGCAGGTCCGCCTGCGGCCCGGACAGCAGCGCCTTGTCCTTGTGGATGTCGCCCTTGGCGTCCACGCCGTACAGCGCGTCGTAGATCTTGCGCACGGCCGGACCCGAGGCGCCGGAGCCGGTACCACCCTGGGAGATCGTCATGACGATCGTGAAGTCCTTGGTGTACGTGGCGAACCACGACGTCGTCTGCTTGCCGTAGACCTCGGCGGTACCGGTCTTGGCGTGCATCGGGATCTGCTTCTGCGGCCAGTTCTGGAACCGCCAGGCGGCGGTACCGCGGGTGGCCACACCGGCCAGCGCCTTGTCGATCTGCTTCAGCGTCTTCGGCGTGTCCGGCAGCTTCCCGTGCGCCTTCGGCTCGATGTCCCGGACCTTCTTGCCGTCGGCGCTGATGATCGCCTTGCCGATCGTCGGATCGTACAGCGTGCCGCCGTTGGCGATGGCCGCGTAGATCGTCGCCATCTGGATCGGCGTCACCAGGGTGTCGCCCTGGCCGATGGAGTAGTTGACCGAGTCACCGGCGCGCATCTTCATGCCTTCGAGACAGCTCTCATAGGCGATGCGCTCGGTGTAGCTGCCGCCCTTCTTGCCGTTCTTGCACCACTGGTCCTTGTTGGCCTTCCAGAAGTCCTTCTTCCACTGGCGGTCCGGCACCCGGCCCTTGACCTCGTTGGGCAGGTCGATGCCGGTCTCCTTGCCGAGACCGAACTGGTGCGCGGTCTTGTAGAACCAGTCGGCGGTGGCCTTCTTGGGCTTGTTGCCGCCGTCCTTGACCCACTGCTTGTACGCCAGGTCGTAGAAGACCGTGTCGCAGGAGACCTCCAGCGCCCGGCCCAGGGTGATCGAGCCGTGGCTCTCCGACTCGAAGTTCTTGAAGACCTGCCCGCCCACGTTGTACGAGCTGGCGCAGTTGTACCGGCCGTTGAACGGGTAGCCGGCGTTGACCGCTGCCGAGGACGAGATGACCTTGAAGATCGAGCCGGGCGCCGCCTGGCCCTGGATCGCGCGGTTCAGCAGCGGATAGTTGGACTTCTTCCCGGTCAGCTTCGCGTAGTCCTTCGCGGAGATGCCGCCGACCCAGGAGTTCGGGTCGTAGTCCGGCTGCGAGGCCATCGAGACGACCCGGCCGGTCTTGTTCTCCATGACGACCACGGCACCGGCGTCCGCCTTGTAGTTCGTACCGGTGTTCCGGTCGTGCTGCTTGCGGGCCTCCACCATCGCCTGGTGGAGCTCCTTCTCCGCGACGGCCTGCACCCGGGCGTCTATCGAGGTGACGACGTTGTCCCCGGGCCGCGCCGGATCGCTCTTGGCCTTGCCCATGACACGGCCGAGGTTGTCGACCTGGTAGCGGGTGACACCGGCCTTGCCGCGCAGCGCACTGTCGTACGTACGCTCCAGGCCCGAGCGGCCGACCATGTCCGAGCGCAGGAACGGCGAGTTCGTGTGCTCGGCCTTCTGGATCTCCTCGTCGGTGACCGGCGAGAGGTAACCCAGCACCTGGGAGGTCTTCCCCTTGGCCGGAGCCGGGTAGCGGCGCACCGCGGTCGGCTCGGCCGAGATGCCGGGGAAGTCCTCGCTGCTCTCGCGGATCTTCAGGGCCTGCTGCGTGGTGGCCTCGTCCGTGATCGGGATGGGCTGGAACGGCGAGCCGTTCCAGCACGGCTGCGGCGTCTTGGCGTCGCACAGCCGGACCTTGTTCTTCACGTCCGTGTACGACATGCCCAGCACGTGCGCCAGACGCGTCAGCACGGCCTTGCCCTCGTCGTCCATCTTCATCAGCGCGGTACGGCTGGCGGAGACGACCAGGCGGGTCTCGTTGTCGGCGAGCGGCACGCCGCGGGCGTCGAGGATCGAGCCGCGCACGGCGGGGTCGACGACCTGCTGGACGTGGTTGCCGCTGGCCTCGGCGGCGTACTCGTCGCCGTTGCGGATCTGGAGGTACCAGAGCCGCCCGCCGAGCGTGAGCAGCAGCGAGAACACCAGGATCTGAATGGCGACCAGGCGGACGGTGACGCGGGAGGTCCTGCCCGTCTCAGGAATGTTGCTCACGGCGCGCCCCCTCCGTCCGTGCCCGGCACAGTGTGTGGCTCACAGGCGCTTGACCCCCTTGATGCGTGCCGGCTTCCGGCCGCCGAGCAGACCGCCGCGCTGGCTGCCGATGCGCGGCGTCCGGCCGCCCCGCCCGGACCGGCTCATGCGCAGCCCGCTGCCGGTGGACAGCCAGCCGTACGCGGCCTCGCCCGCCATCGGCCCGGACTGGGTGCCGCCCGAACTCTCGCCCGCCAGCGGTTTCTCCGAGCGGCGGGCCAGCGCCATCACCAGCGGGACGCAGAAGGGCGCGAGCACCAGGTCGTAGACGGTGGCGGTGAGCAGCAGCATCGGGATGCCGACCGTGTCGCCCGCGTTGTCCCCGGCCAGCGAGCCGACACCGGCGTACAGCAGCGTGGAGCCGATGGCCGCGCACACCACCACGATGAGCGGCATCGAAGCCGAGCGGTGCTGGCTCTTGTCGGGCTTGGTCAGCCCGGCGACGTAACCGATGACGCACAGGACGAGGGCGTACCGGCCGATGGCGTGGTCCGAGGGCGGCGCCAGGTCGGCGAGGAGCCCGGCGCCGAAGCCGATGAACGCCCCGGCGACATGGCCGTAGACCATGGCCAGGCCGAGGACGACGAGCAGGAGCAGGTCCGGCACGGCTCCGGGCAGGTGGAGCCGGGCGAGCACACCCACCTGGACGACGAGGGCCACGGCCACGAGGACGGTGGAGAGGAGGATCCGGTTGATACGCATCGGGCTCAGCTCCTGGGGGCGCCGCTCGAGGAAGGCTTGGGCTTGGCGGTCACGGTGACCGTCGGGGTGGGCTTGGGCTTGGCGGGCTTGGGCGGCAGGACCGTGTCCCGGGGGTTGTCGCGCGGCGGCTGGACCACGACGCCGACCACGTCCAGGCGGGAGAAGCCGGCGAACGGCTTGACCTGGACCGTGCGGGTGAGGTCGCCGTTGGCGCTGCCGACGTGGGTGATGGTGCCGACCGGCACGCCGGGCACGAAGGGCTTGCCCTCGCTGGAGCCGAAGGTGACCATCCGGTCGCCCTTCTTCACGTTCGCCTTGCCGTTGAGGAGCTGGACGCGCAGCGGCCCGCCGCCCTGGCCGTTGGCGAACCCGATCTCGTTGGTCTTCTCCATGCGGGTACCGACGGTGAAGTCCGGGTCGATGGCCAGCAGGATGGTGGCGGTGTCCTTGCCGACGGTGGTGACCCGGCCGACCAGCCCGTCACCGTTCAGCACGGTCATGTCACGGGCGATGCCGTCCTTGGAGCCCGCGTCGATGGTGACGGTCCAGGAGAAGCCCTGCGTGGCTCCTATGGCGATGACCTGGGCACCCTTGATGGCGTACTGGCCGGCGCCGGCGGTCTTGAGCATCTTGTCCAGCTCGGCGGCGCGCACCCGGTTGCGGTCGGAGGAGCCCAGTTTGGACTTCAGGGCGGCGTTCTGGCGTTCCAGTTCGGCGATGCGGCTGTGCCTGCCGTCCGAGTCGCGTACCGCGTCGACGGCGTTGCCGACCGGGTCCACGACCGAGGCGACACCGGTCTCGACCGGCCCGAAGGCGGAGGCCGCGACCTGCCGGGCACCCTGCAGCGGGGACTGCTCGCCGCCGCGGATGTCCACCGTGATCAGTGCGAACGCGATCGCGACCAGCAGCACCAGCAGGAGCCGGCTCTCTCGTGTGTCCCTCACGTGCGGCGGCCGTGTCCTTCCTCGTAGGACCGGCCGGCTGCGGGCCCGCGCCGGTCTCGCTGGGGATCTGGGTTGTGCCTGTATTGCGGTTGTGCGCGGGACCGCCGCGAGAGGGCGGTACCGAAGGTGCCTGTACTACCGGTACTGCGAAAAGCGGGAGGCGGGAGCGGGGGAGGTGGGGGGTGTTACGCGAGTGTGTGCTGTCTGTATATCAGCGATCCGCCGTACGGGACTTGCGGGTGGCCGTACGGCAGATCGCCGATCGTGGTCATCTGCGCGGCTGCGAGTCGAGCACCTGCTGCAGTGCCTCGAACTCCTCCACGCACTTGCCGGAACCGAGCGCCACGGAGTCCAGCGGGTCCTCGGCGATGTGGATCGGCATACCGGTCTCGCGGCGGAGCCGCTCGTCCAGGCCGCGGAGCAGGGCGCCGCCGCCGGTGAGCACGATCCCGCGGTCCATGACATCGCCGGACAGCTCCGGCGGGCACTTGTCCAGGGTCGTCTTCACCGCATCGACGATGGAGTTGACCGGCTCCTCGATGGCCTTGCGGACCTCGGCCGCGGAGATCACCACGGTCTTGGGCAGGCCCGAGACCAGGTCACGGCCGCGGATCTCGGTGTGCTCGTCCTGGTCGAGGTCGTACGCCGAACCAATCGTGATCTTGATGGACTCGGCCGTCCGCTCACCGAGGAGGAGGCTGTACTCCTTCTTGATGTGCTGGATGATCGCGTTGTCCAGCTCGTCGCCGGCCACCCGGATCGACTGCGCCGTGACGATTCCGCCGAGCGAGATCACGGCGACCTCGGTCGTACCGCCGCCGATGTCCACCACCATGTTGCCGGTGGCCTCATGGACCGGCAGCCCGGAACCGATGGCCGCGGCCATGGGCTCCTCGATGATGTGCACCTGTCGGGCGCCGGCCTGGGTGGACGCCTCGATGACGGCACGGCGCTCGACACCTGTGATGCCGGACGGCACACAGACGACGACCCGCGGCCGGGCGAGGTACCGGCGCTTGTGGATCTTGAGAATGAAGTAGCGGAGCATCCGCTCGGTGATCTCGAAGTCGGCGATCACGCCGTCCTTGAGCGGGCGGACGGCCACGATGTTGCCAGGGGTGCGGCCGATCATCTTCTTGGCCTCGGCGCCCACGGCGAGGATCCCGCCGGTGTTGGTGTTGATGGCCACGACCGACGGTTCGTTGAGAACGATCCCTCGACCCCTGACGTACACCAGCGTGTTGGCGGTGCCGAGGTCGACAGCCATGTCACGGCCGATGAACGACATGTTGTTCCCCATGAGGATACGTCTGGCCTTCCCAACTGGAGCGAATGCTTACTGGAGGTCGGCAGGAGGTGATGCGCTGACGCGCGGAAGCCTTCATGGTAGTCCGGGAAGGCCCGTCCGCTCGAACGCGGTGCGGGGTTCCTCCGCCATTGTCAGCGGAACACGTACCCGCCCCCCTTAATGGTGACGTCGTGTCGGGGTGATGCGTTCCCCCGTTGGCTGTACATATGCCGAAGGGCGACCGAATTTCTTCGGTCGCCCCAGGTGGCAGCGGGTTTCCCCCTGACGCACCGTCAGGACAGGCCGGGGAAGAAAATCTTGATCTCACGCTCCGCGGACTCCTCGGAATCGGACGCGTGAATGAGATTTTCCCGGGTGATTGTCCCGAAGTCGCCCCGAATGGACCCGCTCGGCGCCTTGATCGGGTCGGTAGGACCAGCCAACTGGCGTACGCCCTCAATCACCCGCTCGCCTTCCACGACCAGAGAAACGACCGGACCGGAGGACATGAAGGCCACCAGCGGCTCGTAGAAATCCCGGCCGACGTGCTCGGCGTAGTGCTGCTCCAGCACCGCGCGGTCGAGGGTGCGCAGCTCCAGCGCGCCGATCGTCCAGCCCGCCTTCCGCTCGATGCGGCCCAGGATCTCGCCGACCAGGCCACGCCGGACGGCGTCCGGCTTGAGAAGGACGAGGGTGCGCTGGCTCATCGGTGGGGCTCCTTGCAGTACAGAGAGTTACGGGTGTGCCGAGGAGGCTACATGGGCCACCGGGCGGGGCCGGGGGGCGGGCCCTGGGGGCGGATACGGACGGTGCGGGGCGGGCCCGGGGCCGGGGCCCTGCGGGGAGGCAGCGTACGGTCCCGGGCTCTGAGCGCTCGTACGGTCTCGGGCTCTGAGCGATGGGCTCAAGTCCTGAGCAGTGGGCTCAGGCGGGGTCCGGCTCAGCGCCGGACGCCCGGGCCGCGGTGTCCGCCCGGCCCGCGGTGTCCGCCCGGCCCGTGGTGGCCGCCTGATCCGTGGTGGCTGCCTGATCCGTGGTGGCTGCCTGGGCAGCCCAGTGGGCCTTCGCCTCGTCGATCTTGCGGCCGAAGTGGACCGAAGCCCACCACAGGGCGGCGAAGACCGCGCCGAGGAAGTACATCGTCGGCACGACCACACCGCTGGCGATCAGCGCGATCTGCAGCACCCAGCCCAGCGCCACCCCACCCGGGCGGGAGATCATGCCGCACAGCAGCAGCGACACCAGCATCGCGATGCCACTGACCGTCCAGACCGTGGCCGCGGACAGATCCGAGGTCTGCATCGCGACCAGCGCCGCGAAGCCGATCACGAAGAACTCACCGATCAGGGTGCTCGCACACAGGGTGCGCATGTCAGTTCCTCCCCAGGAGCAGCCGGGCCTCGCCGACCGTGATCACGGAGCCGGTGACCAGCACGCCGGCGCCGCTGTACTCGCCCTCTTCCTCGGCCAGCGTGATGGCCGCCTCCAGGGCGTCGTCGAGCCGCGGCTCGACCTGGACCCGCTCGGCGCCGAAGACCTCGACCGCGATGCCTGCCAGTTCGTCCGGGTCCATCGAACGGGGCGTGCTGTTCCGCGTCACCACGATCTCCGCGAAGACCGGCTCGAACGCCTCCAGCAGCCCGCGTACGTCCTTGTCCGCACTCGCGCCGACCACGCCCACAAGACGACTGAAACCGAACGCCTCGGTCACCGCTTCGGCGGTCACGCGGGCGCCCGCGGGGTTGTGCGCCGCGTCCAGCACCACCGTGGGGCTCCGGCGCACGACCTCCATGCGGCCCGGCGAGGACACCGAGGCGAACGCGGTACGGATGGTGTCGATGTCCAGCGTGCGGGAGTGCTGCGTACCGACCCCGAAGAACGCCTCCACCGCGGCGAGCGCGACGGCCGCGTTGTGCGCCTGGTGGGCGCCGTACAGCGGCAGGAAGATGTCGGTGTACTCGCCGCCCAGACCGCGCAGCGTCAGCATCTGCCCGCCGACCGCGACCTCGCGGTGCAGCACGCCGAACTCCATGCCCTCGCGGGCCACCGTGGCGTCCACCTCGACGGCGTGCTTGAGCATCACCGACGCCGCCTCCACCGGCTGCTGCGCGAGCACGACCGTGGCGTCCTTCTTGATGATCCCGGACTTCTCGCCCGCGATGGCCTCCGGCGTATCGCCGAGCCGGTCGGTGTGGTCCAGCGAGATCGGCGTCACGACGGCCACATCACCATCGATCACATTCGTGGCATCCCACTTCCCCCCCATCCCGACCTCGACGACCGCGATGTCCACCGGCGCGTCCGCGAACGCGGCGTACGCCATGCCGGTCATCACCTCGAAGAAGGACAGCCGGTATTCCTCGCGCTGGTCCACCATCTCCACGTACGGCTTGATGTCCTCGTACGTCTCGATGAACTTCTCGGCGGAGATCGGGGCGCCGTCCAGGCTGATCCGCTCGGTGATCGACTGCACGTGCGGGCTGGTGTAGCGCCCGGTACGCAGGTCGAAGGCGGCCAGCAGCGCCTCGATCATGCGCGCCGTACTGGTCTTGCCGTTCGTCCCGGTGATGTGAATGGAACGGTACGAACGCTGCGGCTCCCCGAGGATGTCCATCAGGGCCGCGATGCGCTGCACCGACGGGTCGAGCTTGGTCTCGCCCCACCGGGACGCCAGCTCGGTCTCCACGGCGCGCAGCGCGCGGTCCACCTCGGGGTCCTCAGGGCGCGCGGGGATGTCGCTCGTCGGCGGTCCGGCCTGGGCCCGCAGCGTGCGGCTGCCGGCCTCGATCACCGCGAGGTCGGGGTCCCGGTCGGTCTCGGCTCCGACCATCTCCTCGAAGGCGTCGGAGACCTCGTCCGGGTCCGGGATCGGGTCGGGGTCGTCGTTCTGGGGGCGCTCGCTCACGCCCCCAGTCTAGGAGAGCGGCCGCATTTACCTCACAGGGCGTACAATCACAATACGTAATTGACTCGGGGCACGATCTGACCCTCAGTAATCGTTGCCGTAAAAAGAGGACCCCGCGCGGCCCACTCCCCAGCCACCCCGCACACCGACCACCGCCCCGCACTCGACTGCACCGCCGACTCGGGCACCGCATCGTCAACCCGGGCACCGCATCGCCGGCTGGGGCACTGCATCATCGGCACCGCCGGCTGGGGCACTGCATCATCGGCCCGGGCGTCACCCATCGCCCCCGACGTCCCCATCACCCCCACCACCACATCATCGGCCCGGGCGCCCCCATCACCCCCACCACCGCCCTCGCTACTGTGAACGCGTGACCGCTGCCGACACGGGCCAAGGGCCCGATGCCCTGGACCGCCGGATCATCGCCGCGCTGCAGATCGACGGCCGGGCCTCCTGGCGCCGCATCGCCGCCGCGCTGGGCGAGCCCGAGCGCACCGTCGCGCGCCGCGGCCTGCACCTGCTGGACAGCGGGCAGGTGACGGTCACCGGCCTGGTCGCACGCGGCGAGACCGCCATCGTCCGCCTCGGCTGCCCGCCGGGTACGGCCCGGGACGCGGCGCTGGCCATGGCGGGCCGGGCCGACACGATCTTCAGCTACGTACTGTCCGGGCCGCCGGACTGCGTGGCGGAGGTGCAGTGCCCGCCGGGCCGGCTCGCCGCGCTGATGCTGGACGAGGCCCCGCCCGTACCGGGCCTGCTCGCCCAGCACGTCTCCCCCGTACTGCGGTACTTCCGTACGGTCCACGACTGGCACCCCGGCATCCTGGACGAGGCCGAGGTGGCGGCGCTGTCCCGCTTCCCGGCCCGCCCCGAGGAGGCGGGGGCGCCCGCCGAGGAGCTGAGCCCCGAGGAGCGGCGCATCGTGGAGGCGCTGGCCGAGGACGGGCGGCGTACGCACGAGGAGCTGGCGGCGCTCGCGGGGGTTTCCGAGGCGACCGCGCGGCGCCGGGTGGAGGCGCTGACCCGCTCGGGCGCGGTGTCGATCCGGGCCGCCGTGGAGCCGGCCCTGCTGGGGCTGCCGGTCGAGGCGCTGCTGTGGATCCGGACCCGGCCCGACGCGGTGGAGGCCGTGGGCCGGCTGCTGACGGAGTCGCCGCTGGTGCGGTACGCGGCGGTGGTGATGGGCGAGCACCAGCTGCTGGTCGATGTCACCCAGCCGTCGATGTCGGCGCTGCACGCCTTCCTCACCGAGGGGCCGTGGGTACGCCACGTCGAGGCTGTCAGCTCGCACCTGGTGGTGGCGGCCATGAAGCGGAGCGCCACGCCTACGCCCTTGATGCGGTCGCTGTCCGCGTAGTCGCGGACGAGATGGATGAGGCGGATGAGATGGATGAAGTGGACGAGGTGGGCGCGTAACGCTTGGCTCGTGCGGCTTGGCTCCTTGATCTGGTAGCCGCGACAGCGACTGTAAACGTCAGCGAGTCGAGGTGAGCGTCTGAAAAGTTCATTGCGGCAGGAGTCTTGACCGTTTCCGGTAGGGGACTTCAGGATGAGCCACCATCCACGCCGCTGCTCCAGGACGGTCATGACGGACGAGATCACGTATGCCCCGGCCACCGAACTCGCTGCCCGGATCCGTAAGCGCGAATTGTCGGCCCGGGAGGTCGTGCAGGCCCATCTGGAACGGATCGAGCGCGTCGGCCCGCAGGTCAACGCCGTCGTCACGGTTGACACCGACGGTGCGCTGGCCGCCGCCCGTGACGCCGACGACCGGCTCGCCCGGGGCGATGAGCCGGGGCCCCTGCACGGGCTGCCCATCGCCTTCAAGGACACGCATCTGACGCGCGGCATGCGGACGACGCACGGGTCGCCGCTCTTCGCCGATCATGTGCCCGACGAGGACGAACTCCTCGTGGAGCGGATACAGGCGGCCGGTGCGATCCGGATCGGCAAGACCAACGTGCCGGAGTTCGCGGCCGGTTCGCACACCTTCAACCCGGTCTTCGGCGCCACCCGGAATCCGTACGACCCGACGCGCACGGCCGGGGGCAGCAGCGGCGGCGCCGCGGCCGCCCTCGCCGCCGGGCTGCACTCCCTCGCCGACGGCTCCGACATGGGCGGCTCGCTGCGCAACCCCGCTTCCTTCTGCAACGTGGTCGGGCTGCGGCCGACGCCGGGCCGGGTACCGGCGCTGCCCAGGGGCAACCCGTGGGACACCATGGCCGTGGCCGGGCCGTTGGGTCGTACCGTCGCCGACGTGGCGCTGCTGCTGTCGGTCATGGCGGGCCCCGATCCGCGCTGTCCGCTCACGCTGGAGACGCCGGGCGCCGCCTTCCGTGCGCCGCTGGAGCGGGACCTGAGCGGGCTGCGGGTCGCGTGGACCCCCGATCTGGGCGGCCGGGTGCCGGTCGATCCGGAGGTCACGGCGGTGCTGGAGCCGCAGGTCCAGGTCTTCGAGGAGCTGGGTTGCCGAGTCACCGAGGACTGCCCGGACCTGGACGGGGCCGAGGAGGTCTTCCGTACGCTGCGGGCGCAGGAGTTCGCGCTGGGGCTAGGCGAGCTGCTCGACGCGCATCCCGGCGCGCTCAAGCCCAGCCTGGTGTGGAACATCGAGGAGGGGCGGCGGCTCACCGGTGCCGATCTCGCGCGGGCCACCGTCGCGCACGCTCGTATTCACCTCGCCGCAGTGGACTTCTTCTCGCGGTACGACGTGCTGCTCGCGCCGGTCAGTCAGGTCGTGCCGTTCGACATCGACCTGGAGTACCCCGCCTCGATCGCCGGGCAGCCGCAGCGGACCTATCTGGACTGGATGCGGTCGGCGTACTTCGTCACGGTTCTCGGCGCGCCCGCGCTGTCCGTGCCGGCCGGGTTCACGCCCGGCGGTCTGCCGGTCGGCCTGCAGGTCGTCGCCGCGCCGCGGGCGGAGTTGACCGTTCTGCGGGCCGGAGCCGCGTACGAGGCCGCGACCGGCCACGGCCTGCGCCGCCCCGTACTCCCCCGCGGCTGAGCCGCTGCCGGTACCGAAACGGCCCCGCTCCCCGTACGTCGCCCCCCCCCCCGCGGCTGAACCTCCCAGGCCCCCCGGCCCCCCGGCCCCTAGCGCCCGCCTCCTCACCCCGCCTCCTCCTCCCCCCCCCCGCACCGCTGTTCTGCTCCCCTCCCCTCCTTCGACGGGACTTCGTCATGAGCCAGCGTCATCTGGCGTGCCTTGCCGTGCCCACGGCAGGGTTCTTCGCCACGCCCTTCCTGCCCTTCGTCAATACGACCCGGTTGTGGCTGGGTCTGCCCGCCGTTCTGGTGTGGAGCGTGGTGTGGACGGTGGGTACGACCGTCGCGCTCGCGTGGTACGAGGCGCGTGCTCCGCACCCCGAGGACGCCCTGGATGCCCTGGATGCCCGGGACGCCCAAGAGGAGGCCGCGGTATGAGCACCACCTTGGTGGTCACCCTCGCCGGCATCCTCGCGATTGCCGCCGTCGGTCTGTCCGGGCGTCGCAATACGGGCCATGATCTCGGCGAATGGGCCGTGGGCGGGCGGCGTTTCGGGACCGTGACGATGTGGTTCCTGCAGGCCGGCGAGTCGTTCACGACGTTCAGCTTCCTGGGGCTGGCGGGTCTCGCTTTCAGTGACGGGGTGGCGGCGACGTACGCGCTGGGCTATCTGTCGCTGTGTCTGATCGGGCAGTACCTGACGGGGCCCCGGCTGTGGCGGCTGGGCAAGGAGAACGGGTACCTCACGCAGGCGGACTTCTTCGCCGACCGGTTCCGCAGTCCGCTGCTGGGGAAGGTCGTCGCGGTGGTGGGCGCGGTCTTCCTGCTGCCGTACCTCCAGCTGCAGATCACCGGGCTGGGCCTGATCGTGCAGCTGGCCACGGGCAGCGAGACGGGGGCCACCGGCTCGATGATCCTGGCGACGGTGCTCACCGTCGGTTTCGTCCTGTGGTCCGGGATTCGCGGGATCGCCCGTACCGCGTACTTCAAGGACGTCCTGATGGTCGTCGCGCTGCTGATCCTGGTGATCGCCGTGCCGTTGGCGCTCGACGGCGGGCTCGGTGGCCTGTTCAGCGCCGTACGGGAGAGCCGTCCGGAGCTGCTCACGCTGCAAGGCGGTGGCACCGACGCGACGTGGTTCACCACCGCCATGCTGATCAGCTCGATCGGCGCGGGGCTGAACACCATGCCGCACCTGTGGTCCGCGATCCTCTCCGCGAGCAGTTCGCGTGCGCTGCGCCGGAACTACATCTGGCTGCCGCTGTACCAGGTCGCCATCGCCGTACCGGTGGTGATCGGCTTCGCCGGGGCGATGACGCTCGCGCCCGGTACGGACAGCAAGGCCGCGCTGCTCACCGTGGCCGGGGACGCGCTTCCTGGGTGGCTGGTCGGTGTGGTGGCGGTGGCCGCCGCGGCGACGGCCATGGTGCCGTCCGCCGCGCTGCTGCTGGGCATCTCGACGCTGATCTCGCGCAACCTGCTGCCGGCGCGCGGCGAGCGGGCCACGATGCGGATCAACCACGGCTGTGTGGTGCTCGCTTCGGGGCTTGCGCTGGTGCTCGGGCTGACCCGGCCGGCGCTGCTGGCCAACCTGCTGTTGCTCACGTACGGCGGGCTGGCGCAGCTGGCCCCGGCGACGGTGGCGGCGTTGGCGCGGCGGGTGCGGCTGCGGGCGGTGCCGGCGCTGCTCGGCATTCTCGCCGGGGTGGGGACGCTGGCCTGGCTGACGTTCGGGGGTGTGGACATCGGGACGGTGGATGCGGGGCTGTTGTCGCTGGTGCCGAACCTGGTGGTGACGGTGGGGGCGCAGCTGCTGAGCGGTGGCCGTGCGGCGACGCCGGCGGGCCGCGCGGATGCGGAACGGGCCCCGGCGAGCGGTCTCACGTCCTGAGCGGCCCGCCGGGGGAGGTGACGTACAGGCCTCCCCGACCGCGGGCCTCGTCCGGAGCCCCCGATCCGCCCCCGCCGGGCGCGTGGCACTCCACGGCCCGACGGCCCCTCACTTCTTGAGCGCCGCCTCCATCATCGCCTTGGCGACCGGGCCTGCCAGGCCGCCGCCGGAGATTTCGTTGCGGGCGGCGTCGCTGTCCTCGACGACGGAGGCGACGGCGACCTGGTGGCCCTGGGAGTCCTCGGCGTAGGAGACGAACCAGGCGTACGGTGTGCCGCTGTTGTCGACGCCGTGCTGGGCGGTGCCGGTCTTGCCGCCGACGGTGAGTCCGCCGATCTTGGCGCCGGAGCCGGTGCCCTTCTCGACGACGGTCTGCATGGCGGACTGCAGTTGTTCGGCGTTCTCCTGGGACATCGCGGTCCGGTACGTCTTCGGGCCGTACTCCTGGACGGTGTTGCCGCCGCCGTCGGTGATCTTGTCGACCTCGTGCGGGGTCTTCAGGTCGCCGTCGTTGGCGATGGCGGAGACGACCATGGCCATCTGCAGCGGGGTGGCCTGGTCGTCGAACTGGCCGATGCCGGAGAGGGCGGTCTGCGCGGAGTCCATGCCGGAGGGGTAGATGCTCTTGCCCGCGCGGACGGGTACGTCGATCTTGGCGTCGTTGAAGCCGAACTTCTCGGCCTGTTCCTTGACCTTCTTCTCGCCGAGGTCGGCGGCCAGTTTGCCGAAGACGTTGTTGCAGGAGTACTGGAGCGCGGTGCGGATCGTGGCGTCCTTGCAGGGCGCGGCGGGGTTCTCGTTGGTGAGGTCGGTGCGGGTGTTGGGGAGCCGGTAGGGGTTGGGGCTGTCGGTGCGTTCGTCGACGGAGGAGTAGAGGCCGTTCTCCAGTGCGGCCGCGGCGACGACGAGCTTGAAGGTGGAGCCGGGCGGATAGGTCTGACGGAGCGCGCGGTTGAGGTGCGGCTGGGACTTGTCGCCGGTGAGGGCGGCCCATGCCTTCTGATCGGTGCCGGACTGGCCGGCGAACCTGCCGGGGTCGTAGGAGGGGGTGGAGACCATGCCGAGGATGCGGCCGGTGGCCGGGTCGAGGGCGACGGCGGCACCGGTCTTGTTGCCGAGCGCCTTGTAACCGGCCTTCTGGATCTTGGTGTCGAGGGTGGTGGCCACGTCGCCGCCCTTGGCGCGTTCGCGGGAGGCGAGGTTCTCCGGGGACTGGAGCCGGGTGTCGGAGCCGTCCAGTACGTCGCCGTAGAGGGCTTCCAGCTGGGTGGAGCCGTAGATCTGGGACGAGTAGCCGGTGAGGGGCGCGTACAGCGGGCCGTCGGTGTAGGTCCGCTTGTAGGCGAGGGGGCCGTCGGTCCGTGCGGAGCCGGTGACCGGGCGGCCGTCGACGAGGATGTTGCCCAGCGGGCGGGAGTACTTCTGGATGGCGACCCGCGGATTGTGCTCGTCGTCCGCGAGGGAGTCCGCCTTGGCGCCCTGGATCCAGGTGACCCAGCCCATCAGGGCGAGGACCAGGGCGATGCAGAAGACGGAGACGCGTCGCAGGGGTTTGTTCATGGCCCCCAGCGTCACTCCGCTCGATGAGAGGCGGATGAGAAAACAGTACGCATATATCGACAATCGGCACACTGTGTGCCACCGGTCGGCGACGCGAGGCCCCCGTCCCTGCGAAGGGGCCGGGGGCCTCGGTTCGAACGGTGCGGTTACGCCTTCGGCAGGCGCTCCAGCTGGGCGGTGATGCGGACGATGTCCGCCTCGGCGGTCTCCAGCCGGGTGCGGATCTTGTCCACGACCTTCTCGGGGGCCTTGGCGAGGAACGCTTCGTTGCCGAGCTTGGCGGTCGCCTGTGCCTTCTCCTTCTCGGCCGCGGCGAGGTCCTTGGCCAGGCGCTTGCGCTCGGCCTCGACGTCGATCGTGCCGGAGAGGTCCAGCGCGACGGTCGCCCCGGCCACCGGCAGCGACGCGGTGGCGGCGAAGTCCTCGCCGGCGGGCTGGAGGCGGAGCAGGGAGCGCATCGCGGCCTCGTGCGCCGCGAGCTCCGTGCCGGCCAGGTCCAGCCGGGCCGGGACCCGCTGGCCGGGCTGGAGGCCCTGGTCGGAGCGGAAGCGGCGGACCTCGGTGACGACCTGCTGGACCGTCTCGATCTCCTTTTCGGCGCTCGGGTCGCGGAAGCCGCTGTCCGAGGGCCAGTCGGCGATGACGACGGACTCCTTGCCGGTGAGCGTGGTCCAGAGCGTTTCGGTGACGAAGGGCACGACCGGGTGGAGGAGGCGCAGGGTGACGTCCAGGACCTCGCCGAGGACACGGGCCGAGACCTTGGCGCCCTCGCCGCCCGCCATGAAGGTGGTCTTGGACAGTTCGACGTACCAGTCGAAGACCTCGTCCCACGCGAAGTGGTAGAGGGCGTCGGAGAGCTTGGCGAACTGGTAGTCCTCGTAGTACGCGTCGACCTCGGCGACCACCGAGTTCAGGCGGGAGAGGATCCAGCGGTCGGTGGCGGACATCGCGGCGGCGTCCGGCAGCGGGCCCTCGACCGTGGCGCCGTTCATCAGCGCGAAGCGGGTGGCGTTCCAGATCTTGTTGGCGAAGTTGCGGGACGCCTGGACCCAGTCCTCGCCGATCGGCACGTCGACGCCCGGGTTCGCGCCGCGCGCCAGGGTGAAGCGCAGGGCGTCGGAGCCGTACTTGTCCATCCAGTCGAGCGGGTTGACGACGTTGCCGAAGGACTTCGACATCTTCTTGCCGTTCTCGTCCCGGACCATGCCGTGGAACGCGATCGTGCGGAAGGGGACGTCGTCCATGGCGTACAGGCCGAACATCATCATCCGGGCGACCCAGAAGAACATCAGGTCGTAGCCGGTGACCAGGACGGAGTTCGGATAGAACTTCTCCAGCGACTCGGTCCGCTCCGGCCAGCCGAGCGTGGAGAACGGCCACAGGCCCGAGGAGAACCAGGTGTCGAGGACGTCGGTGTCCTGGTGCCAGCCCTCACCGGTGGGCGCCTCGTCGTCCGGGCCGACGCAGACCATCTGGCCGTCGGGGCCGTGCCAGACGGGGATGCGGTGCCCCCACCACAGCTGGCGGGAGATGCACCAGTCGTTGAGGTTGTCGACCCAGTCGAAGTAGCGCTGGGTCATGTCGGCCGGGTGGATGGTGACGCGGCCGTCGCGGACGGCGTCACCGGCGGCCTTGGCGAGCGTCTCGACCTTGACCCACCACTGCATCGACAGCCGCGGCTCCAGCGTGGTCTTGCAGCGCGAGCAGTGGCCGACGGAGTGCACGTACGGGCGCTTCTCGGCGACGATCCGGCCGTCGGCGCGCAGGGCGGCGACGATCGCGGCACGGGCCTCGAAGCGGTCCAGGCCCTGGAAGGGGCCGGGGGTGGTGATGACGCCGCGCTCGTCCAGGACCTGGATGGTCTCCAGGTCGTGGCGCTGCCCGATGGCGAAGTCGTTCGGGTCGTGGGCGGGCGTCACCTTGACGGCGCCGGTGCCGAACTCGGGGTCGACGTGCGCGTCGGCGACGACCGGGATGGTGCGGTCGGTCAGCGGCAGCTTGATCCGCTTGCCGATGAGGTGCGCGTACCGCTCGTCCTCGGGGTGGACCGCGACGGCGGTGTCGCCGAGCATCGTCTCGGCACGGGTGGTGGCGACGACGATCGTCTCGTCGCCCTCGCCGTACTTCATGGAGACGAGCTCGCCGTCGTCGTCCTGGTAGTCGACCTCGATGTCGGAGATGGCCGTCAGACAGCGCGGGCACCAGTTGATGATGCGCTCGGCGCGGTAGATCAGGCCGTCGTCGTACATCTTCTTGAAGACGTTCTGGACGGCCTTGGACAGGCCCTCGTCCATGGTGAAGCGGTCGCGGGACCAGGCCAGGCCCTCACCGAGGCGGCTCATCTGCCCGGCGATCTGCCCGCCGGACTCGGCCTTCCACTGCCAGACCCGCTCGACGAACGCCTCGCGGCCCAGGTCGTGGCGGGACTTGCCCTCCTTGGCGAGCTCGCGCTCGACGACGTTCTGGGTGGCGATGCCGGCGTGGTCCATGCCCGGCTGCCACAGCGTCTCGTACCCCTGCATCCGCTTGCGGCGGGTGAGGGCGTCGATCAGCGTGTGCTCGAAGGCGTGGCCGAGGTGGAGGGAGCCCGTGACGTTCGGCGGGGGGATCACGATCGTGTACGGAGGCTTCTCGCTCTTGGCGTCGGCCTCGAAGTAACCGCGCTCTACCCAGCGCTCGTACAGCGGCCCCTCTACGTCGGCCGGCGCGTACTGGGTCGGCAGTTCGGTGGGGGTGCTGTTCGGCCCGGCATGGGGGCTCTGGTGAGTCGTCTCGGTCACGTCGCTCAGTGTACGGGCGCGGATGTAGCAGTCTCGAATCGGTTTGGCCCCCGGGGCACCGGTGGTGTCCGGAGTCGTACAGGATGTGAGCAACGCATAAAGCTCTCCGTTGTTCTGTTGTCACGAGGGGAAACCGCTCCATGAGTTACAACCAGCCGCCACCCGGCCCGTACGGGCAGCCCCCGCAGCCGGGCCCGTACGGGCAGCCGCAGCAGCCGCAGGGCCCGCAGCCGGGCTACGGCTACCCGCAGCAGGGCGGCCCGGTGCCCCCGCAGCAGGGATACGGCGGTCAGCCCCAAGCGCCGTACGGCCAGCCTCCGCAGCAGCCGTACGGACAGCCGCAGCAGCCGTACGGACAGCCGCAGACGCCCTACGGTCAGCCGCAGACGCCGTACGGGCAGCAGCCCGGCCAGTTCCCGCAGCAGGCCCCGTACGGCCAGCAGCAGCCGCAGTACGGCCAGGTGCCGCCCCAGCCGGAGAGCGGCGGTGGCGGCAACGGCAAGAAGATCGCGCTGATCATCGGTGCGGTCGTGGTCGTGGGCGCGATCGCGGGCGGTGCCGTCGCGGTCTTCGGCGGGGGCGGCGGCCTGGAGGACGACGGTCCGCACAAGCTCTCGACGCCAAGCCGGGCGGCCGGTTACTCGCTGGTGCCGGGCTCGGGCCGGACCTCCGCCGGCAAGGACGGCATGTCCAAGAACCTGCCGATGAAGGACCCGACATCGGTGCAGGGCGTCTACTCCCCCGGCGCGAACCCGAAGAACGGCCTGGTGCTGCAGGGCTCGTACGGGACGATGACCGACCCCGGTACGGCGCTGGACGCCTTCTTCCTGTACATGCAGAAGCAGACCGTGAAGAACGGCAGTGACGCCGATCTGGTCGGCACGCCCGAGGAGTTCACCCCCGAGGGCGGCGAGGGCGCGCTGGTGAAGTGCCAGATGGCGAAGGCCAAGGACCCGAAGCCGGGCGAGGTCTCCGAGCTGCCGATCTGCGCCTGGGCGGACTACAGCACCTTCGCCGTCGTCATGCCGGGCGAGAAGAACACGGCGCGTGAGCTGGACTCCGCCGCCGATCTGCTCGGCAAGGTCCGCAAGGACGTCCGCGTCAAGAAGTGACCTCGCGGGTCACACCCCCGGAGCGGTGACACGAAAAGGGGGCTCCCGGCATCTGCCGGGAGCCCCCTTCGTCGCTGTAAGCGTGCGGACTACGCACTCTTCTCGTGGTGCTCGCCCGACTCGCCGCCGCGGTTGCGCGGGACGAGCGTGGGATTCACGTTCGACTGAACAACGTCCTCGGTGATGACGACGCGGGCCACGTCCTTGCGGGACGGCACCTCGTACATCACCGACTGGAGGACCTCCTCCATGATGGCGCGCAGGCCACGGGCGCCCGTGCCGCGCAGGATCGCCTGATCGGCGATGGCCTCCAGCGCCGGACGGTCGAAGTCCAGCTCGACCCCGTCCAGTTCGAAGAGGCGCTGGTACTGCTTCACGAGCGCGTTCTTGGGCTCCATCAGGATCTGGAGGAGCGCCTCGCGGTCGAGGTTGTGGACCGAGGTGATCACGGGGAGGCGGCCGATGAACTCGGGGATCATCCCGAACTTCACCAGGTCCTCCGGCATGACCTCCTGGAACTGGTCCTTGGACTCGATCTCGCGCTTGGAGCGGATCGTCGCGCCGAAACCGATGCCCTTGGCGCCGGCCCGGGACTCGATGATCTTCTCCAGGCCCGCGAACGCGCCGCCCACGATGAACAGCACGTTCGTCGTGTCGATCTGGATGAATTCCTGGTGCGGGTGCTTGCGGCCGCCCTGCGGCGGAACCGAGGCGGTGGTGCCCTCCAGGATCTTCAGCAGCGCCTGCTGGACGCCCTCGCCGGAGACATCACGCGTGATCGAGGGGTTCTCGCTCTTGCGGGCGACCTTGTCGATCTCGTCGATGTAGATGATGCCCGTCTCGGCCTTCTTGACGTCGTAGTCGGCGGCCTGGATGAGCTTGAGGAGGATGTTCTCCACGTCCTCGCCGACGTACCCGGCCTCCGTCAGCGCCGTCGCGTCGGCGATGGCGAACGGGACGTTGAGCATCCGGGCGAGCGTCTGCGCGAGCAGCGTCTTGCCGGAGCCGGTCGGGCCGAGCAGCAGGATGTTGGACTTGGACAGCTCGATGCCCTCGTCGTTGCCGCGCGCGCCGCCGTTCTCGCCGGCCTGGACCCGTTTGTAGTGGTTGTAGACGGCTACCGAGAGTGCCTTCTTCGCGGCCTCCTGGCCTACGACGTAGCCCTCCAGGAACTCGTAGATCTCCCGGGGCTTGGGCAACTCCTCCCAGCGCACCTCGGAGGTCTCGGCGAGCTCCTCCTCGATGATTTCGTTGCAGAGGTCGATGCACTCGTCGCAGATATACACACCAGGACCCGCGATGAGCTTCTTCACCTGCTTCTGGCTCTTCCCGCAGAACGAGCACTTGAGCAGGTCGCCGCCGTCACCGATGCGTGCCACGAGGTGCTTCCCCTTCGCCTGGGATCCGCATTGCTCCTACGGACCCGGGTGCTTGCCTAATCGACGGTACCTTGCCGGGCCCCCGCTGCGGGCCCCCCTTGAACCGACTCGGCCGACTCGGTCCAAGGGGGAGCCACTCCGGCTCAAGTCGCGACCAGCGCGATCAATCGACCGGTCAAACGGAAACGGAACTCTTCCGGGTCGACACGATCTGGTCCACAAGACCGTACGCGAGGGACTCCTCGGCCGTCAGGATCTTGTCGCGCTCGATGTCGTCGCGGATCTTCTCGATCGGCGTGGTGGAGTGCTTGGCGAGCAGCTCCTCCAGCTGGGTCCGCATGCGCAGGATCTCGTTGGCGGCGATCTCCAGGTCGGAGACCTGACCGCGGCCCGTCTCGCTGTACGGCTGGTGGATCAGCACGCGGGCGTTGGGCAGCGCCATCCGCTTGCCGGGGGTGCCGGCGGCGAGCAGCACGGCCGCGGCGGAGGCCGCCTGGCCCATGCAGACCGTCTGGATGTCCGGCTTCACGAACTGCATCGTGTCGTAGATCGCGGTGAGCGCCGTGAAGGAGCCGCCGGGCGAGTTGATGTAGATGGAGATGTCGCGGTCGGGGTCCATCGACTCCAGGCACAGCAGCTGCGCCATGACGTCGTTGGCCGAGGCGTCGTCGATCTGCACGCCGAGGAAGATCACGCGCTCCTCGAAGAGCTTCGCGTACGGGTCGTACTCGCGCACGCCCTGCGAGGTGCGCTCCACGAAGCGCGGAACGATGTAACGCGACTCGGCCTGCGGGCCGGTGTACTGCGACTGGCCCGCGGACTCGGACATCGTCCGCTCGTACAGGCCGCTGCCGGGGAAGTTGTTCATCTGGGTGTTCACCGTCCTGGTGGCGATCAAGTGGGCTGGGTCGGCTGGGGGTGAGTCTCCGGCGCGTCAGGCGCCGGTGCCGCCCCCGCCCGGGACGCCGGCGGCGGAGCCCATGACGTCGTCGATGAGGCCGTACTCCTTGGCCTCGTCGGCGGAGAACCAGCGGTCGCGGTCGGAGTCGCGGGTGATCTGCTCGACGGTCTGGCCGGTGTGGAAGGCGGTCAGCTCCGCCATCCGCTTCTTGGTGTGCAGCAGCCGCTCGGCGTGGATCTTGATGTCCGACGCGGAGCCCGCCAGGCCCGCGGAGGGCTGGTGGATCAGGATCTCGGCGTTCGGCAGCGCGAAGCGCTTGCCGGGGGTGCCGGCGCTCAGCAGGAACTGGCCCATGGAGGCGGCCAGGCCCATGGCGATGGTGACCACGTCGTTCTTGATGTACTGCATGGTGTCGTAGATCGCCATGCCGGCCGTGATCGAGCCACCGGGAGAGTTGATGTAGAGGAAGATGTCCTTGTCCGGCTCCGCGGCCAGGAGGAGCAGCTGCGCGGTGATCTTGTTGGCGATGTCGTCGTCGACCGGCTGGCCGAGGAAGATGATCCGCTCGCCGAGCAGCCGGTTGTAGACCTGGTCGCCGAGGCCACCGAAGGTCGGCTCAGCGGCGGCGGAAGGCATCGGGATCGTCACGTGTCCACCTGCTCGTTGTCGGACGGCTTCGAGGACCGTCTCAGCGTCGTCTTCTGGGGCGCGGGACCCGGCGCCTCGTCGGCGCCCCCGGCGCGGTGTCGGAAAGTCCCCTGCCCACGTATCTACGGACCCTAACGCGCTGGTCGGCGGGCGCCATCCCGCATTGAGAACTGTTCGCTCTGAGCGCAGGTGCCCGGGGCGCTCCCGGGGCCGGCGGGAAGCGCGGATACACGACGGGCCCGGACACGCGGGTGCGTGTCCGGGCCCGTCGTCAGCGTGCTGTGCGGCCTGGTGCGGCCGCGGTCCCGGCCCTGGCGGGCCGGGCGGCGGACTCAGGCCTTGGTCTCGTCCTCGGCCTGCTCGTCCTTGGCCTCGGCGGCCTCGGCGGTGGCGTTCTCCACGGCCTCGACGGTCTCGGCGGTCTCGTCCTCGTCGTCCAGGTCGACGACCTCACCGTTGGTGTCCTTGACGGTGGCGGCCTCGACGACGACCGCGAGGGCCTTGCCGCGGGCGACCTCGCCGACGAGCATCGGCACCTGGCCACCCTCGACGACGGCCTGCGCGAACTGGTCGGGGGACATGCCGGAGGACTGCGCGCGGCGCATGAGGTGCTCGGTGAGCTCCTCCTGGCTGACGTTCAGCTTCTCCTTGTTGACCAGCTCGTCGAGGACGAACTGGGTACGGATGCCCTTCTCGGCCTGCTCCTTGGTCTCGGCGTCGAACTCTTCCTCGGTCTTGCCCTGGAACTCCAGGTACTTGGCGAGGTCGAGGCCCATCTGGCCGAGCTGGTGGTTCACGAGGTTGTGCTTGCGGGTCTCGATCTCGTCCGCGAGCAGCTTCTCGGGGATCGGGACCTCGACGAGCTTCAGCAGCTCCTCGAGGACCTTCTCCTGGGCCTGGGTGGCCTGGTCGTACTTCTTCGTCTGCGCAAGGCGCTTGCGGCTGTCGTCCTTGAGCTCGTCGAGCGTGTCGAACTCGCTGGCCAGCTGCGCGAAGTCATCGTCCAGCGCGGGCAGTTCCTTGGCCTTGACCTCGGTCACCTTGACCGAGACCTCGGCCTCCTTGCCCGCGGCGGAGCCGCCCTTGAGCTCGGAGGTGAAGGTGGCCTCGCCACCGGCCTCCAGGCCCTTGACGGCGTCGTCGATGCCGTCGAGCAGCTCGCCCGAGCCGATGGTGTAGCTGACGCCCTCGGCGACGCCGTCCTCCAGGACCTCGCCGTCGACCTTGGCCTGCAGGTCGATCGTCACGACGTCGCCCTCGGCGGCGGCGCGCTCGACGGCGGAGGTGGAGGCGAAGCGCTCACGGAGCTGCTCGACCGCCTTGTCGACGTCCTCGTCCGACACCTCGACGGCGTCGACCTCGACCTCGATACCGGAGTAGTCCGGGATCTCCAGGGCGGGGCGGATGTCCACCTCGGCGGTGAAGGCCAGCAGCTCGCCGTCCTTCAGCTCGGTGATGTCGACCTCGGGCTGGCCGAGGACGTTGAGCTCACCCTCGTTGACCGCCTCGGTGTAGAACTTCGGGAGCGCGTCGTTGACGGCCTCCTCCAGCACCGCACCGCGGCCGAACCGCTGGTCGATCACGCGGGCCGGGATCTTGCCCTGGCGGAAGCCCTTCACCGTGACCTGCTGGTTGATCTTCTTGTACGCCGCGTCGAGGCTGGGCTTGAGCTCCTCGAAGGGCACCTCGACAGTGAGCCGAACCCGGGTCGGGTTCAGGGTCTCCACGGCGCTCTTCACGGTTCGGTCTCCTTGGGGCTGACTTCTGGGGTTCTGCTGGAAGATCCCCCGGCCTTCGAGACGCTCGCGGCGTATCGGGCCCGGCGGATCGCGCCCGGGAGACCCGAAAAAGAGGCACACGGACGCGCAGCTTGCATAGTAACCGCAAGCACGACGCGCCCCACAATGCGATCTTGACAACACCCGTCCGCGCAGGCCGGGCGGTGGTTGATGCGATCATGGGGATGGCTGAAAGCCACATGATGGTCGGGGTGGCCGGATTCGAACCGACGACCTTCCGCTCCCAAAGCGGACGCGCTACCAAGCTGCGCCACACCCCGTCGGTGCGACACGTAGGGTACATGCCCGCAGGCCATGCGGCTGCCAGATATCCGAGGGGCGAGTGGGGTGTGCGGCGGACGGCCCGGACCCGCTACGATGCTCACCGTGCCGGAGCCGCTCCACGGTCCCCGGCGCATGCGGGCGTAGCTCAATGGTAGAGCCCTAGTCTTCCAAACTAGCTACGCGGGTTCGATTCCCGTCGCCCGCTCCACGACAGGAGGCCCGGTCGCGCGCAGGACGGCGCGGCCGGGCCTTCTGCGTATCCCGGGGTACGTGCCTGCTGGCTAGGGTGCGGGCATGGAGATCTGGGTGAACCCCGCGTGTTCGAAGTGCCGGTCCGCTGTGCAGCTGCTGGACGAGGAGGGCGCGCAGTACACCGTGCGCCGCTATCTGGAGGACCCGCCGAGCGCGGCGGAGCTGCGGGCGGTGCTGGACCGCCTGGGGCTGGAGCCGTGGGACATCACGCGCACCCAGGAGGCCGCGGCGAAGGAGCTGGGCCTGAAGGACTGGGAGCGGACGGCGGACGCCCGGGAACGCTGGATCGAGGCGCTGGCCGCGCACCCGAAGCTGATCCAGCGGCCGATCATCACCGCGGACGACGGCAGTGCCGTGGTGGGCCGCAGCGAGGAGTCCGTACGGGACGCGCTGGCCCGCGGCCGGAAGTGAGGCGCGGGCGGTGAAACGAGCGGCGCCGGGCCGCGGGGAGCCGGTCCGGTGCCTTGTTCGCGCTGCTCGAAAGCGGTTCGTCCGCTGATCGAAAGCGGTTCGCGCCCGTCAGAAGCTGATGTTGTTGATGGTGTCAGCGACTGAGGCGAAGAAACGGTTCACGGACGGGGCTATGCCGGTGGCCGCGAGGAAGAAGCCGAAGAGAACGGCGACGAGCGCGGGCCCCCACTTCAGCGACTTGTTGCGGAGCAGCACGATCAGAATGATCGCCAACAGCACCACCACAGACAGGGAAAGTTCCACAACTGATCACACCCTTGGTCGGAACGCCACACCGGCCCTGGAAGCATGCAGCCGTGCATACCCCCGCCGGCACCCATCGTGCCACCAACTGTCTTCCCGGTGGAGATGAGTGACGAATCATCGGCCAAGGCTTTACGCACTTCGGGGCGGCCACGTCTTCCGGACAGCTCTGCCCGCCGGCCCGCGCCAAGTAATTGAACGAGGCGGTTCCGGCCGCCGATTCGGCCTGATCATTTCCGTCGGCCGGCACCGGGTGCGACGGGTATACCCACTTCACGCGCGGTAATTCGAATTCCGGAAAGCCGTTCCCGTGAGAAGCGCCACGCGAGCGGAACGTCACACAGCGGGACATTCCCTCCGGGCCGCCCCCGAGGCATATGGACCGCTAAAGCGGGATGTTCCCCCACAGAACGGGCATGAATGGGCCCGGCCGGAGAACGGCCGGATCTTCCCGCCTGCCTGCGATCTCCGCGGGTAGCAGCAGAAATACCCGAGCGCCAAGAAGACGGTTTTACGCAATCTCCGGTCCCCCACTAAGGTGCCTCAGATGTTCCACGGCGACCAGCGAAGTCCGCTCCCCCCGGCCAAGGAAACGCCCGCCGCAGCCGCGCCTGCAGAGAAGCCACCGGGCTCCCCCGCGGCGCCGGCCGGCTCCGTCCTGACGGAGTCCGCACCGGCCGCGCCGGAGAAGCCGAAGAAGAAGGAACGCGATCCCTTCTTCGACAACGCGAAGTACCTGGCGATCGTGCTCGTGGCCATGGGCCACGTCTGGGAGCCCCTGACCGACGGCAGCCGTGCCGCCGAGGCGCTCTACATGGTCGTCTACACCTTCCACATGCCGGCGTTCATCATCGTCTCCGGCTACTTCTCGCGCAGCTTCGACATGCGCAAGGACCGGCTCCAGCGGCTGATCACGGGCGTCGCCGTGCCGTACGTGCTCTTCGAGGTGGCGTACAGCCTCTTCAAGCGCTGGGCCGACGACGACCCGGGCCACCCGATCAGCCTGCTGGACCCGTGGTTCCTGACCTGGTTCCTGGTCGCGCTGTTCGTCTGGCGGCTGACCACGCCGCTGTGGAAGATCGTGCGCTGGCCCGTCCCGCTGGCCCTGGCCATCGCGATGCTGGCCTCGATCTCGCCGGACATCGGGGACGACCTGGACCTCCAGCGGGTCCTGCAGTTCCTGCCGTTCTTCGTCATCGGGCTCTTCATGAAGCCCGAGCACTTCCAGTGGGCGCAGCGCCGGGCAGTGAAGTGGGCCTCGCTCCCGATCTTCGCCGCCGCGGTGGTGACGGCGTACTGGGCGGCGCCCCGGATGACGTCGGCGTGGTTCTACCACCGCGACAGCGCGCAGGAGCTGGGCGCGCCGTGGTGGTCCGGGCTGGTCATGACGCTGGCCATGTTCGGCTGCTCGGCGGTGCTGGTGACCTGCTTCTTCGCGTGGGTGCCGAAGCGGCGTACGTGGTTCACGGTGCTGGGCGCGGGCACGCTGTACGGCTACCTGCTGCACGGCTTCCTGGCGAAGGGCTCGCGCTTCTGGGGCTGGTTCGACGACTACCAGTGGCTGCACACGCCGCTGGGTGAGATCGCGGTGACGGTGATCGCGGCCGTGGTGGTCACCGCGCTGTGCACACCACCGGTGCAGCGGGCCTTCCGCTGGGCGATGGAGCCGAAGATGAACTGGGCGTTCAAGCGGGACCCGGCCGACACGGCGCGGGCGCGCGGCACGGCGGCGTAGCCGGCACCCGGCGGGCAGGGAGCGTCCCGCCCGGGTGCGGACCGTCAGGGCGCGGGAGCGGCAGTGATGCCGCCCCGCGCCTTTCGCGTTTCCGGCGCCCGCGGGAAGCCCCGGCGGAGCAGGTCGGGACCCCTCCAGAGATCGTTTGGTAAACTAATTACATACGTTCTTTTGACCATCCCTTGACTCTTGCCCGAGCCCCACCCGAACCCTGGAGGAGCCATCGGACACGCGGAGACCCTTCTCGCCATGGGCGGTGCCTTCCTGGCCGCCGCCGTCCTCGCCCGCCTCGGCGGCCGCATCGGCCTGCCGACCATTCCCCTCTTCATCCTGGCCGGCATCCTGCTCGGCCCGAACACCCCCGGTTACGTCCTCGTCTCCGATCCGCACGATCTGGAGATGCTCTCGCTGCTCGGCCTGGTACTGCTGCTCTTCTACCTGGGCCTCGAATTCCACATGGACGACCTCAAGACCGGCGGCCGCAAGATGGCGCTGGCCGGCGGCGCGTACCTCGCGCTGAACGTCGGCGCGGGCCTCGGCTTCGGCTTCGCGCTGGGCTGGGGCACCTCGGAGGCGCTGGTGCTGGCCGGTGTGCTCGGCATCTCGTCCTCGGCCATCGTCACCAAGGTCCTGGTGGACCTGGGCCGGCTCGGCAATCCCGAGACCCGGCCGATCCTCGGCATCATCGTGGTCGAGGACATCTTCCTCGCCCTCTACCTGGCCGCCCTGCAGCCGGTGATCTCCGGTGCCGACTCGATGGCCTCCGCCGCGGTCGACGCCGGCAAGGCCTTCGGCTTCCTGCTGCTGCTCGCCGCGGCAGCCCGCTGGGGCACCAAGCTGGTCGGCCGGCTGATCGCCACCCGCGACAACGAACTCCTCGTGATCTCCTTCCTCGGCGCCGCCGTACTGGTGGCGGGCATCTCGGAGGTGTTCGGGGTCGCCGACGCGATCGGCGCGTTCATGGTCGGCCTGATGCTCGGCAGCACCAGCTCCGGCGAGCGCATACGCGAGCTGGTGCATCCGCTGCGGGACGCCTTCGGCGCGATCTTCTTCTTCGCCTTCGGCCTGTCCATCGACCCGGGCGACCTGCCCACCGTGCTCTGGCCGGTGCTGATCGCGGTGGCGGTGACCCTGCTGATGAACGTCCTCGCCGGGCTCGTCGCCGCCCGCATCTACCGCTTCGGGACGCGGCCCGCGGCCAACATCGCGACCTCGCTGCTGGCCCGCGGCGAGTTCGCGCTGATCCTCGCGACGATGGCCGCGACGGCCGGCCTGGACGACCGGCTGTCGCCGTTCATCGCCGGGTACGTCCTGATCCTCGCGGTACTGGGCCCGCTGGCGGCGGGGCGCGCCGGCTGGCTGGCACGGATCCTGCCGGGGCGCGCGGCACCGCGTACGGAGAAACCGGCGGAGGCCGAGCCGGTGGCGGCCGGGTAGGTCGCCCGGCACAGGCGCGGGCTCGTCCGGGTCCGCGCCGTTCCCTGGCCGGGCATCCGGCGTTCACGGATCGGGCAGCCGGGCGCACGCACGCCCGCGCCGTTCCCGGGTCGGGTATCCGGGCCCGCGCCGGCCCCCGGGCCCGCCGCGCCGGAAAGCGCGGCGCGGGCGGTCAGTCCCGGCTGATCAGGAGCAGCGCGCGGTCGTCGTGCACGTCCTTGGCGACCGCCTCGATCAGATGCCAGGCGGCACCGGTGAAGCCGGCGGTCACATAGCGGTCGGCCTCACCGGTGAGGCGGTCGATGCCCTCGGCGATGTCCCGGTCGGAGGCCTCGACCAGCCCGTCGGTGAAGAGCATCAGCACGTCACCCGGGCGCAGCGTGCCCTTGATCGGGTCGAACTGGACGCCGTCCATGATGCCCAGCAGCGGCCCCTCCGCCGCCTTCTCCTCCCAGCGGCCGCTGCCCGCGCTCAGCTGGAGGGCGGGCGGATGCCCCGCGGAGAACAGTTCGTAGTCCCCGGACTCCAGGTCCAGTACGAGGTGGATGGCGGTCGCGAAGCCCTCGCTCCAGTCCTGGCGGAGCAGATAGCCGTTGGCCGCCGGCAGGAAGCCGTGCGGCGGCAGCGAGCCGAGCAGACCGCCGAACGCGCCCGACAGCAGCAGCGCCCGGGAGGCGGCGTCCATGCCCTTGCCGGAGACGTCGGTGAGGACGACCTCCAGGATGTGGCCGCCGTGGGTGCGCGAGGCGACGACGAAGTCGCCGGAGAAGGACTGGCCGCCGGCCGGCCGCAGCGACATCTCGCGGTGCCAGCCGCGCGGCAGCTGCGGCAGCGCGCTCTGGACCCTGATGCGCTCGCGCAGGTCGAAGAGCATCGTGCCGCCGCGCCGCCACGGCACGCCCACCCGGCTGCGGAACTGCGCGATCAGCAGCCCGAAGAGGCCCACCGCCGCGACCACCAGGACCGTGCCGGGCGTGATCCGGTCCGGGCCCCGCTCGTACGGGCCGAGCGCCGCGGCCTCCACGATCAGCGCCACCGCCGCGGTGCCGTACAGGGCCAGCAGGCTGGAGGGGCGGAGCAGCAGGCCGCCCGCGACGATCGGGAGGACCAGGGCGGTGGGCGCGAACCAGTCGGGGCGCCAGATCGTGCAGGCCGCGAGGAGCGGCACGGAGATCAGCAGGGCCACCAGCGCGACCCAGTCGGAGCCGTCGCCGCGGAAGTAGTCGACCATGGCCTTGCGCACGCCGATGCGAACCCGGTGCATCGCCTTGCGCACCCGGGCCGTCAGGGTCTCCGCTGCCGCGCCGCTCGCCATTTGCCCGTGACCATATCCACCCCTTTGGCGGCGCGTCGATTCGCGGCACGCCGCCCGCGGCAATTGCCGGGAAAACGTGTTCGAAATCCAGTCGCGTCCGCGAGCCGGAGCCTGCTACGCATGACGTATGACGACACAGGTACGGACATTGCGGGCAGCCGAGTGGGACGGCTGGTACGCCAAGTTGGAGCGGGCGTTCGGCGGGGTTCCCGAGTCCTCCGAGGAGCGCGGGCTCTTCCGGGACCTCACCGAGGTGGACCGGTCGCTCGGCGTGTGGGACGGGACCGAAGTCGTGGGCACGGCCGGGGCTTTCAGCTTCCGGGTGACCGTGCCGGGCGGAGCGTCGGTCCCCGCGGCCGGCGTGACGATGGTCAGCGTGCAGGCGACGCACCGGCGGCGCGGACTGCTGACCGAAATGATGCGGCATCAGCTCGACGACGTACGCCGCCGTGCGGAGCCGCTCGCCATTCTGACTGCGTCCGAACCGGTGATCTACGGCCGGTTCGGATACGGCGTGGCCACCCGCCAGGCCACGCTGCAGGTCGAGACGGAACGGGTCGCACTGACGCTCCCGGACGGCACGGACGACGTAAGCCTGCGGATCGTGCCGCCCGCCGAGGCGGTGGCCGACTGCGAACGGGTGTACGCGCAGCTCGTCGCCGGCCGCCCCGGGATGCTCGCCCGGCAGCCGGGCTGGGAGCGACTGCCGGTGCTGGACCCGCCCGGCGACCGGGAGGGCTCGGGGGAACTGCTGTGCGTGCTGGCGGAGGTCGCCGGCGAGGTGCGGGGGTACGCGCGGTACGCGGTCAAGCCGGAGTGGGGCGGGAGCGGCCCGGAGGGCACGGTGCAGCTGCGCGACATGGAAGCGCTGGACCCGGTCGTCCGTGCGGCGCTCTGGCGCTACCTGCTCTCCATCGACCTGACCTCCAGCCTGGTCTCCCACAACCGCCCGCTGGACGACCCGCTGCTGCACATGGTGTCCGACCTGCGCCGGTGCGGAGTGCGGGTGCGGGAGGGGCTGTTCCTGCGTCCGGTGGAGGTGGGCGCGGCGCTGGCGGGGCGTACGTACGCGGCGCCGGTGGACGTCGTCCTCGACGTCCGGGACGCCTTCTGTCCGTGGAACGAGGGGCGGTGGCGGCTGTCCGGTGACGCGAAGGGCGCGTCCTGCGAGCGGACCACGGACGCTGCCGACCTGGCGCTGTCCGTGCGGGAGCTGGGCGCGGTGTACCTCGGGGACACCCCGCTGAGCGCGCTGGCGGCGGCGGGCCGCGTGACGGAGCTCCGCCCGGGCGCCCTGGCCGAGGCCTCGGCGGCCTTCGGCTCGGACATCACACCGTGGCTGCCGCACGGATTCTGACAAATCAAGCCCGTCCTGGGGCACCTCCCAGCGGTGGCTGGGGGAGGCTGAGGACCGGGTTCCCGGGCGGAGCCCCGTACAGGGCGCCTGCACCCGGGAGCCGGACGGGCGGGCGCGTCAGCGCGTCTGGCACCCCGGACACCAGAACAGGTTCCGCCCGCCGAGGCCCGTCGTTCGGATGTCTGCCCCGCAGACATGGCACGGCTGCTGCGCGCGGCGGTAGACGTACACCTCGCCGCCGTGGTCGTCCACGCGCGGCGGCCGGCCCATGGCCTCGGGCTCGTGCTCGGGGCGCACGGTGTCGATGCGGTTGTTGCGGACGCCCTCACGCATGAGGACGACCAGGTCCGACCAGATCGCGTCCCATTCCGAACGCCGCAGATCGCGGCCTAGGCGGTACGGGTCGATTCCGTGCCGGAAGAGGACCTCGGCGCGGTAGACATTGCCGACGCCGGCGATGACCTTCTGGTCCATCAGCAGCGCGGCCACGCTCGTCCGGCTGCGCGAGATCCGCCGCCAGGCCGGCTCCCCGTCGTCGTCCGCGCGCAGCGGGTCGGGGCCGAGCCGGTCGTGCACCGCCTGCTTGTCGGCGTCCGTGAGCAGCGCGCAGGCGGTGGGCCCGCGCAGGTCGGCGTAGTGCCCGTCGTTCAGCAGCCGCAGCCGCACCGTGTCGGTGGGCGGCGGCGCCGGTGCCGCACCGAAGCCGAGCTTGCCGAAGAGGCCGAGGTGGACATGGACCCAGCCGGCGCCGTCGAAGCCCAGAAAGAGGTGCTTGCCGTGCGCCTCGGCGGCCGTCAGCACCTGGCCGTCGACCAGCGCGGCGCCGTCGGCGAACTTGCCCTGCGGGCTGCTCGCGCGCACAGGCCGGCCGCCGAACCTCTCGAAGTGGTCGGCGGCCAGCCGGTGGATCGTGTGCCCCTCGGGCATCTGCGATCAGTCCTGTCCTGCGGGTCAGCCCTGCTGCGGGTGGTGCGCCGGGATCGGGGGCAGCTCGCCGGTGGTCTCGTACGCCGAGAGCATCTCGATCCGGCGGGTGTGCCGCTCCTCGTCGCTGTACGGCGTGGCGAGGAAGGCCTCGATGAACTTGGTGGCCTCGTCCTGGCTGTGCATCCGGCCGCCGACGGAGATCACGTTGGCGTTGTTGTGCTCACGCCCGAGCTTGGCGGTCTCCTCGCTCCAGGCCAGCACGGCCCGTACGCCCTTCACCTTGTTGGCGGCGATCTGCTCGCCGTTGCCCGAGCCGCCGATCACGACGCCGAGGCTCTGCGGGTCGGCGGCGGTCTTCTCCGCGGCCCGGAGGCAGAAGGGCGGGTAGTCGTCCTGGGCGTCGTAGATGTGCGGGCCACAGTCGACGGGCTCGTGGCCATGGGCCTTCAGCCACTCGACGAGGTGGTTCTTCAGTTCGAAACCGGCATGATCGGAGCCGAGGTACACGCGCATGCGATGAGTGTGACACGGCGGGGTGGGGGTAAGTGCCGTTGGGTCTCCCTACGAGTACACCAGGGGAAACGCCCGCGTTACGTCTCGCACATGAGTTCGTCGTACAAACACACGAAGTCGTTAACGATACGGATTCGGGGCTTCCCCTCCGAGCACCCCGGACGTTCTCATCCAGGGGCTCGACACATCCGTGAACCACACAAGGACGGTGCACATGGGCGCGCACCCGCCGACCACGACCGCCGAGCGGACCACCGGTGACCCCGGTGACGGCCGGTCGCCGGAGGGCCTGCAGGCAGGACTCAAGAACCGCCATCTGTCGATGATCGCCATTGGCGGAGTGATCGGCGCCGGACTCTTCGTCGGCTCCGGTGCCGGCATCGCGGCCGCCGGCCCCGGCATCCTCATCTCCTACGCGCTGACCGGCCTGCTGGTCGTCCTCGTGATGCGGATGCTCGGCGAGATGGCCGCCGCCTCCCCCACCTCCGGCTCCTTCTCCACCTACGCGGACCGCGCGCTGGGCCGCTGGGCCGGCTTCACCATCGGCTGGCTGTACTGGTTCTTCTGGTCCGTGGTGCTGGCCGTCGAAGCCACCGCGGCGGCCGCCATCCTCACCCACTGGGTCCCGGACGTCCCGCAGTGGGCCTGGGCGCTGCTGGTGATGATCGTGCTGACCGGTACGAACCTGATATCCGTCGGCTCCTTCGGCGAGTTCGAGTTCTGGTTCGCCGGCATCAAGGTCGCCGCGATCGTGATCTTCATCGTGGCGGGCGCGCTGGCGGTCTTCGGACTGCCGCCGGGCGACGAGGCCGTGGGCCTGTCGAACCTCACCGGCCAGGGCGGCTTCCTGCCGAACGGGCCGGGCGCGATCCTCTCCGGCATGCTGCTGGTCGTCTTCTCGTTCATGGGCAGCGAGATCGTCACCCTCGCCGCCAGCGAGTCGCCCAACCCGGTACAGGCCGTCCGCAAGGCCACCAACAGCGTCATCTGGCGTATCGCGATCTTCTACCTGGGCTCCATCGCGGTGATCGTCTCCCTGCTGCCGTGGGACGACAAGGCGGTAGAGGCCAGCCCCTACGTCGCCGTCCTGCAGTCGCTGGACATCCCGTACGCGGGCACCGTCATGGACGTCGTCGTCCTCACGGCCGTGCTCTCCTGCCTGAACTCCGGCCTCTACACCGCGTCCCGCATGGCCTTCTCGCTCGGCGAGCGGGGCGACGCGCCGAAGTCCTTCACCCGCGTCAACAAGGGCGGCGTCCCCGCGGTCTCCATCTGGGCCTCGGTCGCCTTCGGGTTCATCGCGGTGATCTTCAGCTACACCTCGAAGGACACGATCTTCCAGTTCCTGCTGAACTCCTCGGGCGCTGTCGCGCTGTTCGTGTGGCTGGTCATCTGCTTCTCGCAGCTGCGGATGCGCCGCACCATCGAGCGGGAGACGCCGGAGCGGCTGACCGTCCGGATGTGGCTGTACCCGTACCTGACGTACGCCACGATCACGCTGATCCTCTTCGTCGTCGGCTACATGTTCTACGACAAGGAGGGCCGCCAGCAGATGATCATGTCCGTGCTCGTCGGCCTGCTGGTCCTGGCCATCGGTCTCTACCGCGACCGCCGCAGGTCCCGCGCCTGAGCCGCCGGACGGCGCCACGAACGGCACGGGCCCCGCACCTCCAAAAGGGAGGTGCGGGGCCCGCCGCGTACGGCCGGGGTTCAGCCCCGGCGGCCCGCCAGCTTCCACGCCGCCGGCAGCGCGCCCATCGCGAGTACCGCCTTCAGCGCGTCACCGATCAGGAACGGCACCAGACCCGCGACGACCGCCTCGCCCATCGACATGCCGGTGGACAGGGCCAGGTACGGCACGCCGATCGCGTAGATCAGGGCCTCGCCGACCAGCATCGTGCCGGCCGTCCGCAGCAGCCCGCGGTCCCCGCCGCGCCGGGCCAGCGCGCCGACGGCCGTCACGGCCAGCAGCATGCCGAGCACGTAGCCGAAGGAGGCGCCGCCCGCACCGGACTGCGCGCCCGCGAACCACGGCACGCCGGCCATGCCGACCAGCGCGTACAGGGCGAGGGAGAGGAAACCGCGGCCCGCGCCGAGCGAGGCACCGACGAGCAGCGCGGCGAAGGTCTGGCCGGTCACCGGGACCGGGGAGCCCGGGACCGGTACGGCGATCTGGGCGGCGACGCCGGTGAGCGCGGCGCCGCCGACGACCAGCGCGGCGTCGCGGACGCGGGCGCGCGGGGCGGTGACGGCGGGCAGCAGGTCGGCGAGGACGGCGCCCGGGCGGACGGAAGCGGCGGCAAGGCTCATCGGAACTCCGCTGGGTGGGAATCGAACAGGGACGCATCGAACTTAGACCAGTCAAGGCCGGGCGATCATCGTGCGGCGCCGACAAACGCGTCACACCGGGCTTTGGATGCTTCCGCACTCGGCGCACGTCCGCGTCCGGGCCGGACGACCGGCGGTTTCTCCAGGTCACGTGATGCTCGTCACGACCGACGGGCCGATCGTGCGGGCATTTTGTGCTAGTGCGGCCCGGCCGGAGACACTGTGGGGTCCCCCCAACGTCTCCTGTGAGAGTACGAGCGCATGCACGACGCACCCCCCACCTCCGGCACCGGCCCGACCGGTGGCGCGGACAGCGGCGAACCCCTGTCCGGCGGACTGAAGCAGCGCCACCTGACCATGCTGGGCCTGGGCGGCGTGATCGGCGCGGGCCTGTTCGTGGGATCCGGCGCCGGCATCAAGGTGGCGGGTCCGGGCATCGCGCTGTCGTATCTGATCGCGGGCGCGCTGGCGATGCTGATCATGCGGATGCTGGGCGAGATGTCCTCGGCGATGCCCGCCTCGGGCGCGTTCTCGGTGCACGCGGAGCGGGCGCTGGGCCGCTGGGCGGGGTTCAGCGTGGGCTGGCTGTACTGGTTCATGCTCGTGGTCGTGCTCGCCGTCGAGGCGACCGGCGCGGCGCAGATCGCCAACGGCTGGGTGCCCGCGGTCCCGCAGTGGGGCTGGGTGCTGATCTTCATGCTGTTCTTCACGGGGGCCAACCTCGCCGCGGTCCGCAACTTCGGCGAGTTCGAGTTCTGGTTCGCCACGCTCAAGGTCGGGGCGATCGTGCTCTTCCTCGTCCTGGGCCTGCTGGCGATCTTCGGGGTGCTGCCGGGGTCCGGCGCGTACGACGGGGACCCGGTGGGCCTTGCGCATCTGACCGGCGACGGCGGCTTCCTGCCCAACGGCTGGTCCGGGGTGGTCTCCGGGGTGCTGGCCGTGGTGTTCGCGTTCGGCGGCCTGGAGGTCGTGACCATCGCGGCGGCGGAGTCCGACGACCCGGCGCGCGCGGTGGGCCGGGCGGTGCGCAGCGCGGTCTGGCGGATCCTCCTCTTCTACGTCGGCTCGATGCTGGTCATCGTCACGCTGCTGCCCTGGTCCTCGATCGAGCCGGGCAAGAGCCCGTACGTCGCGGTGCTGGACCGGCTGGGCGTGCCGGGCGCGGGCCAGATCATGAACGTGGTCGTCTTCGTGGCGCTGCTGTCGGCCCTGAACGCCAACCTCTACGGCTCCTCGCGGATGGTGTTCTCGCTGGCCGAGCGGGGCGAGGCGCCGCGCGGGCTGCTGAAGGTGTCGGGCGGCGGGGTGCCGCGCCGGGCCGTGCTGGCCTCGGTCACCTTCGGCTTCATCTCGGTTCTGCTCAATCTCAAGTGGCCGGATTCGGTCTTCCTGTATCTGCTCAACGCGGTGGGTGCGGTACTGCTCTTCGTCTGGGGCCTGATCGCCGTCTCGCAGCTGCGGCTGCGCCGCCGGATCGAGCGCGAGGCGCCCGAGAAGCTCACCCTCCGTATGTGGGGATTCCCCTGGCTCACGTGGGTGGCGCTGGCCGCCATGGCGGCCGTGATCGTGCTGATGCTCTTCGACGCGGGGGCCCGTCCGCAGCTGCTGTGGTCGGCCGGGGCCACCGTGCTGGTGCTGCTGGTCGCGGGCGGGCGCGAGCTCCGCGACCGGCGCCGCGGGTGAGACGCCGGTCACCCTCTGTCGCTGTCGATCACGCCTCGGGCGCGGTCGGTCACGATTCAGTCTGAATATCGAACAACCAGCGCACGAGTGTTGTCCTGAGCGGACACCTTGCCCAAACTGAGCGGGCTCATCGGATCCGCCTCAGCTCCGCTCTCACATTACGGGACAGGTACGACCATGAATCGGACACCTTCGTCCACCGCGCCCGAGCGCGAGCCGGCCGACCGGGCCGCAGGCGCCGGACCGGACAACGGCACCTCGCTGTCCAACGGGCTCAAGCAGCGCCACCTTTCGATGATCGCGCTGGGCGGCGTGATCGGCGCCGGCCTCTTCGTCGGCTCCGGCGCGGGCATCGCCGCGGCCGGCCCCTCCATCGTCATCGCGTACGCGATATCCGGCTGCCTGGTCATGCTCGTCATGCGCATGCTGGGCGAGATGGCCGCGGCCAACCCGGCCTCCGGCTCCTTCTCCGTGCACGCCGAGCGGTCCATCGGTCCCTGGGCCGGCTTCACCGCGGGCTGGATGTTCACCGCCCTGCTCTGCGTGGCCGTAGCCGCCGAGGCGCTGGGCGCGGCCGACATCATGGTGGGCTGGTTCCCCGGCACCGAGCCGTGGATGTGGGTCCTCCTCTTCATGGTGATCTTCTGCGCGACCAACCTCGCCGCGGTCGGCAACTTCGGTGAGTTCGAGTTCTGGTTCGCCACCCTCAAGGTCGCCGCGATCGGCATCTTCCTGGTCCTCGGCCTGCTCGCCATCTTCGGCGTGCTGCCCGGCACGGACGCGCCCGGCGCCTCGCACCTCACCGGCGACGGCGGCTTCCTGCCCAAGGGCGTGGACGGCCTGATGGTCGGCCTGCTCGCCTCGGTCTTCGCGTACGGCGGCCTGGAGACGGTGACCATCGCGGCCGCCGAGTCCAAGGACCCGGTGCGCGGCGTGGCGAGCGCCGTGCGTACCGCGATGTGGCGCATCGCCCTCTTCTACGTCGGCTCGATGGCGATCATCGTGACCGTCATCCCGTGGAGCGCGCCGGAGATCACCAAGACCGGCCCGTACGTCGCGGTGCTGGACTACCTGAAGATCCCCGCGGCCGGCCAGATCATGAACGTGGTCATCCTGATCGCCCTGCTCTCCGCGATGAACGCCAACATCTACGGCTCCTCCCGGATGGCGTACTCGCTCACCGCCCGCGGCCAGGGCCCGCGCTTCCTGTCCAAGGTGAGCAATGGCGTGCCGCGGCGCGCGGTGCTGCTCTGCTCGGTCTTCGGCTTCTTCACCGTGGTGCTCAGCATCGTGTGGCCGGACACCGTCTTCCAGTGGCTGCTGAACATGGTCGGCGCGGCCGTCCTGGTGGTCTGGGGCTTCATCTCCGTCGCGCAGCTGCGGATGCGCCGCCGGCTGGAGCGGGAGGCGCCGGAGCGGCTGGTCGTGCGGATGTGGGCGTTCCCGTTCCTCACCTGGGTGGCGCTGGCCGGCATCGCGGTGGTGCTGCTGCTGATGCTGCGGGACGAGGCCCAGCGCATCCAGCTGTACTTCACGGGCGGCTTCGCGGTGGCGCTGACCGCGATCGGGCTCGTGCGGCAGAAGCTGACCGCCCGCGACTGAACCGCGACCCCTTTCCTGATCCTGCGAGGCGGGGGGGGGGGGGGGGGGGGGGGGGGGCGCCCCCCCCCCCCCCGCGGGGCCGCCCGCCCCCCCCCCCCCCCCGCCCCGCCCCGCCCCCCCGGACGCGGGGCGGGTCATAGAGTAAAAAA